>CAZREB010000001.1:0-227659 GCA_964599095.1 uncultured Bordetella sp.
CGTCCCCACGTTCACGTGCGGCTTGGTCCGTTCGAATTTGCCTTTTGCCATGATGTTCCCGAGTGAAGTTTTAGTTCGCCTTTGCCCGCGCGGTTACTCGCGCTTTCATTCGCTGTGCTGCCGTACCGCCTTGCCTGGTGCCCATGACGCGGATTGAACGCGTGACCTCTCCCTTACCAAGGGAGTGCTCTACCACTGAGCTACATGGGCGAATTCGCTGGAGCGGGTGAAGGGAATCGAACCCTCGTCGTAAGCTTGGAAGGCTTCTGCTCTACCATTGAGCTACACCCGCCTTTGGCCTTCGTTCCTGATGCCCCACAAACCCACTTGCCCGCCATTCGCCGCCTTGTCCGTTTACCGCGCCCGCCCGGCATTGCCCGCGTCGCCCGGAACTTGCCTGGTGGAGGAGGTTGGATTCGAACCAACGTAGGCGCAAGGCCAACAGATTTACAGTCTGCCCCCTTTAACCACTCGGGCACCCCTCCGGCGGAACCTGAAATTATGTGGCAATTCCGCCAGTTAGTCAAAAAAATGAGTTCGGCACCGGAATGTTCCGGTGTCGGACGGCTTGGACAAATTCAGAGCGGGTGCTCACATTCACAAAAAGCGCTGTCTCTACTACGTACCGTAACGAACCCGGGAATTGACGAGCTTGAGGGCGGCGAGCGCGCTGTAGCAGGCGAGCCAGGCCGTCTTGGGGTTCTCGGGCGAGGGAACGTTTTCCAGCACGATCGTGATCACCCCGCTCGCGCCCTTGACCCGGATCGTGTGGGTATTCAGCTTCAACGCCGGGTCGGCCACGACGCGAAGCATTGTGCGGTCGAAACCGATGCCGGCCATGGAAAGCACGGCCGCAATGTTGACGTTCTGGGGAAAATGGGGAACACCTTCGCGCGCCGTCCCCTCGAAGAGGACCTTTGCCTCCGAAAGGCTGTCGAGGTCGACGCCCATTGCATCGACATAGGGGATCTCCTTCCAGGCGGCCGGGGGCTTGGCGACCTGGATCGACGCCTCGTCCACACCGGCGATGCAGGCGGCTTTCAGCGCGTCGAGCGAACCGATGCCGCCGGAGGGAACGTACAGGAGGGCGTTGTTCGATTCGGCCGCCTGCTCCGCTGCGGCGCGCAGCGCGTCGTCCACGAGCGCGCCCCCGGAAAGAACGATCACCGAGATCCTCCGGGACAAGAGGTTCACGAGGTGTTGGCGGACGGCCTCATGCGAAGCCGCCTCCACCACCACATCTGGCTTCGCCGCCGCCAGCGCGTCCACGCCTACAACGAACGGGACACCGTATTCACGTGCCAGCCCGGCGCCCTTCGAGGCGGCGCTACGCCCGCAAATCGCGGCGACTTCGATTCCCGGGCCGAGATCGCCCCGCCGGATGTGCTCGAGGAACAGGCGGGCGATCGTGCCGCCGCCGAGTATTGCGATCCGCATGTCGTGACCTCGGTGAGAAAAACTTGTGATTCTGCCATAAGCGCCGGCACCGGCCATTGGAACCGCCCTGCATCGCACCCAGCTTTCTAGACCTCGCCGGTTGGGCTTATCATCTGTCAAACTCTGTCAAATACGAAAACAGCGCAAGGGCGGGGAGTTCTTTGCGAATAGCGATACTTGAAGACGACCCAGACCAGCTCGCGCTCTTGAAGCGCTGGCTGAGCGATGCGGGTCACGACGTGCACGCTTACACGAGCGGGCGAGAGGCCATGCGCCTCGCCGGCCGGGAGAGCTTCGACATCTACGTGCTCGACTGGCAGGTGCCGGATGTCTCCGGCGCGGACGTGCTCAAGTGGATCCGTGACAACGTTTCGAAGCGAGTGCCCGTGCTGTTCGTCACGGTGCGCGACTCCGAGGAGGACATCGTCTTTGCGCTCGAGACCGGTGCGGACGACTACATGGTCAAGCCGGCGCGCAGGCAGGAATTGCTCGCCCGGGTGAATGCCCTGCTTCGCCGCGCCTATCCCCAGCAGGAGCAGAAGCAGCTCAGCTTCCCGCCGTACGAGATCGATACTCAGCGCAGCGAAATTCGCCACAACGGCACCACGGTTGACCTCACGCCCAAGGAATTCGATCTCGCGGTGGTCCTGTTCCGCAATATGGGGAGGCTTATGTCGCGGGGACACCTGCGCGAGGCTGTCTGGGGCCAAAGCGGCGATCTCGCGACCAGGACGGTCGACACCCACGTAAGCCAGGTGCGCAAGAAGCTCGACCTGCGGCCAGAGACCGGATATCGCGTGGTGCCGGTTTACAACTACGGATATCGCCTGGAACAGATCGACCCGGCGCACGCCTGAAAGCCCCGCTTCGGGCCGCACGATCGCGAAGCGCCAGCCGGACCCATTCAATCAACCAGTCGAGCCCTCCCATGGCCACATTCGCGTCCCAAGGCGATCTCAAGCCCAAGAAGATCAAGTTCGAGAAGCTTTCCCCGAACGCCTACGCCTTCACGGCCGAGGGCGACCCGAACACCGGCGTCATCGTCGGCGACGACAGCGTCATGGTCATCGACGCGCAGGCCACACCGCTGATGGCCGGGGAGGTCATCAAGCGCATTCGCAAAGTCACCTCGAAGCCGGTGAAATACGTGGTGCTGTCGCACTATCACGCCGTACGCGTGCTGGGCGCCTCGGCCTACAAGGCCCAGGAAATCATCGCAAGCGAGGCCACGCTCGGCCTGATCCGCGAGCGCGGGCGGCAGGACATGGCAAGCGAGATCGGCCGGTTTCCGCGCCTTTTCCGCGGCAAGGAGTCGATCCCGGGCCTCACTTGGCCGACCGTCGCATTCAGGCAGGAAATGACGGTCATGATGGGAAAGCTCGAAGTCAGGATCATCCATGCCGGCCGCGGCCATACCGCGGGCGACACGATCGTCTGGATCCCGTCGCAGAAGGTCCTGTTCTCAGGCGACCTGGTCGAATACAAGGCCGGCATCTACACGGGCGATGCGCACCTCGAGGACTGGCCGGCCACACTGGCAAGGCTTTCGGCACTCAGACCCCGGGCGCTGGTGCCCGGGCGCGGGCCCGCGCTGAAAACCGCGGCCGATTCGCAGAAAGCGATCAAGTTCACGCAGGACTTCGTGCGCGGACTGCTCGACTCGGCGCGTCGCGGGGTCAGGGCCGGCAAGACGCTGAAAGAAGTCTTCCAGGCGACCAAGCGTCGCATGGATCCGGTCTACGGGGTCTACCCGATTTACGAGCACTGCATGCCATTCGACGTGTCGCGCGCCTATGACGAGGCCAGCGGCATCCAGCACCCGCGGATCTGGACCGCAAAGCGCGATCTGGACATGTGGAAGTCGATCGCCTGACCGGCGCGACGGGCCATAGGTCGAACGCGGTTCAACGCGTCCCCGCCCCGCGCGGGGGCGCGGGGCGGGACAAATCCGCCGCAGCAAAGGAGGAGGAGGAAGCTGCGGCGGTCGCGACCGTTGCGTTGTCAGGCGCGCGGCTTGTGCAGCCGTGCCGCGGTACACGCAACCGCGATTCGCCGGGCTTCGGCGGCAAGAGTCCTCAATCCGTCGACCAGGCTGGCGAATCGGCCCGCAATTTCCCGGTTCCGTTCGCGGTGCGCTTTCACAACATAGCGTTCCAATTCGTCCGGCGTCGGATACCGGCCATGACGAGCGTCCAGCCGACTTTCGATGTACTCGATCTCACTCGCGTCCATTCCTGAATCTCTTTGTCGATGCTGCAGTGCATTAAATGTAAGGTGTTGCAAGCAAGAATAGAATAGGCCATTCTTTCAAAACACCTTTGCAAATAGCACAACAATATGTCGGACAACCTGCAAGAAATGGCCATTTTTGCGCGGGTTGTGACGACCGGCAGCTTGTCAGCCGCGGGCCGGGAACTGGGACTGTCCACTTCAGTAGTCAGCCGTCGGCTGGCGGCACTTGAAGCACGGCTCGGGGTGCGCCTGGTCAACCGCACCACCCGCCGGACCAGCCTGACCGACGAAGGGGCCAGCTACTACGAGAACTGCACCCGCATCCTCGCCGAGATCGAAGAGGCGGATGCGTCCATCTCCGCGGGCCGGGCGGAGCCGCAGGGTGTGCTCCGGGTGGCGATGTCCTCCGCCTTCGGCCACCAGCACATCGCGCCCCTGGTCCCGAAGTTCGCCCATTCATACCCGAAGCTGCAGCTTGCGCTCAGCCTCTCGGACCGCCGCGTGAACCTGATCGATGAAGGTTTCGACGTCGCGATCCGGATTGCGGAGCTCGAGGACTCTTCGCTGGCGGCGCGCAAGCTCGCGCCCAACCGGCGCGTGGTGTGCGCCAGCCCGGACTACCTGCGCAGGCACGGCACGCCACAAACCCCGGCAGAGCTTGCGTCGCACGATTGCCTGCTCGCCGAATGGGGACAAGGCTTCACGCAAACGTGGGAGTACCGAGGCCCGGTCGGCAAGCGCGGCAAGGTCCGGGTGAAGGGGAATTACGCCTGCGACAACTGGGAAGTGCTGCGCGAATGGGCGCTCGCCGGCCTGGGGGTCGCGTTGAAATCGACCTGGGACGTGCGCCGGCACCTGGAGGACGGGTCGCTGGTGGCGCTCTGCCCAGGCTATACATTCGACAGCGACGTGGCCATTTACGCGGTATACCCGCACCGCCGCCACCTGCCCGCCAAGACGCGCGCATTCATCGATTTCCTCGCCGAGTCCTTCGGCCCCGAGCCCTATTGGGACAAGCCTGCCGAGAAGCCGTAAGTTTGGTTGTGCTAGTCTCAAAGCGGCATACCCGGGGACACGATTTCCGGGTACCGAAGGCGGTCCGCGCGTGCGATCGGCACGATGCGCCGCGCCTCGAAGACACGATTCCTGTGGAGATCCATCGATGAATGCCCCGGTCGCAGCCGCCGATCTCGCCAAAGCCTCGCTCGACGACAAGTACGCCCTCGACTCCGGCCGTGTCTTCCTGACCGGCACCCAGGCGCTCGTGCGCCTCCCGATGATGCAGAGGGATCGCGACCTCGCCGCGGGGTTGAATACCGCTGGTTTCGTCTCCGGGTATCGCGGCTCGCCGCTCGGTGGCGTAGACCAATCCTTCCACGGCGCAAGGAAATTCCTCGAGCAGCACCACGTGAAGTTCCAGCCCGGCGTCAACGAGGACCTCGCCGCGACGGCAATCTGGGGAACCCAGCAGGTCAACCTCTTCCAGGGCGCGAAGTACGACGGCGTCTTCTCGATGTGGTACGGCAAGGGCCCAGGCGTAGACCGCTGCGGCGACGTGTTCAAGCACGGAAATGCGGCAGGTACTTCGAAGCATGGCGGAGTGCTGGTCCTGGCCGGCGACGACCATGCGGCGAAATCCTCGACGCTGGCCCACCAGAGCGAGCACATCCTCAAGGCCTGCCTGATCCCGGTGCTGAACGCTTCCAACGTGCAGGAATATCTCGACTACGGGCTGCACGGCTTTGCCATGAGCCGGTATTCGGGCTGCTGGATCGGGTTCAAGTGCGTGACCGACGTCGTCGAATCGGGTGCCTCCGTCGACGTCGATCCGCATCGGGTGAACGTCGTGATCCCGCAGGACTTCGTGCTGCCGCCCGGCGGCCTCAACATCCGCTGGCCGGACGGAATTCTCGAGCAGGAGGCGCGTCTCCTCGACTACAAGGTCTACGCGGCGCTCGCCTACGTGCGTGCCAACAAGCTCGACCGCATCGTCTGGGACTCGCCGCAGGCGCGCCTGGGCATTGTTACGACCGGCAAGTCGTTCGGCGACACGATGCAGGCGCTCGCGGACCTCGGGATCGACGAAATGGTTGCGCGCGACATCGGCCTGCGCGTCTACAAGGTCGCGATGCCCTGGCCGCTCGAGCCGCAGGGCGCCCGCCGCTTCGCCGAAGGCCTCGAAGAAATCCTCGTCATCGAGGAAAAGCGCCAGCTGATCGAATACCAGATCAAGGAAGAGCTCTATACCTGGGAAGAAGGCAAGCGGCCGCCGCGCGTGGTCGGCAAGTTCGACGACAACGGCGAGTGGAGCCAGTCCGCGGGCCAGCCGGCCGGGACCTGGCTGCTGCCGGCGCAGTACGAGCACTCGCCCGCCATCGTTGCAAGAGCCCTGGCCAAGCGCTTTGCCAAGCTCGGCCTGGACAAGGCTCTTGGCGACCGCTATCGCGCAAGGCTCGCTTTCCTCGACGCAAAGGAAAAGGCCCTCGCGCGCCCGCGGGTCACTTCGGTCCGCCAGCCCTACTTCTGTTCCGGCTGCCCGCACAACACGTCGACGCGGGTGCCCGAGGGCAGCCGCGCCACCGCCGGTATCGGCTGCCATTTCATGGCGGTATGGATGGACCGCAACACATCGACGTTCACGCACATGGGCGGCGAGGGCGCGCCGTGGATAGGGCAGGCGCCGTTCTGCGACACGAAGCACATCTTCGCCAACATCGGCGACGGCACCTACTTCCATTCGGGCCTCATGGCGATCCGCGCGGCGGTGTCGGCCAAGGTCACGATGACCTACAAGATCCTGTTCAACGACGCCGTGGCCATGACAGGCGGGCAGCACCATGACGGCCCGCTCGACCCGCCGACGATCTCGCGCCAGGTCGCAGCCGAAGGCGTCAGCCCGATCGTCGTGGTGACCGACGAGCCCGACAAGTACCCGCCGGGCACCAACTGGGCGCCCGGCGTGACGATCCGCCACCGCGATGAGCTCGACCAGGTGCAGCGGGAGTTGCGCGAGCAGCCGGGCGTGTCGGCGCTGATCTACGACCAGACCTGCGCGTCCGAGAAGCGCCGCCGCAGGAAGCGGAACGAGTACCCCGATCCCGCGAAGCGCGCGGTCATCAACGAGGCCGTGTGCGAGGGCTGCGGCGATTGCAGCACCAAGTCCAACTGCCTTTCGGTCGAGCCGCTGGAAACCGAATTCGGCCGCAAGCGCAGGATCAACCAATCCACCTGCAACAAGGACTTCTCCTGCGTGAAGGGGTTCTGCCCGAGCTTCGTCACCGTCGAAGGGGGCGAGCTGAAGCGCGGCAAACCCGCGCCCAAGAGCGACGCGGGAGACGACTTCCCGGCGCTCCCCGAGCCCGCCCTGCCGGCGCTCGACGTGCCCTGCAATGCGCTTGTGACCGGTATCGGCGGCACCGGGGTCGTCACCATCGGCCAGATCCTCGCGATGGCAGGTCACCTGGAAGGCAAGGGCGTTTCCGTCCTCGACATGTCCGGGCTGGCGCAAAAAGGTGGTCCGGTGATGTCTCACGTGAAAATCGCGCGCTCTCCGGAGGAGCTCCATGCGGCCCGCATCGGCACGGGGAGCGCGGCGCTCGTGATCGGCTGCGACTTGGTGGTGACGGCGAGCGCCGAAGCGCTCGGAACGATGTCCGCCGAAGGTACGCATGCGGTCGTCAATGCCACTACCGCGCCGACCGCGGAGTTCGTAAAGGACCCGAACTGGCAGCTGCCGGGAAGCGACTTGCAGCACGACGTCCGCCAGGCGTGCCGGGAAGCCGATTTCATTGCCGCGGCAGAAACAGCCACCAGCCTGATGGGCGATTCGATCGCCACGAACATGTTCATGCTTGGGTACGCCTACCAGAAGGGCTGGGTGCCGCTTTCGGCAGTTGCGATCGAACGTGCGATCGAACTGAACGGAGTCGCGGTCGAATTCAACCGCAAGAGCTTCGTCTGGGGGCGCCGGAACGCCGTCGATCCCGAGCGCGTGCGCCGGGCCGCAGCCCCGGCCGAAGTCATCGCCATCGGCGAGCACTTTTCGCGGACGCTCCAGGAACTGGTCGAGCGCCGCGTGAAGTTATTGACCGACTACCAGGACACGGCCTATGCCGCGCGCTACACGTCGCTGGTGGAACGCATTCGCAAGGCGGAAGCGTCGGCCACCGGCGGCGACGAGCTGGCGCGCGCCGTCGCACGGTATTTCGCCAAGCTGCTGGCGTACAAGGACGAATACGAAGTTGCGCGCCTCTACACCGACGGCGCTTTCGGCAAGAAAATCGAATCGATGTTCCAAGGCGACTACAAGCTCGTGTTTCATCTCGCCCCGCCGCTGCTTGCAAAGCCCGGTGCCAATGCCGGGGAACCCGGGAAGATGCAGTTCGGCCCGTGGATGATGACCGCATTCCGCCTGCTTGCGAAGATGAAGCGCCTGCGCGGAACGGCGCTCGATGTCTTCGGCCACACCGCCGAAAGACGCATGGAGCGGGAGCTGATTTCCGAGTACGAACGAACGATGGAAGAGATCGCCGCCCGGTTGTCGCACGAAAATCATGCGCTCGCCGTGCAGATCGCCAGCCTGCCCGAATCGATCCGCGGTTTCGGGCACCTCAAGGCGAAGAGCGCGGCCGAAGCCCGCTCGAAGCGCGAAGCGTTGCTCGCGCGCTTGCGCGACCCGGCAGCACCGGTCGCGCGGGCCGCCTGAGCGCCCGCGCGGGCCGGTTTCGGCCAAGCCCGGCGTGAGGATGCTTGGGATGGCGTGGGTCGCCCGGACATTGCCTCGGCCGCGAAAAATGCGCGGCTTCGCGGCTCTGCTGGTCTTGCTCGCCGCGGCCGCGCATGCACAGCCATTTGCCGAACGCACGATCGACCTGGACGGCGACACGCTGCAGTTCGCCATCCGGGCTTTCCCCCCGGATGCGCTCCTTGCCGACCCGGCGGCGGTACCGGAACCGACCAGCGCACTGAACACTGCAAAACTGCTCGGCCGGTTTCTCTCGAGCGGGGCAAGCGAGGATGCAGCGATGCTGTCGAACGCCCCGCGGCGGCGCTTCGAAATCCTGCGCGACTACCAGGCGGCGGTGGGCGACGAGGGGTTCCGGCAGGTGTTCGCGGAATTCTTCGACCCCGGAAACCGGTTGGCCGCCGAACTGGCCATCGGCGAGCACAGCCTGCTCGTCTGGCACCTGCGCGCAGCCAACCGGTATGCGGGCCAGTACTACGTGCGGGTCGAAGGCAAAGTCTTCGTGGACGACGTGCCGAACCCGGTGCGCGCGAACCTGCGCAGGCTGCTCGAGGCGATACGCACCGGTCGCCTGCCGTTGCCGGCAAAGTGATTGATACTGGTTCTTATATTAAAACCGACCGGATCACCGCGCCAGTATTGAATCCGCGGAAATTAATTCGCGGAATTGTGGCGCAGCCTAGGGCTTCAGCGCGAACGGGTTGAAATTCGTCCGGCGGTCGTAATAGTCCTCGTGCTCGGCGCGCTTGAGGGCGTTCACCACCTTGTAGGTCAGCGGCGTGAATACCACTTCGACTCCGACCTTGGTGACGAACTGCGCGAGCATCACGAGCGGCAGCTTTTCGTCCGGGATGATGCCGGTGCCGTAGAAGGCGAGCGGGTAGAACAGGGCCGAATCCACCGCTTCGCCGGCAATGGTCGAGCCGATCGTGCGCGTCCACAGCCAGCGCCCCTTGGTCATGATCTTCATCTTCGCGAGTACGAACGAATTGACGAACTCTCCGCAGAAGTACGCGATCATCGACGCGAGCACGATGCGCCACGTCGAGCCGAACGCGATCTCGTAGGCCGGCTGGTGGGTCCAGAACGGCGCCGGCGGCAGCGCCACGACGACGGTTGCCATGACCGAAGCAAAGACCAGTCCTGCAAAGCCGGCCCAGATGACCTTGCGGGCCCGGTCGTAGCCGTAAACCTCGGTAAGCACGTCGCCGAAGACATAGGAGATCGGGAAGAACAGGACGCCGGCGCCGAACGTGACCACGCCCAGCACGGGCAGGTCCAGTTGCGCAATCTTCGCCGGCCCGATCAGGTTCGAACAGACCAGGACCGTCACGAACGCCGCCATGACGAGGTCGTAGTACCGGTACTGGCGCTTCTCCATGCCTCCTCCGGGTACTCAGTCCAGTCGCGAGCCGAGGAGGCTCAATTGGCCTTGATGCCGGCGGTCCGCGCCACGCGGGTCCAGCGATCGAGGTCGGAACGAAGCTGCACGGCAAGCGCCTCGGGCGTGCCGCCGATCGGGTCGATGCCCATCGCGGTCATGCGCTCGCGGATCTCGGGCAACTGCACGATCTTTGCGACCTCGCCGTGCAGCTTGCGCACGATCGCCGCAGGCGTCGCTGCGGGAGCGAACAGGCTCGTCCAGAGCACCACCTCGAAGTCCGGCACCCCGGCCTCGATCACGGTGGGGAGATCCGGCATGAAGGCCGCGCGCCTGGGCGACGTGACGGCAAGGCCGCGCAGCCGGCCGGCCTTGATTTGGCCGACGACGGGCGGACTGTCGACGAACGTCAGCGCCACCTCGCCTCCGAGCAGGGCGTTGACCGTGGCCGCGCTTCCCTTGTACGGGACATGCTTGAAATCCGTCCCGGTCTGCATCTTGAACAGCTCTGCGGCGAGCTGGAAAGGCGTCGACCCGGCGCCATAGTTGAGCGCGCCGGGCTTGCCCTTGGCCAGCGCCACGAGCTCCCCGACCGTCGCCACGCCGATCGCCGGGCTCACCGCGAGCACCAGCGGGAACGACCCGATCATCGTGACCGGCGCGAAATCCCTGACCGGGTCGTACGGCAGCTTGTCGTACAGGCCTGGGTTGAATGTCATGGCGCCGCTGGCCCCGATGAGCAGCGTGTACCCGTCGGGCGGCGACTTGGCAACGAACTCGGTGGCGATGATGGCATTCGCCCCGGGCTTGTTCTCGACGACGAACGACTGGCCGAGCCTTTCCTGGAGCTTGGCGCCCACCAGCCGGCCGAGGATGTCGTTGGCCCCGCCGGGGGGAAAGCCGACCACAAGGCGGGCGGGTTTGGAGGGGTAGGGTTCAATAGTCTGGGCGTGGAGGCTTCCTGCCTGCAACGCAATCACGATGGGCAGCAATATCGCCTTGATATTCACTCAGTTCTCCTTGGTCTTGTTCTGCATTGCGCCACCCCAAACAGGCCCGGGCAATGCCTCGATCTTATACACGGGGCGCGAACGTTTGGACATCCGGCCGGCACACCGCCCACATGAAGTTTCCGATGCCACCATTCGACTTGGGTGTGACGCCCGGATTCTTCGTCTTAGGGCGATCATGCCCCTGGCCTTGGGGATCGCCAGCGCGGATCGGCTAGAATTTGCGGATGGAACCGAGAAAAGTTGCACTGATCACAGGAATCACAGGCCAGGACGGCGCGTATCTTGCGGAATTCCTGCTCGAAAAGGGATATACCGTTCACGGCATCAAGCGCCGGACGTCTCTATTCAACACCAAGCGGATCGACCACCTGTACCAGGATCCGCACGACAAGGACCGACGCCTGATCCTTCATTACGGCGACCTGACGGACTCGAGCAGTCTGGTGCGGGTGATCGAGCAGGTCCAACCGGAAGAAATCTACAATCTTGCAGCACAGAGTCATGTCGCGGTCTCTTTCGAAGAGCCGGAGTACACGGCCAATTCCGACGCACTCGGTGCTCTCCGTATCCTGGAAGCCGTGCGCATCCTTGGCTTGTCGAAGAGGGCACGCTACTACCAGGCCTCCACTTCCGAACTCTATGGCCTGGTGCAGGAAACCCCGCAACGAGAAACAACTCCGTTCCACCCCAGATCGCCGTATGGTGTTGCGAAACTCTATGCGTACTGGATTACGGTGAACTACAGGGAAGCCTACGGGATGTACGCCTGCAACGGCATTCTGTTCAACCATGAATCACCGCTGCGCGGCGAAACATTCGTTACCCGCAAGATCACCCGCGCCCTGGCGCGAATAGCAATCGGTATGCAGGACTGCCTGTATCTCGGGAACCTGGATGCTCGGCGAGATTGGGGGCACGCGAAAGACTATGTCCGGATGCAGTGGCTCATGCTGCAGCAACCCGAACCAGAAGACTATGTGATTGCAACCGGCGTCCAGTACAGTGTGAGAGATTTCGTCACCGCGGCGGCACGCGAGCTGGGCATTTCGGTTTCATGGGAAGGGAAAGGCAAGGACGAAATTGGCCGAATCGACATATTCGATCGCGTGCAATGGCCGACGCTAGAAAGTGGCCGGCCGATCGTGCGCGTCGATCCGAACTACTACCGACCGGCCGAAGTTGAAACGTTGCTCGGCGATGCATCCAAGGCGAGGACAAAGCTCGGATGGACGCCTGCGATCACATTCGAACAGCTCGTTTCGGAAATGGTTCGCGTGGATTTGGGCGAGGCGAGGCTTGACGAGCTCGCGCGAAAGCACGGTCACCGCACCTACAATCAGCACGAATGAAACTCGATTCCAGAATCTACGTCGCGGGACACCGCGGACTTGCAGGTTCCTCCATCGTTCGAAGACTCCGGTCTGGCGGATATCGAAATCTGCTCCTGCGTACCCACGCCGAGCTCGATCTCACCGACCAGCGCGCGGTTCGCGGATTCTTCGAGGCCGAGCGTCCGGAATATGTGTTCCTCGCGGCGGGCAAGGTCGGCGGCATCCTGGCGAACAACACTTACCGGGGCGAATTCATCTACGAGAATCTCGCGATCCAGTCCAATGTCATCCACGAGGCCCATCGGGTCGGCGTAACCAGACTGTTCTCGCTGGGTTCGTCTTGCATATATCCCAGGGCGTGTCCACAGCCGATCAAAGAGGAATACCTCCTTACAGGCCCGCTCGAGCCGACAAACCGGCCTTACGCGGTCGCCAAGATTGCGGGGATCGAAATGTGCTGGTCTTATAACCGCCAGTACGGGACCCAATATGTCTGCATCATGCCCACTAACTTATATGGTCCGGGCGACAATTACGACCTGCAGAGCAGCCATGTGCTCCCGGCATTGATACGCAAGTTTCACGAGGCGCTGATTCGCGGGGACAGGACCGTGACGATTTGGGGAACGGGAAAGCCGCGGCGGGAATTCCTGTACAGCGACGACATGGCGGACGCCTGCGTGTTCCTCGCAGAGCTGCCGGACGCCCGGTTGGCTCCCATCCTCAACGACCGCGATCCGCCGCTGGTGAACGTGGGGTGTGGAAAGGACGTCGCGATTCTCGACTTGGCCGCGTTTGTACGCGCTGCGGTTGG
Source organism: uncultured Bordetella sp. (assembly GCA_964599095.1). GTDB lineage: Bacteria > Pseudomonadota > Gammaproteobacteria > Burkholderiales > SG8-39 > SZAS-79. The sequence continues at coordinate 12,953 of CAZREB010000001.1, forward strand.
TTCCAACGCCGAGCTTTCCTGGGACACTTCGAAACCCGATGGCACGCCGAGGAAACTGCTCGACGTCAGCAAGCTCGCCAACCTGGGCTGGACGGCGAGAATTCCGCTCGAGGAGGGATTGCGGCTTGCTTACGAAGACTTTCTCGCGATCGGGGCATCGCGGTCGTAGCTACCGCAGTTGGTCGAGGGCGGCCCGGCACTGGCCACGGGCGCAGGAGCCCGCGTTTTCGCGCCCTCTGTCGTGGACTAGTCGTCACAAACCGATTAAAATTGCCCCCCCTCGCGCTAGCGACTCGCAGCGCAAGCGTCACATTTCGGTGAGTTCAGAGACATGTCCCGTTTCCTCAGAGTCGCGTTCCTATTTGCATGTTTGGTCTTTGCGTCGCCCGCAACAATAGTTGCCCAAGGCATCTATGATCCGGCGATAGGTGGCGGAATCCCCGGCCAGACGGGCATACCAGGCCAAGCAGGCATTCCCGGCGCAGCCGGTGCGGCCGTGGGTGTGGGAACGCCTTTGTTCCCGGGTGGAACGACTGGTGGCCCTGCCGGGGCAACCATAAACAATCGCCCGCGATTCGGTACGGGAACCGGCCCGGCAGGCGCGGGGCGCCTGGGCCTGCCGGGCGGGCCCGATTCCCTCGAGCAGCAACTCATCCTACAGAATCAGCGTCAATTAACGGAAGGCAAGGAGCCGCGGAACGAATTCCAGGATTTCGTTCTAACCGCGATTGGACGAGAGCTTCCAATCTTCGGGCACGACTTGTTCCGCAATGTCCCGAGCACGTTCGCACCGGTAGACAACGTCCCGGTCACGCCGGACTATGTAATCGGGCCGAATGACGAGATCCTGATCCGGGCCTGGGGGCAGATTGACGTCGATTTCAGCGCGATAGTCGACCGGAACGGCTTGATCAATGTGCCGAATGTCGGCGCGCTCAACGTCGCCGGGATCAAGTATGAGAATCTGACACCGTTCCTCAAGGCGGCCTTCGGACGCGTTTTCCGCAATTTCGAACTTGCGGCCACGATGGGGCGACTCAGGGCCATGCAGGTATTCGTTGTCGGCCAGGCCAGACGTCCGGGCAGTTACACGGTCAGTTCCTTGAGTACGCTCGTCAACACGGTGTTTGCTGCCGGCGGTCCCTCGTCGAAGGGATCGATGAGGTCGATCCAGCTTAAGCGCGGCAACCGAATAGTGACCGTGCTCGATCTGTACGACCTTCTGATTTCGGGCGATAAGTCGAAAGACGCGCATTTGCAGCCGGGAGATGTCATCTACTTCCCGCCGGTCGGCCCGCTCGTAGCTGTGACGGGAAGCATCAACGTCCCGGCCATTTACGAACTGCGGGAAAGGGCTCCGCTCGCCGATGTGATCAGCTGGGCCGGCGGGCTGGCAACCACCGCCCAAGGGCAGAGGGTCACGGTGGAGCGCATCGAAGGCAGATTGTCCCGCAAGGTCGAGGAATTCAAGCTGGACTCGTCAGGGCTGTCCCGCCCGATCCGCGACGGCGACCTGGTCACGGTTTTTGCGCTCGTGCCTCGCTTCGACGACACGATTACATTGCGTGGAAACGTTGCACAGCCGGGGCGGTTTCCTTGGCGCGAAGGACTGCGCGTTCGCGACGTGCTCCCGGACAAGGAAGCCGTCGTTTCGAGGGACTACTGGCTCAAGCGCAATGAAATCGTCGGCCTCGACCGCAATGTGGCTCGGCTTCTCGGGCAGCAGGAACTTACCGGCACACAGCTCGGCATTCGGGATCTGGCCGAACGCAAGATCAAGGAAGACGACGACCTCACCATAGGCGACACCGTACGCAGGCGCAGAATTGAATTGGAAGCTGCGCGCCTGGTCGACCCGGACGAGCGGTTTTTTGAACAGCGGCGCCGTGAAGCCGAGTTGATTACTCGGTCGACGAACCCCGGGCAGCTCCAGCCGCAGGTGCAGGCCAATCAGAAGCCCGTGCAGCCCCCGGTGCAGCCCCAGCGCCCCCGGGCGGTCCAACGCAACTCGGGCGACCCCACGCGCCTCGTGAATCAGATTCGCCCGCCGATAAAGGAGGTCAACTGGGACTATGCGGTCATTGAACGAATCAACCCCCAGGACATGACCACCAATCTCGTGCCGTTCAATCTGGGTAAGGCGATCCTCGAGAACGACCCGCAGCACAACGTCCTCCTCCGGCCGGGAGACGTCCTCACGGTTTTCTCCAAGGAGGACATCCAGGTATCGGCCGCGAGGCAGACAAAATTCATCCGGGTCGAAGGGGAGTTCAACTCGCCCGGCGTGTACCAGATCCAGCCCGGGGAGACGCTGAGGCAGTTTGTGGCACGGATTGGTGGATTTGCCAGGAGTGCGTATGTATTCGGTGCGGAGTTCACGCGCGAATCCACCCGTGCCCAGCAGGAAAAGAACCTCGACGAAGCGCTGAACCGGCTGGAAAGAGACATAGAGCGATTCAACATCACCCGTTCGCAGAGCGTTTCGACGGCTGAGGACACCGGCACGCTGAAGCAACAGGCCGAAAGCCAGACGCAATTGGTGAACCGGCTCCGGGAAATCCGGCCCACCGGCCGCATCGTGCTCGAACTGGCCGCGGGCGCGGGCGTCGCCGACCTCCCCGACCTCCCGCTCGAAGACGGCGACCGCCTGTTCGTGCCGTCGGTCCCGTCAATGGTCAACGTGTTCGGGGCTGTATATGGCGAGAATTCATTCATGTACCGCCCCGAGAAGCGGCCTGTGGATTACCTGGCGCAGGCCGGCGGTCCTACAAAATCGGCGGACAAGGACAGCATCTACGTGCTGCGCGCTGACGGCTCGGTCGTCAGCCGCAGGCAGTCGTCATCGCTGTTCGGCAGCAGTGATCTTGACAGTCTGCGAATCATGCCGGGGGACAGCATAGTAGTCCCCGAAGAACTCGATCGCACGTCTCTCACAAGGCAGTTCAAGGACATCTCGCAGATCTTCTACCAGTTCGGCCTCGGGGCGGCGGCGATCCGCGTCCTCAAGAACTAGCCGGCACTACTTCATGACTCAGCCAGCCGACCGAGCTACGCCCGATCCCAGCGGGTATCCAGACGACGAATTGAGATTGCTCGATTTCGCGATCATCCTTGCCAAGCGCAAGCTGCTCGTGATCGGTCTTCCCGTCTTCGCGGCGATTGCTGCGCTCCTTTATACACTCACGCTTCCGAACATCTATACGGCGGGAACAAAAGTCCTCCCGCCGCAGAAGGGCCAGTCGGTCGGGGGGTCGCTCCTGGCGCAACTCGGTGGTGTCGCGGGGCTCGTGGGCGTCGGCGGCGCGGTCGGGGGCAGCCCGAATGACCTGTACATCAGCATGCTCAAGAGCAGGACCGTGCAGGACAAGCTGGTCCAGAGGTTTGACCTGCTCAAGCGATACGGCCAAGCGTCGATGACGGCGACCCGGGCCATGCTCGAATCACGCACCAACATCCTGTCCGGGAAGGATGGGATCCTTGTCATCGAGGTCGAAGACGAGGATCCGAAAATGTCCGCGGCCCTCGCCAATGCCTATGTGGATGCGCTATTCGAACTGACGCATGTTCTCGCGCTTACCGAGGCATCCCAGAAGCGGTTGTTCTTCGAACGCCAGTTCACTCAAGCCAAGGACAACCTTTCCAAGGCCGAAATTGCCGCGCGTGAAGCGCTCTCCAAAGGGGGGCTGGTCAAGGTCGACGAACAGGGACGCGCCATGGTCGAGGCGACTGCACGGATGCGTGCGCAAATTACGCTCAAAGAAGTGCAGATTGGCGCTATGCGCAGCTTCGCCGCAGAGAACAACCCCGATCTCAAGATGGCACAAATGGAACTCGATGTTCTGAAGCGCGAGATCCAGAAGATCGAAGGGACCGCAAGCCCGCAAACGACCGACAGCGCCGTCCCGGCCAAGGGCATGGACAACCTGCGCTTGCTTCGCGACCTGAGGTACTACGAGACGATTTACGAACTCCTCGCCAAGCAGTTCGAGATGGCGAAAATCGAGGAAGCCAAGGACTCCTCGGTCTTTCAGGTCATCGACACCGCGATCGAGCCCGAAGGGCGATCCAAACCGCGGCGAATGCGAATCGTCCTGGTGGCCGGATTGCTGGGGTTCGTCCTTGCCGTCATCTGGGCTCTCATCGGAGAGGCCATCGCAAATTCGCGGAACGACCCGGGCAACGCGAGCCGGATGGAGGCGTTCCGGCGGTACCTGGCCTGGAGAAGGCACACCTAGGCCAGGAAGCCGAATGGAGACCTAGACCACCTCGGATCGCGGACGACTTCGCGTCGAAACCGGATTTCAGCCCCTGGTCCCGATCCCGCCGAGCCTTGCAGCTTCGCGCCGATCGAATTTCCTTGAAGGAATTGGAATTTGCAATGAATACCAAGCAACGGCTCATCCAGCAATTGCAGGCAAGAGAATCAAAGATCGCAATCGTAGGTCTGGGTTATGTGGGCCTGCCATTGATGCTGCGCTTCGCCGAAGTCGGCTATCGCGTCCTGGGCATCGACATCGACGAGAAAAAAGTCGAAAGGCTTAAGAAGGGGGAGAGCTACATAGAGCATATCCCGGACGCATCGGTGGCGAAGGCGGTTTCGAAGAACTTCGAGGCGACAACGGACTTTGCACGCTCGACCGAAGCCGATGCGATCATCATCTGCGTCCCGACACCACTCAACCAGTACAGGGAGCCGGACCTTTCATTCGTGACCGGAACGGTGGACTCGCTGGTGCCTCACTTGCGCCCGGGACAGGTGATGTCGCTCGAAAGCACGACCTATCCGGGGACTACCGACGAGGAATTGCTCCCGAGGATAGAGTCCCGGGGTTTGAAAGTCGGCACCGATTTCTTCCTCGTCTTCTCGCCGGAACGCGAAGATCCCGGCAACACACGCTTCTCGACGAGCACGATCCCGAAGATCTGCGGAGGAACAACGCCGGCCTGCCTCGAGGCGGGCCTCGCCCTTTACGGGCACGCAATCGACAAAATGGTTCCGGTAAGTTCGACCCGGGCCGCCGAAATGGCCAAGCTCCTCGAGAACATCCACCGGGCAGTAAACATCGGCCTCGTCAACGAGATGAAGATCATTGCCGACCGCATGAAGATCGACATACACGAGGTCATAAGGGCGGCAGCAACCAAGCCATTCGGGTTCGTGCCCTACTACCCGGGGCCCGGCCTCGGAGGGCACTGCATCCCGATCGACCCCTTCTACCTCACGTGGAAAGCGCGCGAATACGGGGTACACACGCGATTCATCGAACTTGCGGGGGAAATCAATAGCGCGATGCCTGAATGGGTGGTGGAAAAATGCGTCAGCGCGCTCAACGACCGGTCCAAATCCGTCCGCGGCAGCAGGGTGCTGGTCCTGGGGATCGCCTACAAGAAGAATGTCGACGATATGCGCGAATCACCGGCGGTGGAACTGATGGAATTGCTGGCCGCCAAGGGAGCCGCTCTGGATTACTCCGATCCACACGTCCCGTCTTTCCCGCCAATGCGAAGGCACCGCTTCGACCTGAAGAGCGTCGAACTCACCCCGCAGGCGATCGCTTCGTACGACCTGGTGCTGCTGGCGACCGATCATGCGAAGTTCGACTATCCGCTGATCCTCAAGAATGCGCGCCTCATCGTCGACACGCGGGGTGTCTACCTGGACTCCGCCCCGAATGTCGTGAAGGCCTAGCGCGGGCCGGGCGGCCGTGATGCTAGCCTTTCGCTCCAGGGGTGCCAGGATCGCGGCCGCCACGGCGATTGCGGCCGTCACGCTGTCAGGAGCTTTCATTGCAGGCATGGTGATCGGCAACAACCGTGCCTTCCCCTTCACGGTGCTCGCGCCCCTGGCCAAGTCCGGTGCAAGGGCGATCGCCCGGCTCCGAATGGGCGAGTCCGAGTATGTCAATGCCCAATTGAGGTCACAGTACGCAAAGGACTCACCTGCCGGCTCCGAGTTGCGAACGCTCGAATCGGCGGTGCTTCCCCTTACACTGCGCGCGGTCTCGCTCGCCAAGGGCGGAAAATTCCCGGCTGCGGGCGGAGCGATCGCGAACGTCGAGGGCACCATCGTGGTGCTCGACCGGCTGGGCGGCCTGTATGCATACCGCAACGACCGGCTGGAGGCCCTCGATTACGGGGAGTTCCCGAACAATCTCAAGGCGTTCGTCGCGCACTCGAAGAACCGGCTTAACTCGGACAGCTTCAGGACGCATTCTGTAGCCTACGACCGCGCACGGGGCAAGCTGTACGTGTGTTACGAGAAGTACGCGAGCCCTTCCACCAATCGTTTTTCCATTTCGGCAATTTCGATCGACCGGAAAACCCTCGCCAAGGCAGGCGACTGGGAGTCGATCTACGAGGCACCCGGGCTTGACTCGACCGAGGCGCTCGGCAACGCCGGCGGCGGCAAAATGCTCATCGCGGGAAACTCACTCTACTTTTCCATAGGCGATTTCGGTTTGTATGGAACGCCGCCAACATCGGAGCACGCGGCGCAGGATCCGAAATCCCCTTTTGGCAAGATCCACGAATTCGACCTCTCGACCAAGGCCCTCAAGACGATGAGCCTCGGACATCGCAACACTCAGGGGCTGGCATTGAACAAAAATGGCAAGCTCGTCAATGCCGAACATGGCCCTCAGGGTGGCGACGAGTTGAACATCATTGAGGAGGGCAAGAACTACGGCTGGCCGGTGCGAACCTACGGCACCGAATACGGTACCTACAGCTGGCCCCTTGCTACCGGAGAGGGTGGAACGAAGTATGCGGAGCCCTTGCTGGCCTTCGTGCCGTCGATCGGGGTTTCGTCCGTGCATCTCGTATCCGGTTTCGACGAGAGATGGAATGGCGACCTATTGGTCGGTTCGCTCAAGGCCCAATCGCTGTTCAGGGTCAGGACTTTCGGGGACCGGATCGTCTTTTCGGAGCCGCTGTGGATCGGACATCGCATCCGGGATATCAGCCAGTTGAACGATCAGATCGTCCTGCTGACCGACGATGCACAGCTGATTTTCATGAGCGTCGACCGCCCAAGGCTTGCTTCGAACTCGCGCTCTGAAGACAAGGTAAAACCAGAGCTCGCCGCCTGCGTACGCTGCCACCATTTCGGCCAGACCACGCCCGCGAACCTGGCGCCGAGCTTGTCGAACATCCTGAACAGGAAGATCGCCAGCGACGGCTTCGTCCGATATTCGGAGTCGCTGCGCAAGTCGGGGGGCTCCTGGGACAAGGAAAAGCTGGCCCGGTTCATTGCCAATCCCGCCGCCTTCGCGCCCGGGACGGGGATGCCGAATCTTGGATTATCGCCGCGGGAGATCGAGTCAATTGTTGACATCCTCTCGGAAGCACAATGAAGAGATCCACGGTTTTTCGACTTTTCTTGACCATCCTCTGTTTGCTGCAGTTCGACCGAATTGTCGACGCACTGATGTCATTACGCGTCCGAGTTCGCTTAGTAAGGTATCAACGCAAAGGCGCGGATATTACCTTTCATGGGCAGGGCGGCTACGATCTGGAAATCGCCGGGGATCTTGGAAAATTCAGCATCCATCCAACCTCGCACCTGAAGTCGGAAACATTCATCGAGTGCTCAGGGGGAGTGAGCATCGGCCGCTATTTCCATCCAGGACGAGGTCTGACCATCTTTTCGACCAACCACAACACGAAATCGACAACCCTGATTCCATACGACGACATCGACCTTCCGCGACCGGTCATCATAGGCGACGCAGTCTGGGTGGGGGCGAACGTGACCATTGCTCCCGGCGCTTCCATCGGCGACGGGGCGATCATCGGCATGGGTAGCGTAGTGCGCGGCACGATCCCAAGATGCGCGATTGTCCGCGGCAATCCCGCGCAAATTGTGGGATACCGTGACGTCACCACTTTCGACGCGCTCTACAAGCAAGGCAAATTCAATTGACCTGCAAGCAGGTACTTTCCGTGGGCTGGCCAATATGATCACCTTGTGCTCCATTCCCAAGCCCTTCCAAGGGCATATCGGCACCATCCAGCGCAATGCGATCCGCAGTTGGACCGCCCTGCGAGATTGCGAAGTGATACTTTTCGGCGAGGAGGATGGGCTCGCCGAGGCTGCCGCCGAACTTGGGGTCAGGCATGTTCCGAGCATCGGTCGCAATGAGCAGGGAACCCCGCTGGTCAGCGAGGCGTTCGAGCAGGCTCGCAGCCTCTCCGAAAGACCCTTGATCGCCTTTGTGAACGCAGACATCATACTGATGAGCGATTTCCTTCTGGCGGCTCAACGGATGCTTGCAGCGCACAGCGGAAAGTTCCTCGTGGTCGGGCAGCGCCACGACTTGGATGTCGTGGCGCCGCTGGAATTTTCCGCAGGATGGGAAGATGCACTCAAGGCAGAGGTCGCCAAACGGGGCACGCTCCACGGCAAGGCAGGCATTGACTACTTCCTTTTCCCGCACGGATTCTCTGTACGGATGCCACCGTTCGCAGTGGGGCGACCGGGCTGGGATAGCTGGTTCGTGTACCATGTGCGCGCTATTGGAGCGCCACTGGTCGACGCCACGGAGTCGATATTGGCTGTCCACCAGAATCATCCCCCGGCCTACAAATCGAACGGCGTGGAGGCTCAACGTCACACGCACCTGGCAGGTGGCTTTGCAAACATGGGCACGATCCGCGACGCCAACTGGCGCCTCACCAGCGGGGGATTAGCCCGTTTCCCGGTACTGCGCGCGCTGGGTGGCGCTATCATGTTTTCGCTTCCCGCCCGCGCGTTGCTCGCGGCCAAGCGCAACCTTCAGGCCGTGCGCAATTCCAGAGCATAGCGCCCGGCAGGAACCCGATTCCGGCAAGGATGCAGCATGGGAGTCCTCGCGAAAACCAATACTTGCACCCTAGAATCTCAGGATTCGGTTCTGGGGATTGATAGGAAGATCTCGTGGCTACGCGACTATTTCGATACGGGTCACAATTGAATTGTTCGGCGTTGTCAGAGCATTTTCCGTCACGGTGCCAACAACTCTCGCGTGCGTCTGCGTGGCACTTGGAATCGGTCTTGTCGACATTGCCGCGGCCGCCACACTTGTGTATGCCTACGGAATGGTTCTGCCTCTGGGCCAGTTGTTACCGAAGAGTATCTTCACTCTCGGCGCATGGAGTGTCCCCCTCAGTATATTCGCCGCCGTACGCCTCGCGGAGTCAATGGCGCTGGCACCACCGTTAAATGTTGGTTGTGTTGACCCTTACTTCTTCCTCGGCGAAAGTGCGCCAGTCGGCATCGAGCCCCAATTGCCTCACGCCCCAGCGCGGCAGTCCTTAAATTGAGAATCTGGCTCATCAAGATTGGCGAACCACTTCCCGAGGACCATGGGGACGACAGACTTCTGCGAGTTGGAATGCTCTCGAGGGAATTGTCAATTCGGGGCCACGAAGTTGTTTGGTGGTCGTCGACATTTGATCACATAAGGAAAGTTCATCGTTCAGATACGGACGCCCGATTCCTGCTTGACAGAAATGTTCAACTGGTCTTACTGCGCGCGCCTGGATATTCGAAGAACGTATCTCTCCGTCGCTTGCTAAATCACAGCATCACGGCGCGAAGATTCCGCGAAATGGCCGTCCGGGAAAAGCGGCCAGATATCATACTTTGCGCTCTCCCTACTATCGAGCTATGCAAAGCAGCGACGGACTACGGTGCAGAACATCGAATCCCTGTCATCATAGACATTCGGGATCTTTGGCCTGACACAATCGTGTCAATGGCCCCACGAGGGTTCAGATGGTTTGCACGCCTGCTACTCAATGAAATGTTCTCGTCAACAATCGCGGCATTGGGCAGTGCCACCGCGATTACGGGAGCGACGCCGCAGTTCGTCGAGTGGGGTCTGCGATATGCTAGGCGAGCACGTCGGCCTGAAGATGGTAACTTTCCGCTCGGTTACGACGACAATGCCCCAAGCTTTCACTCGCTTGCACACTCAGAGCAATTCTGGGATCAGCACGGCGTGAAGCGTGACCCCGGCGTGCTCCGGGTATGCTTTTTTGGAACGCTCGGAAGGCAGTTTGAGATTGCGACAGTCATTCTAGCCGCGCGTCGGCTGCTTGGTGCCCCTGTACAGTTCGTGCTGTGCGGGGCGGGTGATCGGCTCGCACACTTCAAAAGGATCGCAGTCGATTGTCCCAATGTAGTGTTTCCCGGGTGGGTAAACCATTCACAAATCTGGACCCTGATGAGACGCAGCTCTGTAGGGCTTGCGCCCTACCTAAGTACCGAAAATTTCACGGGCCACCTCCCAAACAAACCAATCGAGTATTTCTCCGGCCGGCTTCCGGTCGTTTCGTCCTTGAAAGGATTGCTCTGTGATCTATTGAAGAAACATGAGTGCGGTATTACATACGAAAATGGCGACGCAAAGGGGCTCGCCAACGCACTCCTGCTACTTCATGAGGACGAAGTGCTTCGAAGTCGCCTAGCCGCCAATGCCTTCGGCCTATTTGTCACCAAATACACTGCTTCAAAGGTATATGGGGAGATGGCAGACCATATCGAGAAAGTTACGGAAGGTTTTTTCCATGGTAAGTATGTGGCCTAGCTGTACAAGATTCCAACTGTGGGTATCGAAGGAAAGGATAAAGCGGTGTTATGACATCATCTTGACTCTCGGAGCTTTTATTCCAATGCTCTTGTTGTCGATGATCGTCTTGCTGCTTGTCCGAATTCTCATTGGCTCGCCAGCGATTTATACCCAAGTACGCCCTGGCCGCCACGGCGAGCCCTTTGTACTGCTCAAATTCCGAACCATGTCGGACAAGCGAGACGAGCACGGAAACTTGCTCGAAGACGAAAAGCGGCTCTCACACTTTGGCCGATTTTTGCGCAGCACTAGCCTGGATGAGTTACCCGAACTCTTGAACGTGCTCAAAGGAGACATGAGCCTAGTGGGGCCGCGACCACTCCTGCTGCAATACTTAGCGCGCTATACCATGGAGCAGTCACGGCGGCACGAAGTCAAGCCCGGCATCACTGGCTGGGCGCAGATCAACGGCCGCAATGCCATTACATGGGAAGAAAAGTTCAAGTTGGACGTGTGGTATGTGGATCATTGGAGCGTCTGGCTGGACACGAAGATTGTCGCCATAACGCTATGGAAGATCCTCAAGCGTGAGGGCATAAGTCAACCAGGGACGGCCACCATGGAAGAATTCAGGGGTCATACAAATGAATGAAAGAGATGCCAATGACCGAATCGCGGATTGGCGCCCTCCCAAAATTGAGGAAGGAAAGCCCACCAAATATGGTTGGCTGGTTCAATACGTTGACAGTTTTCGGCTCGGATTCAGGACGGACATTGGTGCATTTACTTATATCAACGCAAAGTGTGGCGTGATCATAGAGGACCACGTCCAGATCGGATCACACTGCTCCGTCTACTCAATCTCCACAATCGACTCGAAGCATGGAGCGGTCCTTCTGAAGAAGAACTGCAAGATTGGCTCCCATAGCATTGTGATGCCTGGCGTAACGGTGGGTGAAAATGCTCTTGTCGGCGCATTCAGCTTCGTTACCCAGGATATTCCGGACAATGCCGTTGCTTTTGGTGTCCCAGCAAGAATTGTCCGGTACTCTGCTCGAATCGGTGGCGCTACTTGAGCCCCAGGGTTTGGTGGTCAGTCCTGCTGAGCAAAGAGGTCACCCGGCGGGAGCTAATCGCTCGCGTAACGATCGACCTGTTGGCGAGCAATGTGGGTTTGTTCCTTGGAGTACTTACCACCATAGTTATCCGAATACTTACTTCGGATGTCACGCCGCAGTCTTTCTTCCACAAGATGTTAATCGGCGTATGGCTAAGCAATTCCCTCCCGTTGACCATCTGCTTCCTCTTCGCCAATTTCTGGACAGGGCTCTACCGCGAGACCGGCTTGAACACACCTTACTTGACAAGGACGGTGGCTGTAACTAAGGCAGTTGCAACGGCTTTCGGACTCTTCCTTCTATGGGTCTTTCTGACCAAATCGATGATGCCCAGAAGCACGATGATTGCCGCATGGCCCTTAATATTTGTTTGCGTCCTTTCGGCCCGTTTGCTCTGGGCCACATTCTCGCGAATGTACCGCGTAGTGCCATTTGCATCCGTTCATGAGGAACCTACAAGGTCGGTGCGTCAACTGATCGTGCTCTCGCAGCAGGACGGTTGGGTACCTAGCGATTTCTTGCCGGCGTTCGCCAGATGGCCTCTTTTCGATGATGAGGAAATAATGGCAGCTGTAAACGTACTCAAATCAGGGAAGGTCAACCAGTGGACGGGCACCGAAGTCGACCGTTTCCAAGACAAGTTTGCGGCTTATTGCGGAGTCCGGTATGGCGTCGCAGTAGCCAACGGTTCGGTCGCACTGGATCTGGCCCTTTGGGCGCTGGGTATCGGCCCAGGTGATGAAGTCATTATCCCCCCTAGAACATTTATCGCCACCGCCGGATGCATCGTCCTGAGAGGGGCCAAGCCGGTATTTGCGGATGTCCACCCCGACACCCAGAACATCACGGCCGACGAGATTAGGAAAGTCATCACGCCGCAGACAAAAGCGATCATCGCCGTCCATTTGGCCGGTTGGCCGTGCGACATGGACCCGATCATGGAACTGGCCGAGGAATTCGGCATCAAGGTGATTGAGGACTGTGCCCAAAGCCACGGCGCCATTTACTACAGCAAATTTCCGGGGTGCAAGTCGACTTTCGGCGTTCCTCCTACGATCGAGCGGGCGGGCGTCCTCCTGTACCCGCGAATGACGGGCAGCCTCGGACACATAGCTGCATTCTCGTTCTGCCAGGACAAGATAGTCACCACAGCCGGCGAAGGAGGTATGTTGCTGACCAATGATGAATCTCTCTGGGAAAAAGCTTGGGCATTCAAGGACCACGGAAAGAATTACGACGCTATTTATAGGCGGCCGCATTCGCCGGGATTCAGATGGATTCATGAGTCATTCGGCACAAATTTTCGCATGACGGAGGTTCAGGCTGCGATCGGACTCGCGCAGCTAAAGAAGCTCCCTAGGTGGACAAACCAACGAAGGATAAACGCGGCGGTCCTCTCCGCGGGATTTTCACGCATCCCTGGCCTCCGCCTGACTATTCCAACAAGGGAGGTCATACACGGTTATTACAAATACTACGTATTCGTCGAACCGGCGTTCTTGAAATCAGACTGGTCACGCGACAGGATTGTGAGTGATATTTCCGCCTCGAAAATTCCTTGCTTCAGTGGCATATGCGGAGAAATCTATTTGGAAAAGGCTTTTGATGCCGATGGCCTGCGACCGGCCAAACGTCTGCCTGTGGCCCGGAAGCTGGGCGAAACTAGCATGATGTTCCTAGTCCATCCAACGCTCTCTGAAGTCGACATGGAGGAAACGATTCGCGTCGTCCATCGCGTAATGCGATCCGCGGCTAAATAGGCATGGACTCAGCTTGCGGCGGCTGCTTCGCAGCCCAGTCCCAGAATCTAGCGCTTCATGACGTGTCGCGCTGCAAGCGACATTCGACTGCGAATTGACAATCGCCCCAACTACAGTTTCGACTTCACGATCCGCACTATCCAATGTTCCAGGATCTTATTCCCGTCGGCGTTTGGGTGCCTAGGATCATGGTACAACCCGCTTGAATCCTTCAGCATCGTTGAGATGTCAGTGCAGTATTCGAGATACTCGCACCTCTTCCGAAGCCTTTCATAAAAGCCGTTCATCTTCTCTACGTACCCTTTGTCTACACCATCCAGCATGACTGCGTCGCGACTCCCATTGACGGGTAGCGCGTTGGCAAGTCCCAATGTCGGCTGCAGGAACACGAAGTACTGTCCCCCGTAACCGGCAACGATGCTGTGCAGGGTCTGTACGTTCTGCAGCCATACATCTTCCGCAGGTACCGACGAATAGTCGTAAAAAAACTCCGTGTCACGCAGGTATGAAATCATCCGCTCTCCAGCCGCACTCCTCGTCGAAGGGGCAAGCTTTTTCAGGAGATTCTCCGCGACCAGATTGATCTTCGGCATCAGCAGATTTTGGGTAGTGTGCGTGCGCACCTTGCCGGTCTGGTATGTCCCCTCCGATGCTGCCGCATAGGGGAAATTTCGATACCAGGCGTCGTCATTGTAGTTCTCGTTTATCCCGTTCAGAGAAATCACGATCCCGGGCCTCATGGGCAGCCCGTCGCGCACAAACTTGAGCAGTTCCTGCGATGAACCGTAGCCGGCAACTCCCGCGTTGACGACGCTGTGACCAGGGAACGCATCGGGGTCGATCGCGACGAAGTAAGGCCAGGCTTTGTAGTCCGAAAAATTGCGCACGGTGCCGTCGGTCGTCGAGCCTCCCAGCGTGAACACGACTTCTTTCCGCCCGGCGGGCAGGTAGTGAAAAGCACCGCCTTTGTAGATGCCGTAAGGATTCGCGCACCGCTTGTCGGGGTTCCTGGTCAGCGTGTGGTTGTTATTCGGGTCGAAAATCCTGGCATTCGCGCAGTCGTCGCGCACGTCACCCCAAAACGGCTTCGTCACCTCCGGTTCCGATTGCTCCGCCCGGCTCGGCTTTTGCGACAGCTGATACAGGTAGATCGACACCTCCATGAGCGCGATCAGGACCAAGCTGATCAGCAGCGAGACAAGCAGGTCTTTCTTGCTCATGGCTGACTCAATCCTTTTCGAACGCGGACTCGTAGTTCTGTTTCAGCGCCGGGTCCTGGTCCGCCTTGACCAGCCAGCAGTTGCCCACCGCCAGAACCTCGATCTCACAGCCCATGAAACAGCGAAACGCGTCTTCCGGCGTGCATACGATAGGCTCGCCACGGACGTTGAAGCTGGTGTTTACCACCATCGGACAGCCGGTCACGCGCTTGAACGCGCTGATTAGTGAGTGGTACCTGGGATTGGTCTCACGATCGACCGTCTGAATTCGGGCCGAATAGTCTACGTGCGTGACGGCCGGAATGTCCGAGCGCGGCACATTCAGCTTCGCGATACCAAAACGCCTTTCCTCCTCCGGAGTCATGGCCCGCCTGCGACCAGGTACCACGTCGGCAACCAGCAGCATGTAGGGACTGTCGCAATCCAGCTCGAACCACTCTGCGGCATCCTCTCTGAGCACCGACGGGGCAAAGGGGCGGAAAGACTCACGGTACTTGACCTTGAGGTTGAGCACCGATTGCATCGTCGGCGATCGCGCGTCGCCCAGGATGGAGCGACCGCCCAGCGCGCGCGGGCCGAATTCCATGCGTCCTTGGAACCAGCCCAGCGCCTTGCCGTCGGCCAGCGCCGCGGCCGCGGCCTCGCACAGATCGCTATCGGGCAAGACAGAAAATTTTGCGCCCGCCGCGGCCAGGCGCCGCTCGATCTCCTGCTGGCCGTATTCCGGCCCTAGATAGCTGCCGCGCATCGAATCACGACCGCCGGCCGACCGCGGGGCCCCGAGGTGCTTGTGATGTACCGCAAGAGCTGCGCCGAGTGCACCACCCGCATCGCCGGCAGCCGGCTGGATCCAAAAGCCGTCGAAGCGGCCGTCGCGGAGGACCTTGCCGTTGGCAACGCAGTTGAGTGCAACGCCCCCGGCCATGCAGAGGTTTTTCGACCCGGTCTCGGAAGCCACCGCGCGTGTCAATCGCAGGACGGCCTCGTCGGTGACCGCCTGGATGGAAGCGGCAAGGTCCATGTGGCGTTGCGTTAGCGGTTGGTCGGGGGTTCTGGGCGGCCCACCGAACAGTTCGTGAAACCTGCCGGAGGTCATCGTCAGACCGGTGCAGTAGTTGAAGTAGGCCTGGTCGAGCCTGAACGAGCCGTCTTCCTTCAGATCGACCAGGTGCTCGAGGATGAGTTTCGAATAGACGGGCTTGCCGTACGGCGCCAGCCCCATGACTTTGTACTCGCCTGAGTTCACCTTGAAGCCGGTGTAGTACGTGAACGCCGAATAGAGCAGCCCCAGTGAATGCGGAAAATGGATTTCCTTGGTCACCTCGAGCCGGTTGCCGCTCCCCAGCGCCACCGAGGTCGTCGCCCACTCCCCCACACCGTCCATCGTCAGCACCGCGCTTTCCTCGAAGGGAGAGGGGTAGAAAGCACTGGCCGCATGGCTCAGGTGATGCTCGGAGAATCGCAGCCGGTCGTCCCAGTCCTGTCCCGGGAACAGGCGACCCAGTTCCTTTGCGAGCAGATCCCTGAGGAACAGCTTTTCGCGTAGCCAGATCGGGATCGCGCGGCGAAAGGACGAAAAGCCCAACGGCGCGAAGGCGACATACGTTTCAAGCAGCCGTTCGAATTTCAGGAAGGGTTTGTCGTAGAACGCCACGTAGTCGACGTCCGCCGGTCCGACTCCCGCTTCTGTCAGACAATACGCCGCGGCATCGCGCGGGAATTTCGAGTCGTGCTTCTTGCGCGTGAAGCGCTCTTCCTGTGCCGCCGCAACGATCTCGCCATCGCGCAGGAGCGCAGCAGCGCTGTCATGATAGTAAGCCGAGATGCCGAGGACGACCAATATCGGCCTAGAACAGGGTGTAGATGAACGGGGCCACCGCACTGCCCTGCGCAACCACGATGAGGACGCCCAGCAGCACCATCGTGATCAGAATGGGCATCAGCCAGTACTTCTTCCGGCTGCGCAGGAACGCCCAGAACTCCTTCAGAAAGGACACGAATTCTCCTAAAACTGGTTTTTGAGCGATTCGGCAGATGGCCCGGCGGGATCACGCTCGATCCAGTACGACTTCGACGCACGATCGAATTTGCGTCGCAACAGGTCCTTGCCTGTGAGACGCATCAATAACCCCGTAGGCGTCACGACCAGGAAAAAGATGATTCCCAGCATGACCGGGCTCACGATGCGGTGGAGCACCAGCCCCAGCTTCGTCCACAGGCGATTGAAAGGCGCGAGGCGCGCAGGCGACGCCAGTGCTGTAACGGACAGTATTGTCGAAATGCCGAACGCCAGCGCCGACAGCGGCGCGCTGGAGGAGAGCGGGAAGATCGCAAGCAACAGGAACGCCACCGAAAGCACAATCCCAAACGACCGATTGGAGCCGCCGCCAGAAGGGGCGTGCTCAGCGAAGTTCTCGTGGGTGTCGCTCATTGATCGCCGCTCTCGGAAATTGAATTCGCCGAACATTATATTCAACAAGCGAACATCGGGCACTCACTGCGGGACCCGCCCGGGCGCAAGACGTCACTTTGCGTACTGGAACAACTGCCATGCTCAAACCTGGTAGCCAGACCAATTGATGTACGCAGTGTCAGGACCGAGAAAATACTCGGACCGGCTTGAATCCTCGTCTTGGAAAATGCCATAGTTGTCCACGTAATGCACGTTGTCGAATTCGGAGATAGAAGTCCTGCAACTTAGGGCCGTTCATGCGTCCGGCAAACGACAAGCCGTTCGTGCCGATTGCCACGTATATGATCTTCGGCTTCATTGCCAGGATATTCGCCTTCCACCGCCTCAAGAGGTCCGCACTGGTATTGCCTGATATGCCCCGGTTGTGGATCACAGGCGCGTCACGCTCGAACTGCCGGAACAGGTAGGTCCAATTCGCCCAGTAAATGAGCGAATCACCGGTGAAAACGATTGGATCCTTGTATGGCAACTCCTGCGCCCAGGTACTGTAGTGTTCCTCGATCGAGGGCGGCCGGGACAGTGCGGCGATTTCGAGATCCATCCGCCGCTGCTCCCGCTCGCGGATGAAGTACGTTGCCGCAAAGAGCGCGAGCACCATGAGCGCCAAACCGGCCGCCACCCGCAGGCCTTTCATCGGCGCAAGACCTGGTGGTCAATCCGCTCCGCCGATCGGCCGGCGCTCGACGAAGTCCAGATTCTCAAACTTTCCATTTTCGAGACCCCCATCCTGCTTGGCTCTCCGGTCAGCATCTTTTTTTTCGACACAGAAGCGGCTCCGGAAGGTGGTTCAAACAAACGGAGCCACTCTTCGGCGAAGCTACGTGTGGCATTGCACAGCGCGGCCGGATTCCCGGGGGCATAGGTGATGCCCATCTCCGTGTGCTTCAGCAGTTTTCTTCCAAGTACCCTTGCAGCACAAGAAAGTTCCAAGGGAGGCAGGGAGCACAACATTACGTCCGGCGGCGCAATGTCCTTGCGCTTCACCCCGAAACTTCGGGCGAACATCCTGTGATCGGCGACGCGCTTGAACAAAATGTCGCGCTCGTGTTCTAAGCCTCCGTCAGTACAAGGGAGTTCGAGCGGCGCCGGCCGGTCCACATACTAGAGGTAAACCACATGGCCGTCTCGAGTACGGTTTACGCTAAATAGGGGCACGGTTGCAGGATCAGTCTGCCTGTATTTCTGAATCGCGAACGGCGTGAAAGTTCTTCCAGTATCGGTCACCTATTGGATCGGTAATTTCGAACAACCGCTTGTCGATCACGGCATCTATGAAATCATCGTCGGTAGCGTACACAATGTCGTCACCAAAATGCTCATAAAGCGCCCGAAAAAAAATCTCGTCTTCGGGATAGTCAAGTGTAAAGCGCAAATTCGACGGGAATCGAAGTCTAGTCGATATGGGTATCTCTTCTAGGTGCGATTCGTCGAAGATTCGTAGCCAGCCGGTTTCGAGGATCTTGCTTTCATTGCCCACAAGTGCGTCGGCCAGAAATTGCCTCGTATACCCGAATACATTCATTCCAAATGGAAGACCTGTGGTCTTAACGAACTGCGCTCCGTCACACAGCGCATCTCGAACCGCGCTCATCCCTGCTGTCGAACAGAGCACGTCGTCACCGTCAACTGCAACGATATTTTCGACACCTAGATACTGTGCAGCCTGCAAGTGACGAAGAGGGATATTCCGAATAGCACCGTAAACTATCGACGCCAAATCCGAACGAAATCTCTCAAATTCGCGGTTTTCCGGTTCGTCAGAAGTCGCTATGGCAACAACTACACTCTGCCCCCTAATACTTGCGCGAAACGTCTGGACAATTCTTGCCGCCAGAATACCAAGCATCGTATGGTCGCCAGCCGAAAGCAGGTGCTTGCGGGGGAGTCGTGACGATCCTAAGCGCGCCGTCAATAGAATAGCGGTCTTCAATTGCTTTGACATTCCAATGCACGTCCTTCGCGGTCAGCTCGTTCTAGGCAATACAGAAGCTTCAAAATGACGTGATCGTCGGCCAAGCTATTACAGAAATCTTCCTCCCCTTGAATCGCGCGGATAAATGCACGCATCTCTTCAATGTACATGCCCTCCCCGATATTAGCGTTGTAACCTGGGGCTGCTTCGCCATTGTCATAGGTCCGACTATGCCAACGTTCTTCTCTCGGATCGTATACATCTATTTTGCTCTGACCCCAGTCCCAAATTAGCTGCGCTTTATCGCCATTTACGACCAATCGGCGCGTCGCAAAACGCGAAACTACATCCACGGTAAAAGAGATCAAAGAGCCGCCATAATCAAGCAGGCAATTGTATGTGTCGTCGATTTTTTCGGCCCCAACTATTTCTACGGTTTTTCGCACATTCGCAAAAACCTTTTTCGGCAATCCGAAAATGTCGATAAGCCACGTGAGCTCAAACGGGACGATCTCTCTCGCCCCCCCAGTCAACGGGTTGGAGACATAGTATTCGCTTACCTTTTCATATGTATGCCAGTCGGGAAGATACTGGCCGCAATGATAAAGAACGTTTGATATCTTCCCAAGTTGATGGGCTTGAACCATTGCCTTGATTTCCCGGATTCCGGGATGAAATCGTAGAGTTGCTGATGGCGCCGCGACAATTCCAACTCGCGCGGCGAGATCGGCGATTTCTTCCAAATCAGTATCGACCACGCTTGCTTCTACGAAGAAGTGAATCTGCTGCTCGACAGCCATTTTCATGTAGATGTGGTGTATGTCCGGCGGTACTGAAATGACTAGCGCATCAGGTGAGGTTTCGATAATTGCCTTTTGAACGTCGATGTAAGTACGAATGCCGCATGATGCCTCCGCTTGCTGACATCGATCCGCACGCAAATCAAATCCAAACACGTCGTTGTGACCCAATGCCTTCAGACAGCGCGCGCGACGCTTGCCCATCGAACCTAGCCCGACAATTAGGAACTTCACTGGTTTACTCCAAAGTTAAACTAGCGTGAATCAGCAAGGTGTGATCGTTCACAACACGAACAGTTTTCCATCTTGGCACCTAACTGAGTTTGCATTCTAATGGAGGCTCATCGGAGAAAGCGCAGCTAACTTTAGAACAGCGTGCAAGATGTTGGAGAACTGGGCTCAAGTTCGAGTGGACAGATGTATGAGACGTGCCGTTATCTGTATCTATAACGTCAGTACTTGACTAAAGGTGTCCAAAATAAGTTGGATATGCCGAGGTCCCAGACACCAGGGCGTCGCGGTCAATCTGACGAAATAAGTGGGTCCAATTCGTTCAGTAGGCGAGCGAGTCTCCGGTGAGAACTATTGAATCCTTGTACGTTAATTTCTGCGCCGAGGAGCTGTACTGCTCATCGATCGAGGGCGGCTTGTTCGAGATCCATCCGCCGCCAATCCCACTCGCGGACAAACTGGATAGCAACAATACGCACGAGGGCCACGAACGCCAATCCTGTCGCCACCCGCAGTCCTTTCATTGGCGTCAGACTCAATGGCCAATCCGTTCCGCCGATCGTCGGTGCTCAACGGAGACCAGAGTCTCAAAAACTCCATTTACGCCCCCCATCCTGCTTCGCCTTCTGGCCAGTTCGTGTATCGACACCGGTACATCCAAGAGACGCCACCGACGCTTACGCTGAGCGCGAGACATCTTCCCGGTAACTTTCCGCCACTTCGCCCAGGTAGTGGCTCATCGCGCCATAGACCCTCTCGGAGTCGAACTCGTCGGCGAAGATCGTCCTTGCATTGGCACTCATCTTCGCGGTCTCACCCATATTCGCGGCGAGGTTGCGTATAACGTCGCAAAGCGCGGCCGGATTCCCGGGAGCATATGTGACGCCAGTCTGCGTGCGTGCCAGCAATTCCTCCAAGTATCCTCGCAGCCCCGAGACCACCGGCAGGCCGCCGGCGAAGTACTCGATCGGCTTGTTGGGGAAGTTGCCCGTGAAGCCCGGATGGTTGCGGTACGGCGCGAGGCCTGCATCGCATAGAGCCATGAGCGTCCAGATTTCGGCTCGGCCGATCCAGCCCGGGAACACAACGGCCTGACAGCCTTTCGCCCTAAGTTTCAGTGACTCCAGACCCTCTCCAGCGCCGCAGAGGATGAATTGTACGTCCGCGCCTTCGGCCTC
Organism: uncultured Bordetella sp.; assembly: GCA_964599095.1. Taxonomy (GTDB): domain Bacteria; phylum Pseudomonadota; class Gammaproteobacteria; order Burkholderiales; family SG8-39; genus SZAS-79. Next base: position 34,195 of record CAZREB010000001.1, read on the forward strand.
GAGCATCAAAGCCGCATCCACCACTGTCTCCAGATCGAACTGCTTCCCGATCGTCCCGAAAAAGCAGAGCTTGAACCCGCCCTGCGCCAAGCCGGGAAGTGCGTCCCAGAATCGGTTCGCGGCCCTGCGCATTTCCTCGGTAAGTTGCGGCACCGCGTAACCGAACGGGAAGTGGCGGTCGAGAGGCCCCGCCGGGCGCCCGGCGCGTTCCAGACCCCACTTCACGAAGTCCGGGGAATTGCCGGTGATTGCGTACGCATCCCGGCAAGCGGCCCGAGCTTGGATCCACATTGGGGCCAGCGCGATGTTAAACAGACGCCTCGACCACCGGGGCGCCAGCTCGAGAAGTACATCCGGCCACAGGTCGCGCACGTCCACGATCACTGGGACGCCGCGCGCCTTGCCGTACCGCGTAACAGCGCAAGGAAGTTCCAAGGGAGGCAAAGAGCATAAGACCACATCCGGCGGCGCCATGTCCTTGGACTGCGCTGCAAACTTTCGCGCGAGCATCCGGTGATCGGCAATTCGCTTGAACGAAACGTTGCGTTCGTATCCACAGCCGTGAAGCAGTTTCACGACCACGCCGTCCTCCAGATGGACCGTGGTGTCCTCGAAGAACCGGTGCTTCCTGCCAACATGGTCGAAGGTTGAGGTCCACCATGTGACTTCATGGCCCTCGCGCGCCAATACCGCCGAAAGGATGCCTGCGCGCAGGAGCCTGCTCGCACCGCCGCCATCGATGGGAAGCGGCTCGCCGATGGTAACCAGCCAGATCTTCATGCCGGGCTCCCGCCTACCGGCTGCGAGTTGCGGCGTCCGGCCGCTCCCTGCCTGCGCCTCGCCCATTCAGTGGGTGGATCGTATTTGCCCCTGAAGCCGGCAATCGCCAGCCCCGAAACCAACCAGAACATGGCGCCACCTTTCGAGAGCATGAACAACTCGAAAAATATTCCGCCGGCCATACAGGCAATTAAATAGGCGACATAGATCTTGCGGTGCTTTCCTTGCACAGCCCGAACGATCGCAATGAAGACCCATGCCCAAAGTGTGAGTCCTAACAGACCCATCTCAAGAAAATTGACTAGATACTGGCTATCTCCGGAAAGGCCAAGAGCATATGTTCCCTTCCCTGGAATCCTATAGACGTTGCTGCATCCGCGGCCGCAGCCGAAAACAGTGTTCTGGAACGACTCGGTTGCCCACCTGTACAGGTTCCCCCAAGCCTCGAATCGTGAGTTCTCAACTGTCTCGCCTGGCTTGGTAATCAGTGATCCTGTGCGGCGAAGGGCGATCTGCGCAGCGCTGGCTTCACGTTCATCGATTACGGAAACAAATTGGCCAAAAACTTGAATTTGAGAATAAAAGATCACAATAAGCGAACCGACTATCATTGCGAGTATCGCCGTCCACAATAGAGGGGAGCGCCTGCTCCAAACGAACATTAGCAAGAGAAAAGTCATTCCCATCGCCATGCCAGTCCGAGAACCGACGATCGCGAGCAGACAGAATAAGACAATGCTCAGCCAGAGACAGGCCTTTCGGAACAAGGCCGATGGGCTGGTTGCACGCATCATTAGCGCGACTACAGCGAGGTTGAAATACATCACCGCCGACAAGGAAGGCGAAAAGGGCTCGGTAATGTATGCGATCCCGTAATAACCGCGCTGCCCGGAGAAAAACAGGCCGACACCAGTTATCGCTCCAAATATAACTCCCAGCCCAAGCATCTTCTTGACCCAACTTAGGTGCACGGGATCACGGACAACGGCCAACAGGACGAGGAATCCGAAGAAATACTGGAGTTCCTTGCCATAGATGATCAGCGCTTCGAGCGGAATCTTCTCGACAATAACGTTGACCAGCGTTAGTACAAAAAGGTAAAGGAAATACAGGCATCCAAAAAGGATTGCATCGCGATGTTTGCCCCACGATCTCAGGAGCCCGAAGATCCCGGCCACCCCGAGCAAGGGCGTGATTGCATCCTCTGCGCGAAGGTGCTCCCCTATCCGAGGGAGAAATATCACTGCGGCGATATACGCGATAAGGGTCGCCATGAGGAGGAAGGCGCGCAGGCGCTTCCGCGTTCCGGGAGAAATCGCTTCGATATCGCGCCGGCCCGCAGGCATTCCCGGACCGGGCAAGGAGGCGCCGTAACTCATGGTGCGACTCGAAGGGACTCCGCCTTGGCGTGAAGCTTCAGCCACAGCGTGATACTGAGCGCCACGTGCCCGGCACCCACCGCAATTGCCGCCCACAGTACGCCAAAATGTGTCACCCCGACGACCGCCACGACAATCGTCAAGGCACCCCCATAGAAGAGGCCAAGCGAGCGGGCGACCGACATCTCGAAGAAGTCGGTGATCAGCCCCAACGGACGGTAGATGCTGTTGGCCATCGCGGCGAGAATGATAACAAACACTATGGTGCGGGCATCGGCGTACTTCTCGGGAAGCACGTATTCAGACGCAACACCGTACATCAGCGCGAAGACCCCGCCGAAGGACATCGAAAGAAGGAGAAAGGCGGCCACGTAGCGGCGCGCAACCGCCATCAGCCGGCCCGGCGCGGCGCGAAGCTCACGGTAGATTCTCGGGGCGAGCGCATTCACGACCGACTGGTTGAAGACGATCATGACGCTGCCGACCGCGCAGGCGGCGGTGTACAGACCAGCGGTCGCGACATCGATAAGCTTGGCGACGATGATCTTGTCCGCCTCGTTCAATGCCCAGGCCGCGGCGACGGACAGAAGCAGCGGGACCCCGAATTTCGCGATTCTGCGAAACGCCTCCCGGTCGACAGCGACTTGCGTGAGGAGCCACATGCGTCCCTTGTAGCGGACGAACAGGATGAGCGATTCGGACGCCATCATCGCCACGATCCTCCATTCGGCTGTTTCGGAAAACAGGCTCACAAGAGCCACCGTCAGCGCAAGCGACGTGAGCGCGGTGGCCAGGTTGAGCAGCCCGAACGGGACGGACTTTTCTTCCAGTACGTACTCCGCCGCCGCCACGCCAGCGAGGAACCGGATTAGACCGAACAGCGGCACAAGTGCGAAGAGCGCATCGGTGAGCAGACCCAGCGGGAACAGCAGCAGCCACCCGACCTGCACTGCGGCAAAGATCATGTACACCAGCGTTATGTAGCTATGTTTGAAGCGTTCGTAGGCGCTCGGATCGAGCTCGGCCTTCTTGACCAGGATGAGGTTGTCCGCCGAGAGGGAGATCATGGGCGTCACCACGAAAAGCAGGCTGAAGAAGATTCCAATCCGCCCGTATTCCTGCGGCGAGATGAAACGGGTCAGGACGATTACGGCCACGAAGCTGAGCGCACCGGTGGCCATGGAGAACGAAAAGTACGAAAGGATGTGGCGCAGCCCGGCGGGAATCCTCATTGGCTATCTCGTCCCCGCCAACTCAGCCAGCCGGGTCGCCGATGCCGCCCTTTCCCCGAGTTCGAGCCCGGATCGGTAGTCCGGCGCAATGGCCTCAAAGTCAGGGACGAAATTGTATCCTTGGGACTCCAGGATGGCCGTGCTCTCCCGGTACAGCGGCTGGCCCCGCAACCGGGGGAACAGCTGATAGATGTACAGGGGCTCGACTCCACGGTAATGCAGGTTGAGCAGACCGGCTGAGAGGTACGACACTGCGATCGATGGCCGGTAGCGGTCGACGATGTCCTCGATTCCGGCGTCGTTGCCGATTTCCTTCACTTCCGGGAGGCGTGAAAGAACGCGGCCGCGGATCCGCGCGCGCCACTCGCCCGATTCGCGTGGATGGAACTTGAACAGCACTTCGTGAAACCGCCGGCAAAGCTGCGACAACAGAGCCTGCACGCCGCGCAGGTAGTCTTCCGCATCCAGCTGCCCGTTGTACACGTCCTCGTTCAGGAAGATTACGCAACCACGTATCGAATCCAAGGCGGGCTCGGGAGGCCGGCGTAGCAGGACTGTCCGCACATTCCGCGCGAGGGGCACCGGCCGGTAGAGGCAGACGGCCTCGAAAGTGGAATCGGGCATCAGGCGAAATACATGCCCATTGATCCTGTGAAAACGCATTTCCGACAAGCCAGGAAGCAACCTGAAGACCTGCTGCTTGAGCGCCTGCTTGAACGACAACGCTTCGCACTCGATCAGGCGAAACACCAGGTAGGTCGGAAACCCGCCGTCCTCGATAAGGAAGACCTTCGCCCCCGCCTTCCTGAAACGGGCGGCAATGCAGTGGTTCAACAGTTCGTATTCGGTATACAGGAAGCAGACGTCGCCGGGCGACGGCCGGATGTCGCGGTCGATAGCCCGGGCAAACCTGATGTAGTCCAACACCCACGGGAGCGGACCCCGATCGAACCTCGGCGGGTAGTGGAGCCTGGCGGCTATTCCGGGATACTCGCACGCCTCGAGCGTGTGCGGGATCGAAACGAGCGTGACATCCTTCCGATCAAGTTCCGCCAGGTGCAGTTCGAAGTCGTGGCGCTGATAATTGTTGTGGACGACGAAATAGATCATGTCGCGCCGCCGGGTCCCGGCGGGGGCATGGCCGTGATCCTGCTTAGCACCCGTTCAAGTCCCTGTGCGACCAGCAGACCGCCCTCGCGGTTGAGATGGTAACCGTCGACCGCGTGGTCCTTCATTGAAACGCCTGGCTCGAAGATCCTGACCACGTGGAAATCGGGGTGCCGCGACTCGACGCGCCGGTAGATCTCGTTGTAGAGCGCGATCCGCCCGACGATCTCGGGGTTCTTTTTCAGGATGTCGCCATCGACCGGCATGATCTCGAGCGCCACGACCCGGGTACCGAAGCGCCTGCAGCGCCCGAGATACTTCTCCAGGTTAGCCTCGAACTTCTCCGGTCCGACCCATGCATAACGCACTTTCCGCCCTATGTGGCGCTCGACAAGGTTCGTGACGCGCCGTCCCAGTCCACCCGGCAGGTTGAAGATGACGTACTGGAGGGGATCCCGGCGCCGGTAGAGCCGCGGCGCACAATCGCAGATTCCCAGGTGCAGTATCACACCGTCGGGCTCGTAGAACTCGAGGCAGTCGCCTCCGGAGCCGTCGCCGTCGGTATTCAGGCGGTCGGTCGTGGATTCGCGCCGCGCGAGATTGATCCAGTCCCAGTGCGCAAACCTCTCCTGCAGCAGGAAGGGCCATGTGCACTCGTACGGAACGCCGGGCCTGGGTAGCGCAAGCGAATCTGCGATCACCAGCCAGCGCGCCCTCTTCACGGGCATTCGTACCCCGCAATCCGGCAATACAGATCCCATTTCGACGCCTGTTCGTCCAGGGTGCAGAAACCGTCGACCCGGCCGGCGAGGAAGCGGCTTACCTGCAGATGCAGCCCCGGCTTGAATTGCCTGTCGATCGCGTCGTCGATCGCCACGGGCTCGATCTTGACGGACCGGCTGCGCATGACCTGCAGCGTCTCCATCGGCCTGAAGATCAGCCGGTGGCTGGTCGTGAGCACCTCGACGCCCCATCGGCCCGGTGCGTCCCAGTTCGCCTGGTAGGAGAAAATTGCTCCGCGATCGGTCCGGCCCGCGCCCGCGAAAACCGCAGCGCTGGGGTGCCAGTCCAGGCTTCCGGAAGTATGCGCATTGATTTCGACCGGCTTGCCACCAAGGTGAAAGGCAAGATCAACGACATGCGTGGAATTTGCCAGGAACCAGGCTTCGAGAACCGCACGGGGCTTGTCAAGGCCGCGAATTTCGTGACCCCACTCGGTGAATTCGAAATGCATCGATTTCACGCCGCCGTCCTCGGCAATCATCTCCACCGCCCTGCGTGTGGCCGCATAGAACCGCCGGTTGTAGCCAACGAGCACCTGCGCGCCCCGAGATCTTGCCAAGTCCGCCAGCGCAACGATCTCCGCACGGCGCAGCGCACCAGGCTTCTCCACCAGGATTCTCGTCACGCCGAATTCAAGCAGTGACTTTACCGCGCCCGCCAGTGCCTCGACGCCGACCGCAACGATCGCGGCAGACGGGAGGCGGGGCCTTGTCCCCAGGAATGCGGCCAGCCCGCCCTCGATCACCGTCACACCGGTCTTTGCCCGGAATTCCGATGCCGACGTCGTGCCGCGCCCTATCGCGTGGAACGGCACCGCCAACGCCGACAGGACCTTGGCGTAGTCCACCGACATGCCGCCGGAGCCGACAAGCCAGACTGCGTTACCTGACACTTTGGGTCTCCTGCGGTCGCCGCTAGGTGATCGGGCAGAATTCGGGGGCGCCGCCATGGTAACGGGCTGCATGCGCGCCCAGCGCCTTGATGATAGGCAAGTGGTACCCGACCGAGTCTTCAAATGAGGGCAGCGGACAGGTCCCGTCGGTCAGGATGCCGCTCGCGAAAATAGCGCCCTGCTCACTGACGAACGGGACGTGGAATTCGGTTCGCCGCCACGCACCGCCGTCGTCCTCATCGAGGAAGAACGCGCACCCCGCGATTTCGTCTATGACGCAGGCTCTTCGCTCCGAACGCAAGGTCACGAGCGTTCGGGAAGACGATTGCGGGATGGAAGTGATCTCGAACTCCGCGTCCGCACCGAACCGCCCTCGCAACGTCCCGGTGAATTCCATGAATCCGCGGCGTTTGCTGGGAATGAGCTCCTTGTCGAGCGCTTCCGTGGATATTTCCGCCGGGACAAGCCCGGTGAGCATGCCGAGCGTGTCGAAATAGTGGATGCAATTGCAGCCCAAGCCCCAGTCTCCGCCCCTGACCTGGAAGTACCTCAACGACCCGGCCGGGAAGAACTCCCTGGCCTGGATGTAAATCCGGAAAGTGCGACGCGGGCAATTGACCCACGCACGCACCTGGTGATTGGCCAGGATTTCGCCGGCCCTCGCATAGTCTGCTACGCGCTGGAAAAGGACTTTCTCGAGCATCAGGTAACGCACGGATGAATGCGCAAGCAGCCCTTCGAGCACCGCAAGGCGGACGTCGGACGAAGTTGCGATGATCGCGTATTCAAGTTCCCTCGGCAGCGCATCGATCCGGGCGTGATAGCGGACCGCCCCGACAGAGGCGTTCGCGGGCATTTCCCCGAAGCGCTGGGCTGCGAGCTTGAGCGAGTCCGGCGACGGGTCGACGACGTGGATCTCGCACTGCAGCCCCAGTCGCGCGAGCCCCTGCAGGTGCCGGCTGCCGAGCTGGCCGGCGCCTATGACGGCGATGCGATGCACTGTGAGTTCGTCGCCTAGAGGGAAAAGCCGTCGTCCACGACGAGGTTCTGGCCAAGGACATATTTCGAAGCGTCCGACAACAGGAATACCAGGCTGCCGCTCACGTCTTCGGGTGCGAGCATGCCTTTCTGGCCGCAATATCGCCTGTAGCCCTGCAGGAAGGCTTCCGGCTGCTGGTCCCAGATCCCGCCGGGGCTAAGGGCGTTGACCCTGACGCCCGAGCCCTTGAGGTATTGCGCGAAATATCGGGTCAGCTGGAGTACGCCGGCCTTGATGGCGACGTACTCGACCTCCTTGGTCATGTGCGTGCCTTCATAGATATCGAACCGCGGCGGCGTCGTGCCGTAGATCGATCCCATGTTCACGATGTTTCCTCCGCCCTGCCTGCGGAAGTAGATCGCGAATTGCTGGGAGACGAGAAAGTAGCCTCCGAGGTTCAGATTCACGTTCTCGCAGAAATCCGCATACGTCACTTCCTCCATCTTGCGGCCCCAGCTTCGATTTCGCGGAAAGGCATTGTTGACCACTGCGTCGATGCGACCGTGCCGCGCGTGCAACCTGTCTATCAAGGCGCAGACAGACGCCTTGTCGGTGATGTCGAGGGTCTGGGCTTCGGCGCCTCCCGGGTACCTGGCGCAGATCTCCGAAGCAACAGCCGTCGCCGCCGGAAGGTCGCGATCTGCCACGACGGCACAACCGCCGTGCTCCGCCACCGCCGCGCAGAACCACCTCCCCAGCAGCCCCGCCCCGCCCGTGACTACCACGACCTTGCCTTTGAGCATTGCGAATACCCTTTCAGTTGAATTTCCGGAACACCGGCTTCTGCACCGGGCCCTTGAGATACCTTTCAACGCCTTCATCGAGAGCCTTGCGGTATACCGCGAAGGCTTTCTCGACCGCGCGCTCGGTCGCGGCCAGTTCTTCGTCGCGATGACTGTAGGAAAGTGCGATCCACGGCATCAGGACGCCATTCCTGATCATCTCCTGCGAGAACAGGGTGCGCAACGCAAAAGAAACTTGGCCGGACTGGTCCAGGGTCAGATAAAACGGCGAGCACGCGGCACCGTCAACCACGAAGCTCTTTTCGATCCCGTGCGCGGCGGCCTGCCGCCGCAGCATGGTGACGAGCTTGCCGCCGTAGTCCCAAAGGTGCTCGACCACCTTGTGTTGAGTCATGTAGTTCATGGTCGCCACGAAAGCACCCAAGCCGCACATCTCGGCACCGTGAGTCGTCGACAAAAGGAAAACCCTTTCACTCCCTTCCGTCTTGATCGATCCGAGGTCCATGAGTTCGCGCCGCCCCGCAACGCAGGAGACCGAAAAGCCGTTGGCCATCGCCTTGCCGAAGGTGCAGATGTCGGGCTTTACGCCGTACAGGTGCTGGGCGCCCTTGAAGTGCCATCGGAAGCCGGTGATCATCTCGTCAAGCACCATTACGATGCCGTTCTTCGTGCACAGCTCCCGAACCTTCTGCAGAAAACCGTCCTTCGGCTCCTCTGTCGCTGCGGGCTCGAGCACCACGCACGCGAATTGGCCTGGATATTCGGCAATCAGCGCCTCGAGAGTGGAGATGTCGTTGTAACGAAACATCTTCGTCTTCTCGACCGTGACTTGGGGAATTCCACGCACCAGCGGCGTCGACGCGATGAACCAGTCGTCGTACGAAAAGAAAGGATGCTCCGCACATCGGGCGACGAGTTCCCGGCGGGTATACGCACGGGCAAGCTTGACCGCAGCCGACACCGAGGTGGAGCCATTCTTGGTGAATTTCACCATCTCGACCGAATCGATCAGCGAAGTCAGCAATTCCGCCGCCTCGAGTTCGATCGTCGAAGCGCGGGTCAGGTTGTTTCCGTTGTGGATCTGCCTGATCGCGGCGGCATCGATCTCGTCTTGTGCGTAGCCGATGTGCACGGCACGAAGCGCCATGCCGTAGTCGAGGAACCGGTTGCCGTCGGGATCGTAGACGTAAGCGCCCTTGCCGCGCTCCAGGATCGGCGGCGCATTCGCGGGAAACTGGTCGTCGCCCCTCGAATAGGTGTGCGCCCCGCCGGGGATGACCGAATTCAGGCGTTTGCTGTAGTCACTCATTGGATCCTTCCTTCCGACCTTGCGGACATTAGAGCCTCAACTGCGATCAGATCCGACAATTCATCGATCTCGATCGACTTGTACCTCGGGACGATCCATGGTGCCGTCGCCTCATGGTAAAAACCGAGCCTCGAGCGCAGCGACACGAAGTGGCGATTCAGCGAAAACATCGGGATTCTATCCTCGCGTACACAGTTGTCCGCGACTCGTCCTGAATATATTGACGACTCGCGCTTTCGTTCGATCATCCAAACAGCTTCGTAAAGTCTGTGTTCGCCTGGTCGTAATCGGACACTCTTCCGATGTCCAGCCAATACTCCCTGATCGGAAATGCAGCGGTTTCCTTGCTCCCGGCCGAAAGCTTCTCGAAAAGCTCAGGCATGTCGAAGTATGTTCTCGGTGGGATTACGCCGAGCGCCTCTGGCTCAAGCACGTAGATGCCCGCGTTGACGAAAAACTTGTGAACCGGCTTCTCGTCGATCCCGACGATCCTGTGATGGTCCATCTTCACGACACCGTAGGGAACCTGGAAATCGTACTCCCTGACGCACATCGTGGCGGAGGCGTTGTGGCTCGAATGGAAGTCGAGCAGCTGGCTGAAATTGACCTTCGTGAGGAGGTCTCCATTCATGACGAACAGCGGCGCGGTTGGCGTCTCCGGTAGCAGGCTCAGCGACCCGGCAGTGCCGAGCTTCTGGTCTTCCTGAAGGTATCGGATCTCCGCGCCCCAGCGCGACCCGTCACCGAAGTACGCCTTTACCGTATCGGCCATGAAGTTGACCGACACGTAGAAGCTGCGAAAACCGTGCTCGATGAAATTCTCGAGGATGATCTCCAACAGGGGCTTGTTGCCTACCCGCAACATCGGCTTCGGGCAATCGGCGGTCAACGGGTACAGGCGAGTACCGAGCCCGCCCGCCATGAGAACGACCTTGTTCTCCCTGACGCTGGACTGCACCAGTTCATCGAAGGCGCCGATACCTACGACGCACCCGTTTTCGTCGACGAGGGGAATGCGATACAGGCGCTTGCGCCGCATGGCCGCAAGCATCTCCTCGCGCCCGTCGCCGGCCCGGGCAATAGTCGGTTTCGAGTTCATGATCTTATCGACCAGATCGTCCAGGGACACCCCCCGAAGTATGCCCCGGCGGATATCACCGTCGGTTACCGTCCCGAGCAGATACTCGCCCTCGCGGACAACGAGCACAATTTGCATTGCGCTCTCGTCGAGGATCCGGATGATCTCCCGGATGGGCGTTTCCGCCGGGACGAGGACTTTCTTCCAGTCAGTCACGAACGGGGGCCTCCCGGCTAGCGATACCAGCCATCGCGTACCCTCCCTTCAAGCATCATCCTCTTGCGGATGAGCCTCTGGTCGAGCTCCACGTTTTCGAGGACGTTGGCGATCTTCTTTCCGGCATCACCCACGCCATAGGGATTGGGCGTGCTGCGACACGCCTGTCGCCACTCTGCGTCGTCCAGGCAGCGCCGTATCGCGGCGTAGATCGCGTCCTCGCCGTAGTTCGTGTCCATCACATTGGCGCCTCGCAATCGACCATCCTGCCGACTGCCGATGTTCACGGTCGGGCAACCGAAAGCCGGGGTCTCCTTAATTCCGGAAGATGAATTTCCCACGCAGGCCACTTTGGCCCGCGGATCCTTGGCGAGCGCAAGTACGCCATGATAGTTGTAACGCCCAAGTGATCTGTGCACCTGAATATTGGGCAGCCTCTCGTCGGCAAGGCGCACGAGTTCCGCAATGATCGCCCGCCCGCCTGCGTCGTTGTTAGGGTAGGTGACAACCACCTGGACGCCTTCGGCGGCCACGCGGCGCAGCGCGCGCAGCGCCGGCCGTACGTACTCTGTCGAGGCATCGAATTCCGTGGTGACCGAATGCTGGGTGAACAGTACGACAGGCCGCTGCGGATCGAGACCATATCGGGCGGCAAGTTCTTGCGGGGTTGCAAAGATGCCATCCTGGATAAGATCGATGGCGGGGAACCCGACCGTGTGGACGCGCCAGGGTTCTTCGCCCATCGCGAGTATCCGGTTGGTCGCTTGCTCGTTTGTCGTGAAGTGCAGATGCGACAGCTTGGTCATTGCATGGCGCACCGAGTCGTCCAGCGCACCGCCTTCGGTCAGATCGCCTCCCTCGACGTGTGCGGTCGGCACGTTTGTCTGTGTGCCGGCAATCACCGCCCCGAACCCCTCGAACCGGTCTGCATATACGACCAGTATGTCCGGTTTCATGTCCCCAAGGATCTTCGAGACCGAGAGCACGCACGTACCTATTGCCTGTGCTGTCGCGTACAAAGTATCGGCCTCCATCTGGATCTTGGCCTCGGCATGCACCTGGAATCCATCGGCTTCAATCTCGGCAAGCGTGCGCCCGAAGTCCTTGTCGAGGTGTGCGCCCGAAACAATCAACCTGTATTCCAGCGAGGGGCTGGCCGCAATCGCCCTCAGGATCGGGTACTGCAGGCCGTACTCGGCGCGGTTTCCCGTAAACACCGCAATGGTTCGCTTCCGTTGCATCATCGTCTTTCCGCGACAAGTTCTCGAATTCCGTCCCCCATTCCGATCGTCGGCCTCCAGCCAAATCGAGCGTACGTCGACGCTACGTCAAGGATCAGCGTGGAGGCACGGCCGGAGGGCGCGGTCGAAACCACGGGGCGCCCGGATTGCCCGAACTGGTCGCAGGCAATCCTGACAAGATCGGATACGGCATATCCTATGCCGCAGCCGAGATTGTACACGCCGGTCGCACTACCAGTCGCAAGCGCCATCAGCCCGATTGCCGCATCCAGCACTTCAATGAAATCCCTCACCGGTGCCGCGTCACGCACGTAAACTGGACCAGTTCCCGGAACCTGCGCAAGGATGTCTGCGAGCACATTGTTGTCTGCCATTCCGGCGCCATACACGTTCGCCAATCGCGCGACAACGCCGGACGGATGACCAAGCACCAGTCGTTCGACCGCGAGCTTGCCCCGCGCATAGACCCCGCGCGGCCGCGCTTGTTCCTCCGGCCGGCGGGGCGAGTCGACCTGATCGCCGTAAACCACGCCCGACGACGCATACACCACTCTGCGAAAGCCGATCGCGAGGAGGCCCTGCGCTACGCTGACCGCGCGCGCAATATGCGCTTCGCCTTCTGCCTCGGCGAGGGCGAGGTCGCGGGACTCGGCCAAGTGCACCAGAACGTCGCCTGGAGGCGTGTGCGAATAGTCCGGCACTACGATCAGGCCTGGCGAGGGGCGCGCCGAACGTGCCACGGGAAGGACGTCGATTCCTGCGTCCCTGCACGCGCGCACCAGGGCCGAGCCGACGAAGCCCGAGGCCCCGGCGACCACCACCCTCATCTAAACGCGTCGACGTCTGCCGGCTCCAGGTGGACGTCCGCGGGAACGTCGCGTACGGCGACCTTGCCGATTACCTCGTTCAGGCGATCGGCCTTGATCTTGCCCAGGCCGGGACGCTTGACCCAAAGATTGCGGAGGTCGAATTTCTCGCCTTTCTTTACCGGTGCGATCGTGACCACGGTGGCATAAGCGAAATCGATGACGGGCTGCTCCTCGGCCAGGATCGTTTTCGCGCCGCCGCGGGCCCGCCAGATCGCCTCCGAACCCGTGATCATGTCGGCCAGTTCACGTGGCTCGATGGAGATGCCGACGTCGGGGCCGGGCCAAGAACGGGTGACCGTGAAGTGCTTTTCAAGAATCGACGCGCCGAGTGCCACCGCACCCAGGCAAGTCCAAATGCCAATGGAGTGGTCTGAAAGGCCAATGGGCAAATCGGGAAATTCATCGCGCAACTGGGGGACGGCGCCGAGGCGGACTTTGTCGTATGGAGTGGGATACATGCTCGTGCAGTGCATCAGTGCAAGTGGCACGCCGAACCGCTTGATGGTGGCTACCGAGCGACGCACCGAATCCAGGTCGTTCATTCCAGTCGATAAGATCATCGGCCTGCCCATGCGCGCAATGTGCTCGAGCAGCGGCAGGTTGTTGCACTCGCCCGAGCCAATCTTGAAGGCCGGCACACCCATCGCATTTAAGCGGTCCGCGGCCTCCCGGCTGAAAGGCGTCGAGAGGTACATCACCCCGCGGTCATGGCAATGCTTTTGCACCCGCCGTTCTTCGTCCTCGGTCAACTCGCAGCGCTTGATGATGTCCCAGAGCTTCTCGGTCGAGATGTCGCCCGGGGTCATGTCCGTCGGCACCATTTCCTTTTCGGTAATGTGCGTCTGGAACTTCACCAATTCGGCGCCGGCGCTGACAGCCGTATCGACGCATTCGATCGCCTTGTCGAAGCTGCCTTCATGGTTGATCCCGACTTCGACGATCACCAAAGGTGGATGCCCGTCGCCCAGTTTGCGATTGCCGATCTGGATTTCTCTCATGATGTCATCTCCGCTCAATATAAGTACGGGGCAGTGAATTTCGTGATTGACTCGAGTTACCATGGGCCGGCGTCTGCACGCTTCCGGAGCGCCGCCGTACGAGCGTCGCCGGTGCATCAGTCTTCATATGGCGTACGACCCCGTCTTGTAGAGCTTTAGGTTTTCGGGAGATGAAAACCAATCGATCGTCTCTTTCATGCCCCGCTTGAATCCGTCGAGCCCCCCGTAGGCAGGTTCCCAGCCGGCTAGGCTCCTTGCCTTTGCATTTGCCGCCCACAAGCGCTCCACCTCGCTGAGCTGGGGACGCAAGCGCACCTCTTCGGTTTCGATCCCGATTTCCACGCCCATGAGCTCCGCAATCAGACGGGCGGTGTCGCCCACCGATATCTCGAAGTTACTGCCGATGTTGATCACCTCGCCGACCGCGTTTTCCGATTCGGCAATGGCAATGAACCCCCGAACCGTGTCCTGAACATAGTTGAAATCGCGCGTCGGGTGGATGACTCCGAGCTTGATGCGTCGGGCGCCGCCCGCGATCTGGGTGATAATCGTCGGTATGACCGCGCGGGTCGACTGGCGCGGCCCGTAAGTGTTGAAAGGCCGCATGACCGACACCGGCACCCCGAACGACTTCTGGAACGAAAGCGCGATCTGGTCAGCGCCGATCTTGCTCGCCGAGTAGGGCGACTGGCCCTGAAGTGGGTGCTCTTCGTCGATCGGAACGTAGCGGGCGGTGCCATACACCTCGCTCGTGGACGTGTGCACGACTTTGTCCACTCCCAGGTCCCGGGCGGCCTGCACGATGTTCAGGGTGCCCTTCACGTTCGTATCCACATACGTGTCGGGGGAGTGGTACGAATAGGGGATGGCGATCAGCGCCGCAAGGTGCAGAACCGTCGAGCACCCTTCCATCGCCTTGCGTACGCCGTGCGGGTCGCGGATATCACCGGCGAAGACCTCGAACTTGCCGCGGACATCCGGCGCACAACGGTCCAGCCAGCCCCAGCTGTCAAATGAGTTGTAGAGCACGAAGGCGCGAACGGGGTGCCCCTGCCGCACGAGGTGCTCCGTCAGGTGGGATCCGATAAACCCATCCGCACCGGTAACGAGAACTTTTCCGAGTTTGGGCATCTCCCGCTCAATTCCTTGTCATTTGGCAGCGCGGGCGACCCGCGTCTGCATTATTTCGATGGGTTGGCCCGATTTTAGTCGACTTGCCACGTCCGCGAGGAGATCGAGCCCTGGTCCGGATGCTCCCGATTGAAAAACAGGGGGGACTTCGGGTAGTATTCGGCGCCGGTTCGCCGAAGCCATACCCTTGATCGGCAAACGGTTCCAGCAAGAGCTCGGAATACACTCCCCAAAAGCAAGTGGCATGGGCACTTTCGCCGGTGGATGCGGATTCGCTCTGCTATTTGCGACGCATTTGCCTTGATACGACTCGGAAGATGAGCACAGATTTCGTCGAGCTAACAGAAATCTCCGGAACAGAGGTTTCCGCCGAGCAGGTCGAGCGCATCTACCAGCGCTATTACTGGGCTGCGGACTATTGCCGCGGCAAGGATGTGCTGGAAGTGGCATGTGGTACCGGTCAGGGCGTGGGTTACATTGCGGGGCTTTCCAAGTCCATGTCTGCCGCGGATTACTCGGAGTCGATCCTGGCAGTAGCCCGGGCCCACTATGGAGACCGGTTCAAGTTCGAGCAGTTTGATGCCCAGAAAATGCCCTTCCCGGACGCGCGATTCGATACCGTAATCATATTCGAGGCGATCTACTACATCCCGGACCCGCTCAGATTCTTCCGCGAATGCAAGCGTGTTCTCCGCCCGGGCGGCGTGCTGCTGATCGCCACGGCGAACAAGGACCTTTTCGATTTCAATCCCAGCGCGCACAGTCATCGCTATTTCGGGGTCCCGGAAATGTGCGCGGAACTGGGAAAACTCGGGTACGCCACCGAATTCTTTGGCGGATTCCCGCTCGAGGAGGTCTCCGCCCGCCAGAAAGTGATGCGGCCCGTCAAAATGATCGCTGCGCGACTTGGCCTGATCCCTAAGTCCATGCGAGCAAAGCGGTTCTTGAAGAAGTTCGTGTTTGGCGGGTTGGTCCGGATGCCTGCCGAAATCAAGGCGGACCGTGACCCGCCTCCACCGAGGCCCGCCCCAATACCGGCGGACACTGCCGACCGGCGGCACAAAGTGCTATTTTGTGCCGCCCGCATCCCGGCTTGAAGAACCCCATCGCAACGATCGATCCACAACCATGACCAATCGCACAATACCGTTTTTCAACTACTCCGCCCTTTTCGCCTCGCAGGAGAAAGATCTCTCCAACGTGATCCTTGATGTATGCCGGCGCGGCGCGTATATCCTGCAGAAGGACCTTGTCGAATTCGAGAGGAATCTGGCTGCCTACATGGGCGTGAAGTACGCTTTCGGGGTGGCAAACGGCACGGATGCGATCTGGCTTGGTTTCAAGGCGATGGGCATCGGGCCCGGGGACGAGGTGATTCTGCCGTCGCACACCTACATCGCGACTGCGGCTGCGGTGCACTTCGTCGGTGCCAAGCCCGTACTGGCGGACATCGGCCCGGATCACATGCTTTCGGCTGCCTCTGCGGAGACCCTCATCACCCCCAGGACCAAGTTGATCATGCCGGTACAGGTCAACGGCCGGACTTGCGACATGGATGCGCTCCAAGCGGTTGCCGATAGGCACGGGGTCAATATTGCGGAGGACGCGGCGCAGGGACTCGGGTCGAAGTTCAAGGGGAGGCTCGCAGGCACTTTCGGCAAGTTCGGCACGATCAGCTTCTATCCTGCCAAGCTCCTCGGGTGCTTCGGCGATGGCGGGGCGGTCGTGACCGACGACGACAGAATTGCCGAGAGAATCGCGCTGCTGCGTGACAATGGTCGAAATGCCGAAGGCCGGGTCGTGGAGTGGGGGTTCAATTCCAGGCTCGACAATCTTCAGGCGGCAATCCTCAATTTCAAGCTCAAGACATTTTCCGCCGATGTGGCGCGCCGACGCTCGATCGCGGCACAGTATCAAGCCGGCTTGGAAGACCTGAAGGAAGTGACTCTGCCGCCGGGACCGGACGCCGACCAGCGGCACTTTGACGTTTACCAGAACTACGAGTTGGAAGCGGACAACCGCGACGCACTGCGCGCGCACCTGGAATCCTTCGGTGTCCGGACGATCATCCAATGGGCAGGCACGCCGGTGCACCAGTTCTCGGAACTCGGCTTCGAAGGCTCGAAATGCCCTGCCACCGAGCGTTTCTTCACCCGCTGCCTGATGCTCCCGATGAATACGACCGTCACCGACGAGGACGTGAAATACATTTGCACCAGGATCCGCGAATTCTACGGCCACCCGGCAGCCTGATGGCGGCGGGCCAATTCGCCCTCGGAGCCCTTGCCGACCCGGGCAAGTTCACCGAAAGTCTCGACATTTCGGGACGGGATCCGCAAGTCCTCAGATCCCAACTGAGAATGATGTTGCTCATACGGCGGGTGGAAGAGCGCATCGGGGACGGCGTAGTGGAAGGAAAGATCGTCTGCCCGTGCCATCTGGGAATCGGCCAGGAAGCCATAGCGGTCGGTATTTCCGAGCATCTGCGAGCGGCGGACCGGGTTTTCGGTGCGCACCGCTCGCACCCTCATTTTCTGGCTCTCGGCGGGGGGGTCTATCCGCTGCTCGCCGAGGTCCTCGGAAAGCTTGATGGTTGCTCCAAGGGAATGGGCGGCTCCATGCACCTTTTCGGCAGGGAACACGGATTCATGGGCTCGGTGCCGATAGTCGCGGGCACCGTCCCCCTGGCGGTGGGAGCGGCGCTTGCCGCGAAGAAAGACGCGAAGGGCGATGTCGCGGTCGCGTATTTCGGGGACGGAGCCGCGGAGGAGGGAGCCGTTCACGAATCGCTCAACCTCGCATCGGCATGGCGCCTGCCGGTCATGTTCGTCTGCGAAAACAACCTGTTTTCCAGCCACCTGCACATTTCCCTTCGCCAGCCTTTCGACAAGGTGGGACGCTACGGCGAAGCGCATGGGATTCCGACCGTAACCGTCGACGGAAACGACGTCACTGCCGTGTCCGCCGCAACCCGCCGACTTGTCGCGCAAATGCGCGAGGGCCGCGGCCCGGGGTTTCTGGAGGCTGTTACCTATCGCTGGCGCGGGCACGTGGGCCCACGGGAGGACAACGATGTCGGAGTCAATCGCGGAGCCGATTTGGCGAAATGGAAGGCCCGTGACCCGATCCGGCGGCTCTTCAACGCCATGAAAGGTGCTGGCATCCTCGACCAACCCACCTATGACGGGATGGATGCCCAGGTGAAGTCCGAAGTCGCTGATGCATGGTGCCGCGCGGAGGCCGCCGACTATCCGCAAGCCTCGGCACTGCTGGGCCTTGTTTACGCGGAAGCCGGCTGACCGTGGCGCGCGTCAACTACGGCTCCGCCATTCGCGAAGCGTTCGTATATCTGCTCGACAAGTATCCCGAGGTCTTCGTCATTGGACAGGGCCTGTGGGCAAAGTGGTACGTCGGCAACACGATGACCGACCTGGACAAAATCTACGGTGTAGACCGGATCATGGACTCGCCGGTCTCGGAATTGGCGTGCACCGGGGCTGCTGTCGGCGCCTCCCTGTGCGGCTATCGGCCGATAGTCGTGCATCCGCGGGTGGATTTCATGCTTTACGCGATGGATGCAATCGTCAACCAGGCCGCAAAGTGGTCGCACATGATCGGCGGGCAGTCACATCCAGCGATCACGATTCGCGGTATCGTCAACCGCGGCGGTGAGCAAGGCGCTCAGCATTCCCAAGCGCTTCATTCATGGTTCGCCCATGTGCCCGGGTTGCGGGTCGTCATGCCCGCGACTCCCGCCGATGCGCGCGACCTGTTGATCTCGTCGGTACTGTGCGACGACCCGGTGATCTTCATAGACGATCGTTGGCTGTACGACCTGGAGGATGACCTGCCGCCGGTTGTAGAGCGGCCGCTTGCTGGCGAGGGGCCTCGCGTGCTCGAGGAGGGTCGCGACGTGACCTTGGTGGGCGCAAGCTATTCGACGCAGCAATGTCTTCGGGCCGCGGCAACCCTTGCGGCAGCCGGGGTATCCGCGGAAGTGATCGACGTTCGCGTCCTGAATCCGCTCGACGCCTCCTCGATTGTCGATTCGGTCCGCAAGACCGGTCGACTATGCGTGGTCGACGGCGGATGGCGGACTTGCGGGCTGGCAGGCGAGATTGTCGCGCGAGTGACGGAGTCGCTGCCGCCACGTTCGTTGCGCGCGTCCCCGGTGCGCCTGACCCTGCCCGACGCCCCGGCGCCGTCGAGTGGACCGCTCGAAAAGGCGTACTACACCACCGACCAAAGTATCGTTGAGTCGGTTCTGGGCCTTCTTTCAAGAGAGAAAATGGCGTCATGAAGCGGCTATTCGACATCGTCGCGTCAGCATTTGGGCTGTTCGTGGCTGCCCCCGTCCTGCTCCCGGTTATGTTTCTCGTATGGCGCCAAGACGGCTATTCGCCCTTCTACATCGCGCCCCGCGTGGGCAGAAATGAGCGGATGTTCCGGATGGTCAAACTGCGTTCTATGGTCAAGAACGCGGACAAGACTGGGGTGGACTCCACCTCTGGCGCGGATCCGCGGATTACTGCCGTGGGCCACTTCATCCGCCGCTATAAGCTCGACGAACTCACCCAGCTCTGGAATGTGCTGATCGGCGACATGAGCCTCGTCGGCCCGCGCCCGAACGTAAAGCGCGAAACGGACCTCTACTCTGCCGAGGAAAGAAAGCTCCTCACGATTCAGCCGGGCATCACGGATTTCGCCTCCATCGTATTTTCGGACGAAGGCGACATCCTAAAAGACAAGGCTGACCCTGACATCGCCTATAACCAGCTCATCCGCCCATGGAAAAGCCGGCTGGGAATCTTCTACGTCGAACAGCGCTCACTGTTCCTCGACCTCCAGCTGATACTCCTCACGCTGGTCGCGATCGTCAGCCGGCCGGCCGCGTTGGGACATGTACAGTCCCTGCTCCGGCGCATGGGCGCCGATGATGCGCTCGTTCGGGTTGCAGGCCGACGTGAAGAACTAGCGCCCCACGCACCTCCGGGAATGTCTGAGATCGTAACGTCTCGGGACTGACGCCGGCGGCCGGGTCAAATGTCGGTATTCACCGAGCTGCAACGCCTGCCGCGCCCGGCAAAGATCCTGATTCAGGTCTTCGTCGACGCCTGCCTGGGGGGCGTGTCCTTCTGGCTGGCCGCCCTGGCCCGGACCGGAAGCTTTCCGAGGATGGACTGGTATTTCATCGTCGCGGCCACGCTATTTGCGATGGTCCTCGTGCCCTGCGTGGGGTACGTCTGCGGATTGTATCGGTCTGTGATTCGGTTCCATACGCCCAAGCTCGCCGCCAGAGTCGGCCTTGTGTCCTTCGTCACCGGACTGGCAGTTGCGGCCGCTGGCCTTGCTGGGGGCGCAAAGTATGCGCTTGCCTTCGGGTTGGGGACAGTGTTCGGGTTGATCCTCTTTGCGCTCATTGTTTGGAGCAGGCACATCGCACGACTGCTCATGGGCGCGGGGACGCCTCGCTTAGAGGTTCCGGTCGCGATCTATGGCGCTGGTGAGTCGGGGCGGCAACTCCTCGCCATCCTGCGCAGGGGGCACGAGCGGGTTCCCACGGTGTTCATTGACGACGACAAGGCTCTGCAGGGCAGGACGATCGAAGATCTCCTCGTTATCGGACCGCACGACAAGAAACTCAAAGCAAGATTGCTGGCGCGGGGAGTAAAGGAGATCCTGCTGGCAATTCCTTCCGTACCGATGGGGCGGAGGCGGGAAATCCTCGAGTTCCTGAGCGAGTTGCCATTCCACGTTCGGTCCGTGCCCAGGTTCTCCGAACTTGTCAATCAGGCGAGCAGGGCGCTTGCCGACCTGAAGGACATCTCGATCGAGGACTTGCTTGGCAGGGAGACTGTGTCGCCCCTGGACGGCCTGCTCGAGAAGTGCGTCCTCGGAAAGGTCGTCCTCGTGACCGGTGGGGGCGGGTCGATTGGCTCGGAGCTCTGTCGCCAGGTTCTCGCGCTCCGTCCGAAGCACCTTGTTGTCCTCGATCACAGCGAGTTCGCTCTGTACCAGATCGAGCAGGAGTTGCGTGGACACCGAGTGTCGGGGGACGCCTCATTGCCGCTCACCTTCGTGCTCGGGTCGGTGACGGATGCCGCATTCGTCGACCGGCTAATGGACATGTGGAGAGTCGACACGATCTACCATGCGGCCGCCTACAAGCACGTGCCTATCGTCGAAGCCAACCCTGTGGAAGGCCTGCGCAACAACGTGCTCGGCACATGGTACGTCGCGCGAGCAGCGGCGAGGACCGGAGCCGGTCATTTCGTGCTCATCTCGTCCGACAAGGCGGTACGGCCGATGAACGTGATGGGCGCCACCAAGCGCATGTCCGAACTAGTTGTCCAGATGCTGGCGGCTGCGGGTTCCGGCACGATCTTTTCCATGGTCCGGTTCGGAAACGTCCTGGACTCGTCGGGCTCGGTGGTCCCACTCTTCAGGCAGCAGATCGAGCGCGGGGGGCCGGTTACGCTCACCCATCCTGACGTGACTCGTTACTTCATGACGATACAAGAGGCGGTGCAGCTCGTAATCCAGGCGGGCGCAATGGCCGCGGGGGGCGAAGTCTTCGTCCTCGACATGGGCGAGCCCGTCAAGATCAGGGATTTGGCGATCAAGATGATTCGCCTTAGCGGTCGGGCCGTCCGGGGTGCCGGCGGTGGCGATGACGATGACGAGGGTATTGCGATCGAGTTGGTCGGGTTGCGGCCGGGGGAAAAGCTCTTCGAGGAACTGTTGATCAGCGGCGATGCGACGAAGACGACTCATCCGAGGATATGGCAGGCCAGGGAGAAGAGCGCAGACGCAGGCGACTACGCGAGAGTTCTCGAATCGATCGAGCAGGCATTGTGCCGAAGTTCGGACTGCCCTGATGTCGCACGGATTCTGACCCGCTGGGTGGACGGCTACGGAATCCGGCAGGGCGACTAGGCTGGATTCCAAGTGCCTTTTGCAAAGCTGCTCACCCACATCGCCTTTGCGCTTTCGACGTTCGCTTTGTCACTCGGGCTGACGTTGTTCATGATCCGCTTTGTTCGCCTCATGGATGTACCCAATGAGCGCTCGTCGCACCGCACTCCAATTCCGAAGTCGGGCGGCGTCGGTATTGTTGTCTCGTTTGCGATCGCTTGCCTCGTGATCTACTTTGGCGCCCAAACCGCGCGTGTTCCAGCGGCAATCTTTTGGGCGTTCTTCGCGTGCACGCTCGCTTTGGCTTTGGTCTCGCTGATCGACGACGTAACGCAGAAATCATTCGTGGCGAAGATAGGGGCGCAGGTGGTGAGCGTCGGCATCCTTCTCGCCGCCGGAATTGTCTTGACAAAGATATGGATTCCTTTTGTGGGTGAGGTTTCCCTAGGAGTTTGGAGTTATCTCTTGACGTTCTTGTGGATGGTGGGCCTGACAAACGCGTTCAATTTCATGGACGGCCTCGACGGCCTGGCCGGCGGTGTCGGCGTTATCGCGGCGATTTTCATGTGCATCATTGCCTGGTCGCAAGGAAGCTATTTCGTATACATAACATCCTACGCACTGATAGCGAGCGTGGCAGGATTTCTCGTCTTCAATTTCCCGCCGGCCAAGATCTTCATGGGCGACGTCGGCAGTGCCTTTCTCGGATTCACTTTCGGTGCTCTGGCAGTGATCGGCGCATCCTTTGACTTCGGTCGCTTGTCCTTCTACGTAGTGCCGCTTCTATTGTTTAATTTCATATTCGACACATTCTTCACCTTTGTACGCCGACTCCTGCGCGGGGAAAGGATCCATCTCGCCCATCGCTCGCATCTCTACCAGTTGCTAAATAGGATGGGATACAGCCACAGGAAGGTCGCGCTCTTTCACTACGCTGTGGCCCTCGTTCAGGGCGTCGGAGCAATTTTTCTCGTTCACGTGCCCCCTTCGAGCCGGCTTCTTATTTTTGCGCCGTTCGTGATCTTCCAGGTTGTCTACGCGCGACGGGTTCTTGAACGTGCGCGCGCAATGAGCCTCACCTAGTTGGCATCGCGAGTTTCAGTTCCCCAAATCGTTACAACCATTGGCCTACTTTTCTTGAGGCAGAAGGGTTACGATACGCGCTGGAGCGATTGTTCGAACTCTGATGAAGCAATTTAACCAATTGAATATATTGAAAATAATAGCATTTCCCGATAAATACCGAGCTGGGCCTCGCGCCTCTCAATGGAGAAGCGATGATTTGTTGCTACGGCCGATATCGTTTGCTAGAATCCCTTAACCGCAAAAAATGTTCAAAAAGCCTACGGCGCGCGGTAAAGTAGTCGCCAGCCATAGGTTTCGGTAATTAATTTTTCAATTTTAGTTCGATACAAATAGGGAGTTGACCGTGAAGAAAATCGTCGGCGTGTTGGTGGCTGTTATGTTCGTTTCTAGTCAAGCGCTCGCTCAAGCGCCGGCCTCGGGGCAGTCGGGTCAAGCCGGTGCCGGTGCCGGCGGTGGGGCGGGGGCAGGTGCAGCCACGGCTGGAGCAGTCGGCGGATTGACCGCCGGCGCGATCGCTGCGATCGCGGTTGGCGTTGCCGTGGTTGCCGCAGCGGTGTCAAACAACGACAATCCCGCGCAGGCCTCGACGGGTACGACAGGT
Organism: uncultured Bordetella sp.; assembly: GCA_964599095.1. GTDB lineage: Bacteria > Pseudomonadota > Gammaproteobacteria > Burkholderiales > SG8-39 > SZAS-79. Next base: position 57,594 of record CAZREB010000001.1, read on the forward strand.
ACGACAGGTACGACGGGTACTCGCTAACAGTCGTTCATCAGTTCAGAAAGCCCTGGCTTCACGCCAGGGCTTTTTTGTTTCTTGAGCATGAAGACCGGGACTTCTCGGTAGCCCTGCCGATGCGGCGTGGCCTGAGATTCGGTCGCTTCCTCGACAGTACCCAGATTTCGTTAGGGCGGCGTCCGAGTGCCGAATTGCAGCGACGTACTTTCGACCGAATGCCACAAAGCCTGTCCTCCTGAGGACCACTGGGCTATCGTGAGAACTCGCTCCTTGGCAGCGGTACTGGCTTTGGTTGCGGCCCTGTCCGGTTGCGCAAGTTCAACCAACGCGGTCGTTGACTCCCTTCGCTACGCGGTGCAGGCAGACAATTCTATCGATCAGATCCGGTTGAACCCGAATTTCCGCTACCTGAAGGCCGTGATCCAAGGGCGGTCGGCGCTTCTGGTCCTGGGTTACATCGAAGCCGACCCGCAGGGGCCAATCGAAGTCTGGTACAGCGCCAAAGGCGAGGTCGTGCGTATTCAAAATGGCCGTATAGCGGGCGCTGTCGGTCTTACTACCGAGTGGCGGTCGGTATCACTGCCGAAGATGCCCCCTTGGTCGACCTTGGCGAGGGATAATCGCGTCTTTCAATGGGCCAGGGTCCGTGACGTCATGCCGGGATATAGAGTGGGGGTGAAGGACAACTTGGTGCTTCGCACTACCCCACCACCAGCCCAGAGCGCAATCCAGGGTGTAAGTGCCTCCGACCTTACGTGGTTCGAAGAAACTCAGGCGCTAGGCGACGGCCCGACAGCGTCAGGAGAAGACGTGCTCCCCCGCTCCCGCTATGCCGTGGCTATCGGAACCCGGGGCGAAACGGTAGTCTACGGCGAGCAGTGTCTCGCGCCCAAGCTTTGCTTCACCTGGCAACGATGGCCGGCGGAGGACCGGGATCCCAAAGAAGCAAAATGAGCACCGCCTCGATGCGGAGATGGGTCGTGGCCGCCTTGCTCCTGTGCGTGGCTATTGGTGCGCCGGGGGCACTGGGCCAAACTGCGCCGAAACGTTTGAGCGACTGGCTCCTCGAGCAGCCTTCCGTGCAGGGCAGCTATTTTCTTGGGCTGAGTTGGAGGGTGCCTGAGGAGACAGTTCCCCAGTCCCTGAAAAAGTCTGAACTTCTCGCGAACCTTTCCGGATCGGGGTTGGATGTAGCAGTCGACCCGGCAAGCCTGAAGCGGTTGCGCGAATGGATAGCAACGCTTCCGGTCACCGGCCGCGTGCCGGTCGCCGTTCCGGATGCGCGTTGGCTCCAAGGCAACCCCACCCGCGACCCGGTGCTCCTGCCGGGCCATACCGTCGTGCTTCCAATAAGACCGAGCACGGTCACCGTAGTCACCGACAAGGGCGAACGGTGCGCGCTCGCCCATGCTGCGCACCTCGAAGCGCGCACGTACCTCGACGCCTGCATGCCCGCGAACGCATGGAAAGCCGACTGGGCATGGATCGCTCAACCGGACGGCCGCATACAACGATTCGGAATTGCCACGTGGAATCGACAAGAACAGGACGCACCCGCCCCAGGCGCGTGGATCTGGGCACCGCCTCGGGATGCTGGGTGGCCCGAAAAAGTTTCCCAGCGCTTGATCGAGTTCCTCGCTACCCAGGGCCCAGCCCCTGACCCTGACCCTTCCGTGCCTGCGCTGGACTCCGTGCTTTCGAAGAACCTGACGCTCCGCTTGGAAACCCAGCTGCCTAAAAAGTCAAGGGGCGGCGAGGTAACCAATAGTGACTGGGGAACAATCGGGTTGCTCCAGACGCCAACTGCTCGGATGGCACCGCCCGGGGCATTCTCTTTCACCTTCAGCCGGGTGAATCCGTATTCCCGCGGCAATCTGTTCTTCCAACCGTTCGAGTGGCTGGAGGCGGGCTTTCGCTACACGAGCATCAGCAACCGGTTGTACGGGCCGCCAGAGCTCAGCGGAAGCCAGACTGACAAAGACAAGAGTATCGACTTCAAGGCGCGGCTTTGGCGGGAGACCGCGTATCGACCTGAGTTCTCAATCGGATTTCGTGACATCGCGGGCACCGGAAAATTTTCGGGTGAATACGTGGTCGCCAGCAAGCGCACCGGCGATCTTGACTGGAGCCTGGGTCTGGGATGGGGCAATGTAGGCGGGCGGGCAAATCTTCACAACCCGCTTTCAGTCTTCGGCAAGTCCTTCGATTCCAGGGGAACTACGTCGGCGCAAGGCGGAGCTCTTACCTTCGGCAACTATTTCAGGGGGCCGACGTCATTGTTTGGCGGCGTTCAGTACCAGACGCCATGGAAACCGCTGCTGCTGAAGCTCGAATATGACGGAAACGACTATCTGCACGAAGGCAACGATCAACGACAGCGCACACCGGTAAACATTGGGCTTGTATACCGCGCCTCGCGCTCGGTCGACGTCACCGTCGGCGTGGAGCGTGGGAGCGCCATCATGTTCGGGCTTGCCTTCCACACACAACTCGATGGAATGGAAACCCCGAAGCCAAACGATCCCCCGAGAGTACCCGTGGCCCCGAGCCGGCCGACGCTGAGGCCAGACTGGGCTGCGACCAGCCGCGACATCGCGACCCAGACGGAATGGTCGGTCCGGCAGATCGCCCAGCAAGGCGGCGACTTGCATGTAACCATCGACGATGCCGAGGCGCTGTACCTGAGAGACAGGCTGGACAAGGCAGCCGCGGTCCTCCATCGAGACGCGCCGGCTTCGGTGGACCGGTTCTCGATAGCGTACCGCCAGCGCGGACTGGAAATGGTGGAAACGGTCATCGACCGTGATGCATGGGTCGAAGAGCACACGCAGCCCGTACCCCCGCAACGCAGGCGCGAGTCGGTGATAACCCGCCAGGTGCAGAACACGATGGACACAGTTCCCAGAACCCGGCTCTACGAACGCGCTTCCGACAGATTCACGGCAGGCTTGGGTTTCGACTATCAGCAGACGCTTGGCGGCCCCGACGGATTCGTGTTGTTCCAGATCTCCGCCGTAGAACGGCTACGATTCAACTTGCGCAACGACACTTGGGTTCAGGGGACGCTTCGACTAGGCCTGATCGACAACTACGACAAGTTCAAGTACACGGCGCCAAGCAACCTTCCTCGCGTACGGACCTTCCTACGTGAATATGTCACCACCTCGGCACTCACGATGCCGAATCTGCAGGCCACCCACGTTGGTAAATTGAGCGAAAACCAGTTCTACAGCGTGTATGGAGGGTATCTGGAGTCGATGTTCGCCGGCGTCGGTGCCGAATGGCTGTATAAGCCCACTTCAAGCCGGCTTGCCCTTGGCGTGGACATAAACGCCGTCAGACAACGCAATTTCGAACAGGATTTCGGGCTGCGCGATTACAAGGTGGCGACGGGCCATGGAACCGTCTATTGGGATACGGGTTGGAACGACGTCCACGCAAAGGTGAGCGTAGGGCGATACCTTGCGGGGGATTTCGGCGCCACTCTGGACATGTCACGGATGTTCCGGAACGGTGTGACCATCGGCGCTTTTGCAACGAAGACGAATGTCTCCGCGGCGCAATTCGGCGAAGGCAGTTTCGACAAAGGGATTTACCTGAGCATCCCTTTCGATGCAATGCTCACAAAGTCCACGAATTCGATAGGCAACTTCACCTGGAAGCCACTCACTCGCGACGGCGGCGCAATGCTCGCGCGCTCGAATCAGCTTTACAGCCTCACGTATATGCGTAACGAAAGAACCATGTGGTACGAGCCGGCGCCCCGCCCCAATGACGCGCTCATGCCGGCCGACCGGCGCGAGCCGTGGACACCGCCGCCTACAGTTCCGGCGCCAACGCTGCAGACAACGGCAAGACCGAGTGCAGCGACGTGGGAATCGGGGTCCATGCTCGAACATCGCCTGGTCGAGGAGCTCTACCGGCAGGATTTCAGGAACATCAGCGTATCGTACGACGATGCCCACAGGTTGAATCTCAGCTTGTCCAACGACACCCTGCGGCCAATTAGCCGCGCCGTTGGACGTGCCGCCCTCACTGCACTCAGGATGTCTCCGCTCGAAGCGCGCGAAATTCGTATCACGTTCGCGGAGCGGGTTTACCCTGTCGTGGCCTACGATTTCGTCGACTTGCCGCGACTGGAACGCTTTTTTAACGGTAGTCTGCCGATGGCTGATCTGGCCGAAAGCGTCGCGGTCCGATACCTCGATCCGTCGGTGCGGGAGGGAAATCCGCTCGCGATGCTCGGTGATCTCGACACGGCCTGGATCCCCCCCAGACTTGACGAGGCATTGCCGGGATATCGTTCCGCTGGACGCGTTGGCCGTGATATCGTCGCGGCCGGAAACGCGTCCACCAGTGGCGACTGGTGGAAAGCCGGGCTGATCGGTTCGGGACTCGTCATCGCGAGCAGCGCACTGGACAAGCGCGGGCTCAGATTCGCGCAGGACCATGCCAACAGCCGCTGGATGAAGGGATTCAACCAGGTCGGGAACATCCTTCCCTGGGTGGGCGCCGGCATGGTGACGCTCGCTGCACTGGACGGGAGCGATCCACGCCGGTCGAGCACTGGATTCGCCTCGCTCGAGGCGGCCGGGGTGGCCTTCCTGGCGTCAACCGGGATCAAATACGTTACCGGTCGTGCGCGCCCCGATGCCGGATTGGGCTCGACCAGCTTCAAGCCGCTCTCCAGCCGCGATTCATTCCCGTCGCGCCACGCGATCATGTCGTGGGCGGTCGCCACCCCGTTTGCCCTCGAATACGACTCGAACTGGCGATATGGCGCCGCGGCCATCGCATCCCTCGCGAGGGTCACGCGCCGCGAGCACTGGGTATCCGACGTCGTGGCAGGAAGCCTGCTGGGATATGGCATAGGCCGGATCTTCTGGGAGTCCTCGCGGGCTCAGTCCAAGGGAGGCCCTCGAGCCATGTTCGACTTGTCCGGAGTAAGCCTGGCGTGGGACCTGGATTGAGGGCTGGACTGATCGCGATCGCAGCTGCGGCCACGTGCAGTGCCCTGTCGGCCTGCTCAGCGCCCGCTCCACGCGATGCGGCGACCGCCGAAGCCGAGCGCGCGGCCATGGCGCGGACAATTGCCGAAGCGGCGACCCGAGTGGCGGTATCCAGGAAAGGTATCCGAGTCTGCCGGGAGACTCCGATCGGGATTTCGGAGCGCGACTGGATTCGCGGGACCGTAGTGGATGTTGCCGGCGACAGAATCCGGGTAAGAGTCGATGACCCAGGACGCTTTCCGCAGATTCTGCAGGGCATCCAGATCGCGCGCGATGTCGTCTTGTGGGATACGTCGCTAAACTGGACGCCCTGCTCATAGCTGGATTTTTTCGGCACCGCCCGAAAGGAGCCCGGAGTAATTCGTGTCCTCACTGCCTTTCAGATGCAAGTCCTAGTTACAGGAGCTGCCGGATTCATCGGCGCCGCTCTCGCTACGGCGCTGGCCCACCGTGGCGACGAGGTGGTTGGCGTTGACAACATCAACGACTATTACGACGTGGGCCTGAAGAACGCGCGGCTCGCCCGGCTGGGCGCCGTGCCCGGGTTCACTTTCGAGCGCATCGACATTGGGGAACGGGCGCGGATGGCGTCGCTCTTGTCCGCTCGTAGATTCGACGCCGTGGTCCATCTTGCGGCACAGGCCGGGGTTCGCTATTCAATCGAGCACCCGCATGCCTACGCTGACGCCAACCTCACCGGCTTCCTAAACGTTCTCGAAGGCTGCCGTCACGCGGGCGTGAAGCACCTTGTCTTTGCCTCCTCCAGCTCCGTATATGGGGCGAGATCGAGCCCGCCCTTTTCCGAGGACGACAGCGTCGACCATCCGATCTCCCTCTACGCTGCAACGAAGAAAGCCAACGAACTGATGGCGCACAGCTATGCGCATCTTTTCCGACTGCCCTGCACCGGACTGCGTTTCTTCACCGTCTATGGTCCCTGGGGGCGTCCAGACATGGCCCTGTTCAAATTCACCCGCGCCATCCTCGCCGGCGAACCGATTCCGGTATTCAACCGCGGCGAAATGATGCGCGACTTCACCTACATCGACGATATCGTCGAAGGCGTGGTCCGCGTCCTGGATCGCCCGGCCGCACCGGACCCCGACTGGAATCCAGCGTCGCCGCGACCCTCCACCAGCAGCGCGCCTTACCGGATCTACAACATCGGGAACAATCACCCCGTCCGACTGATGGACTTCATCGCCCTGCTGGAAAAGTGCCTGGGCAGGAAGGCGTCGCTCGACCTCCTCCCGATGCAGCCGGGCGACGTTCCGGTTACGGCCGCCGATATTTCCGCGCTCGAAGAGTTCACCGGCTTCGCTCCCTCGACTCCGGTCGAAGTCGGCATCGCCCGTTTCGTCGAGTGGTATCGGGCCTACTACAAGGTCTGAGACCGGCGTAAATTCGGCATTCCCACAGGAGGCAGCATGGGTTCGATCACTGAGCAATCGATTCACGGGCCGGGTGGCACGGCGAGTATGGCGGACCTGGCCTACCAAAGCGGCTTCGGCAACGAGTTCGCCACGGAGTCCGTTGCCGGCGCGTTACCGGTCGGCCGCAACTCACCGCAGCGCGCACCACTCGGACTGTATGCCGAAGTGCTTTCCGGCACGGCATTTACCGCGCCGCGCTCCGAGAATTCACGCACCTGGCTCTACAAGATCCGCCCCTCGGCGATGCATGGGCCGTTTCGCAGGATCGGCAACGGCTTGGTGCGTTCGGGCCCGTTCGCCGAAGTCGAAACGCCGCCCAACCGCCTGCGCTGGGACCCGCTGCCGATGAGCGATGCACCGGCCGACTTCGTCGATGGTCTCGCGACCATGGCCGGGTCGGGCGACCCGGCATCGCAGGCCGGGATCGCGGTGCACGTCTACCGCGCCACCCGATCGATGACCGACCGCTGCTTCGTCAACGCCGATGGCGAGTTGATGCTGGTTCCCCAGCAGGGCGAACTGCTGATTTTTTCCGAAACAGGCAAACTTCACGCCGCGCCGGGCGAGATCTGCGTGATCCCGCGAGGCATGAAATTCAAGGTCGAGTTGCCTGCCGGACCAGTCCGCGGCTATGTGTGCGAGAACTACGGCCCGCAATTCCGCCTGCCCGAGCTTGGGCCCATCGGCTCCAACGGCCTCGCGAACCCGCGCGATTTCCTCGCGCCGGTGGCCGCCTGGGAGGACAACGGACGTACCGAAGTGGTCACGAAATTCATGGGCGGTTTGTGGTCGGCCGAATGGGAGCATTCACCGCTCGATACCGTGGCGTGGCACGGAACCTGCACCGCCTACAAGTACGACCTTGCGCGCTTCATGACGATCAACACCGTCAGCTTCGACCACTGCGACCCGTCGATCTTCACCGTAATGACGGCGCCTTCCGGCCAGCCGGGCGTCGCGAACGTGGATTTCGTCATCTTTCCGCCGCGCTGGGCGGTGGCCGAAAATACCTTCCGCCCGCCGTGGTTCCATCGCAACTACATGAGCGAATTGATGGGCCTGGTGCACGGCGTCTACGATGCCAAGGCCGAAGGGTTCCTGCCGGGGGGGATTTCGCTCCATAACTCGATGACCGCGCACGGCCCCGACGTGACGACCTTCGAAAGGGCCTCCGCAGCCGAGCTCCAGCCGCACAAGATCGACGGTTCGCTCGCCTTCATGTTCGAGTCCCGCTACGTATTTCGCCCGACGCAGTTTGCAATGCAGGTGCCGCAACTGCAGAAGAACTACGACGGCGTCTGGGGGGGATTCAGGAAGAACTTCGACCCGATATAGGCCGGCCGAGGATCCGTGCGCGCGGCGCGGCAGAGGGCATGAAGGTCTGCGATAATTCGCGCCTTTCCAATGCACCGCCCCTCATGAAACTCGCCACCCTCAAGGACGGCACGCGCGACGGATGCCTCGCCGTCGTGTCACGCGACCTGAAGCACGCCCTCAAGGCGGACCACATCGCGCCTGCGCTGCAGGCGGCGCTCGACGACTGGGACTATTGCGCCCCGCAGCTCGAACAGCTTTACAACGAAGTGAACGAGGCCCGCTCGACGCGCCTGTTCGAGCTCGACGCCCGCCAGCTGATGGCGCCCCTGCCGCGGGCGCACCAGTTCGCCGATGCATCGAGCTTCCTGATCCATGCCGAGCTGATCCGCAAGTCCCGCAAGCAGGACCTGCCGGACTGGTGGAAGAAGGAGCCCTTGATGTACCAAGGATGCTCCGACCCGTTGCTCGGCCCGTGCGACGACGTGGTTGCGGCCAGCGAAGACCACGGCATCGACCTCGAGATGGAAATTGCCGTCATCACCGGCGACGTGCCCATGGGCGTGGAACGCGACAAGGCCGGCCAGCATATCCGCCTCATCGTGCTGCTGAACGACGTTAGCCTGCGCAACCTCATCCCCGCCGAGCTCGGCAAGGGCTTCGGCTTCTTCCAGTCGAAGCCGCCCTCGTCGTTGTCGCCGGTCGCGGTGACACCGGAGGAACTCGGCGAGGCTTGGGACGGGCGCAGGGTGCACCTGGAGTGCAGCGCCTGGGTCAACGGTGAGCTGCTTGGCCGCCCGAATGCCGGCAAGGACATGCAGTTCGACTTTCCCCGCCTGATCGCCCATGCGGCGAAGACGCGCCCCCTGGGGGCCGGGACGTTGATCGGGTCAGGTACGGTATCGAACCGAGACCGTTCGACCGGCGCCGGCTGCCTGTTCGAAAAACGTGCCGAGGAAATGATCGCCGACGGCGAAGCCCGGACGCACTTCCTGAAATTCGGCGATCGTGTGAAGATCGAAATGCTGGATGCGGAAGGCCGGTCCGTGTTCGGCGCGATCGACCAGGCAATCGTACCGCTGGAAGGCCCGCAGAAGTCCTAGAGGCGGGCGCGTTGCCCGGGGGCGGCGCCCCCCTCGAATCTTTGCAATCAGGCGTGCCTGCGCATGAATTCCTTCATGCGCGGATAGATGATTTCGCGGTACCTGCGGCCCGAAAAAATGCCGTAGTGCCCGACGTCCGGCACCAGGAAATGCTCCCGCCGCGCAGCAGGGATGCCGGTGCACAAGGCATGCGCGGCTTCGGTCTGGCCGTTGCCCGAGATGTCGTCGTGCTCGCCCTCGATAGTAAACAGGGCGGTCTTGGTGATCTTGTCCGGCCGCACCCACTGTTCGCGCACGAACATGCGGCCCTTGGGCAGCTGGAATTCCTGGAACACCCGGCGGATCGTGTCCAGGTAGTACTCGGCCGGCATGTCGAGCACCGCGTTGTACTCATCGTAGAAACGCCGGTGCGAGTCGGCCGAGTCGCCGTCGTTCTGCACCAGGTGGTTGTAATAGTCCCAGTGCGCGTTCATGTGGCGATCCGGGTTCATCGCGACGAATCCGAGGTGCTGCAGGAATCCCGGATAGACTTTGCGCATGAAGCCTGGGTACTTCATCGGCACGCGGTGAATCAGCGTCTGCTCGAACCACGAGTACGGCCGCTTGGTGGCGAGGTTGTTGACCGCGGTTGGGCTTCTTCGCGCATCGATCGGCCCGCCCATCATGATCATCGTCTTCGGCAGGTCGGGCTCGCCGTCGGCGGCCATCAGCGCCATCGCCGCGAGCACGGGGACCGTCGGCTGGCAGACCGAGACGACGTTCAGGCCCGGCGCAAGGTGCCGGATGAACTCGCGGACATAGTCGACGTAGTCGTCGAGATGGAACGTGCCGGCCTCGAGCGGCACCATGCGCGCATCGACCCAGTCGGTCACGTAGACGTCGTTGTCCGGCAGCATCGTGCGCACGGTGTCGCGCAGGAGCGTCGCGTGGTGACCCGACAACGGTGCGACAACCAGCACTTTCGGGTCGCCTTTGCGGCCGCCCTCCCGCTTGAAATGCACCAGCTTGCAGAATGGCTTGTCGATTTCGACTTCGAGCACGACCGGCACTTCAAGACCGTCGATCATGGTCGAATCGATGCCCCATTGCGGCTTTTCGTACCGGTTCGTTACCCGCAGGAATAGATCGCTGCCGGCGGTGATCTCACGGGCCAGCGGCGTATGGGCAAACGGGCTGAAGGGGTGGCCGAACCACCCCCGCGACAATTCCGCAACGAAGCGCATCGGGGCGAGCGCGGCGTGCTGGGCTTCGAACAGGCTGTAAAGCAATGCGGTGGCCTAGGAAGGGGCAACGGGGAAACCTGGGTTCCCCTGTCCCGAGAATGCGACTCTCCTTTATACCAGCTTTGCCGCACCGCCGCATCCGGGGGGACTGGATGGCCTGCCGAATTGCGACCCGCGGCGGTATGCTGCCCGCCATGCATTGGTTCCTGCGCTCGATCGGGGCGCTCATCCTGCTCCTGGCGCTGGCCCTTGCCGCCGCCTACGGCTACGTCTGGCGGTCGCTACCCCAGGTCGAGGGCCAGGTGCGCCTGGCTTCGCTCAAAGCGCCCGTGGACGTGGTCCGCGACGCCTATGGCATCCCCCATATCTTTGCCGGCGACACGTTGGACGCCGCTTATGCCTTGGGGTTCGTACACGCGCAGGACCGCCTCTGGCAGATGGAGATCAACCGCAGGATCGGCTCGGGGCGCCTGGCCGAAATTCTCGGGCCCGGCGCCCTGGATACCGATCGGTTCCTGCGCACCCTGGGCGTGCGCCGGGCGGCGGAGGCGAATCTCGCAAGGCTCAATGCCGAAACGCGGCTGTTGCTCGAGTCCTACGCGCAAGGCGTAAATGCATTTCTCGCGCCCGACCCGGTCCTGCCGCCGGAATTCCTGCTGACCGGCGCGCGCCCCGAGCCCTGGTCGCCCGTGGATTCGGTGGTCTGGGTCAAGATGATGGCCTGGGACCTGGGCGGTAACTGGCGCAGCGAGTTGCTGCGAATGCGCCTGGCCAGGACGCTGCCGATGGTGCGCATCCAGGAGTTCCTGCCGCCTTACCCCGGCGACCCGCCCATCGCGATCGCCGACCTGAAGGACCTTTACGGCGGCCTGGAGCAGGAAGCCATACGAGTCGCCGGGCGCGCCATGGACCGGGTGCTCGCAATGGCGCCGCCCGGATTGCCCGAAGGCGCCGGTTCGAACAACTGGGTCGTGTCCGGAAGCCGGAGCGCCACCGGCAAGCCGCTGCTCGCCAACGATCCCCACCTTTCGCTGACCGCGCCAACGGTCTGGTACTTCGCGCACCTCCACACACCAAGACAGAACCTGATCGGCGCGACGCTGCCCGGGGTGCCGGTCATGACGCTGGGCCGCAACGACCACATGGCATGGGCCTATACCAATACCGGACCGGACGTGCAGGACCTCTTCCTCGAAAAACTCGATGCGGCAGGCGGTTACATGACACCCACCGGGCCGGCGCCGTTCAAGGTCGTCACCGAAATCATCAAGGTCAGGGGCGGCGAGGACGTGAAGCTCGAAGTCCGGGTGTCGCGTCACGGCCCGGTCATCTCGGACGTCGCGAAGTCGGTGCTCGATGCGACGCCGCGCGGATACGCGATCGCGTTCGCGTGGACCGCCCTCGACGAAAGCGACCTGACGATCGAATCGTCGATCGAGCTTGGCCGCGCGGGCAGCTGGAACGAATTCCTTGCCGCCGCGCGAAAATTCGGCGCCCCGCAGCAGAACATGCTGTATGCGGACGTGGAGGGCAATATCGGCTACGTCGCCGCGGGACGGATACCGGTGCGCAAGCCGGAGAATGACCTCAAGGGCCTCGCCCCGGCGCTGGGCTGGGACGCGAAGTACGACTGGGCGGGGTTCATCCCGTTCGAGGACCTGCCGCAGAGTTACAACCCTGCAAGCGGGCGACTCTGGACCGCGAACGACAAGATCGTCGCGCCCGGCTACAAGCCGTTCATTACCAGCGAATGGCAGCCGCCCTACCGGTCCGACCGGATCGGCCAGATGGTCGAAGCGACGCCGAAGCACGACATTGCGAGTTTTGCGCGCATGCACGCAGACGTGCAGTCCCTCGCGGCGCGAGAGGCCCTGCCGCTTCTGCTGAAGACCGCCCCGCGCAGCAGCGAGGCCAGCAAGGCGCTTGACCTGCTCGCAAAGTGGAACGGCGAGATGCGCCGCGAATACGTCGAGCCCCTGATCTTCGCGGCCTGGTGGCGCGAACTCGCAAAGCGGATCTATGCCGATGAGCTCGCCGACGCATTCCAGCCTAACTGGGCGCCGCGGGCGCAGTTCGTGATCAACGTTCTCGCCGATCGTGACGGGCAGTCGCGCTGGTGCGACGACATCCGGACGGCAGCCGTTGAAACTTGCGGGGAAGTCCTCGCACTTTCGCTGGAGGCGGGGTTGGCCGACCTTCGCCAGCGCTACGGCACCGACATGTCCGGCTGGCGCTGGGGCGAAGCGCACAAGGCGCGCCATGAGCACCGCCCGATGGGCCGCCAGCCGCTCCTCGCGCCGATCTTCGACATCAGCACGCCTTCGGCCGGCGATACGTACACGGTCAACGTAGGCCAGTACTACATCAACGACGAAGCCATGCCCTTCGCCAACCGCCACGCCCCGAGCCTGCGGGCGATCTACGATCTGTCCGACCCCGAGAAATCGCTCTTCATCCATTCCGGCGGCCAGTCGGGCAATCGGCTCTCGCCCCACTACCAGTCATTCACAGAAGCGTGGGCCAATGGCGAGTACATTCCGATGGTCACGGATCGCCGGAAGATCGAGGCCGCCCCCCATTCGACGACCCTGCGGCTGGTTCCGTTGCGCTAGCCCTTGCGCCGCAGGTAGAGGTTGTTTGCGGCAAGCGCGCCGATAACCAGCGCGGCGCCGGCCAATTCGACCGGCTCGTAGCGCCGGCCGAGCGCCGCCTCGATTGCGAAGACGCTCACCGGCACCAGGTTGATCATCAGCATCATGTTCAGCGCGCCGAGGTACTTGACCCCGGCATTGAAGCTGAGCACGCCGAGTACCACGGTACCCGCCGCGAAGTAGAGGACCTGCCACCAGACCGCGAGAACCGTATCGACTGCCGGGACACTCACGAATCCGCCGGCCACCGCCGCCGCATTGACCGCGAGGAGACCAAGCCCGCCGGGGACGCAGGTCAGCGTGGTCATGCGCAGGGCCGACCATCCGACGAACCGCCCTGCGGCCAGCGTGTAGTTGACCCAGCAGATCGCCCCGAGCAGCACCAGCACGTCACCCAGCAGCGAGCCGCCTTCGAACGCCCGCGCCAGGTCTCCCTTGGTCACGACGATGCCGACGCCGGCAATCGCCATCGCCACGCACCCCAGCGTAAAGGTCGCGGGCCGCTGGCCGCGCGCGAGCCAAAGCACCAGCGCGGTCAACGGGGTCTGCATCGCCATCAGGATGCCGGCGTGCTCGGGCCGCGTGAAATTCAGCCCATACCAGACGAATGTGTTGAACCCGGTGATGCCGATGAGGCCATATCCGATGGCCGGCCACAGGCGCGTGCCATAGCGAAGCGCCTGGCGGCCTTCGATTGCCCACAACAGGCCGACGAACATCACCAGGGCAATGCCGTAACGCAGCGTGCCGAGCGAGAAATTGTCGATCATCGCCAGGCTGCGCTTGGCGATCGGCAGCATCGGCGCCCAGCACAGGACGCAGACCCCGCTCCAGGCGAGGCCGATCAACAGGTTGCGGGGCGGAATGTCAGGCCTGCTTGCGCGGTGCTTCGTCTCGCAGCGCGCGGCGCAGGATCTTGCCGACGTTGGTCTTGGGCAGTTCGCTGCGGAATTCGACGTACTTCGGGCGCTTGTAGCCGGTGAGCTGGTCCTTGCAGAAGGCATGCACCGCATCCTCGGTCAGCGCCGGGTCCTTCTTCACGATGAAGACCTTGGGGACTTCGCCGGAGTGCTCGTCGGGCACGCCGATCGCAGCCACCTCCAGCACGCCCGGGTGCATCGCAATCACCTGCTCGATCTCGTTGGGGAATACGTTGAAGCCCGACACGAGGATCATGTCCTTCTTGCGGTCGACGATGCGCACGAACCCGGTGGGATCCATCACACCGACGTCGCCTGTGTAGAGGAACCCGTCCGGCCCGAGGACCTTGGCGGTTTCGTCCTCGCGTTGCCAGTAGCCTTTCATGACCTGAGGGCCGCTGATGCAGATCTCGCCCGGCGCGCCTTGCGCGACCTCCTTCTTGCTGTCGTCCCGGATGGACACGACGGTCGAAGGCAGCGGCAGCCCGATCGATCCGCTGTAGTCGGTCAGTGTCAGCGGGTTCATCGTCGCCGAGGGGCTGGTCTCGGTGAGCCCGTAACCCTCCAGCAGGACCTTGCCCGTGACCTGCTTCCACTTGTCGGCCACCGCCTTCTGCACCGCCATGCCGCCGCCGACGCAGACTTTCACCTTTGAAAAATCGAGCTGGTTGAATTCGGGGTTGTTCAGCAACGCGTTGAACAGCGTATTTACGCCCGTGATCACGTTGTAAGGATGCCTGGCGAGTTCCTTCACAAAACCCGGGATGTCGCGCGGGTTGGTGATCAGCACGTTCAGCCCGCCGACCTTCAGCATCAGCAGGCAGTTCACCGTGAGCGAGAAGATGTGGTACAGGGGCAGCGCCGTGATGATCACAGGCGTCTCGCCCTTCAGGCCCGGGATCAGCCACGCCGCGGACTGGGCGATATTGGCGAGGATGTTCCGATGCAGCAGCATCGCGCCCTTGGACACGCCGGTCGTACCGCCGGTGTACTGCAGGAACGCGATGTCCTCATGGGCGGTCTCGACGCCCTTCAGCGTGAGGCCCGTGCCTTCCGAGAGCATGGCGTTGAAGCGCACCGCGGAGGGCACCTCGAAAGCCGGCACCATCTTCTTCACGTTGCGAACGACGAAATTCACGATCGCGCCCTTGAAGCCGAGCATGTCGCCGAGCGAAGCCACGACCACGTGCCTGACCGGCGTGCGGCCGATAACCTCCTGCAGCACGCTGGCGAAATTCTCGAGCACCACGATCACTTCCGCGCCCGAGTCCTTGAGCTGGTGCTCGAGTTCCCGCGCGGTGTACAGCGGGTTGACGTTGACCACCGTGTACCCGGCCCGCAGCGTGCCGTACAGGCACACCGGGTACTGCAGCACATTCGGCATCATCAGCGCGACCCGTGCGCCCTTGGGCAGGCCCCGGGCCTGCAGCCACGCGCCGAACGCGGCCGACATCCGGTCGAGCTCGGCAAACGTGATCGTCTTGCCCATGCAGTGGAAAGCCGGCTGGCCGGCGTACTGCCTGGCGCTCTTCTCGAACAGGTCGCCGACCGACTTGAATTCGCCGTAGTCGATTTCGGCGGGCACGCCGGGAGGGTAGCTTTTGAGCCAGATCTTTTCCATCAGGGGTCTCCTCCGGCCTCGAGCGGGCCTTCTGCCGGCGATTCTATCGGTTTTTGAATGCGGGCTTGCGCTTCTCGGCGAAGGCGGCCATGCCTTCCTTCTGGTCTTCCAGCGCAAAGCCCGAATGGAACAGCCGGCGCTCGAAAAGGATGCCTTCGGAGAGCGAACTCTCGTAGGCGCGGTTGACCGACTCCTTGACCATCATGACGACCGGCAGCGAGTAGCCGGCGATCTTGTCGGCAACGGCCATCGCCTCTTCCATCAGCTTGTCGAGCGGGACCACGCGCGACACGAGTCCCGAGCGCTCGGCCTCGGTCGCGTCCATCATGCGCGCCGTCAGGCACAGGTCCATCGCCTTGGCCTTGCCCACCGCCCGCGGCAGGCGCTGCGTGCCCCCGGCCCCGGGAATGATGCCGAGGTTGATTTCGGGCTGGCCGAATTTCGCGTTGTCGGCGGCTATTACGATATCGCATGCCATCGCCAGCTCGTTGCCCCCGCCGAGCGCATAGCCCGCGACGGCGGCGATCACCGGCTTCCTGATCTTGCGGATGTGCTCCCAGTCACGGGTGATGTAGTCGTCGCGGTAGACGTCGATGAAGAACCAGTCCTTCATCGCGACAATGTCGGCCCCGGCCGCAAACGCCTTTTCGCTGCCCGTGATGACGATCGCGCCGATGCCCTCGTCAGCGTCGAACGCGTACATCGCGGCGGCCAGCTCCTGCATGAGTTGCGCATTCAATGCGTTCAGCTGCTTCGGCCGGTTGAGCGTGATCAAGCCGACCTTGCCCCGCGTCTCGGCGAGGATGAATTCGTAAGCCATCGATATCTCCGTGTTTTGCGCTACAGCGTCTTCAAATAGTCTTCGGTCGGCATGACCTGCGCATAGACGCCGCGCAGCGCCGCGAGGAATGCGCCGTGCACCTGCGCCGCGGCGATGTCCTGCCCCTCGAAATTCTGCGCCCGCGTCGCGCACGCGTCCGACAGGACCGTGCACCCGAAACCGAGATCGAACGCCTGCCGCACGCTGGCATCGACGCACATGTGGGTCATCATGCCAGCCACCGCGAGGTTCTTGACGCCTGCCTTCTCCAGCCGGGCCTGCAGGTCGGTGGCGCGAAAACTGTTCGGGAAATTCTTCTGCACCACGGGCTCGCCGCCGGCCGGTTTCACCAGGTCGTAAATCTCCGCGCCTTCGGTGCCGGGAACGAAGAACGTCGCCCCCGGCCGGGTGGACAGGTGCTGGACGTGAAGCACCGGCCGCCCAAGGGCGCGGAACTTGTCCAGTGCCTGGCGGGCGCGCGCAGCCGCCGCCGCGGCCCGCTCCAGCTCCATCTTCCCGCCGGGAAAGTAGTCGTTCTGGATATCGATGATCAGCAATGCCGTGTCTGCCATGTCATGCCTTCCTTGCCCTGAGTTCCGATAAGGGGATCGAGCCGGGAACCTCGATCGTCTTCCTGCCCGGCTCGACCGCGGGGAGCGCGTCGACGAGTTGCATCGTCTCGGCGCTGCGCCTGGCGAGCTTCTGGTACAGCTCCGCGTTGTTCCGCTTCCAGTCGACTTCTTCCTGCGAAAGCATGCGCAGCACGCGCGCCGGGACGCCTGCGGCAAGCGAGCGGGTGGGGATCCTTGCTTCCGCCTTGACGAAAGCCATCGCGGCCACGACTGCGTCCTCGCCGACCTCGGCGTTGTCGTTGACTACGCAATTCATGCCGACCAGCGCGCCGGCGCCGACGACGCATCCGTGCAGGACCGCGCCATGGCCGATGTTCGCCCCTGCCCCGACGACCGTGTCCTTGCCGGGGAATCCATGCATCACGCAGGTGTCCTGCACGTTCGCGCCGGGCTCGACGACGATGCGGCCGAAGTCCCCGCGCAGGCAGGCGCAGGGCCCGATGTAAGCCCCGGCGCCGACAATCACGTCGCCGACAAGTACCGCGCTCGGATGCACAAAAGCCGACGGGTCGACCACGGGCGTGACCCCGTCGATGGCATAGACTTTGGGCATGCGCGCATTCTAGCGCCCTTGGTGTAAGCTTTCCCTGCGGCCTCCCGGCCCGCGTTTCAACCTACTCTCGACCCTCGCGTCACACTCCCAACCCACCCGACCGACCGCCATGTCCCCATCGATCCTGGCCTCAACCGACGCCGGCGTGCAGACCATCACGCTCAACCGTCCGGACAAGCTCAATTCGTTCAACCCGGAAATGCACGAGCATCTGCGCGCGGCGCTGGTCAAGGCGGCCGCCGATCCTGCGATCCGTTGCGTGCTGCTGACCGGGGCCGGGCGCGGCTTCTGCGCCGGGCAGGACTTGTCCGAGCGCGAGATGAAGGAGTCGGACACCCCGCGTGACCTCGGCGCGACGATCGAGAAGTACTACAACCCGCTGGTCAAGTTCATGCAGGCGCTGCCCAAGCCGATTATCTGCGCGGTCAATGGCGTAGCCGCCGGCGCGGGCGCCAACATTGCGCTCGCCTGCGACATCGTCGTCGCGGCCAGGTCGGCGTCGTTCCTGCAGGCCTTCGCGAAGATCGGGCTGGTGCCGGATTCCGGCGGCACCTATTTCCTTCCCCGGCTGGTGGGCACCGGACGCGCGATGGCACTTGCGATGCTCGCGGAGAAACTCCCGGCCGCGGAGGCCGAGCGCATGGGCCTGATCTGGAAGGTGTACGACGACGACAAGCTGATGGCTGAGGCAACCGCACTGTGCCGGCACCTCGCCACTCAGCCTACCCGTGCGCTCGGCCTGATGAAGCAGGCGATCTACGCGGCCGGCGGGAATTCGCTGTCCGCACAGCTGGACCTCGAGCGCGACCTGCAGCGCAAGGCAGGCGCCTCGCCGGATTACCGCGAGGGCGTGACCGCGTTCCTTGAAAAGCGCAAGCCCGCCTTCACCGGGCAATAAGGCCGGGACCGCCCGATGGACAAGACTGCGCTCGCCAAGGCGGCGGCCGGGATCATGTGGCGCGACGACAACGCCTCGAAGTGGCTCGGCATGCGGATCGAGGAGGTGCGGCCCGGCTATGCGCGCCTGTCGATGACGGTGACGCCGAACATGGTCAATGGCCACGACCTGTGCCACGGCGGGCTGATCTTCACGCTCGCGGACAGCACATTCGCATTCGCCTGCAACAGCCATAACCAGCGCGCGGTCGCGGCCGGCGCCTCGATCGAGTTCCTCGCGCCCGCCTTCCTCGGCGACGTGCTGACCGCCGAAGGCGTCGAGCAAGCCCTCAAGGGACGCACCGGCGTGTACGACATGAAAGTCACCAACCAGAAGAACGAGCTGGTTGCCCTCTTTCGCGGCAAATCGGCGACCATCAAGGGACTGCTCGTGGAGGACGCATGAAGACCTTTCCCCTCGACCCGATCGAAAGGGCCTCGATCGACGAACTGCGCGCGCTTCAGCTCGGGCGACTCAAGTGGTCGCTCGGCCACGCCTACGACAATGTCGAACACTACCGGCGCAAGTTCGACGCCGCCGGCGTCAAGCCATCGGACCTGAAATCCCCCGAGGACCTCGCGAAATTCCCGTTCATGACCAAGGCCGACCTGCGCGAAACCTACCCTTTCGGGATGTTCGCGGTGCCGATGGACCGGATCGTGCGCATCCACGCCTCCTCGGGCACTACCGGCAAGCCCACCGTGGTCGGCTACACCGCGAAGGACATCGACACCTGGTCGGACTGCATGGCGCGCTCGATCCGCGCCGCCGGCGCGCGGCCGGGCGACAAGGTGCACGTGGCCTACGGGTACGGCCTGTTCACCGGCGGCCTCGGGGCCCATTACGGCTCGGAGCGCCTCGGCCTCGTGACGATCCCGCTTTCGGGCGGCATGACCGAGCGGCAGGTGCAGCTGATCACCGATTTCAAGCCCGACATCATCATGGTGACGCCCTCCTACATGCTGGCGATTGCCGACGAAATGGAAAAGCAGAAGCTCGACCCGAAGGCGTGCAGCCTCCGGATCGGCATCTTCGGCGCCGAGCCGTGGACCAACCAGATGCGCAAGCAGATCGAGGAGCGTTTGTCGCTCGACGCGATCGACATCTACGGCCTGTCCGAAGTCATGGGGCCCGGCGTGTCGCAGGAATGCATCGAGACCAAGGACGGACTGACGATCTGGGAAGACCATTTCTATCCCGAGGTGATCGACCCGGCCACCGGCCGCGTGCTGCCCGATGGCGAACAGGGGGAACTGGTGTTCACCTCGCTCACCAAGGAAGCGCTGCCGGTCATCCGCTACCGGACGCGCGACCTCACGCGCCTGTTGCCCGGCACTGCGCGGACCATGCGCCGCATGGAGAAGATCACCGGCCGGTCGGACGACATGATGATCATCCGCGGCGTCAACGTGTTCCCGACGCAGATCGAGGAGCAGATCCTGAAGCAGCCCGAGCTGTCGCCGCACTACGTGATGGAACTGAGCAAGGACGGCCCGCTGGACCATCTCACCGTGCTGGTCGAGATCCAGCCCGGTGCGGCGGACCAGAACTCCGCAGCAAAGCTCGCGCACGGCATCAAGTCCTACATCGGCGTGAGCGCCGAGGTGAGGATCGTCCCGATCAGCACCATCGAGCGCTCGATCGGCAAGGCCAGGCGGGTCATCGACAAGAGGAAATAGCATGAAAGGTCTGAGCGAAAAAGTTGTGCTGGTCACCGGCGGTGGCGGCGCGATCGGCGCTGCGATCTGCCGCAGGTTCGCCGAAGCGGGCGCCGGCGTCGTGGTCGCAGACAGGAACGCCGAGGCGGCCGAGCGGGTCGCCATGGAAACCGGCGGCCGCGCGCTCGCATTCGACATCAGCGACTATGCCGCGGCAAAGATGGCAGTCGAATCCGTCGGCCGGATCGACGTGCTGGTGAACAACGCCGGCTGGGACCGGTTCCAGAATTTCATCGACATGGACCCGGCCGACTGGGAGCAGCTGATCGCGATCAACCTGCGCGGCCCGCTCAACATGCACCACGTCGTCGTGCCGCAGATGGCGAAGCGAGGCGCCGGACGCGTCATCAACATCTCGTCCGACGCGGCGCGCGTCGGCTCTTCGGGCGAGTCGGTCTACTCAGCCTGCAAGGGCGGCATCCTGTCGTTCTCGAAGACGCTGGCCCGCGAACTGGCCAGAAAAGGCGTGACTGTAAACGTGGTCTGTCCCGGGCCGACCGACACGCCGATCCTGCGCGGCTTTGCCGGCGAGGGCGAGGCGGGCCAGAAGGTGCTCGATGCGCTGGTGCGCGCGATCCCGCTCAAGCGCGTCGGCCAGCCGGAAGACATGCCGGGCATCGTCGCCTTCCTTGCCTCCGACGAGGCCGCCTACATCACCGGGCAGGTGATCTCAGTCTCTGGCGGGCTGACGATGGCCGGGTAAGAACTTAAATGGGGTCTGACCCCATTTAATTTGGCAGCATTTCGCCTGGAGAGCCAGTATCTACGGCCACCTGATCGAAAAGTTGGCAGTATTTACCTCGATCCGCCCGGCGTGCGGAGGTCCCCAGTGCGCGGGCGCGAACAACGCCCCCGACTCGACGCAGGACTCCAGCACCCTGCGACGCATCGCCCTCGCACCGGCCGCATCTTCGCAAAAGCGGCTGTTGACGTCCGGGTAGTACACCTGCAGCGGGTGGTGGCACAGGTCGCCGGCGAACAGCATCCGCTCCCCGCCGGATTCGGCACGCAGCACCACGTGGCCCGGTGTATGGCCCGGCGTCGGCACGATGGTCAGGCCGTCCTCGATCGCATGGTCGCCTTCCACCGCTTGCAGCAATCCGGCCTCGAGCACCGGCAGGATGCTGTCCTGCCATTGAGCGAGGTCGTCCTCGCCCGGGTCGTTCGCTTGTGCCTTGGCCTCGGCCGAGCGGAGTTCGGCCTTCGAGCAAATCACCTTCGCTTTCGGGAACGTCGGCACCCAGCGGCCGTCGCGCAATTGCGTGTTCCACCCGATGTGGTCGACATGCAGGTGAGTGCAGAGGACGTAATCGATGTCCTCCGGCCTGAAGCCCGCCTGCGCAAGACGCTCCAGGTACGGTTGCTCGAGGTCATGGAAGCCGGGGGAATGCGGCCTTTGCTTGTGGTTGCCGATGCAGGTGTCGACCAGGATCGTGTGATGCTGTGTGCGCAGCAGCCAGGTGTGCGTGCCCATCACGAAGCGTTTTTTCGCCGGGTCGAAATGGTTCGGCGCCAGCCAGCCGAGATTTCGCTCCACCGCGTCCGGCGGCAGGTCCGGCAGCAGGTGACCCGGCGGGAACGCGGCGCCCAGCGTCTCCTTGATCCGCAAGACGTCGATCGAACCGCAGCCGAACGCTTTCATGCCGGCACCCCGGCGAGCGCCGCGTCGACGTCGTAGCCATAGATGCGCTGCTGGCCTTCCGGGAATCCGCCCGGGTAATTCTTCTGGTTCTCGCGCAGGCGCGAATCGCGCCGCGCCACCCTGGCCGGATCGGTCATGTTGAAAAGCTCCTCGGCTTCCCTCGAATAGCGCTGCACCCATTCGGCGCGTTCCTTGCGCAGGTGCTCGTAGCGCGCGATCGCCTGCAGCGGCGCGTCCTTCGCATCCGCAAGGCACGCGGCCAGCACGTAGGCGTCCTCGATCGACTGCGCCGCCCCTTGCGCGTGGTAGGGCAGCATCGCATGCGCCGCATCCCCCAACAGCACGACACGCCCCTGGTGCCAGCTCGCGAGCGGCTCGCGGTCGTAGAGCGCCATCCTGAACAGCTTTGTCGTCGCACCGATCACCGCGAGCACCTGCGGGTGCCAGCCGGCGTATTCGGCGAGCGCCTCTTCCACCGAGCCGGTGGCCGACCAGGACTCGCGCGAGGGCGCTTCCGACCTCCCGACGCCGATCCAGTTGTGCGTGCGCCCGGCCGAGATGAAGTAGTGCACCAGGCTGCGGCCCGGCCCCCACCAATTGCTGGAGAGATAGTCGAGCTTCAGGTCCGCAATGGCCGCCGACGGCATCGTGCCGCGCCAGGCCACGTTCCCCGAAAAGCGCGGCGTGCTCTTGCCAAAGAGCTGGTCGCGGATCGTCGAATGGATGCCGTCGGCGCCGACGACGATCGCGCCTTGGTGGCTGGTGCCGTCCTCGAGCGTGAGCGAGGCGCCCCGCTCGTCCTGGTCGACGCGCGCGACCTTGCTCGCCATGTGGACGTTCGCGCTGCCGAGCTTTTCCACCAGCACCGCGAGGATCTCCGCCCGGTGCGCGTGGTAGTAAGGCGCGCCGAAATGCCGCTCCGCTTCATAGCCGAGCGGCGTCCAGAGGATCCGTTCGCCGCTTTGCCAGGAGCGCACTTCGAGCCCGCGCGGCATGATTGCGATGTCCGCGAGCGGGCCGCCAAGCCCGAGCTTCAACAGGATACGCATCACGTTGGCCGAGAGCTGGATTCCCGCGCCGACCTCGCGGAATGCGTCGGCCTGCTCGAACAGTTCAAACGGCACGCCGCGCGCACGCAGGCAGAGCGCAGTGGCAATTCCGCCGATTCCGCCGCCTGCAATCAGGATGGGTTTCATGGCGCCAGAGGATACCGGGGATGCGCAAGAAGCGGATGGATTTGGCCTGCCGGTTTCGCTACTCTGGCATTCATGGAAACGACTACTTCACTCATCGCCCGGGCGCGCGCCTACCTCGATGCGCGCCGCGGCGAGCGCACGACGCTCGAGGAACTCGGCCGCGCGGTAGGCGTGAGTCCCTTCCACCTGCAGCGCAGTTTCAAGCGCACGCTGGGGCTCTCGCCCAAGGCTTACCAGCAGGCCTTGCGGCTCGAAGACACCAAGCGTGCGCTGGCCGACGGCAGCCGCGTCACCGATGCGGTCTTCGGGGCCGGCTACGGGTCGCTCTCGCGCTTCTACGAAAAGGCGGCCGCCGGGCTGGGCATGGCGGCCAAGACCTATCGGGCAAAGGGCAAAGGCATGTCGATTGCCTATACGACATTCGCCTCGCCGCTGGGCTGCATCCTTCTGGCCTCGACCGACCGCGGCCTGTGCTCGGTCAAGCTGGGCGACAAGCCCGAAGCGCTCGCCCGCCAGCTTGCCGCGGAATTCAGCGAGGCCGACGTCAGGGAAGACCGCCGCACAATGAAAGATGCCAAGGACCGCGTTCTCGGATTCCTGTCCGGCGATGCGACCCTCAACAAGCTCCCGCTGGACATCCGCGGCACCGTCTTCCAGCAACGCGTATGGACGGCGCTGCGGCAGATTCCGCGCGGCGAGACGCGCACTTACAAGGACATCGCCGCGGCGATCGGTGCGCCGAAAGCGGTGCGCGCCGTCGGCAGCGCGTGCGGCGCGAACCCGGTGGCGCTCGTCATTCCCTGCCATCGTGCGCTGCGCACGGACGGAGGCCTTGGCGGCTACGCGTGGGGCCTGGGCCGCAAGGAGAAGCTCCTCAAAATCGAGCGCAAGCGCCAGGCCTAGGGGCGGCACTCGCGGTTCAAACCAGGCGCGGCACTCGCCGCGCGCCTGCCGTCCCTCCGGCTACAATCGCCCCTCCCAAGGGAGGGTTCATGCCAGCGTATCCGCACCTGTTCCAGCCGCTCGATCTCGGTTTCGTCAAACTGCCCAATCGCATCATGATGGGCTCGATGCACACCGGCCTCGAGGAAATGCCCGATGGCATCGAGCGCCTCGCCGCTTTCTACGCGGAGCGCGCAAAGGGCGGCGCAGCGCTGATCGTCACCGGCGGCTTCTCGCCGGACGACGCCGGCAACCTGAGCGCGCATGCGGCCGAAATGGCGACACCCGCGGATCGCGACCGCCACAAGCCGATCCCGCGCGCGGTTCATGCGGAAGGCGGCCGCATCTGCCTGCAGATCCTGCATGCCGGCCGCTACGGCAAGCACTCGCGCATCGTGGCGCCTTCCGCGATCCGCTCGCCGATCAACCCGAATTCGCCGCGCGAGATGACGGTCGCCGAGATCGAAACCACGATCGAGGCGTTCGTGCGCTCGGCCGTACTCGCGCGCGAGGCCGGCTACGACGGCATCGAAATCATGGGCTCGGAGGGCTACCTGATCACCCAGTTCCTCGCGCTGCGCACCAACCAGAGGAAGGACGGCTGGGGTGGCAGCCTTGAGAACCGCATGCGTTTCGGCGTGGAAATCATGCGCCGCACCCGCGGCGCGGTCGGCAAGGACTTCATCATCATCTACCGCGTGTCGGCGCTGGAACTCGTCGAAGGCGGGCAGACGACCGAAGAGATCCTCGCGATGGCACGCGCGATCGAGGCCGCCGGCGCGGACATCATGAATACCGGCATTGGCTGGCACGAGGCGCGCATCCCGACGATCGCGCAGGCGGTACCGCGCGGCGGGTTCGCGTGGGTCACGCGGCGCCTGCGCGAAGCGGTCAGGCTGCCGCTGGTCGCATCCAACCGGATCAATGCGCCCGAAGTCGGCGAGGAGATCATCGCCCGCGGCGATGCGGACATGGTGTCGCTTGCGCGCAGCATGCTGGCCGACGCCGAGTTCGCCAACAAGGCGAGGGCCGGCGACCGCGCCGGCATCAACATCTGCATCGCCTGCAACCAGGCGTGCCTCGACCATATCTTCTCCGGCCGGTTCGCGTCCTGCCTGGTGAACCCACGCGCCGGACGCGAGACGCAGCTTGCGTTCCTGCCGGTCACTTCGAAGAAGAAGGTCGCGGTGGTCGGCGGCGGGCCGGCCGGATTGTCGTGCGCGGCCGTCGCGGCCGAGCGCGGCCACGCGGTCACGCTGTTCGAGCAGGCCGGCGAACTCGGCGGCCAGTTCAACCTCGCCAAGCGGATTCCCGGCAAGCAGGAATTCGCCGAGAGCGTCGCCTACTACGCCGAGCGCATGAAGCGCGCCGGCGTCACCGTGAAGCTCGGCAAGCCGGCGACCGATTCGGAACTCGCCGCTTACGACGAAGTGGTCCTCGCCACCGGCATCGACCCGCGGCGCCCGGCGATCCCCGGCATCGATCACCCCAAGGTGGCAGGCTATGTGGACGTCCTGACCGGCCGGGCCCCGGTCGGGAAGAACGTCGTCATCATCGGCGCGGGCGGCATAGGCTTCGACGTGGCCCTATACCTGCTTGAGAAAGCCGGTACTTCGCAGACCGACCCAAAGGCATTCGCTGCGCACTGGGGTATCACCACCGAGGCGGGCGCCTCCGGCGGCCTGAGCCCCGCCGGCCCCGAAGCGCCGCACCCGGCGCACAAGATCACGATGCTCAAGCGCTCGGACACGCCTTTCGGCAAGACCCTGGGGCTTTCCACAGGCTGGGTGCATCGCATCGAGATGGCGCGCAACGGCGTGGCGATGATCAAGGGCGTGCAATACCGGAAGATCGACGACGCCGGCGTACACATCACCGTCGATGGCAAAGAGTCCTGCATACCTGCCGACACCGTCATCCTGTGCGCAGGCCAGGAGGCCAGGCGCGATCTCGTGCCCGCGGTCGAGGGCCGCGGCCGCAGGGCCCACCTGATCGGCGGCGCGAAGGAGGCCGGCGAGCTGGATGCCAAGCGCGCGATGCTGGAAGGCGCCGAACTGGCCGCCGCGCTTTGATATTTTCCAAAACAGGCATGACAATTTCTCCGAAACGCGCGCTGCCATTGAATCCGCAGGATTGAAAGTTAAAGAATGTCGCTGCTGGTAAACTGTTTCCCGCCATGAACGCGCCCGCCGCCCCGGTTCCGCCCCTGCCCGCTGCCGAAGCCCGGGCGGTGCTCGACCGGGTGGCGAAGAACATCGAGCGGGTCCTGCAGGGCCAGAGCGATTCGATTCGCAAGCTGCTGGCCGCGTTCGCGGCAGGCGGCCACGTGCTGATCGAGGACGTCCCCGGCACCGGCAAGACCACGATGGCCAAGGCGCTGGCGCAATCGATCGGCGCGCCGTTCGCGCGCATCCAGTTCACGCCGGACCTGCTCCCCTCGGACATCCTCGGCGTGTCGATCTACAACCCGCGCGAGCAGCATTTCGAATTCCGCGAAGGCCCGGTCTTCACGAGCATCCTGCTGGCCGACGAGATCAACCGCGCCAGCCCGCGCACCCAGTCGGCGCTGCTCGAGGTGATGGGCGAGGCGCAGGTCACGGTGGAAGGCCGCACCCAGCGGCTCGACCCGCTGTTCTTCGTGATGGCCACCCAGAACCCGGTCGAGTTCCGCGGGACCTACCCGCTGCCCGAGGCGCAGATGGACCGCTTCGCGATGCGCCTGGCGCTCGGCTACATCGACGCGTCGATGGAAGTGGCGATGCTGACGGCACAGGAACACGAGCACCCGCTGGCGTCGATCGGCGCGGTGGCCGCCCATGCCGAGGTGCTCGGCACGCGTGCCGCGGCGCATTCGGTCCGGATCGCCGACGAGCTCAAGGCCTACATCGTTGCGCTTGCGCGAGCGACCCGCGAGGCGTCCTCGGTGCAGCTCGGCTGCGGTCCACGCGCTTCGATCGCCCTCACGCAGGTCGCGCGCGCCCTCGCGCTGATCGAC
Source organism: uncultured Bordetella sp. (assembly GCA_964599095.1). Lineage (GTDB taxonomy): Bacteria > Pseudomonadota > Gammaproteobacteria > Burkholderiales > SG8-39 > SZAS-79. The sequence continues at coordinate 84,306 of CAZREB010000001.1, forward strand.
GGCGAATCGTTCGTGCGCCCGGAGCATGTGCGCGAAGCGGCGCAGAGCGTGCTCGCGCACCGCATCGTGCTGCAGCCCCAGGCGCGCTATGCGGGCGCAAGCGGTGCATCCGTAGTCGCCGATGCGCTGGATTCCGTGGCGGTGCCCGCCTAGGGAAGAGCGTGCGGCGGCTCCACTACACGCTGCTGCGGTTCGTCACTTGGTTCGACCGCGCGGTGCGCGAGAAGCTGACCGGCGCCGGCAAGCTGGCCGCGATCAGCGCCTTCATGGCCGCGATCGTCGGCCTCGACACCCACCAGTCGCTCGCCTCGCAGGTATTCGCGCTGCTGGCGGCCCTGCTGGTCCTGTCGGCGATCCTGAGCCTGATGTTCCACCCGCGGGCGCTGGTGCGCCGCAGCCTGCCGCGTTTCGCGACCGCCGGCGAGGAACTGGGCTATCGGATCCTGGTATCGAATGCCGCCGCAATTCCGCTGGCCGACGTGGAGGTGCGCGAGCGGTTCGCCAACGTGCAGCCGACCTTCGAGGAATTCCGCCGCGCCCGCGACCCGCGCGATGCGCAGCGCAACTGGGTCGACCGCAAAGGCGGCTACTTCCGTTGGCGCCACCTGGTCGAGCGCAGGCTGCCGGAACGGTCCAAAGGCGGCCACCTGGCGCTGATGCCGGCCGGATCGCAATCCGAGGTGCGCGCGAGCCTCGTCCCCCGGCGGCGCGGCGTGCTCACCTTCGCCGGGATCGACCTCGTGCGGCCGGATGTCTTCGGCCTCGCCTATGGGCGCACCCGCCTGCCGCTCGCGGACCGTCTGGTCGTGCTGCCCAGGCGCTATCGCCTGCCCAAGGTCCTTCTGCCCGCGCAGCGCCTGCTGCAGCCGGGCGGCCACGCGCTCGCCTCGTCGATCGGCGACTCGGAGGAATTCCTGAGCCTGCGCGAATACCGGCCGGGCGACAGCCTGCGGCGCGTCCACTGGAAAAGCTTCGCACGCACCGGCGAGCCGGTGGTCAAGGAATACGAGACCGAATTCTTCGAGCACCACGCACTGGTGCTCGACACCGGCGCGCAGGGCGAGACCGATGCCTTCGAGGAAGCGGTATCGATCGCGGCGTCGTTCATCTATACGATAGACACGCAGGAGTGCCTTCTCGACCTGGTCTTCGTGGCGGGGGAGCCCGAGTGCCACACCGCCGGGCGCGGCGAGGCGTCGAACGTCCACTTGCTTGAAGTCCTCGCGGGCCTCGGTCCTTCGCGGCCGGAAGATTTCGACCAGTTGGCCCGCGAAGTGGTTGCGAAGCGTGCGTCGCTTTCGTCCGCCGTCTTCGTGCTGCTGGCTTGGGACGAACCGCGCAGGAAGCTCGTTTCCTCGCTGACCGCATCGGGCCTCGGCGTGCGCGTGCTGCTCGTGACCGACACGCCGCCGTCCGATGCCGAGGGCCTGCTCGTGCTGCAGCCGGGCAGGATCGAGGCGGGACTGCTGAAGCTCGCATGACCGCAGCCGCACAGGAAGCCGCGCCCGCCGGCAGTCCCGCGCCCGAACCGTTCCAGATCCGGCCGGCGCTGCTCGCGGTCGCGCTGGGCTTCTGGGGATGGCAGACGAAGAACGGCTTCGCGTCGGCAGGCTTCGCGCTCGCGATGCTGCTGCCGGTGCTGACGCGCCTGCGCCTGGAACTCACCGAGCACGACCAGCACCGGATCTCGGACCTCACGATGATCCTCTATGTCGCGGTGGCCGCATCGTTCATCGCGACCGACGGCCTGCGCGCGGGCGTTCACCAGTCGCTCGTCTGGCTGCCGGGGATAGTGCTGCCGCTGATGCTCGCGCAAACGATGTGCGTGGAGGGTCGCGTGCCGATGACCGCCCTGTTCCGTTACTTGCGCAAGCTGAAGAAGCGCGGCGAGAAGATCACCGACTACCGCATCGACCTGACCGGCCCCTACCTCGCTATGACCCTGATCGCCGCCGGCATGGCGAACCAGCCGGGCTTCGGGTATTTCGGCGGCATCGTGCTGATCGTCGGCGCGGCGCTGGTGCGCATCAAGCCTTTGCGCGTCGGCATCGCCGCATGGTTGCTGTCCCTGTCGGTGGCTACCGCGGCCGGCTACGCGGTGCAGGCGGGCCTTTACGACCTGCAGACGCTGATCGAGGACTGGATCATCGACCTGCAACTGAGCGGCCCGCTGCTCGACCCCTACCGCAGCTCGACGCGCATCGGCGAGCTCGGCCGGCTGAAGAAGGAAGATGCGATCGTGCTGCGCGTCTACGCCGATCGCGACGGCTCCAACAAGCCGGCGCTCCTGCATCGCGCCAGCTACAACCAGTATGTCGGCACCACATGGCTGGCGCGGCACGGCAACCTCGAAGCGTTGCCGTCGCGCGGTGACGGCACGGTGTTCGCCCTTGGCGGCGCAGGTGCGCCGAACCCGCCCGCGGACTCGCGCACGCTGCGGATGTCGCAGCGCGTGCAGGGCGGCCGAACGCTGGTCGGGCTGCCGCTCAACTCGTTCGCCGTCAGCGACCTGGTGGCGAGCCGCGTGAGGAGCAACGCGCTCGGCGCAGTGCAGGCCGAGATGGAAGTGCCATGGACCTTTTACAACGTCGTCTACAGCACGGCGCCGGCAGCCGAGCCGCCCGGGTACTCGACGGCCGGGCCCGACGACCTCGTGATCCCGGAGAGGGAGCGCCGTACGCTCGAATCCGTCGCGCGCGAGCTCGGCCTCGCAGGCCTGCCGCCGTCCGCAGCGGCACAGCGGATCGCCGGGTATTTTGCGGGCTTCGAGTACGCCACGGTGCGGAACAACCCGTTCTCGGACGTCATCCCGGGCAGTGAGACCCCGCTGGCCGAATTCCTCAACTCGACCCATCGCGGCCACTGCGAATATTTCGCCACGGCCGCGACCCTGCTGCTGCGCACTGCCGGCATCCCGGCGCGCTATGCCACCGGCTATGCGGTGCAGGATTGGAGCGACTGGGAAAGCGCATGGATCGTCCGGGAACGGCATTCACATGCGTGGGCGCGGGCTTTCATCGACGGCCGATGGACCGATGTCGACACCACCCCGCCCGCATGGTTTGCCGAGGAGGAGTCGCTTGCGCCTTCCTTGCAGAAACTGACCGACTTCCTGCGCTGGGCGGGCTTCCGGTGGACCACGCGCGACGGCAGCGAAACCCGCATCCTTGCCTGGAGCGTCGTCGCGCTTGCCGCCGTGATCCTGGTCTGGAAACTGGTGACCGAAGGCGGCCTGGTGCGGCTCGCACAACGCGCGGGCCTCGGCAAGGCCGCGCGCCCCGGCGACGACTCGGAGTTCTATGCGCTCGAGGCGGTGCTGGCGAAGAAGACGCCGCGGCGGCCGAGCGAGCCGATCCTCGACTGGCTGCCGCGCGCGGCCTCGGCACTCGGGGATGAAGCGCGCGCGCAGGTCGAGAAGATGGCCGCCCTGCACTATCGATATCGATTCGACCCGGCCGGCCTGCCGCCAGGCGAGCGCACAAGGCTGGCCGAAGGCTGCCGCAAGGCGCTTGCGGCATTGCGGGCCGCGTAAAATGCGCGCTTTCAAGGGAGAACTCCATGTCCGGTGGTGCGCACGTCGATCCGTCCAACAAGAAGATCGCCCTCCAGATCGCGATCCTCGCGGTGGTCCTTGCATTCTCGGAAACGCTCGGCAAGGGCGCCCAGACCGCGGCCCTGAGCTACAACATCGAAGCCTCGAACCTGTGGTCGTTCTTCCAGGCGAAGACGCTCCGGCAGACGACGATGCGCACCGCAGCCGAAGCGCTCGAAGCACAGTTCGGCGACAAGGCGCCCGATGCGGTAAGAAAGCAGATCGACACCTGGAAGAAGACCGCCGAGCGCTACCAGTCGGAGCCGGAGACCAACGAGGGGCGCAAGGAACTGGCGGCCCGCGCCAAGAAGGCCGAGGAGAAGCGCGACAAGTCGCTGGCGGCGTACCACCACTTTGAAGTGGCTTCGGCCGCAGTGCAGATCGCGATCGTGCTGGCCTCGGCCGAGGTCATCACCAGCGTGATTGCGCTTGGATGGGCCTCGGCCGCGCTCGGCGTTGCCGCCGTAGCGTTCTGCCTGATCGGCTACTTCTGGCCGATGTCGGTGCACCTTTTCTGAAATGACGTGCTGAGGACTCGCGGCGCCGGCCTCTTAATCGAGGTGGCGTTTGCGCGGCACGCCGACATTGCGGTCCGCTCAGCGCACCCAGGAAGCGGGGCGGCTGCCGTCGATTTGATAGCGCTCTATCGCCTGGGCGACGACTTCGCGCGTCACGGTGCCCTCGGCGGCCAGCGCCGAAAGGGCGGCGACGGCGATGTGCTCGCGGCTCACCTCGAAGAAATCGCGCAGCGCGGCGCGCGTGTCGCTGCGGCCGAACCCATCGGTTCCCAGAGTGACGTACTTTCGCGGCACGAAGGCGCGAACCTGCTCGGGCACCGCGCGCACATAGTCGCTCGCGGCGATCACCGGCCCCTTTGACGCTGCGAGCTTCTGTTCTACCCAGCTGGTCCTCCCGGCGGCGAGCGGGTTCAGGCGATTGGCGCGTTCGGCCTCCACGCCGTCGCGCGCAAGCTCCGAAAAGCTGGTGACGCTCCAGACTGCGGCCTCGATGCCCCAGTCCTTTGCGAGCAGATCCGCTGCCGCGATCGCCTCGCGCAGGATCGTCCCCGAGCCGAGCAGCTGGACCTTCGCGCTTGCCGGCGCAGCAAGGCAATACAGTCCCCTGAGGATCCCCTCTTCCGCGCCCGCAGGCATCGCGGGGTGGACGTAGTTCTCGTTCATTACGGTGAGGTAATAGAAGACGTCTTCCTTCGCCTCGAGCATCCGCCGCGCGCCGTCCTGCACGATCACCGCCAACTCGTAACCGAAGCAGGGGTCCCAGGCCCTGAGGTTCGGGATCGTCGAAGCGACCAGATGGCTCGAGCCGTCCTCGTGCTGCAGTCCTTCGCCCGAAAGCGTGGTGCGCCCGGCGGTCCCGCCGACGAGGAATCCGCGCGAGCGCTGGTCGGCGGCCGCCCAGATCAGGTCGCCGACGCGCTGGAAGCCGAACATCGAGTAGTAGATATAGAACGGCAGCATCGCCTGCCCGTGCGCACTGTAGCTGGTGGCCGCGGCGATCCATGAGGACAGGGCTCCGGCCTCGGTAATGCCTTCCTCGAGGATCTGGCCGTCCTTGGCTTCCTTGTAGTAGAGCAGTTCGTCCTTGTCTTCCGGCTCGTAAAGCTGGCCGACGGCGGAGTAGATGCCGACCTGCCGGAACAGGCTTTGCATGCCGAAGGTGCGCGCTTCGTCGGCGACGATCGGCACGACGCGCTTGCCCAGTGCGGGGTCCTTGAGCAACTGGGACAGCATCTGCACGAACACCATGGTCGTGGACTGCTCGCGATCGTGGGTGCCTTCGAGCATCCGCGTGAACGCCGACAGCGGCGGCACCGGCACCAAGGCGCATTCCGCGCTGCGCGCCGGCAGGAAGCCCCCCAGCTTTTCGCGCTGGCCGAGCAGGTACTTGATCTCCGGGCTTCCCGGCCCTGGCGAGAAGAAGCGCACGGCCTCGACATCCGAATCGGTGAGCGGCAGCGCAAACCGGTCGCGGAATTCGCGCAGCGCCTCGGCGTCGAGCTTTTTCTGCTGGTGGGTGCCCATCTTGCCCTGGCCGGACTCGCCCATGCCGTAGCCCTTCTTGGTCTGGGCGAGGATCACGGTGGGGCGGCCCTTGTGGGAGGACGCAGCCGCATAGGCCGCGTAAATCTTGACCGAATCGTGCCCGCCGCGGCGCAGGTGGTCGATGTCCTCGTCGGTCATGTGGGAGACCAGCGCCTGCAGGTCCGGGTACTTGTTGAAGAAATGCTCGCGGTTGAAGCGGCCGTCGGTGGCCGCATAGGTCTGGAATTCGCCGTCGACCGTCTCGTGCAAGCGCTTGAGGAGGATGTTCTCCTCGTCGCGCGCAAACAGGCCGTCCCAGTCGCCGCCCCACAGCAGCTTGACCACGTTCCAGCCGGCGCCCGCGAACAGGCCTTCGAGTTCCTGGACGATGGATCCGTTGCCGCGCACCGGGCCGTCCAGCCGCTGGAGGTTGCAGTTGACGACGAAGATCAGGTTGTCGAGGCCCTCGCGCGCGGCGAGCGAAAGGCCGGCAAGCGATTCGGGCTCGTCCATCTCGCCGTCGCCGACGAAGGCCCACACCTTGCGCTGCGCGGTGTCGAGCAGGCTGCGGTCGGCAAGGTAGCGCATGAAGCGCGCCTGGTAGATCGCGCAGATCGGCCCCAGGCCCATCGAGCCGGTCGGGAACTGCCAGAAGTCCGGCATCAGCCACGGATGCGGGTACGAAGACAAGCCGCGCCCGCCGGTTTCACGGCGATAGCTGTCGAGCTGCTCTTGCGTGAGGCGTCCTTCGAGGAACGCCCTGGCGTAAACCCCGGGGGCCGAATGTGGCTGGAAATACACCAGGTCGCCGGCTTGTCCGGCGCGGAAGAAATGGTTGAACCCGACTTCGAACAGGTCTGCGGCGGACGCATAGCTCGCGATATGGCCACCGAGCTCCGGGTGCGCGCGATTCGCGCGCACGACCATGGCGAGCGCATTCCAGCGCACCAGCGACGCGAGCCTTTGCTCGACCTCGAGGTTGCCCGGGAATTGCGGCTGATCGGAAAGCTGCACGCTGTTCCGGTACGGCGTGTTCATGACCGGCGGCATCGGCACGCGCCGCGCCCTTGCGTGGTCGAAGAGCTTCCTCAGCAGGAAGGTGGCGCGCTCGCGACCCTCGGCCGCGACGAGGGCGTCGAAAGCCTCGAGCCATTCGCGCGTTTCAGCCGGGTCGGCGTCCGGCGGATTGACCCGCCAGAAGGCGGACGAGACGATGTCGGAAAGGTCGGTCATGACGGGAAGTCTGCCGCCCGCGGCAACCGGGCGCAAGCGCACTTGCGCGCCGGCTTCCTTGGGAAACCGGCAGTTTCCCGTCTACCGCCCAGTCCGCGACCGAGGTGGCGGCCGCACCATGCCTGCCCGGCTATTCGGCCGAAATCACCAGGGCGGTGAGTCCAAGGCCGACTGCCGCCGGGACCCCGAAGCGCTCGAAGGCCCCCGAGCGCCCGTCGCCGATGACCGCGACCGGCACGTTGGCCAGATCGATGATCCGCGGCACCGGCGAGAACAGGGCCTGCCACCACCCTGCCCTGCGCGTGGCGCCAAGCACGATCTGGTCGGCGTGCAGCCGCGCGGCCAGGTCGGCCACGGTGCGCGCCACCGGGCCTGCCGCGGCCACGACGCGGTACCGGATTCCCGCCGCGTCGAACAAGGTTCGCGCCGCCGCGAGCGCCCGGGCCGAGCGCTCGGCGCGCATCTCGTCGCGCGAAGCAGCCGACGTGAATCGCGCCGCATGCGAAGTCAGGCGGGGCTGCACGTTGACGAGGATCGCCTCCCCCTTGCCCTCGCGCAGGACGGCGGCCGCATGGCGCACGCCCGCCATCGAAGCTTTGGATCCGCTTACGGGTACCAGCAGGTTCATGTCCGAGCTCCTGTTTGTTGCGCCGTCGTCGGGCGGCGGCGGTTCGAAAGCCATGCCAGGCCCAGCGTTCCCGCGATCGCAATCGCGTAGATCGGCCAGGTGTTGCGGGCGCCGGCAATCCATTCCTGCACGAAAGGCTCGCTCGTGACCATCTTCGCGGCGGTCCAGGCAAGCACGGCGCCGCCGACGTAGACGATCGAGGGAAAGCGCTCGATCCACTTGAGGATCATCGTCGACCCCCAGATCACGATCGGGATCGAGATGAGCAGCCCGCAGACGACGAGCAGCGAACTGCCGCTCGCCGCGCCTGCGACGGCAAGCACGTTGTCCAGGCCCATGACGGCGTCGGCCACGACGATGGTCTGCATCGCACCCCAGAACGACGCGGCCGGCGCGAAGTCGTGCCCGTCGTCGTCCTGCTGGGTCAGCAGTCGATACGCGATCCACAGCAGCATCAGCCCGCCGGCGAGCATCAGCCCGGGGACCTTCAGCAGCCACACGACCGCGAGCGTCAGCAGCGTGCGCACGACGATTGCGCCCACCGTGCCCAAGACGATGGCGCGCTTGCGCAGGTGCAGAGGCAGGTTGCGCGCCGCGAGCGCGATGACGATCGCGTTGTCGCCGGCGAGGACCAGGTCGATGACGACGATGGCGGCTAGCGCCGGGAGGAATTCGGGGCTGAATATTTCCATGGGCTGCTCCGGGCTGGATGTGCGCGGATTATGCGAACGCGACGGCGCCGGTTGAATGAAGAATTGCTATGCCCGCAGCCGCGCCGACGTGCCATTACACAAAACTATGCAACCGGGCCTTGCCGCCGCGTGCGGGCGCTGCTAATCTTCGCCCACCCCAAAGGGGAGTAGCTTTTCGCAGGGCCGCCGTCATCACGGGAGGTAATTCGCCCCGGTCGCCCTGGCAACGCAAACCGCGTTGCAAGCGAGACCTTTGCCAGTCAGGCAAAGGTCTTTTCGTTTGCGCGAGACCTTCGCCTGCATGCAAAGGACCGCGCAAATGTTGAAAGGAGCTCCTCATGCGTCACGCAGCACTTCGCCGCTACTTCAGGCACGGCATGCTTCCCCAGTTGATGGTCTTCGAGGCCGTGGCAAGGCTCGGCAGCTTCACGCGCGCAGGCGAAGAACTGTGCCTCGCCCAGCCGACCGTCTCCGTGCAGGTCCGGAAGCTTTCGGAGAACCTCGGACTGCCCTTGCTTGAACCTTCCGGCCGGAAAGTTGTCCTGACCGAAGCCGGCCGCGAAGTCTACGAAACTGTCCAGGTGCTGTTCCGGTTCTTCATCGCCACCGAAGAAAGGCTCGAGGCGATCCGGAAATTGCGCGGAGTGCGCGAGGCGCAGTTGATGCCGATCGACGGAAAGTTGGCTGCGGAGACTGGTGCCGGCTAGAGGAGTCGAACCCCCGACCTTCTGATTACAAATCAGCTGCTCTACCAACTGAGCTAAGCCGGCTCGGGACGCGTGGGGCGGTAGTATAGCGAATTGCACTCGAGGGTCTGGCATGACGGCTCGTTCATTGACACGCATCGGCTTTGCGCTTGGCGCGGCGGCCAGCGCGGCGCTGCTCGGCTACGGGTTCTACCTGCAGTACCACGACGGCCAGGATCCGTGCCCGCTCTGCCTCGTGCAGCGCGCGTTCTATTTCGGCCTGCTCTTCGTCTTCGTCGTCGCGGCCGTCCATGCGCCGAAAAGCGCCGGGACGGTGTTCTATGGGATCGCCGGCTTCCTGGTCGCCGCGGGCGGGGCGGGCGTGGCCGGGCGGCAGGTCTGGCTGCAGCACCTGCCGCCGGACCAGGTGCCGAAATGCGGTCCGGATCTCTACTACATGCTGGACCACTTCCCCTTGACAAAGGTCTTCACGAACCTGTTCAGGGGCTCGGGCCAGTGCGCCGAGGTCACATGGCGGTTCCTCGGCCTTTCGATCGCCGAGTGGTCCCTGCTGTGGTTTGCGGCCTTTGCGTTGCTTTCTCTGTGGGCGATCGCCAAGCGCGCCCGCTAGGCCGCGCCGGCTCCCGACCCCGAGTATTCGCTCGCCAACCGGCCGCCTGCGCAAGACGTCTGTTGATGAACGATCGCGCCGTCGAATGGCGGCCCAGGCGCCCACGAGGTCGGCCCTGCCCTTCATCCCTCGAGTGCTTCGGCTAGCGCCGCCCGACGGCGGAACAGCGGCTGGGGCCGCTCTGCCGAAGCCTGGTAACCGTCGCTGAAGACCGACAGGTAGTCGATTGCTTTCTCGAGATCCGCCTGTTCGCTTAGCACGAAGCCATCGAAACCGCAGCGCGAAAGGTAAAAGAGGCTGTCGCGAAGCACTTCGCCGACCGCGCGGATTTCGCCCTTGTATCCATAGCGCTCGCGCAGCAGCCGCGCTATCGAATAACCGCGCCCGTCGGTGAACTGCGGGAATTCGATCGCGATCACCGATAAGTCCTGCAGGCGTCCCGCGAGCGACGCCGGATCGTCGGCCGGCCCGAGCAGCACGCCGGCCTCGCCGTTCCACTGCGCGAGCGGCACGACAGCCTCCCGCTCAGGCAGCGCGAAGACTTTCCCGCGCCTGATGATGTTTGCCATATACGCGCTCCTTGAATGGTTCGGTTCCGACGCGCCAGACCGTGTCGACGAAGCGCTCGGCCTCGCTGTCGCGGTTCTCCAGGTAGACCTCGATCAGTTCGCCTACCACGTCGGGCACTTCATCGCGTGAAAATGAGGGTCCGATGACCTTGCCTAGCGCCGCCGGTGCGCCGGGACGCGTGAGCCCCTGATTGCCGCCGATCGTGATCTGGTACCGCTCTTCGCCGTGCTTGTCGACGCCGAGCACGCCGATGTGTCCCACGTGGTGATGGCCGCAGGAATTGATGCAGCCCGAAATGTTCAGGTCCAGTTCGCCGATGTCGTGCTGGAAGTCGAGGTCTTCGAACCGCCGCTGGATCGCGTCGGCGACAGGCAGCGACTTTGCGTTGGCAAGCGAACAGAAGTCGCCACCGGGGCACGCAATGATGTTGGAGATCAGCCCGATGTTGGGCGTCGCAAGGCCGAGGGCGAGCAAGGATTCCCAGAGCGCATACAGGTGGGATAGGCGCACGTCGGCGAGGATCAGGTTCTGTTCGTGGGAGACGCGCAATTCGCCGAACGAATAAGCGTCGGCCAGCGCGGCGATTGCGTCCATCTGGTCCGCCGTAAGATCGCCAGGGGCGGTTCCAAGCCTCTTCAGCGAGAGCGTCACGGCTGCGTATCCATCGACTTTGTGCTCGTGGACGTTGCGTTTCGCCCATGCCGCAAACTGGCGGTTGGAGGCGAGTTTCGAAACATGGCCGGCATCTTCGCGCGGCAGCCATGCATGCTCGGGTCGGGGAAAACGCGACTCGATGCGGGCAATTTCCTCCTCGATCAGCGTTGCGGGACCACCTTCGAGGTGGCGCCATTCGTCCTCGACCTTGCCGGCGAAGACTTCCACGCCGAGGTCCCTGACCAGGATCTTGATACGCGCCTTGTACTTGTTGTCGCGACGGCCGTAGCGGTTGTAGACGCGCAGGATCGCGTCCAGGTAGGTGAGCAGGTGCCTCCAGGGCAGGAACTCGCGGATCAGGGTGCCGATGACGGGCGTCCTCCCGAGGCCGCCGCCGACGATGACCCGGAACCCGACCTCGCCATTGCCGTCTTTCAGCGCATGCAGGCCGATATCGTGGACGAAAGTCGCCGCGCGGTCTGCAGCCGAGCCGCTCACCGCGATCTTGAACTTGCGCGGCAGGAATGCGAATTCCGGGTGGAATGTGGCCCACTGCCGGATCAGTTCGCACCATACAAACGAGTCCACGACCTCGTCGCGCGCGACTCCCGCGAAATGGTCGGTGGTCGTGTTCCGGATGCAATTGCCCGAGGTTTGAATGGCATGCATCTGGACTTCGGCCAATTCGGCAAGGATATCCGGCACCTGTTCGAGCTTCGGCCAGTTGAGCTGCAGGTTCTGGCGGGTCGAGAAGTGGCCGTAGCCGCGGTCATATTTGCGCGTGATCGAGGCCAGTTTGCGCAGTTGCCGCGAAGCCATCAGCCCGTAGGGGATGGCGATCCGGAGCATCGGCGCAAATCTCTGGATATAAAGACCATTCTGGAGGCGCAAAGGCCGAAACTGGTCCTCGGTGAGTTCGCCTGCCAGGAACCGGCGCGTCTGGTCGCGAAACTGCCGAACCCTTTCATCCACCAGCCGCTGGTCGATTTCATCGTAAACGTACATGCCCGCCTGCCTTTGTTCGGGAGGAAGGCGATGGTAAAGTTGGTTCTATATATCTCAAAATACTATTGTGTTACTTCAATATACTTTTTTTCTATTTCAATGAAGCTTCAGCAATTGCGGTACGTCGTGGAAGTGGCCCGGCAGGGACTGAACGTTTCAGCCGCCGCGGACACGCTTCACACCTCGCAGCCGGGCGTAAGCAAGCAAATCCGGCTTCTCGAGGAGGAACTGGGCGTCGAGATCTTCGAGCGCCACGGCAAGCGCGTCGTGGCGGTCACCAACCCGGGCCGTGCGGTGCTCGCAATCGCCGAACGCATCCTGAACGAAGCCGCCAACCTGAAGCGGGCCGGCGAGGAATTCGCCAACGAGGCCTCGGGGGCGCTGCGCATCGCGACGACGCACACCCAGGCGCGCTATGCGCTCCCTAAGGCAATCACCGCATTCAAGCAGAAGTACCCCGGGGTGCAGCTTTCGATCCACCAGGGAAACCCGACCCAGATCTGCCAGGAGGTGCTGGCCGGCGAGGCCGACATCGCCATCGCCACCGAATCGATCTCGGAATACGAGGAACTCGTCTCGCTGCCCTGCTACCAGTGGAACCGCTGCGTGGTCGTGCCCCCTGCGCATCCGCTGCTTATGTCCCGCCCGCTGACGCTGGAGGAGGTGACGCGCTACCCGATCATCACCTACGACTTTGCGTTCGCCGGCCGGTCTTTGGTCAACAAGGCATTCGAGTCCCGCGGCCTGAAACCGGACATCGTGCTATCGGCGCTCGACGCGGACGTAATCAAGACGTATGTCGAACTCGGGCTAGGCATCGGCATCATGGCAAAGATGGCCTTCGACCCGCACCGCGATCGCAACCTGCGGTCGATCGACGCGTCGCACCTGTTCGAATCGAGCACCACGCGGCTGGGTATCCGGCGCGGCGCGTACCTCAGAGGCTACGCGTACGAGTTCATCGAGATGTTTGCGCCGCACCTCGCGCGCAAATCGGTGGAACTGGCGGTGACCGGTGGCAGCGGCAGCAACTACCAGCTCTGAGCGGTGTTACTTGACCCGGCGCAGCGCCGGCCTGCCGCCGGCGGCAGGCCGCGGCGGCTCCGGCGGCAATTCCTGCCCCGCGGACGCAGGCGATGTCTCGGACTCGGCGATGACCTGGACCGCTGGCTTAGGCGCATCGACGTCGAAGGTCATTCCATGCCCTGTTTCGCGCCCGTAAAGCGCGTATACATTCGCGACCGGAACCGAAATCTGGCGCGCGACGCCGCCGAAACGCGCGGAGAACTCCACCAGGTCGTTGCCGATCTGCATCTTGTGCACGGCCGTCGGGCCGATGTTGAGCGTTATCTCGCCGTTCTTGACATATTCGGGCGGCACCTGGGTGCGCGAATCCACCTTGACCGCAAGATGCGGCGTGTAGCCGTTGTCGACGCACCACTCGTACAGTGCGCGCAGGAGGTAAGGCTTGGTCGGGATTTCGGTGGTCGACATTCGGGATCGGGAAACGCCCGCCCGTTTACTTGCGCATCACTTTTTCGGACGGCGTCAGCGCCTCGATGAACGCGGGACGCGAGAAGATCCTCTCGGCATACTTCATGAGCGGCGCGGCCGGCTTGCCCAGGCGGATGCCGTAGTGGTCCAGGCGCCACAGCAGCGGGGCGATCGCAACGTCGAGCATCGTGAAATCGTCGCCGAGCATGTGCTTGGTGCGGGTGAAGATCGGCGCGAGCTCGGTCAGCCTGTCGGTGATGTGCGCGCGCGCCTTCTCGACCTGCTTTTCCTTGCCGGACTCGACCGCCTCGATCTGCGAAAAGAGTTCGACTTCCATGTTGAAAAGCATCAGCCGCGCGCGTGCGCGCATGACCGGGTCGGCGGGCATCAGCTGCGGGTGCGGGAAGCGCTCGTCGATGTATTCGTTGATGATGTTCGATTCGTAGAGCACCAGGTCGCGCTCGACCAGCACGGGAAGCCGGTTGTAGGGGTTCATCACCGCGATGTCCTCCGGCTTGTTGTACATGTCCACGTCGATCACCTGGAAGTCCATGCCCTTTTCGTAGAGCACGAACCGGCAGCGATGGCTGAAGGGGCAGGTGGTGCCGGAATATAGTTGCATCATGATGCGCGGGCCTTAGTGTAAAAAGCCGGACGGCTGGCCGTCCGGCTTGGAAAGGGAATTTGCGGGCGTCGTGCCGGAACCGGCCCGGCGGGTCCCTTCGATCAGTGCACGTCCTTCCAGAATTCGCGCTTCATCGCGTAAGCGAGGACGAACAGGACGCCGAGGAAGTACAGCACCACCACGCCGATCTTCTTGCGCGCGCCGGCCGCGGGCTCGCCCATCCAGACCAGGTAATTCACCAGGTCGCGGACGGTCGTGTCGTACTGCGTCGTGCTGAGGCGTCCTTCGGACAATTGCTTCCACTCGTACTCCGTCGTCGCGTGGCCGCCTTCGTGTGCGGTCTTGACTTCGAGGGCCCTTTCGCCCTGAAGCGTCCAGAGGGCGTGCGGCATGCCGACGTTCGGGAACACGGCATTGTTCCAGCCGGTCGCCGAATTCGGGTCGCGGTAGAAAGTGCGCAGGTAGGTGTAAAGCCAGTCGCCTCCGCGCGAGCGCGCAATCACTGTCAGGTCGGGCGGCGCGACCCCGAACCACGCCTTGCCGTCCTTGGGGGTCATCGACGTCTTCATCGTGTCGCCGACCTTGTCGCCGGCAAACAGCAGGTTGTCCTTGATCTGCGCCTCGGTCAGGCCGATGTCGGACAGGCGGTTGTAGCGCATGAACTGCGCGCCGTGGCAGTTGAGGCAGTAGTTCGCGAAAGTGCGCGCGCCCGACTGCAGGCTCACGACGTCGTTCGGGTCGATCGGCGCGCGGTCCAGCCGGTAACCGGCCTCTGAAGCCATGACGGCCGTCGCGGCCGCGAGGCCGAGGAAAGGTGCGAGGACAAGCGCGATCAGAATTTTTTTCATTTTCGTCGTCCTCCGGCTCACATCGTCACGCGGTCCGGGACCGGCTTGGACTTGTCGATCGCCGTGTACCAGGGCATCAGGATGAAGAATGCGAAGTACAGCAGCGTGAAGACGCGTGCCGCTACGGTCGCCCGGTCGGCGTTGCCCATCCACGACCCGAACTGCCCCCACACGTTGGTCGGCTCGGTGCCGAGGTAACCAAGTACGAGGAACGTCACCACGAAGATCGAGAGGGCGGTCTTGAAATAGGCGCCACGGTAGCGAATCGACTTGACAGGGTCGCGATCAAGCCAGGGCAGCAGGAACAGGATCATCGTCGCCAGCCCCATCGCCATGACGCCGGGGAACTGCGAATTGAACAGCGGCGGAACCGCGCGGAGGATCGAGTAGTACGGCGTGAAGTACCAGACGGGCGCTATGTGCGGCGGGGTCTTCAGCGGGTCGGCCGGGATGAAGTTGTTGTACTCGAGGAAGTAGCCGCCCATCTCCGGCACGAAGAACAGGATCACCGAGAACACCGCCAGGAAGATCACCGCGCCGGCCGCATCCTTGACCGTGTAATACGGATGGAAAGGGATCCCGTCGAGCGGGCGCCCGTTGGCATCCTTGTGCTTCTTGATCTCGACGCCGTCCGGATTGTTCGAGCCCACGTCGTGCAGCGCGAGGATGTGCGCCGCCACCAGGCCGATCAGCACCAGGGGGATCGCAATCACGTGCAGGGCAAAGAAGCGGTTCAGCGTCGCGTCCGAAATCACGTAGTCCCCGCGGATCCAGATCGACAGGTCCGGACCGATGAACGGCACCGAGCTGAAAAGGTTCACGATCACCTGCGCGCCCCAGTAAGACATCTGGCCCCAGGGCAGCAGGTAGCCGAAGAAGGCCTCGCCCATCAGGCACAGGTAGATGATCACGCCGAAGATCCAGATCAGCTCGCGCGGCTTCTTGTACGAACCGTAGAGCAGGGCGCGGAACATGTGCAGGTAGACCACGATGAAGAACATCGAGGCGCCGGTCGAGTGGATGTACCGGATCAGCCATCCGCCGGGCACGTCGCGCATGATGTACTCGACCGAGCCGAATGCGAGCGTGGCGTCCGGCTTGTAGTTCATCGTGAGGAAGATCCCTGACACGATCTGGATCGCGAGGACCAGCATCGACATCGCGCCGAAGTAGTACCAGAAGTTGAAATTCTTGGGCGCGTAATACTCGGACATGTGCTTCCGGTATTCCTCGCCAAGCGTCGGCATGCGCTCATCGATCCAGTTCCACGCTGCGGTAATCGGGCTCGCCATGGCTTACGCTCCCTTCTTGTCGTCGCCGATCAGGATCGTGTTGTCGGAAAGAAACGCGTACGGCGGCACGGGCAGGTTGATCGGCGCGGGTGAGCCCTTGTAGACGCGGCCGGCCAGATCGAACTTCGAGCCATGGCACGGGCAGTAGAAACCGCCTGCCCAGTCGCCCCCCATTTCCGCCTGCGCTTCCACGGTTTTCAGTTGAGGGGAGCATCCAAGATGGGTGCAAACGCCCTCGAGAACGACGATTTCCTCCTTGATCGACCGGTACTCGTTCTTGGCGTACTCGGGCTGCTGGGTCACGTCCGATTTCGGGTCGGAAACCTTGTCGTCGCTCTTCTTGATTCCCTCGAGCATTTCCTTCGTGCGGCGCAGGATCCACACGGGCTTGCCTCTCCATTCCACGACCTGCATTTCACCCGGGGCAAGCTTGCTGATATCGGCTTCAACCGGGGCGCCGGCAGCCTTCGCACGCTCGGACGGCAGCCAGCTTGCCGCAAATGGCACCGCTACGCCGACGGACGCGAGGCCGCCTGCCACGCTGGTCGCGACGACCAGGTTGCGCCGCGTCTTGTCGACTTTTTCCTGTTGACTCATTGAGGGAACCCCGTTTGGAAGTTTTGATCCGGGAAAGCGTGGAATTATACCGGGGGTGGCTCGGAAACACCAAGTTTTTGCCCCTAACTGCCTGAATCCGGGCGGTTTTCCCGGAGCCCCCCCGTTTCCACGACGGACACCGCAGCGCTGATGCACCGCGCCGGGCGCCCAGCGGGATTGCCGCAGTGCCATATGTTAGATTCGCCGCATGAAAAAGCTGTGGCTCGTCTTCGCGCAAACGGCGACGGTCTGTCTTGCGGTGCTGTTTGTCGTCTCGACGCTCAAGCCCGAATGGCTGGCCTCGCGAAGCGTCCTCCCGTCCGGCGTCGGGACGGTAACGGTCCAGTCGGTTCCGGAAAACGGCCCCTCCCATGGCCGGGCCAACTCCTACAGTGACGCGGTGACCAAGGCCACCCCGTCGGTGGTCAACATCTTCACCAGCAAGGAAGTCCGGGCGCAGCGCCACCCTTTCCTCAATGACCCGCTGTTCCGGCGATTCTTCGGCGACCAGTTGGGCGACCAGCCGGAGCGCTCGTCGAGCCTCGGTTCGGGCGTGATCGTCAGTTCGTCGGGTTACATCCTGACCAACAGCCACGTGGTCGAAGCGGCCGACGAAATCGAAGTCCTCCTGTCCGACGGACGAAAGCTCCTTGCCAAGCAGGTCGGCAGCGACGCGGAGACCGACCTTGCCGTGCTGCGCGTGGACGCAGGCCAGCTCCCGGCGATCACCTTCGGCTCTTCGGATTCGCTGCGCGTAGGCGACGTGGTCCTGGCAATCGGGAACCCATTCGGCGTCGGGCAGACGGTGACATCGGGCATTGTGAGCGCGCTTGGCCGCAACCAGTTGGGCATCAACACCTTCGAGAACTTCATCCAGACGGACGCGGCGATCAATCCGGGCAATTCGGGAGGGGCCCTCGTCGATGCGAGCGGCAACCTGATCGGGATCAACACCGCGATCTATTCGCGCTCGGGTGGCTCGATGGGAATCGGGTTCGCGATCCCTGTGTCCACCGCCAAGCAGGTGATGGAATCGATCATCAAGACAGGCGGTGTAACGCGCGGCTGGATCGGGGTGGAGGTGCAGGAAATCTCGCCCGCGCTGGCCGAATCGTTCAAGCTCAAGGATACGCGCGGCGCCATCATTGCCGGAGTGCTGCGCAATGGTCCCGCCGACAAGGCGGGCATCAAGCCCGGCGACGTTTTGATCGGGATCGAGGACAAGATCGTCACCGATCCGCAGAATATGCTGACCCTCGTTGCCGGGCTGCAGCCGGGGAGCACGGCCCGCCTGAAGCTGCGCCGCGGCCAGGAGGAGATCGAAGTCGCGGTCGTGGTCGGCAAGCGGCCGAAGCCGCAACCGGAAAAGCAGTAGTCCCCTGAGGGGCGAAGTCCGCTGCCCGCGGACCGCGGAGGAGGAGTGCATGGAGGAGTCCCGGCTGCCACGCGACGCGGCGAGCGTGCTCAAGCTCGCGGCACAATCGATGTTCGACCTCTTTTCGACCATGAGCGAAGGCATGATGCTCGTCGACCGGTCCGGTCGCGTCGTCTGGATCAACGAGAGCTACAAGCGCTTTCTCCCGGCGCTCGGCTTCGATTCCGAGGCGCAGTTTGTCGGCCGCCCGGTCGAGGAGGTCGTGCCGAACACGCTCATGCGCCAGGTGATCGAGACCGGCAAACCCATTCTGGTCGACCTGATGACCAACAAGGCCGGCACCTTCGTCGTAAGCCGGATTCCCCTGCGCAACGACGACGGAAACGTGATCGGCGCCCTGGGGATGGTCTTGTTCGACCATCCCGAGACCACGCTGCAGCCGTTGATCGCCAAGTTCGCCCGCCTGCAGCGCGAGCTTGACGACGCGCGCAAGGAGCTGGCGGCCCAGCGCCGGCCCAAGTACACGTTTGCGAGTTACGTGGGATCGAGCCCGGCAGCGCTGGAGGTCAAGCGACAGGCCCGCCGGGCGGCGCAGCTCGACACGACCGTGCTGCTGCTTGGCGAAACCGGCGCAGGCAAGGAGATGCTTGCGCATGCAATCCACGCCGCTTCGGCGCGAGCGCTGAAGCCATTCATCGGCGTCAACCTTGCGGCCGTCCCTGAAACGCTCCTCGAGGCCGAGTTCTTCGGGGTTGCGCCCGGCGCGTACACCGGCGCGGACAGGAAAGGTCGCGACGGGAAATTCCGCATCGCGGACGGCGGCACGCTCTTCCTCGACGAGATCGGCGACATGCCCTTGTCGCTGCAGGCCAAGCTGCTCCGCGTCCTTCAGGAACGCGAAATCGAGCCGCTCGGATCGAACCGGGTGACCGAGGTCGATGTTCGGGTCATTGCTGCGACCAGCCGCGACCTGAGTGCGCTGGTCGAAGACGGTCGATTCAGGCAGGACCTCTATTACCGGCTGAACGTCCTTCCGATCCGTCTGCCAGCGCTGCGCGAACGCCTTTCCGACCTGGAAGCCCTGTGCGAGAGCCTGCTCGAAAGCATCGCCCAGAGGACCGGGATGCCGCAGAGGGAGATGACGCAATCGGCGATCGACGCCCTTACCGGTCACGAGTGGCGCGGAAACGTCCGCGAACTGCGCAATGTGCTTGAGCAGGCGACGATGCATACGGACAACATCCGTCTCACAGCGGAAGACTTCGTGACCGCGCTCCCGCAGGCGCGGCGCGATTCGCCTCGTCCGGCTTTGCGGCCGCTGCCGCAATTGGTCACCGAGCTCGAACACAATTCGATCCGGTCGGCGTTGGAAGCGACTCGCGGAAACAAAGTTTCTGCCGCCAGACTCCTGGGAATCTCTCGTGCCACGCTCTATGAAAAGCTCGCGCAGATCAAACGACTGTCTAATTAGCGGTCACTTTGTCTATTTTCCATACAGTCCCGATTTTGTTTAAGTCACTGATTCATAGGTAATCTTCAATAGGCCTGTCCGGAATTCATACAATCGATCAGGTAACATAGCTCACGCCAGATTCACCAACCATATAAAAATCAATGACTTATATGCCGTGGCATACCGATTGCAATCGGGACTGCCCTTGATGGCCGCGCCGCGCGCGGTCTGCACACACCTGGAGGAGGAGTGATGAAACTAACGATCCAATGGCTCGTCGCAGCCGTTTTAGCAGTAACAACGGCCGCGGCAATGGCGCAGGGCAAGGAAATCAAGATCGCGCACGTCTATGACAAGACGGGCCCTCTCGAAGCCTATGCCAAGCAAACCCAGGCCGGCCTGATGATGGGCCTCGAGTATGCGACCGGGGGCAAGATGGAAGTGCTCGGCCGCAAGATCGTCGTCATCGAAAAGGACGGCCAGTTCAAGCCGGACGTGGCGAAGTCCCAGCTCGCCGCGGCATTCGGCGACGACAAGGCCGACCTCGCGATCGGACCGACATTCTCGGCGTCCGGACTCGCAATGCTGCCCGTGGCCGAGGAATACAAGAAGGTGCTCCTGGTCGAACCCGCCGTCGCCGATTCGATCACCGGTGACAAGTGGAATCGCTACATCTTCCGGACTGCCCGCAATTCGACTCAGGATGCGATTGCGGGCGCGGTGGCGCTGCCGGCGAACGCGCAGATCGCAATGCTGGCCCAGGACTACGCGTTCGGCCGGGACGGCGTGAAGGCATTCAAGGAAGCGCTCGCAGCGGTCGGCAGCAAGGCCACGATCGTGCATGAGGAATACGTCCCGCAGGCGACGACCGACTTCACCGCGCCGGCACAACGCATGTTCGACGCGCTCAAGGACAAGCAGGGCTCGAAGATTATCGCAATCATCTGGGCGGGTGCGCATCCGCTGTCGAAGATCGCCGATCTCAAGCCTGAGCGCTTCGGCATCTCGCTGGCTCCCGGCGGAAACATCCTGCCGGTGATGAAGTCCTGGAAGCAGTTTGCCGGCATCGAGGGCGCGATCTACTACTACTACGCGTTCCCGAAGAACAAGGTCAACGACTGGCTGGTGGCCGAGCACAAGAAGCGCTTCGCAGGCGCGCCGCCGGACTTCTTCACCGCCGGCGGCATGGCGGCGGGGATCGCAGTGGTCGAGGCGATCAAGAAGGCAGGCGGCACCGACACCGAAAAGCTGATCGCAGCGATGGAGGGCATGACATTCGATTCGCCCAAGGGCCCGATGACGTTCCGCAAGGAAGACCACCAAGCGCTGCAGCCGATGTACCAGTTCCGGATCAAGAAGCAGCAGGCCGACGAGTGGGACCTCCTCGAACTGGTGCGCGAGATCCCGGCCAAGGAACTCCCGCTGCCGATTCGCAACAAGCGATAGGACGACACGGGCAAGGGCCCTCCCTTACCCGGTTTCCGCGATGCAAGCGGCCGAACACCCGATCCTGGAAACGCGAGGCCTGACGATCCGGTTCGGCGGCCACGTCGCGGTCAACGAAGTCAGCTGTGCGTTCCATCCCGGCACGCTCACCGCGATCGTCGGTCCGAACGGGGCGGGCAAGACCACCTACTTCAACCTGGTCTCCGGGCAGTTGCGGCCAAGCTCGGGCCGCGTGCTCCTCTTCGGCGAGGACGTCACGGACGACCCTGCGCCGGTTCGCACGCGCAAGGGCATGGGGCGCGCATTCCAGCTCACCAACCTTTTCCCGCTGCTGACGGTGCGCGAGAACGTGCGGCTCGCCGTCCAGGCGCGCGCGCGCTCCGGACTCAACATGGTTTCGATGTGGGGCCGGCATACCGAACTGATCGAGAAGGCGGAGCACTTCCTCCATCGCGTCGGGCTGGCCGACCGCGGTGCGGCACTCGCGTCGACGCTTCCTCACGGGGACCAGCGCAAGCTGGAGGTCGCGATGCTGCTGGCGCTCGAGCCGGACATCTTCATGTTCGATGAGCCCACCGCGGGCATGAGCGTCGACGAAGTTCCGGTGATCCTCGAACTGATACACGACATCAAGAACCAGAAGGACAAGACCATCCTGCTGGTCGAGCACAAGATGGACGTCGTCCGCTCGCTTTCGGACCGAATCATCGTGCTCCACCAGGGCGCGCTGGTCGCCGACGGCTTGCCGGCCGAGGTCATTGCGTCACCGATCGTCCAGGAAGCCTATCTGGGGGTCAGCGCCGGTGCCTGATCCGCTCCTGACACTGGCCGGCGTGCACACGCATATCGGCCAGTACCATATTCTGCAAGGCGTCGACTTCAGCGTCCCGCGTGGCGAACTGACGATGCTCCTCGGGCGCAATGGGGCGGGCAAGACGACCGCGCTGCGCACGATCCTCGGCCTGTGGAAGGCGTCGTCCGGCTCGATCCGCTTCGACGGGACGGAGATCGCGGCCCGGGAGACCCCGGAGATCGCGTCGATGGGCGTCGCCTACGTCCCGGAAACCATGGGCATCTTCGCAGGGTTGACCGTAAAGGAGAACCTCCTGCTCGCCGCGCGTGCGGGCATGCTCGACGATTCCCGGCTCGAGAAGATTTTCGGGTTCTTCCCCGCGCTGCGCAAATTCTGGTTCCTTCCGGCAGGAAACCTGTCGGGCGGCCAGAAGCAAATGCTGTCGATCTCGCGCGCCATGATCGAGCCGCGCAAGCTGGTCCTGATCGACGAGCCGACCAAGGGCCTTGCGCCTTCGATCATCAACAACCTGATCGAGGCACTCACCGAATTGAAGAAGACCGACACCACGATCCTCATGGTCGAGCAGAATTTCCATGCCGCCCGCTCACTCGGGGACGGGGTCGCGGTCATGGATTCCGGGCGAATCGTGCACACCGGCCGCATGGCGGACCTCGCCGCCGACGAGACGCTCCAGACCCGCCTGCTCGGACTTTCGCTGGACACTCACCAGTGACCCAGGACACGCCTCCCGCCCAGGACAGCCCGCTGCCGCAGGCGCGGATCGACGCGACGCCGCTGCTCATCCTCGCGGGAATCGTCGTCGCCGCCTTTTTCCTGGTCGGCAGCGCCTCGACTTGGGTAACCCTGACGATCGCCGGGATCGCGATGGGCCTGCTCATCTTCATCATGGCTTCGGGATTGACGCTCGTATTCGGCCTGATGGACGTGATGAACTTCGCTCACGGGCTGTTCATCGCCATCGGCGCCTATGTCGGTGTTTCGGCAATGAAGCTTTTTTCGTCCGCCGCCACTTCCGAAAGCTTCGTCGCAAATCTTGGTGCGCTGGCCCCGACGTTGCTGGGCGCGATCGTCGTGGCGGGCCTGATCGGTGCGTTCTTCGAGCGCGTCATCATCCGCCCGGTGTACGGCCAGCACCTGAAGCAGATCCTGATCACGACCGGCGGCATGATCGTCGCCGAGCAGCTGATCCACGTGATCTGGGGACCCGACCTGCTGCCCTTGCCCAGGCCGGAAACGATGCGCGGCTCGTTCCTGCTCGGCGATGTGGCGATCGAGAAGTTCCGGCTGGTCGCGGTTGTCATCGGCCTGGCGATTTTCGTGGCGATGATCCTCGTGCTCAATCGGACCAAGGTCGGCTTGCTGATCCGGGCGGGCGTCGAGAACAAGGAAATGGTCGAGGCCATGGGATATCGGATCCGGCGCCTGTTCGTCATGGTGTTCATCGCCGGGTCGGCGCTGGCCGGGCTCGGCGGCGCGCTCTGGGGCATGTACCAGGAGAACGTCACGGTCAACATCGGCGCCCAGATGATGGTGCTGATCTTCATCGTGATCATCATCGGCGGCCTCGGGTCCGTCGGCGGCTGCTTCGTCGGTGCCCTGCTCGTCGGGCTCGTCGCCAACTATGTGGGTTACCTGTCCCCGAAGATCGCGCTGGGTTCCAACATCCTGCTGATGATGATCGTCCTCTTCTGGCGGCCCCAGGGCCTGTACCCGGTGAGCAGGCAATGACGGGCCTCGACACCCTGTTGTCCGGTGACTGGCCGCGCAGCCGGCTGCTTGCGCTTGCGCTGGGCGCGGTCCTGTTTGCGCTCGCGTTTGCGCCGTTCCTGTTTCCCGGCACGCGGTCGCTCGACGTGGCAGCAAAGGTTTGCGTGTTCATTGTCCTGGTCGCGAGCTATGACTTGCTTCTCGGCTATACGGGAATCGTGTCGTTCGCGCACACCATGTTCTTCGGCATCGGCGGCTACGGCATCGCAATCGCAATGACTCGGCTCGAACCTGGCTGGATGTCGATTGCCATCGGTACGGTGGCCGCGCTCGCTGTTTCGCTCGGGCTTTCGTTCCTTGTCGGGCTGTTTTCGCTGCGCGTGAAGGCGATCTTCTTCGCCATGGTCACGCTTGCCGTGGCGTCGTTCTTCGCGATCCTCGCCTCGCAGCTCTCGGCCGTCACCGGAGGCGAGGACGGCTTGAATTTCAAGGTCCCCGAAGTCCTGCGACCGGGTTTCAGCCTCCTCGAAGAGCCGGTCCTGGGTGTGGCGATCGGCGGCAAGGTGATCACCTACTACTTGGTATTCGCCTGCGCGCTCGTTCTTTTCCTCGGCTTGCTGCGCGCGGTCAACTCCCCCTTCGGGCGAGTCCTGCTTGCGATCCGCGAAAACGAGTTCCGCGCCGAAGCGCTCGGCTATCGCACGGTTGTCTACCGGACCATCGCCAATTGCCTGAGTGCCCTGGTGGCGACATTGGCCGGGGTCTTGTACGCAATGTGGCTGCGCTACACCGGGCCGAACACGACGCTCGACTTCGCGATCATGATCGACATCCTGCTGATGGTCGTGATCGGCGGCATGGGTACGATGTACGGCGCCGTACTCGGCGCGACGCTGTTCATCGTCGCGCAGAACTACCTCCAGGACCTGATGAAGCTGGCCAGCGGCGCGACACGCGGCATTCCGCTGCTCCCCGACCTGCTCCACCCCGACCGCTGGCTGCTGTGGCTTGGCGTGCTGTTCGTGGTCTGCGTCTATTACTTCCCGCTGGGCATCGTCGGGCGACTGCGCCAGACGGCCGCGCGCAACGAATGAGGGCGGTTTCATGGACTTCTCCTCGAACTACATCACCTGCGCGGGTCGCGAGATCCACTTCACGGAATGGGGTAAAGGCAACACTGAAACCGTGGTGGCGTGGCACGGTCTGGCACGCACCGGGCGGGACATGGACCCGCTGGCCGCCAGCCTGGCGGACCGGTATCGCGTGATCTGCCCCGATACCCTTGGCCGCGGGCTTTCGCAATGGAGCCCGTCGCCGGAGTCTGAGTATTGCCTGGCCTTCTACGCCAAGATCGCCGAGTCACTGGTAGACCAGCTCGGCCTCGAGCAGTTTTCGTGGGTGGGCACTTCCATGGGCGGCGCCATCGGCATGTACCTCGCGGGAGGTGCACTGCGCCAAAGAATCCGACGGCTGGTGCTCAACGACATCGGGCCGAAGCTTGGCGAATCGGCCGTCGAGCGGATTCGCTCGTACGCCGGCAAGCCGCCCCGCTTCGACCGGGTGAGCGAGCTCGAGCAGTATTTCCGCAAGGTCTATGAGCCCTATGGCTGGCTGTCGGACGAGCAATGGAGAACGCTTGCCGAATCGTCGACCCGCCGGACCGAAGACGGCAAGGTCACGCCGCATTACGACCCGAACATGGTGATGCAGTTCGTGCACTACCCGCGCGACTACGACCTCTGGGAAAGCTACGACCGGATCATCGCACCCACACTTTGCCTGCGTGGCGAGACGTCCGACCTGCTGTTGCCGGAAGTCGCCGAGGAAATGCGCAGCCGCGGGCCCGGTGCCGTGGTCGTGACGATCCGGGGTTGCGGTCACGCCCCCGCCTTGAACGTTCCCGACCAGATTGCCCTGGTCAGGCGGTTCCTGAACGGCAGGAGCCCGGGCGACAGGACCGCGGGAATCTAGGGCCGGCCGTCCTTTTCCGCGACGGCTTCGGCCTGGTCCGCCTCGCTACGGGAACCCACGAATCGTGCCAGGAAGATTCCCAGTTCGTAGAGCAGGCACAGCGGCACGGCAAGCATCAACTGCGAGATTACGTCGGGCGGGGTGAAGATCGCGCCCACGATGAACGCACCGACGATCACGTATGGGCGCGCCTCCTTGAGCTTGTCGATCGAGACCAACCCCACCCTGACCAGAACGATCACGACGACGGGCACTTCGAACGTCACGCCGAACGCCACAAAGGTGGTGAGCGCAAACGACAGGTACTTCTCGATATCGGTCATCCACGCCACGCCCTCCGGCGCTATCGAAGCCATGAACTTGAAGATCACCGGGAACACCAGGAAATAGGCAAAAGACATCCCGATGAAGAACAGCACCGAGCTCGCGATGACCAGCGGGAGCACCAGTCGTTTCTCATGCGCATAGAGTCCCGGCGCGACGAATGCCCAGAGCTGGTACAGCACGTAAGGCAATGCGATCAGGAATGCGACCAGGAATGCGACCTTCATCGGAACGACGAATACACCGACGACGTCGGTTGCGATCATCTGCCCGCCTTTCGGGAGTGCCGCCAGCAACGGGTTGGCGAGCAGGGAATAGAGGTCCTTTGCCCACGGGAAGAGGCACACGAAGACAATGACCACCGCGAGGAGGGCACGGATCAGCCTCGTGCGCAGCTCGACGAGGTGCGAGATGAAGGTTTCCTGGGTGCTCACGCGTCGTGCCGCTTCAAGTCTTTGGCGCTTCCGGATTTGATGCGACTTCGGCGCTTTGCTCGACCGGCGTCACCTCCCCCGCAAGGGCCTGGGTTGTGGGCTCCAGCGCGTCTGCCTGCGGAAGATCCGTGGACAGTCCCTGCTCAATCTCGGCCTGCGCCCGGGAAATCCCGGCGCTCACGGAATTTTCGAGGCTGGCCGCCGCTTCCTGCACCGAGTCCCGCATCTTGCGCAGCTCTTCCAGTTCGACTTCACGGTTGATGTCCGACTTCACGTCGGCCACGTAACGCTGCAGCCTGCCGATCAGGTGTCCGACAGTGCGCGCCACTCGCGGAAGTTTCTCCGGGCCGATCACGATCAGCGCCACGAGGCCGATGACGAGCAGCTCGGAGAAGCCGATATCGAACACTGTTTGGGGTCCTGAGAAACAAAGGGCGCCCCGACGGGACGCCCTGGATCAATGACCGGGCCGGATCAGGCCTTGGTCTCGGTCTTTCCGGTCACCTGCCCTTCGACTGTCTTTCCGCCGGTGACCTGCGGCGCGCCTTCGGCGGCCTTGTCACCGCCCTCGCGCATGCCTTCCTTGAAGCCGCGCACCGCTCCGCCGAGGTCGGCCCCCATGTTGCGCAGCTTCTTGGTGCCGAACACGAGCATCACTATCACCAGCACGATCAGCCAGTGCCAAATCGAGAATCCGCCCATAGCTGCCTCCTATTTGCCTCTTGAGATCATGGGGCCGAGTGGCTCGGGCCCGCCGATCACATGCATGTGCAAATGATACACCTCCTGATGCCCCACCCGGCCGCAGTTGATGATCGTGCGAAACCCGTCGGTCGCGCCCGATTCCCTCGCCAGCGGGCCGGCCATTGCCATGATCTTGCCGAGGGCCTTGTGGTGTTCCATCCCCGCATCGTAGAGCGTGGCTATGTGGGTTTTCGGGATGATGAGGAAGTGCACCGGTGCGATCGGCCGGATATCGTGGAACGCAAGGATGTCCTCGTCCTCGTAGACCTTTTTCGCCGGGATGGCACCGCTCACGATTTTGCAGAAAAGGCACTCTTGCATCCGTATTACCCCTCGTTTCGTCCCGATGGCCCACGAGCCGCTTTCTCGTCGATTCCCGAAATGCCCTCCCTGCGTTGCAGCTCGGCAATGACGTCCTGAGGACCGAGACCGTAGTATGCGAGCATGACCATGCAATGAAACCAGAGATCCGCCGTTTCGCGCACGATGTGGAGCCTGTCCCCGTCTTTGGCCGCGAGCACGGTCTCGGTCGCCTCTTCGCCGACTTTCTTTAGGATGGCGTCTTCGCCCTTGGCAAACAGCCCGGCCACATACGAATGCGAAGCGTCGCCCCCTCTGCGCTCCGCAATGGCCCGTGCAATGCGCTCCAGCGTTTCGTCGTGTCCGGGTTTCATCGCTTTCCGTAGATCAGCGCCGGGTCCTTGAGGACCGGGTCGGTTTCGACCCAGCGCCCGTTCTCCAGCTTGTTGAAGAAGCAGCTCTCCCTTCCGGTGTGACAGGCAATTCCGCCGGCTTGCTCGACTTTCAGAAGGACCACATCGGCATCGCAGTCGGTGCGGATTTCCAGCACCTTCTGCACGTGACCGGATTCCTCTCCCTTGTGCCAGAGTCGCTTGCGCGACCGCGACCAGTAAACGGCCTCGCCGACCTCCGCGGTCCGCCTCAGGGATTCGCGATTCATCCATGCTACGGTCAGCACGCGACCGCTGGCGGCATCCTGGGTGACGACGGGCAGGAGCCCATCCTCGCCCCACTTCAGTTCGTCTGCCCAGTCCGCGGAATTCGTGCTCACAGCCGCACCTCGACGCCTCGGGCCCGCATGTGTTCCTTGGCCTGGCGGATCGTGAACTCGCCGAAATGAAAGATCGACGCAGCCAGAACGGCATCGGCGTGACCCGAGAGCACGCCCTCGGCAAGATGCTCCAGTGTCCCTACGCCGCCCGAGGCAATCACCGGAATCCCCACCGCATCCGAAACCGCGCGCGTCAGGCCCAGGTCGAAGCCGTTGCGCGTGCCGTCCCTATCCATGCTCGTCAGCAGGATTTCCCCGGCGCCGGCCGACTCCATGCGTCGTGCCCATTCGACTGCGTCCAACCCGGTAGGGCGCCTGCCGCCGTGGGTGTAGACCTCCCACCTGTCCGACATGCGCTTGGCGTCGATGGCCACGACGATGCACTGGTTGCCGACCCTGGACGACGCTTCAGAAACGAGGTCCGGATTCTCGACCGCCGCGGTATTGATCGACACCTTGTCGGCGCCTGCATTCAGCAACCGGCGCACATCGTCCGCCTTCCTCACGCCACCGCCAACCGTCAGAGGGATGAAGACCTTCGAAGCGACGGCCTCGATCACGTGCAGGATGATGTCCCGCGCATCAGAACTCGCGGTGATATCGAGGAAAGTCAGTTCGTCCGCGCCTTGTTCGTCATAGCGGGACGCGATTTCCACCGGGTCGCCCGCGTCCCTGAGTTGGACGAAATTGACGCCTTTCACCACGCGGCCTGCAGTGACGTCGAGGCAGGGGATCACACGCTTGGCGAGGCTCACAGGGTTCCCCGGCCGCAGGCCGCCGTCAGGCCTTGCCGACGGCCTTGTCCGCCGCAGCCTGCGCTTTTTTGAAGTCGAGCTTGCCTTCGTACAGCGCGCGGCCGGCGATGGCTCCCACGATTCCCTCGGGTACGAGCTTGCAGACTGCCTGCACGTCCTTGACGCTGCTCAGGCCGCCGGATGCGATGATCGGGATCTTGATCGCCTGGGCCAGCTTGAGCGTGGCTTCCACGTTCACGCCGGTAAGCATGCCGTCGCGCCCGATGTCGGTATACACGAGCGCCTCGAGGCCGTAATCCTCGAATTTCCGCCCCAGGTCCACGACATCGTGACCGGTCATTTTCGACCACCCCTCGACCGCCACCTTGCCGTCCTTGGCGTCGAGCCCGACGATGATGTGCCCCGGGAACGCGTAGCACGCGTCGTGCAGGAAGCCGGGATTCTTTACCGCGGCCGTGCCGATGATTACGTAGCCGACTCCGGCGTCTATGTAGCTTTCGATCGTGTCGAGGTCGCGAATGCCGCCGCCCAGCTGGATCGGCAGGGCATCGCCGACCGCGCTGATCATCTCGCGGATCACCTTTTCGTTCTTGGGCTTGCCGGCAACCGCCCCGTTCAGGTCGACGATATGCAAGCGGCGGGCGCCCTGCGCGGCCCAATGCCTCGCCATTGCGACCGGGTCTTCCGAGAATACCGTCGCCGAATCCATGTCGCCCTGCTGAAGGCGGACGCATTTTCCGTCCTTGAGGTCGATGGCTGGAATGATCAACATGGCGATGCGTTCACGCTGGGAGCGGGCGCGTGGGCGACTCGGATGATTGGGGAATGGAAGACGTTCGGGGAACCGGAGTCAGGGTTGCCAGTGTACAAAGTTTCGCAGCAGTCGCAGGCCTGCAGCCTGACTCTTTTCCGGGTGGAACTGAACGGCAAACATGTTATCCCGCGCAATCGCGGCGGTAAAGGGCAGCCCGTAGGTGCATCTTCCGCTCTGGACTTGCGCATCCGAAGGATCCGCATAGTAGCTGTGGACGAAATAGAAGCGGCTCTTGTCGGCGATCCCATCCCACAAGGGGTGAGGCGCGGTCTGGGCGACCTCGTTCCACCCCATGTGCGGGATCTTCAACAAAGTCCCCGCTTCGTCCTTCAGCCCTGACGGAAAGCGACGCACCGCGCCGGGCAGCACGGCGAGCCCCTGCGCGCCGCCCTCCTCGCTGTGCCCAAACAGCATCTGGAGACCGATGCAAATGCCCAGAAAGGGCTTGTCACGCGTCGCCTGGACGACTGCGTCGGCAAGCCCGCGCTCGCGGAGCTGGCGCATGCAATCTGGCATCGCGCCCTGGCCGGGCACGACGACGCGGTCGGCCCTGCGCAGGACATCCGGCTGCGCCGTGATGCTCACCTTCGCGTCGGGAGCCACATGCTCGAGCGCCTTGGAAACCGAGCGCAGGTTTCCCATGCCGTAGTCGACTACCGCGATGTCCATGAGCAATGCGCCCTACAGCGAACCCTTTGTGGACGGCACGACGCCCTCGATCCGCGGGTCGCCCTCACAGGCCATGCGCAGCGCCCGGCCGAATGCCTTGAATATCGTCTCGCACTGGTGATGCGCATTGTCCCCACGCAGGTTGTCGATGTGCAGCGTGACCTGCGCGTGATTGACGAACCCCTGGAAGAATTCGCGCATCAGGTCGACGTCGAATTCGCCGATCAGCGCGCGCGTGAATTCGACGTGGTATTCGAGTCCCGGGCGTCCGGACAGGTCGACGACCACACGCGAGAGCGCCTCGTCCAGCGGCACGTACGCATACCCGTACCTGCGCACGCCGGACTTGTCACCGATCGCTGCCGCAAAAGCCTGCCCGAGAGTAATGCCGACGTCTTCGACTGTGTGGTGCGCATCGATATGCAGATCGCCCTTGGCGTCGATTTCAAGGTCGATCAGGCCGTGCCTGCCCACCTGCTCGAGCATGTGCTCGAGGAAAGGCAGGCCGGTCGACAGGCGCGTGACGCCGGTACCGTCGAGGTCGAGCCGGACCCTGATCTGGGTCTCCTTCGTATTTCGCGTGATTTCGGATTTGCGCATGGGAATCCTCAGAGCGCTTCGCGCATTGCAGACAGGAGAATCCGGTTCTCGTCGGGTGTGCCGACCGTGATCCGAAGGCAGTTCGCCAGCAGCGGATGGGTGCCGTGGAAGTTGCGGACAAGCACACCCTGTGACTTGAGGGACGCAAACGAGCGCATCCCGTCGGGCACGCGCGTCAGGAAGAAATTTGCCGCAGACGGGTAGACGGTGACGCCGGGCAATGCGGCAAGCCCGTCATGCACGGCCTTTCGCTCCTGCCGGATCGTGGCTGCCTGCGCCTCCAGCACGTCGAGCTTTCCGAGTACATAGGTCGCGGCCACCTGAGTCAGCACGTTTACGTTGTAGGCTTGGCGAACCTTGTTGAATTCCTGCAGCCACCCCGGTGACCCAGCGAGGTATCCGAGCCTGATCCCGGCAAGCCCGAGCTTGGAAACGGTGCGCATCACCACGAGGTTGGAAAACTCGGGCAGCCTCGACATGAAGCTCCTCTGCGCAAAGACATGGTAGGCCTCGTCGAGGACTACCAGCCCGCCGGTCGCGCGGATGAGTTCCTCGATGTCCGCCTCGCCGAATAACGCTCCGGTCGGGTTGTTGGGGTAAGCAACATAGACCAGCGCCGGGTTGTGCTCCCTGACGGCATCGAGGAATGCCCTGCGATCGAGGGAGAAGTCGGCATTGGTCTGCACGCCCACCGGCTTCATCCCGGCGAGAATGGCGTTCAATTTGTACATCACGAACGTCGGCTCCGGATACATCACAACCGCGCCCGGCCTGGCAAGCGCAAATGTGATCATCTGGATCAGATCGTCCGAGCCATTGCCGAGGAGCACATCCATGCCCTCCGGGATACCCATCTTCTGCCGCAACAAGGCGCGCAGGTTCGTGCCGGTCGGGTCCGGATAGCGGTTGATCTCGGCCGCGGCCAGCAGCGCACCCAGTTCCGCCTTTAATTCGGGCGGCAGTTGGTACGGATTCTCCATCGCGTCGAGCTTCACCATGCCCCGGGAATCGGACACGTGGTAAGCCTGCATGCCGAGGATTTCCGGTCGCACGAGTTGGGCTGGTGTCTTTGCCATATGCGTTACTCGATTCGATACTCGGCGGATCGCGCATGCGCCTGCAGGCCTTCGCCCATCGCAAGCAGGGACGCAATGCGGCCCAGCGACGCCGCACCCGCGCGGGACGCGCCGATGATGCTGGTCCGCTTCTGAAAATCATAGACGCCCAGCGGGGACGAGAATCGCGCCGTACCCGCGGTCGGCAGCACGTGATTGGGCCCGGCGCAGTAATCCCCCAACGCTTCCGAGGTATGACGTCCGAGGAATATCGCGCCCGCATGTCGCAGTTTAGGCAACAGCGCTTCCGGGTTCTCTACCGAAAGCTCGAGATGCTCCGGCGCGATCCGGTTCGAGATCTCGCAGGCTTCATCCAGGTCCCGCGTGTGGATCAGTGCGCCATGTCCGGCGAGGGCGGCTGCGATGATTCCGCGTCGCTCCATGGCGGGCATCAGCCTGAGGATGCTGGCCTGGACTTGCGCCAGGTAACCGGCGTCGGGCGAAAGCAGGATGGCGCGCGAATCTTCGCCGTGTTCGGCTTGCGAAAACAGGTCCATCGCCACCCAATCCGAAGGGGTAGCCCCGTCGCAGATGATCAGGATCTCCGAGGGTCCGGCAATCATGTCTATTCCGACGGCGCCGAACACCTGCCTCTTTGCTGAAGCCACGTAGGCATTCCCTGGCCCGACGATCTTGTCGACCTTAGGAATGCTCTCGGTCCCGAAGGCAAGGGCCGCGATCGCCTGTGCGCCGCCCAATGCGATGACCCTGTCCACCCCCGCGAGTGCGGCGGCTGCGAGGACGAGCAGGTTGCGCTCGCCGCCAGGCGTCGGACAGACCATCAGCAGTTCGCCGACGCCGGCGACCTTGGCCGGGACCGCGTTCATGAGGACCGAAGACGGGTATGCGGCCTTCCCGCCCGGTACGTACAGGCCCGCCCGGTCCAGCGGCGTGACCCTCTGCCCGAGCCGGGTACCGTCGCCTTCAACGTAGTCCCATGACGCGCTCAGCTGTCGTTCGTGGAAACGGCGCACCCGGTCGGCCGCCTCGCGAAGGGCATCGACCTGCCCGGCGGGGAGCGATGCCAGGGCCCTCTCGAGTTCAGCCCTGCCGATCTCGAGGTCCGCCATCGTCCGGGCTCCGACCCGGTCGAATCGATTGGTGTACTCGAGCAAGGCAGCATCGCCCCTGGCGCGGACTTCGGCGATGATTCCGCGCACTGTGGACTCGACCCGCTCGTCCTGCGCCGGCTCGTAGGCAGTCAGTGCATCGAGCCTCGCGCCAGCCCCGGCGTCCGAAGTGCTGAAGCAGCTGATCGCACCGGTCGTCATGCCCGCGCTCCCGAAGCCCGCGAGAATGCCTCGATCATCGGCTGCAGGACGGCGCGGCGGGTCTTGAGCGCGGCTTGGTTGACGATAAGCCTGGCCGACACCGGCATCACGTCTTCCACGGCGACTAGATCATTCGCCTTGAGCGTATTGCCCGAGCTCACAAGGTCGACGATTGCGTCGGCCAGCCCGGTGATCGGCGCAAGCTCCATCGAGCCATACAGCTTGATCAGGTCCACGTGCACCCCCTTCCGGGCAAAGTGCTCGCGTGCCGTGCGGACGTACTTCGTCGCGACTCGCAACCGCGCGCCCATGCGCACGGCACTCGTGTAGTCGAAGCCCTTGCGCACCGCCACGATCATCCGGCACTTTGCAATCCCGAGATCGAGGGGCTGGTAGAGGCCGGATCCCCCGTGCTCGTGCAGCACGTCGTGCCCCGCTATTCCTATGTCCGCCGCTCCGTATTGCACATATGTCGGCGTATCCGACGCCCGCACTATGATCAGCCGCACGTCTTTCCGGTTCGTCCCTATCACCAGCTTGCGCGAATCGGGGTCTGCTTGCGGACGCAAGCCCGCGCGCGCGAGAAGCGGCGCAGTCTCGTCGAATATCCTCCCCTTGGAGAGCGCAATCGAAATCGAGTCAAGCATCGTCCGGCCTGTTTGAAATGTACTGCATGGGCTTGATTCTTCGCGCCTTTGGCACTTGAAAAGGGGCGGTAATTCTACCCCATGGGGCCGTGCCCCTGAGCGTGGCGCGGAACCGGCATGCGGACCTTACGCGAGGCGCCGCACGTTGGCGCCGAGCGCCGTGAGCTTCCTTTCCAATGACTCGTATCCACGATCCAGGTGATAGATCCGGTCGATGACGGTCTCGCCCTCGGCCACCAGCCCTGCAATGACCAATCCGGCGGAAGCGCGCAGGTCGGTTGCCATCACGGTGGCGCCCTGTAGCCGTCCGACCCCTCGAACCACCGCAGTATTGCCCTGGATCGCAATGTCTGCACCGAGCCGCTGGAGTTCGAGTGCGTGCATGAAGCGATTCTCGAAGATGTTCTCCGTGATCACCGACGTACCGCGCGCAACCGAGCCCAGTGCCATGAACTGGGCCTGCATGTCGGTAGCGAATCCCGGGTACGGTGCCGTCCTCACGTCCACCCCGGTCGCCCGGCCGTCCATTTCCAGCGTGATTGTGTCGTCGAGGCAAACTATCCTGGCGCCCGCCTCCCGGAGTTTGCCGAGCGTCGCGTCGAGCAGGTCGGGCGCTGCTCCGGTAAGCCGGATGCGCCCCCCGGCGGCGGCGGTGGCGACCAAGTAAGTCCCCGTCTCGATCCGGTCCGGCATGACGGCGTGCCTCGCCCCCCGCAATTGCCGCACACCCTCGATGAGAATCCGGTCGGTTCCGGCACCTTCGATCCTCGCGCCCATCGAGATCAGGCACTTCGCGAGATCGACCACTTCGGGCTCGCGGGCCGAATTTTCCAGAAGTGTCGTACCTTCGGCTAGCACGGCCGCCATCATCAGGTTCTCGGTCCCGGTCACCGTGACGAGATCCATCACGATCCGTGCGCCCCTGAGGCGTTCGGTTTCGGCGTGGATGTAGCCGTGTTCCACCGAGATCTTCGCGCCCATTGCGGCCAGGCCCTTCAAATGCTGGTCTACCGGCCGCTGCCCAATGGCACACCCGCCGGGCAGCGAAACCCGGGCCCGGCCGCACCGCGCGACCAGAGCGCCAAGCACGAGGATTGACGCCCGCATCGTGCGCACGAGTTCATACGGCGCAGTCGGGTCGCCAACCGTCCCCGTCCGGAGCGTCATGCAGCCCTCTGTGTCGCGCTCGATCACGACGCCCATCTGGGAAAGCAGCTTGGCCATCGTGGCCACGTCCATGAGCCCCGGCACGTTCGAAAGGACGAGCGACTCGGTCGACAGCAATGTGGCACACATGATCGGCAATGCCGCATTCTTGGCGCCCGAAACGTGTACGGTACCCTCAAGAGGGCGCCCTCCGGTGAGCAGCAGCTTGTTCATGGGCTGCCTCCCCATTCCGCGGGAGTCAGAGTTTGCATCGACAGTGCATGGATTTCCTGACGCATTCGGTCGCCGAGCGCCGCGTAGACCAGCTGGTGCCGCTGCACGCGATTGCGGCCTTCGAACGCCTTGCTGACGATCACTGCCTCGAAATGTTGGCCGTCGCCGACGACTTCCAGATGCTCGCAGGCAAGCCCGCCGCTGATGCCTTGCTTCACGCTCTCGGGTGTAACCATTTGGATTCCTCGCTGGTCGATGGTCGGCGCCGCCTCGTCGGCCGCTTCAGTGCCGCAGCTTATACCCGCTCCTGAGCAGGCAGAGGGTCACCGCCGAAAGGGCGAGAAAGCTCGTCCCTGCGACAGCGATACTGATCGCGGGGGCAACGTCCGACCTTCCGAAAAAGCCATAACGGAACCCGTCGATAAAGTAGAAAAGCGGATTGAAATGCGAAAGCACCTGCCACACCGGAGGCAGCGAACCCAGCGAGTAAAACACGCCGGAAAGGAACGTCAGCGGCAGGATGACGAAATTCTGGAATGCGGCGAGTTGATCGAACTTCTCGGCCCAAATGCCTGCAATCAGGCCCAACGCGCCGAGATTCGCACCGCCAAGTATCGCAAATGCGACCACCCAGGTCGGTGCCGTGACAGTGAGGTCCACAAACCAGGCAGTGGAAACCAACACTCCCAGCCCGACGGTGAGCCCACGTGCGACTGAGGCGAGGACGTAGGCCCCGAAGAACTCCAAGTACGATATCGGCGGCAGAAGCATGAATACGATGTTCCCCGTAACCTTGGACTGAATGATGCTCGACGAACTGTTGGCGAAGGAATTCTGCAGGACACTCATCATCACGAGGCCCGGCACGAGGAACGAACCGTACCCGGCGTTGCCGTGCACGGTAACGCGGCCGTCGAGCGCATTCGAGAAAATCACCAGGTACAGGACCGAGGTGAGGATCGGGGCAGCAACCGTCTGGAACGCAACTTTCCAGAAGCGCAGGAACTCCTTGTGCAGCAAGGTCAGGAAGATTGTCATCAGTGGCGATTCATGATTCGGACAAATACTTCCTCGAGGTCCGGGGGCTGCAGTTCGAACTCCGTTATTCCAACGCCTGCCCGTCGCAGTCCGGCTAGCACATGTTCCAGTTGCTGGAAGTCATCCAGCCGGAGCGTGAACAGGTCGCCGTCCCTCTCGGTCACGTTGAACGATTCACCCGCAGGGAGTTCGGTGCGGTCCACCCGGAGCTTGAGGTACAGGCCCGAAAACGTTTCCAGCAGGTTCCGGGTCGAGTCGAGAGCGACCATGCGCCCCGCCTTCAGCATACCTATCCGGCTGCACAGCAGTTCGGCTTCCTCGAGATAGTGGGTCGTCAGGACGATGGTATGCCCCTCGCGGTTCAGGGCGCGCATGAATTTCCACAGGCCGTGCCTCAATTCGACATCTACACCGGCGGTCGGCTCGTCCAGGACGATGACCGGAGGCTTGTGCACCAGCGCCTGTGCGACGAGGACCCTCCGCTTCATGCCGCCCGAGAGCGACCGCATGTTGGCATCGGCTTTGGAAGTGAGGTCGAGGTTGTGGAGGATCTCGTCGATCCAGCCGCCGTTCTTGCGGATGCCGAAGTATCCCGCCTGGATGGTCAGCGTCTCGCGAACGGAAAAGAACGGATCGAATACCAGCTCCTGCGGAACGACTCCCAGCATCCGGCGCGCATTGCGATAGTCGGACACCACGTCGGCCCCCATCACCTCCACCGAACCGGAGTCTGCACGCGCCAGGCCGGCCACAATGCTGATCAGCGTCGTCTTGCCCGCGCCGTTCGGGCCAAGCAGGCCGAAGATTTCTCCCGGCACGATATCGAGGCTCACGCCGTCGAGCGCTTGGAGGGCGCCATAGCGCTTTCTGACTTCCTTGACTTGGATTGCGGCTTGCATGACTGCAGCAGGCGCGCTCCCGGGGAGCAGCCTGCAATCGGGTCGATTCAGTGCAGGCTGCCTGCTACCGGGAGCAGTTCCTCGACACCATACAGCTGCGCAAGCGTCGTCAGGCCATGCGGCAGGTTCGCGACGACGATGCTGCGATTCGCTGCGCGCGCTGCGCGTATCCACGCAAGGATCGCCGCGAGCAGCGATGAGTCAAGCGCGGACACCTCCGACAGGTCGACGGTCGACACACCGTTGCGAACGCATTCGAGGCCCTCGTTCAGGAGGCCAGTGACATTCTGGAGGGTCACGGAACCGGAAACGAACATCCGGTCACCATCGCGGCGAATCACTTTCGCTCGGCCTTCTGGGTCGGGCCATGGTTCTTTGCGGCGAGGCCCCTGATCAGCCCGTCGATCCCGGTGGAGCGGATCTCGTTGGCGAATTCGGTGCGGTAGTTCGCGACCAGGCTCACCCCCCCGACCCGGACGTCGTAGACCTTCCAGCCGGCGGGCGACTTCTCCATGTCGTATTCGAGCGACACCGCCTCCCGGCCGGCCTGGGCGATCCTTACCTGGACCGTAACGTCAGTATCCGTCGGCTTTGCTCGCAGCGGCCGGAAATCGAACTTCTGGTTGCGATATGTCGACAGCGCACTCGAATATGTCCTGACCAGGAGCGTCTTGAACTCCTCGGTAAGTTGCCTCTTCTGGTCCGCCGAAGCCTTCTCCCAGTTGGTGGCCACCGCAAGCCGCGTCATCGCGGTGAAATTGAAGTGCGGCAGGACCTTGGCTTCGACCAGGTCAACGACTTTTTTCTGGTTGCCCGCCTGGATGTCCTTGTCCTTGCTGACGATGTCCACCACTTCGAGGGTGACGTTCTTGACGAGCACGTCCGGCGCGACGTCCTGCGCAACCGCCTGCGGCGCGGCCAACAGCCACGAAGCGCCCGCTAGCAGCAGGATCCTAATTGCCTTGAGCATTCGAACTCTCTCCATTTCCTTTCGCGGACGCGGAAACCAACGCGCCTTGCGAAGGAGCGCGGCTCACCGGTTCACGGGGGGGACTGCCGTCATATATCAGGTTGCGCCTGCGCTGCAGGTAGGCATCCCGCTCGAAGACGTACTTGTCCAGGGCCGCTTCCTCCAGGATCCGGCTGGCGTCGAGAAGATCCGCCCTCTTGCCTATCGCGCGCGTAACGTACATCGCATTCCTCGGGGCGATCGGCCGGTGATTGCCTACCGGATCTGCCCAGATGTCGATCACCCCGCCCGCCGAATCCCGCACCGTGCTCGAACCGAGAATGGGCCACACGATGTACGGCCCGTCACCCGCCCCCCATCGACCGAACGTCTGGCCGAAATCCTCGTTGTGCTTCTCGAGGCCCATTTCCGAGGCCCAGTCGAGCAGGCCGAATCCGCCAATCGTGCTGTTCACGGCGAATCGCATCCCGTCGTTGGCCGCATCGACAACCTTGCCCTGAAGAAGGTTGTTTACCGAGATGAAGATGTCGGCCAGGTTCGAAAAGAAATTGCGCACGCCCGTCTGGACGAGGTCCGGGAGCGTGTTCTTGTAGGCGGTGGCGACCGGTTTCACGACCGCTTCGTCGATTGCCTGGTTGAACCCGTACATGGAGCGGTTGAACCCCTCGAACGGATCGCGCGCTTCCCCGCCGGTCGTTGCGCACCCGGAGGCGAAAAGGAGGACGGCCGCAGCCACCGCGATCCTTGACCTTACCGCGCCGATTAGAAGTGTCTGTGCCTGGGTCACTTTGTTTCCTTGCCGTTGCCGCCTTCCTGTGCCTTGCTGAACATGAACTGGCTGATCAGGTTTTCCAGAACCACGGCCGACTGCGTCAGCTTCACCCTGTCGCCTGCCTTCAGCATGGCCGCATCCCCTCCCGCCTCGAGGCCCACGTACTGCTCCCCCAAGAGGCCGGAGGTCAGGATCTTGGCCGACGTATCGCGCGGGAACTTGTAACTGCCGTCGATGTTCAGCGTGACGACCGCTTCGTAGCTCTCGTTGTCGAAGTGCACGCCGGCAACCCGCCCCACCACCACACCCGCACTCTTGATCGGCGCGCGCACCTTCAACCCCCCGATGTTAGCAAACTTGGCTTGCACCTGATATACCTCGGAAGTCGAGATGGACGCCAGGTTGCCGACCTTGAGCGCCAGGAAAAGCAATGCCCCCAATCCCATGGCGACGAGAATCCCAACCCACAGATCGATCGTGGCTCGGTTCATTTTCCGTTCCCTCCAGTAAACATTAGCGCGGTAAGCACGAAGTCGAGTGCCAGGATTGCAAGCGACGACGTGACCACGGTCCGGGTCGTCGCGCGAGAGACACCCTCTGCAGTGGGCGGGGAGTCATATCCTTCGAACACTGCGATCCACGTGACAGCGACTCCGAAGACGACGCTCTTGATTACACCATTGAGAATGTCTTCGCGGACATCCACGGCAGCCTGCATCTGCGACCAAAACGCACCTTGATCGACGCCGATGAGTTGTACGCCGACGAGGTACCCCCCAAAAATTCCTGCGGCGGAAAACAGCGCCGCGAGCAACGGCATCGAAATCACGCCGGCCCAGAATCTCGGAGCGATGACCCTGGCAATCGGGTCGACCGCCATCATTTCCATGGCGGAGATCTGTTCGGTCGCCTTCATCAGGCCGATCTCGGCGGTGATCGCGCTGCCCGCGCGGCTGGCGAAAAGCAGGCCCGCGACCACTGGCCCGAGTTCACGCACCAAGGAGAGCGCGACCAGGACCCCCAATGCTTCCGACGAACCGTATCGCTGCAGCGTGTCGTACCCCTGCAGGCCGAGCACCATGCCTACGAACAGGCCCGACACCAGGATGATGATCAGCGAAAGCACACCGGTAAAGTAGATTTCCCTCACCGTGAGGTGGAATCGCCGGAACGAAGTGCCCGAATGCAGCAGCGTGTAGGCAAAGAACCGGCTCGCAAAGCCCAGTCGCCAGAGCTTGTCCGTTACGGTGCGGCCCAGCGTGCGCAACAATGCCTTGACACGATCCATCAGGCAGCCCGCAACCCGTCGAGATCCGCGGAATAGTCGCTCGCCTGGTAGTGGAACGCTACCGGGCCGTCCGGCTCGCCATTCACGAACTGGCGCACATAGGGCTCAACGGACTGGCGAACATCCTCGGCCGTGCCATGCGCAACGATTCGTCCTTCGGACACGAAGTACACGTAGTCAACCATGTGCAACGATTCCTGCACATCGTGCGTCACGATGACGGATGTCGCCCCAAGCGAGTCGTTCAGCCTGCGGATGAGGCGGGAGATCACGCCGAGCGAAATAGGGTCAAGGCCCGCAAAAGGCTCGTCGTAAAGAATCAGGGTGGGATCGAGCGCCACGGCCCGGGCCAGGGCGACACGGCGGGCCATGCCACCGGATAGTTCCGACGGCATGAGGGTCGCCGCCCCGCGCAATCCTAC
This sequence comes from uncultured Bordetella sp., assembly GCA_964599095.1. Taxonomy (GTDB): domain Bacteria; phylum Pseudomonadota; class Gammaproteobacteria; order Burkholderiales; family SG8-39; genus SZAS-79. The sequence continues at coordinate 124,878 of CAZREB010000001.1, forward strand.
CGCGTCGAGCTTCATCAGAACCAGGTCGTGAATCTGACTCTCGGGCAGGTCCGTGTGTTCGCGCATCTGGAATGCGACGTTGTCAAACACCGACATGTCGGTGAACAGCGCGCCAAACTGGAACAGCATCCCCATCCGCCGACGCTGCTCATACAGGCCGCGGGTGGTAAGTGTGCTCACCTCCTGTCCCAAAACGCGGGCCGAGCCCCCGGTCGGGCGAATCGCGCCGCCGATGATTCTGAACAGGGTCGTCTTCCCGCAACCGGACCCTCCCATGATCGCCACCACTTGGCCGCGCCGGATGGTGAGATCGATACCTTTCAGGATCGGGCGCACATCGTAGGCAAACGTAAGGGACCTGATTTCGACGATATTGTCGGCGGCCAATGGCATACCCGGGAATGCAAAGTGCGGATTTTACTCGACGGACGATCCTGCGCATAACGCACGCTGTGGCGGCGAGTGTCCCGGAGCGCTGCGAAACCAGGGGCTTTCCCCTATATTAGCGGACATGTCAGCAAATCCTCCTCCGCCCTGCCCCGCGCTTTCGGCCTCCCGGGTGATGAAGAGCTATGGCCCGGTGCCGGTCCTGCGAGGAGTCGACCTCGAAGTGCCGGACGGGTCCGCATTCGGGCTGGTCGGACTCAATGGCGCCGGGAAGACGACCCTCATCAAGTGCATGCTCGACTTCTGCTCGGTCGACAGCGGATCGCTTAGGATCTTCGGGGTCATGCACACGCAGACTGCGGCGCGCGCACGCATCGCGTTCGTGCCGGAGCGGTTCGTCCCGCCGCATTACTTGACCAGCCGCGAGTTCATGGAGCTTACGTTCGCCCTGTCGGGCGACCGCTTCGACCCCGATCGCGTGGGTTCACTGTTCGATGAACTTGGCCTGGACCGCGCGGCGATGGGACGTCCGGTCCGCCAGCTGTCGAAGGGGATGACGCAGAAACTCGGCCTTGCCGGGTGTTTCGTCGTGGAGCGCGATCTTTACGTGCTGGACGAGCCGATGAGCGGGCTCGACCCCGCCAGCCGGGTCGCAGTCAAATCGGTCCTCGCGAGACTGACAAGGGAAAAGCGCACGCTCTTCTTCACCTCGCACGTCCTCGCCGACGTCGAGGAACTGTGCTCCTCGATCGCCGTGCTCGATCGCGGCGGGATCCGATTCGAAGGCTCACCCAGGGGATTGTGCGAGCGGTTCGGCGAAACCCAACTTGAGCGCGCCTTCATGCGCTGCATCGATGATTCCCAGCGTGCCACCGCAGCCTGATCGCAAACCGGTCCTGCTGATCGTCGACGACGACCAGCTCATAACGGACACCCTTGCTTTCGCGCTCGGTGCGGATTTCGAGATCCACGCCTGCGAATCGCGGCGTCACGCGATAGAACTGATGCGCCAGCTTCCCGAGGCGCCCCAGCTCGCCCTCGTCGACCTTGGGCTGCCGCCGCGGCCTCATGCGCCGGACGAGGGTTTTGCATTGATCGCCGACCTGCTCGCGCACTCCCCGAGCATGAAGATATTCGTCCTCTCCGGGCAGAACGACGCCACCCACGCACGCCACGCACGCACCCTCGGGGCGGCCGAATTCATCGCCAAGCCGTGCGACGCGGCAACGCTCAAGCGCCTGCTCAACAAGGCCCTTGCATTCCAGGCCGCGGAGCTTTCCGGTGCACTACCGGAAGCCGAAACGCTGATCGGTGCGAGCCCCGCGATCCAGCAGTTGAAGAGCCAGGTAGCGCAATATGCCGATTCGCCGTTTCCGGTGCTGATCGAGGGAGAATCCGGCAGCGGCAAGGAACTGGCCGCGCAAAGCCTGCACAAACTGTCGTCACGCGCGAACCGCCCGTACTTTGCGCTCAATTGTGCGGCAATAGCCCCGACCTTGGTGGAGCCGACGCTGTTCGGTTATGTGAAGGGCGCGTTCACCGGGGCCGCCGCGAACAAGTCCGGCTATTTCGAGGATGCCCAGGACGGCACCCTTTTCCTGGACGAGATCGGCGAACTCCCGCTTGAACTGCAAGCCAAGCTGCTGCGGGTCCTCGAAAACGGCGAGTACCAAAGGGTGGGCGAGACCCAATTGCGCCATTCGCGCGCGCGCGTGGTGACCGCGACCAACCGTGACCTCCGGCAGGAAGTGCGCAAAGGAACCTTTCGCGCAGATCTTTATCACCGGCTGTCAGTGTTTACGCTTGCAGTGCCTTCATTGCGCGAAATGGACTCCGACAAGCTATTGCTCCTCGACCATTTCCGTGCGCTATATGCGACCCAGGCCGGAGCCCAGCAATTCGAACTCGACGACGGTGCGTTGGCGCGCTGGCTGTCGTACCCCTTCCCGGGGAACGTACGCGAACTGCGGAATATCGTTATTCGCTTGACGACCAAGCACGCCGGCCAGCGCCTGTCGGTCGTCGAACTAGAGCCGGAACTCGACCTTAACCAGGATCCCTCGAATTCGCCCTCCATCCAGTACGGGCTGTCGCTCGACGGCCAGAGTGTGGTTGAGCAGGCCACCCGCCACCTGGAGCGGGACAAGCAGTTCAACCTGGATTCGATGCTTACAACCTGGGAACGTGGATACATCGAAGCCGCCCTGCGGCTCTCAAAGGGAAACGTAAGCCAGGCCGCAAAGATTCTCGGCATCAACCGCACCACCCTTTACAGCCGCATGGGCACCGGCGACAAATGAAGAAGAGTGCGACCAGGGGGTACCGGCATTGCTGTACCTAGACCATTTCGGGCTCGACGAGCCCCCGTTCCGGATCACGCCGCATACCGATTTCTTCTTCGACGGCGCCGACCGCGGCACGACGCTCGAAGGCCTTCTGTACGCCATCGTTCACGACGAAGGAATAGTGAAGGTGTCAGGGGAGGTCGGCAGCGGGAAGACGATGCTGTGCCGGGTGCTCATGGAGCGGCTCCCGGAACAGATCGAAATCGTATACCTGGCCAACCCGTCCCTTTCCCGGGGCGAGATCCTTCACGCCATCGCGGACGACCTCGACCTCGATTTCCCGCAGGAAAGGATCACGGTCGCCTTGCGCGATCTCGAAGAGCACCTGATCGACATCTACGCGGACGGTCGTCGCGTGGTGGTCCTGATCGACGAAGCGCATGCAATGCCCGAGGAGACGCTCGAGCAGGTGCGCTTGCTCTCGAACCTCGAGTCGAGCCGCCACAAGCTGCTCCAGATCGTGCTGTTCGGGCAGCCGGAGCTCGATGCGATCCTCGACAAGTCGTCCATGCGCCAACTGAAGGACCGCATAACCCACAGTTTCCGGATGCGTCCCCTGTCCGAGGCGGAGGTCGGGCGCTACCTTTCGTTCCGGATGCGTGCGGCCGGCTACAGGGGCCCCGACGTATTCAGTCCGCGAGCCATTTCGATGATCGCGAAGGCCGCCAGCGGCCTGACCCGACGCGTGAACATCCTGGCCGACAAGTGCCTCCTTGCGGCCTATGCGGAAAACAAGCACGCGGTCAATGCACCGCAGGTGCGGGCTGCGGTCCGCGATTCCGATTTCGGCCGGTTGCTGCACGAGCGGCCACGTTGGCCGCTTGCCGTTGCCGCGGCGACCCTGGTCGCCGGTCTCGGACTCGGGATTGGACTGCACTGGCTCTTCACCGACCGCGCCGTCGAGCCTGCGGCACCGCCGGCCGGCGCCGCGAGACCTGCGCCCGCGCGCGCGCCGGCACCAGCATCGCCACCCGCCACGGAGGCCATCGCCTCAACGGCGTTGGCCGGTCCGCAAGCTGCCGACGTTTCCGCGCCCTCCCCCGGAAACAGGCCTTCTGCAGCACCGGAAAACACCCCTGCAAAACCAAAGCTGCCGGAGGCGCCCGTCTCCCGGCTCGAACCCGAGGCCGCGGGCCGGCTGGCGGCCTATAGGGCAGGGGACAACAAGCTTCTCAAGGAACGTCTCGAGGCCACCCGCGCCCTGCTAGAGCGCGAGCCGGACGAAAACTACAGCATCGAACTGTTCTCGACAGAGAACACGGATCCCGGGCGCGTCGAACGGTTCCTCGTTCGCGCCCGAAGTCTCGTTTCGCTGGACCAGGTTTACGTGCTGCCGCAAAGTAGCGCAGGCAAGCGGAAAATCCGCGTAACGTATGGGGACTATCCGGATCGGGACTCGGCCACCCTGGCGATCGAGCGCTTGCCCCAGAAATACCGTCAAGCCTTCCAAACGGAGTTGCGCACCTTTGCCGAGTTGCGCGCGGCGATCTGATCTGGTTGATAAAGAAATGATGTCGAAAAGGGTACATTTGACAGATGTTTAGCGTCGATTCCTAAAGTCAAGACTATGATATGCTTCAAAATCGGCTCATCGACACTGGCAAGATGGATCTAAGAATCGCTGCCGCAAGCCTGCTCACCGCTGTGGCCCTGGCCGCATGCGGTGGCATGCCACCCGCCAAGGTGCAGGACGCCCATATCCACACGGAAGCTTTGGCCGGGCCCGCGAAAGGCGCTATTCCGCCTACCGTGCAGATTGCGCCGGTGCTTCCCAAGCCGAAGGCCACGGCGCGGCCGGAGACCTACAGCGTCGTCGTGAACAACGTCAAGGTCCAGGAATTGCTGTTCGCACTGGCCCGGGACGCTAAACTGAATGTCGACATCCATCCCGGCGTCAGCGGAAGCGTGACCCTGAATGCGATCGACCAGACCCTGCCGCAATTGCTGACCCGGATCTCCAGGCAGATCGACATGCGCTACGAAGTCGATGGCCCCAACCTGATCGTCATGCGCGACACGCCTTATCTCAGGATCTATCGGATCGACTACCTGAATATGGCCAGAGTGTCTTCGAGCCAGCTCGGCGTTTCCAGCCAGGTCACCGCGGGGCAGGCCGGCTCCGGCGGATCGGGCGGCGTCGGGACGCTCAGCAACAACTCGACTTCCACCGTAAACAATATTTCGAGCAATCGTTTCTGGGACACGCTGGTCGCAAACGTGCGGGATATCCTTCGTGAGAGTGACAAGCTCCTTCCGGGCATGCAGCAAACGCATGCTTCCACCACGCCGGCCCCCGCCGCCCCCGCGGGAACTGCAGGTGCCGCCGGCGCCTCGTCGCTTCTGGCAGGGGCAGCGACGTTGCTGGGTGCGGGCGCACAATCCGCAGCGCCCACTTCGCAGACACCTCCGGTTTCGGGAACGCAACAGGCCGGTACCACCCAGCAGGCGGGTGGCCAGAACATGGAGTTCCGCGAGGCGGCGGCTGTCATCGCGAATCCGGAGGCAGGAATACTTTCGATCCGCGCCACAACCCGCCAGCACGAGAAGATCCAGGAGTTTCTTGACCAGGTGATGTCGAGCGCAAAGCGCCAGGTACTGATCGAGGCGACAATTGCGGAAGTGCAGCTCAACAACCAGTACCAGCGCGGCATCGACTGGTCGAAGCTTCGCACCGGCTCGGCGGGATTCCAGTTCCAGCAAAGCAGCGGCGCCACACCGGCAGGAATCAACACGAACGCATTCACCTTCGGATACGCCGCGGGCAACCTGAATTTCACGTCCGCGCTCAAGTTGCTCGAATCGTTCGGCGACGTCAAAGTGCTTTCGAGCCCGAAGATCAGCGTCCTGAACAACCAATCCGCGGTCCTGAAGGTCGTCGACAACCTGGTGTTCTTCACCCTCAAGGCCGACACGACGATCAACCAGACGACGTCGCTGACGACATTCACCTCGACGCTAAACTCGGTTCCGGTGGGATTCGTGATGACGGTCGTTCCGCAGATCAGCGATTCCGACACGGTAGTGCTCAACTTGAGGCCGACTATCTCGCGCAAGATAGGGGACGTCGCCGACCCGAATCCCACGCTTACCGCAGCGGGCGTCGCGAGCCTTGTACCCGTGATCCAGACGCGCGAAATGGACTCGATGCTGAGGGTGCAAAGCGGACAGGTCGCCGTCATGGGCGGATTGATCCAGGACCAGGTCAGCAACACCGAGGACGGCATTCCCGGCGTCAACCGTGTCCCCAGCATCGGTGACCTGTTCCGGCAGCGCAAGGACACCATCACGAAGACCGAACTGGTCATTTTCCTGCGTCCGGTTGTCATCCACGACGCAAGCATCGACGGCGACTATCGCCGTTACCGGAATCTGATTCCCGATTCCGACTACCTCCAGCGCCCGAATCCCGGCAAGGCGGAGGCGTACGGCGAGCGGCCGGCACAGTAGACCCGATGAGCCTCCTACTCGACGCGCTGAAGAAGGCGGAAAAGGCCAAGGACGACGCAAAGCGGCGCGCGCAGCTCGACGGCCATGCGGAGGCCGAAGATGCCGGACAGCAGGTCCGGACCCGGGACGAGCTCCCGGACATTTCGAAGCCCTTGGAAATCCATTCGGAGGACATCGGCGACGCTCGCTCCGACTCCGGTTCGAGCAGCCCGGTTCCCGATGCCTTTTCCACCGCCCCGATATCGCGACCGGCTCCGGAGCTACCAAAGGCGCCGGTCGCGCGCGAACCTGTTTCCGAACCCGTGCAACGACCCCGCCAGCCGAGCCAGACGGCTCAAAGCGGGGCCGATCCCCAGGCAGCACAAAGGTCGGCGGCGAAGAAGGTCTTCGAGGCGAAGTTCAGGGAGCCGAATCCCAAGCTTCCCTTCTACATCACGATGGCGGTACTCGGAGCGTTTTCTGTCGGTACGGTAGTTTATTTCTGGTACCAGCTGCGCCCCCCACCGCCGCTGGTCAACACAAACCCCAGGCCGCCTTCGGACGAGAAAGCATCCGAAGCCCCGCCACCGTCCGCACCACGCACATCGGCGCCTGCTGCGCCCCCCGCCGCGCCGGCGATTCCCGGCCTACCCGGGCAAGTCCAGGCGCCGGTGGCGGCAGCGGCACCTCCGAGTGCCGGCGGCCTGGCCGCAGCTGCGCCGGCCGGCGCTCCGTTGACCTCCGGTACGATTCCGAAACAGCGGGAGACTCCAGCACCGGCCACCGCCGCTCCGCCAACTTCGCGGGAAACGACCGGCGCCCCGGCCCGCGGAACCGGTCCAAAGCCGCCTGCCGCGAATCCAGGCTCGCCGCGCACGCCGTCCGGCTCGTCGAACTTGAGCGTCAATCGTCGAGGGCCGATCGTGGACCCGCGGATCGAAACCGCATGGCAGGCGTACAACCAGGGAGACCTGTCGACCGCGCGCACCAACTACGAGGCGATGTTGCGGGCCGACCCGATGAATCGCGATGCGCTGCTGGGCATGGCAGCGGTGGAGATACGCACCAGCCGTCCCGAACAGGCCGCCGGCTATTACCAATCTCTGCTGCAGGCGAATCCGCGAGACACCTATGCGCAGGCAGGACTTCTCGCCCTGCGCGCGCAGATGGGTGACTCCGTACAAACCGAGTCGCGGGTGAAGAACCTGCTTGCCGCCGATCCCGACGCGCAAGTCCTTTATTTCACGCTCGGGAACCAGTACGCGCAGCAGGGCCGCTGGGCCGAAGCCCAGCAAGCCTACTTCAGGGCCTACACGGCGGAGCCCGAGAACCCGGATTTCGCCTACAACCTCGCCGTGAGCCTCGACCAGCTCAGGCAGTCGAAGCTCGCGCTCGAGTACTATCGCCGGGCAATGTCACTTGCGCAGCAACACGCCAGCAGCTTCGACCAGACGCTCGCGCGAAACAGGGTCCAGGAGCTTGCGCGGTAGGCCGCTGACCGGTTCGTCCGAGGGCGTTTACACTCTCTGACTCCGGCCCCCGACGGGCGCCGGAGTATCATGTCAAGCGTATGAATTCGCCCACCAATCCCCAAGCCAAGCGCCATATCGGGCAGATCCTGATCGACCAGGGAATCCTGACCGAGGATCAACTGCGCATTGCGCTGCTCGAGCAGATGAAGTCGCACCTGCCGGTGGGGCGGCTCCTGGTGCAGCTTGGATTCGTTTCCGAAGCGACGCTCAGGGACGCGCTGTCCGAGAAGCTCGGGCTGCAACCGGTCGACCTCGCGCACATCATTGTCGACCCGGCGGCGCTCAAGATGGTTCCGCGCGACATGGCCCGGCGCTATCGCGTCTTTCCCGTTGCGCTCGACAGGCAGGCGAAGAAGTTCATTGTCGCCCTGGCCGACACCAACAACATCGTCGCGATCGACCAGTTGCGCGCACACCTCAAGGGCGAGTACGAGGTCGAGCTGCGGCTGGCCGGCGACTCCGAGGTCGATCGCGCGATCGAGCAGTACTATGGGCATGAATTCTCGATCGACGGGATTCTCCGGGAGATCGAAACCGGCGAGGTCGACTATGCGACCATCACGGACGGTGATGAATACAGCCAGCCCGTAGTACGCCTGATTTCGGCCCTTCTCGCCGACGCGGTGGAACGCGGCGCTTCTGACATCCATTTCGAGCCGGAACAGAACTTCCTGCGCATCCGGTACCGGATCGACGGCGTATTGCGGCAGATACGATCGCTGCACAAGACCTACTGGCCGGCGATGGCCGTCCGCCTGAAGGTCATGTCGAAGATGAACATCGCCGAAACCCGTGCGCCCCAGGACGGCCGAATTTCGGCGACCATGTCCGGACGCGTGGTTGACTTCCGTGTGTCGAGCCTGCCCACGACCCACGGTGAGAACGTGGTACTGCGGATCCTGGACCGGCAGAAAGGCATCGTTCCGCTCGACAAGCTGGGCCTGGACGAAGTCCAGCTGGACCTGCTGAAGCGGATGATCGCGCGGCCCGAGGGGATCATCCTGGTGACCGGCCCGACGGGCAGCGGAAAGACGACCACGCTCTACTCGATCCTGAACCACATCAATTCGGACGGCATCAACATCATGACGCTGGAGGATCCGGTCGAGTACCCGATGACATTGATCCGCCAGACATCGGTGGCCGAAGCGGCAAAGCTTGACTTCGCAAATGGCATCCGTGCGCTGATGCGCCAGGACCCGGACGCGATCCTGGTCGGCGAGATCAGGGACGAAGATACCGCCGAGATGGCCTTTCGCGCCTCGATGACGGGCCACCAGGTCTATTCGACCCTGCATACCAACTCCGCCGTGGGTGCGATACCGCGGCTGCTCGACATCGGGATCGTTCCCGACATCATGGCCGGCAACATCATCGGGATCATTGCCCAGCGGCTGGTTCGCAAGCTGTGCCGCACGTGCCGCCAGGCGTACGAACCGGACGAACGTGAACGCCGCCTGCTCGGCCTGGGCGCATCCGACCAGGCGACGCTTTATCGGGCCGTTGGCTGCGAGCATTGCGACTACCAAGGCTACAAGGGCCGCCAAGGCATTCTCGAGATCCTGAAACTGGACGGCGGCATCGACGAACTGATCGCCCAGCGCGCCACCACGCGCGAAATTCTCGCGGCGGCGCTGGCGAAGGGATTTCGCACGTTGGCGGAAGATGGCCTGCGGCTCGTGCGGGGAGGGGTGACCGGCATCGACGAACTATCCAGGGTCGTCGACCTAACCGACCGTATGGGCTGACGGCGGGTCGGGTGCCTGCACAAGGAACATAGCCCCCATGCCTCTTTACAGCTACAAGGCGATCGATTCGATCGGCAAGTCCGTCCTCGGCCGGGTCGACGCGGCCAACCTGTTCGATCTCGAGCAGCGCCTGTCGCGCATGGGCCTCGATCTCGTCACGGGGGCGCCGACGCGCCAGACCAGCCGCCTGATCGGCGGCGGGAAGATCACTCGCCAGGACCTGATCAATTTCTGCTTCCACCTCGAGCAGCTATCCGGCGCGGGAGTCCCGATCGTCGAGGGCCTGGTCGACCTTCGCGACAGCGTCGACAACCCGCGCTTCAAGGAGGTTGTCAGCGGCCTTGTCGAATCCATCCAGGGCGGCCGCAACCTGTCGCAGGCGATGGCGGATTTCCCGGAGGTCTTCGGCAAGGTGTTCGTTTCGCTCGTCAGGTCCGGCGAACAGACCGGCAAGCTTCCCGAGGTGCTCAGCAGCCTTACCGAAACGCTCAAGTGGGAAGACGAACTCGCCGCGCAGACAAAGAAGATGCTCATGTACCCCGCTTTCGTCGGCGGAACGGTACTGCTGGTCACTTTCTTCCTGATGGTTTTCCTCGTCCCGCAGATGGTCGGCTTCATCAAGAGCATGGGCAAGGACCTGCCCTTGCAGACGGTGATCCTCATCGAGGTCTCCAACTTCTGCGTCAACTACTGGTGGGTCGTGCTTGCCACGCCGCCGTGCCTTTTCTTCGGCATCCGTTATGCGGCGCGTACGAACCCGAAAATCGCCTATGCGCTGGACGTGTACAAGCTCAGGATACCCACGATAGGGCCCGTGCTTCGCAAGATCATCCTTTCCCGGTTCACCTCGAGCTTTGCGATGATGTATGCGTCGGGGATCACGGTGCTCGATGCCATACGGAATGCCGAAGAAATCCTCGGCAACCGCCCGCTCGAGGAGGCGCTGCGCAATGCCGGGCGCCAGATCGCCGACGGAAAGGGCATGACCACCGCGTTCCAGGATGTCGGCCTGTTTCCGCCGCTCGTGATCCGCATGCTCAAGATCGGCGAAAGCACCGGCGCCCTCGATCGCGCACTTCTGAATGTGAGCTACTTCTATAACCGGGAGGTGAAGGAATCGATCGGCAAGATCCAGGCGATGATCGAGCCGGTACTGACCGTTGTCCTCGGTGCAGTGCTCGGCTGGGTCATGGTCTCCGTGATGGGGCCAATATACGACACCGTCAGCAAGATGAAATTCTGAGGCCGATTCGACCGTGTCCGATCGCCGCCTGCTCTACTTCACCGCCAACGGCCACCAGCTGTACACCTGGGACGCCGGGAAGCTGGAACTCGAAGCCGTATTCACGGACAGCGAGGACGGCGTTGCCGAGTTCCGCAACCTCGCGAAGATGCATCCGAGGTCGCTCTACTACATCGTTGCAGACCTGGCCGGCGAAGACTTCCACGACGAGATAGTCCCGTCTCTGCGCGGCAGCGACCGGCAGGCCGTGATCGACCGAAGGCTCGCCCAGCGCTACAGGGACACGCGGCTTGCTGCGGCCATATCGCTCGGGACGATCGCGGTGGCTGGAGAACGCAAGAACGAACGCCTGCTGCTCGCGTCGTTCACCAATACCCAGCAGTTTTCCCCATGGCTCGATGCGCTTTCGGATTCGGGCGCCAAGTTGGCAGGCGTCTTTTCCATCCCCCTGATCGCCTCGGCGCTGGCCAGCCGGCTGGCCGCCAAGTTGGGCGTGAGGAACAACCGGATGTTTGTGGTCTCCATGAACAGCGCCGGCTTGCGCCAGAGCTTTCTCGAGGACGGCAAACTCAGGTTCGCCCGCCTGGAACGTACCGGCGACATGGGTGCGAATGCGCTTGCTGCATTCGTCCGCTCGGAAACACTTCGTCTCGTACAATATCTGTCGAGCCTGCGGGTATTGCCGCGGGAAGGGCCGCCGATCACCGCACTGGTGATCACGCCGCCGGGACAGCAGGAAGTCTTCGAGCAATCACTGCCCTCCGATGGACGGCTCGCGTTCCGGACCATCGACCTTCCGGAGGCAGCCCGGATCATCGGGATCAAGATCGCGGAGCGTATCGGGGCCGAACAGCTTTACCTTCACGCGGCCGCAAAGAAGGCCCCGAAGGAGCAGTTTGCGCGAAGCGAGGACCGCAAGGGGTACCTGATCTGGCAGCTCCAGCGGGGCGTAGTCGCGGCGGGCGCGCTCGGCCTGGCGGCGTGCGTGCTTTTTTCCGGTTACAGGTGGTTCGAGATCGCGTCGATCCGCTCGCAGACCGACCTGCAGTCGAGCGAAATGCGGAGTGCACGGCAGGAATACCAGCGCATCACGGCGACCTTTCCCGTGACTCTGACGTCGACCGACAACCTGAAGGCCACCGTCAACGAATTCCGCTCGATCGCAGCCAACACGGCGGTTCCCGGCCCGGCTTTCGCCTATGTCTCGCGGGCCCTCGAACAATTCCCGCAACTCGAACTCGACCAGCTGGTCTGGAAGATTGATCACGCAGGAGCAGCGGCCAAGAAGCCCCCGGCGGACCCTTCGGTCGCGATCCCGGCGGGTGCCCCTGCATCCGCAACCGCGAAACCCCAGGGCGGGAGCGACCTTGCTCAGGTGATGGAAATTTCGGGACACGTCAACGCAACGCAACGCTCGGATTACCGGTCGATCACGGCGCAAGTACAGAAATTCGCGGATGCGCTGCAAGTCGACCGGTCCTACGAAGTCGTGCGTACCCAATTGCCATTCGACACGACTTCCGCAGGCACGCTTTCCGGCGACATTGGTTCGTCGGAAGGCAATGAAACCCCGCGTTTTACGGTGACGCTTTCACGAAGGCTGCTCAAGTGAATTTCGTAGCCGCCGACTTCAAGAAGCTTATCCTGCCGATTGCCGTTGCACTGGTGCTTGCAGGCGTCGGGGCGGCTCTGATCCTGTTCGCAAACCAGCAGCTCGCTGCAAGCAGGGAACGGTTCAAGACGGTCAATTCGGAAAGGCAGCAGGCGAGGGAACGCTTGGCGCGAATCAGCGAAGAGGAACGCGAGGTCTCGGAGAGGCTCGAGGTCTACCGGCGGCTACGCGAACTCAACATCATCGGCAAGGAACGCCGGCTCGACTGGGCCGATTCGATCCAACGCATCCGGCTGGCCCGCGAGATGCTGGACGTGCGTTACCGGATCGAGCCGCAGAAGCTGCTTGCATCGATCCAGGGCAAGCCCGGCAAGGTCGAGTTCAACGCCAGTACAATGAGGCTCGAACTCGCACTGCTCCACGAAGGTGACTTGCTGGGTTTCCTCGACGACCTGCGGGGGGCCGGAAACGCCTATGTCTCGGTCCGACGTTGCGACATCACCCGATCGGGATCGGCCGCTCCCCCGACGGGGACGTCCGTGCTTACGCCGCGCCTGAGGGCAGAATGCCAGATCGACCTGATCACGGTCATGGACGCAGGGGCGAAGTCATGAAGGCGCGCGCTGCGCGTCTTGCGTGCGCGCTCGCGTTCGTTTCAACCCAGGCACTGGGCCAGGAACTCGGGCGGCTCTTCTTCACGCCTGAACAGCGTAGCAGCCTCGATGCGAGAAGAAAGGCCCGAATCCCGGACAAGCCTGCCGCGATCGTCGTCGAGTCCCCGGTCACCCGCCTCGACGGTTATGTTTCACGAAGCGGCGGAAAGTCCACCGTTTGGGTCAATGGCGAACCCATACCGGAAGGCACACAGCCTGACGGCCTGCGCGTGCGCCCGCAGCGCGGCAATACGGGCCGCATGACGGTGGACATCGGGGAGAACGAGAACCAGGTCGACCTGAAGATCGGGCAATCGTTCAACCGCGACAGCGGAGAGGTGCGCGATTCGCTCGATGGGGGTGAAATCAGTGTGACCCGCCGGCCGGTCCCCCGCCCGGCCCGGTAGATGAAGGCCTTGCAGGAGACCGGCCGCAAGGTGCTTCCCACTGCCCCGAATCCGCCGCACTACCGCCGGCAGCGCGGATTCGCGCTGATGATCATGATGCTGATCATGGTCCTCGGCACGTCGTGGGCGCTCGTAAATGCAATCAATGGGGCATCGAGCAACACGGTGAGCGCGCAGAAGCAGACAGGCGATGCTCTAACACTCGCGAAATACGCCCTGCTCGGCTACGTCGCCCAGCAGGCTACGACAAGCGATGTCCCGGGAATGTTTCCCTGCCCGGAAAGTACGAGCAGCATCGGCACCACGAATGAAGGGACCGAGAACAGTTCCTGCAGCACGTTGCCCGCGATCGGGCGACTGCCGTGGAAGACCCTGGGCATCGACAAGCCGCTCGACGGTTCCGGCGAAGCGCTCTGGTACGTCGTCGGGTCGGGTGTCCGGGCGGCCCCGATCAATTTTTCGACTACGGGCTCCCTCACCGTGGATGGCACATCGAACGCCGCAGTCGCGGTCATCATCGCCCCGGGATCGGCGCTGAATACCGCGTCGAGCACTTCGACCGCGCCATCGCCATGCGTCAAGCGGGACCAAACCCCCGGCCGGGGTTCCACGCCGCTGAATTCAAGCGACTTCGTCGAATGCGGCAACGCCACCCTGTCCGCATTCACCTCCTCCCGCAACGACAACTGGGGCAACGACAGGCTGGTGTCGATCACCGCTACGGAGATGCTCAAGGCGATCGAAGGAGCAGTGGCCGACCGCATCCAGCGCAAAGTCGCACCCGCGCTCAACGGAACTGCGGCATCGACCGGGTGGTACCAGAACGATTCGACCAATGAGTGGGGCGCGAAGTTCTTCCCTTACGCATCGACCTGGAGCAATCCCACGACGGACGATTCCTGTGGTAACAACGGCGTGACCGAGGGCCTGTTGCCCCTTGCAAGCGGAAACGTGACAAGCGGCACCGGGTGCAGCGCTCGCTGGACGAGTGCGACCGCAACCAAACTTTCCGGCAGCGGGTCCTTCAGCGGTGTGAGCTGCACCGCGAACACAACGCGCATGCGCTGCCAATTTACCTACTCCGGGCGCCCGGTGGTCCGAATGACCACTACCGCCTCGAATATTGCGATGGGGTTCAGGACCTCGCCCACGACTTCCGACATCACGTTCACGCCAACGAGCGGGAATTCGATCTCGTCGCTTACGCCTTCGATTGTCGCGTCGACCGGCGCCGGCCAGGTCGTGCTCACGGTAACAATGGCCAACAAGTCTTCGAGCGGGACGGGCAGGATCAACATTCCTCACCCTTCCGATTCGTACCTGATCAACACCAGCACCGGCTCCAATCCCGACATCGCCTGGTTCATCAACAACAATTGGAATTACTATACGTACTACTCGATCTCTCCCGCGGTCACGGCGAATCCGTCCGGGACATGTACTTCGGCGAACGTCACGAATTGCCTCACCCTGACCAACGCCGAAGCCGGAACCGGCAATGTCAACGACAAGAGAATCGTACTGATCCTTTCGGGTCGCCCACTTGCCGGCAAGACCCTGCCTTCAGCCACGCTCGGCGACTATTTCGAGGCCCAGAACGCATCCACTGGCGACCGAACATTCCAGCGCGATACGATTTCGACAACCTTCAACGACCGGCCGTCGGTCTGCCCTTTCCAGCGGCAGACGACAGGGACAGCCGAAATACTGTGCAACTAGCTCCAGCAAGCGAGCGCGGATTCTCCCTGGCCGAAATGGCCGTGGTCATGGTGATCGTCGGGCTGCTGATCGGCGGATTGCTTTCTCCGCTGGCCATTCAAGTGGACCAGCGCAATTTTTCGGATACGCAGAAGCGGATCGAATACGCCCGCGAAGAACTTCTGGGTTTCGCAATCACCAACGGGCGCCTGCCGTGCCCCGCATCGTCAACCAGTTCCGGCGACGAATCGCCCAGCGGCGGCGGGACATGCACCAATTATTACGACGGGTATCTGCCGGCGAAAGCCCTGGGTGTGCAGCAAGTCGATTCCTCGGGGTATGCAATCGACGCCTACAACAACCGAATCCGCTATGTCCTGGCGCAAACCATCTCCGGCACGGGGTGCACGAACACGCCGGCTTTCTCCTCATCCACGAATTTGAAAGCCAACGGATTGCAGTGCGCGCCGTCCGACCTGCGGATCTGCAACAGCTCACAGGCCGCCGGATTCAGCAGTACGTCCTGCGGTACAAGTAATGACCTGGTCAACGCCAGCACCGTGGTTGCCATCATCTTTTCGCAAGGCAAGAATGGATTGACAAGCGACTCCACGCGATATGATGAGTTGGCCAATACCGATGCGAACGCGACTTTCGTCTACCACACACCCGCACCGTCAACCGCCACGGGCGGCGAGTTCGACGATCAGATGGTCTGGATCTCGGCCGGCCTTCTGTACGGGCGCATGGTCAGCGCAGGTGTGATGCCGTGAGCGAGTCCCAACGGGCGTCCGTCCGGTTGTATTCGCGGTTGAGGACCGCAGGCATCCTGCCGGGCGATTCCGAGGAACTGCGGCTGAAAAAGGTCGTGTTGCTCTTTGCCTGCGGCCTGATGATCGCGGCGGCGGCGTTGTGGCTCGCCTTGTACCAGGCACTCGGCCTGCCGGTTTCCGCCTCGCTTCCGGTCGCATTCCAGCTCGCGTCGCTTGCAACCCTTGTCTACTACCTCTTCACGCTCAATTTCGACATCTTTCGCGCGTGCCAGCTGGGCCTGTTCCTGTTCGTGCCTTTCGTCGTCCAGTGGTCGATCGGCAATTTCGTGTCGGCCAGCGGGATGATCCTGTGGGGCCTGCTCGCCCCCGTGGGTGCCATCGTCCTCTATTCGGCGCGCGAATCGATCCCCTGGTTCGCCGCCTACATCTTCCTCACGCTCGCCACGGGCTACGTGGACTACGAGCTTGCATGGCTCCCGCCGAAGGGGCCGAAAGTACCCCTGTCGACGAGCGTCGTATTCTTCGCACTGAATTTTGCCGCAATGTCGACGCTGGTCTACACGCTGCTCAGGTTCGCGTTTTCCGAACGCGAAAAGTCGAGGGTGCGCCTCGAACACGCGCACGCCGGGTTGCGCGACGAGCAGGAACGATCCGAAAAGCTGCTGCTCAACGTGCTGCCGGCACCTGTGGCGGAGCGCCTGAAGCGCCTCGAGTCCCCTATCGCGGACGGGTTCTCGGAAGTGACAGTGATGTTCGCTGACATCGTGAACTTCACGCGCATGGCAGGGACGCTCGAGCCCGCTCAGATTTTCTCGCTGCTGAACCGCCTGTTCTCCGAGTTCGACGCACTGGCCGAGGAGCACGGGCTCGAGAAGATCAAGACGATCGGCGATGCCTACATGGTCGCAGGCGGATTGTCTGCCGGCAGCGATGGCCACTGCGCGGCGGTCGCCGACTTGGCGCTGGCCATGCGGGACGTCACCGAGCGCGACTATGCGGTGAATGACCACGGCCTTCAGCTCAGGATCGGCATTGCCACCGGCCCCGTGGTTGCCGGCGTGGTCGGCACCAAGAAATTCATCTATGACCTCTGGGGTGACACGGTCAATATCGCAAGCCGTCTGACTTCCGAGAGCGAGCCGGGCCGCATCCAGGTCGACGAGCGGACTTTCCGTGCCCTCTCCGGCGACTACGACTTCGAGGCGCCGCGGACGCTCAACCTGAAGGGCAAGGGCTATACGACCGTATACGAGCTCCTGGGTCGAGCCGACCGGGCGCAAGGCGCTCGCCCCGGCGATGAGTAAGGCCGTGACGTGTTCCTCCAGTGCGCAATTGCGAGGGTGCCTTACGCGGGAGGCGCCGGTCGCGGAATGCCCGCCAGCGAGAAAGACACTTCACCATCGCGGTTGGAAACGAGACTGAGCGAATAGCCGTTCGCTTCCGCGTGGCGTGCGGCCTGGTACAGGCCGATTCCCAGTCCGGAGTGCGAACCCACCGGAGCCTGGAACAAGAGTTTCTCGACGTCACTGCCGATAGCGCGGCCGGTGTCGGTCACCCGGAATTCAATCGATTCTTTGCCTGCCACCGAGACGTGGATCCTGACTTGCGGATCCGCCGCCTTCTTTGCGAGCGCATTCTGGATCAGGTTGTCCGCGACGCTCTCGGCGAGGGCGCGCGGCAGCATGGCCCCCGAGTCGATCGAATGTGCCTCGAATTCGACCCCGTTCTGCAGGTACTGCCGCTTTAGGCTTTCCCACCACGAGTCGATTGGGACAAACTGTTCACTCTCGGTCTGCGGGCGCTGCAGCTTCTCGAGCGTGGCGCTCAACCGCTTCGCTATTACGGGCAGCTGTCGCTGGATCAGCGAGAGCAGTTCGGGGGAATGCCCGAGGCCGCTACGCTGGCCGGCCGCGGATACGAGTACGTTCAGGGACTGGAGCAGGTTCTTCACGTCGTGGGTCACGCGCGCGCCGGTTTCGTGGACGGCCTGCAGGTAACTCTGCTCCCGGAGCTTCTGCTCCCGCTGCTTTGCCATGTAGAACTCGCCCAGCAGTTGCCCGAGCAGATGCAGGTGCCACTGCAACGCGGGGCTTGTGCGATAGCGGGAATAGATCACAAGGGAGAGCTCTTCGTTTTCAAACCTGACCGGAAAGGCGGTATTCATGCCGTGCTCGCCGCGGTCGCTGCCTGCGCGCCACTCTGCGCCGGAGACCCAGGGCAGCCGCGCGAGGCTCGCAATGCTTTCGGCGAGAAAGCGCTCGGGCCGCGGTTCGAGGCGCGACAGTTCGGCCAGGAAGTAGAGCCATTTCTCTACCGGGAGGCCTATCGAGAACAGGTAACGGGAGAAGAATACGTTCAGGCCCGCGAACCCGGTATGGGGGTTCCAGGCCAGTCCGATGATGAAAACCGATCCCGCGATCAGGAATACGGTATACGTCAAGGCCTCCATGTAGTCCGTGCGGCCCAGCGTCATGAAAGTGAAGCTGCCGAGGATGACGACGCCGAGCACCAGCATCAGGAAGATGCTGTAGAAGAAGTCGATGACCTGTGGCGCCTCCGGGGATTCCGGCTCTGCGGGCACCAGGACCATGATTACGAAAAGTAACGGAAGGATGTACTCGGCGATGCTGCGTATTTCCGGTGAGAATTCCCTTCGGGGTGCGATTCCCGGCAGAATGATGATCGCAAGCAGCGCCAACAGGTAGACAAGGACTAGCAGGTAAAAGCGCCGTTGCCAGCGGGCCTGGTGCAGGAACACCTTTCCCCCGATCAGCCCCGCAAGCACGCACACCCAGAACACCAGCAGCCAGGCGTTCAACCAGAGCATCACCGCCGTCGCACCGAATGCAATGAACGCCAACTGGGTCGCCGACACCTGGTACTGCCCGCGGAGAAAAGGTTGCCAAAGCAGGATCAGCCCCAGGTGGGCAAGGAGCAGCGCGCGTGCCCAGTTGTCCGCAACCCCGCGAAGCGCGGCGACATGCAGCAGGAGGAGCATGGCGATGACCACGAACCGCCCGTAGCGCTGCGAGAATCCTTGCGCAGCTGTGGCTATGCGACCGAACAAGGGTGTGGAAAAAGTGTCTGCTTGCATCCTTGGCGTGGCGCGATTAGGTTATGGCGGCTGCATTCCGGCAAGGGCAGGGGTGCGCTTTACACCGACAATCATCAGGCGCCGAGTCCCCAATGTTAGCCCCACCAGAGCCAAACGCCACGCGGGCCGCCTACACGCTCGCACGATTCGTGCTCCTCGAAGCGCGTCGCACGCGGCTTCCCCTGCTCGTGATATCGGCCCTCGCGGCGGGCATCGGCCTCGCGGGGTTCCTCTCCCAACTGGCGCTCACCGAAAGCACGTCGCTGCAGGCAGGGATCCTCGCGGCCTTTTTCCGGGCCACGTCGGTCTTCGTATGCTCGGCGTTTGTCGTGACGAGCATGGTCCGTGAATCGAACGACAAGGGCACCGAACTCCTGCTGTCCCTGCCGATCTCGCGCGTGGCCTACTACGTGGGCAAGCTGGCGGGCTTTGGCGCCTGCGGCGCGCTCGTCGCCGCCGTCTTCTCGATAGTCATGCTCGCGTGGAGCCCTCCGCTTGCGACCCTCACATGGTTCGCGTCACTGGCGCTCGAGGTCTGGCTGATGGCTGCCATCAGCCTGTTCTTCGTAGTTACGTTGGGCGACGTCGTCCCGGCGCTTGCGGCCGCGACGGGCGTGTACCTGCTCGGCCGTACGGTGGCCGCCATCCAGTTGATCTCTTCCAGCCCGCTCGCCGCGGATTACGACACGATGCAAAAGGTGGCCGGCTGGGCGATTGATGCGGTCGCGCTCGTGCTTCCGCCGTTGGAAAAGGCGACGCAGACCAATTGGCTGGTCTACGCGCCCCCGACCGCTGGCGAGTTTGCGACCGTTGCGGTCAGCCTCGTGGTCTATGGCGCGCTCGTGAGCGCAGCGGGTCTGTTCGATTTTCATCGCCGGAACCTGTGAGCGACGCCCAGCGTCCGATCCGGGCAGTACCCCGATGGGTCATTGTCCTGCTCATTGCCGGCCTGGCAGCACAAATAACGCTGAAGGCGCGCATCGGACCGGCATCGACCGACGCAGAAGACTTGCCGGTTCCGCCTCGCCCGGCAGCGCTACGCATTGCGGCACTGGGCGAACCAGCCGCGCTGGCCCGGATTGCGATGCTCTATATCCAGTCCTTCGACTACCACGGCACCAATACCCTGCCCTACCGCAAGCTCGACTATGACCGACTCATCGACTGGCTCCGGGCAATCCAGTTGCTTGACCCGCTAAGTAAGTACCCGCTTTTCTCTGCTTCCAGGATATATGCGGAAGTGAACGACCCGATCCGGCAGAGGAAGATGCTGGAGTTCATTTTCGAGGAGTTTCACAAGGATCCCAATCGCCAATGGCCGGCGCTCGCCCATGCAGCGCTCCTGGCCAAGCACCGGCTCAACGACTTGCCCCTCGCATTGAAGTACGCCAGGGCGATCGACCGGATGACCACCGCCCATGATGTGCCGCTTTGGGCCCGGCAAATGGAGGTGTTCGTGCTGGAGGACATGAACGAACTGGACGCCGCACGCATCATGCTTGGCGGCCTTTTGGCGAAAGGTCAGGTCCGCGACGAGACGGAACGCCGGTATCTCGAGCTTCGGCTCAAATCCATGGAGGAACGGGCGCGCGCCCAAGAGAGTTCAAGAGGCCCGAACAAGTCGAACAATCGACGGGACTGACGAAATATCGTCACTTTTTTGACACTTTCTGATGATTGCGCGATGCTTTGGCGGGATTTCCCCGGGCACGGAAGTTGCGTAGTGTTGCCCGTACATCTTGCGAGGAGTGCAACGTCATGAAGAGCAACCAGAAGGGCTTCACCTTGGTCGAGATCGCAATCGTCCTGGTTATCATCGGCTTGCTGCTTGGCGGCATCCTGAAGGGCCAGGAAATGATCATCCAGGCAAAGATCAAGAACGCCATCACCGACTATTCGGGTGTTTCCGCCGCGTACTTCGGCTATCAGGATCGGTATCGCAACTCGCCGGGGGACGACATCCAGGCAACACGCTGGACCGGCGCCACGGCAGGGGACGGGAACCGGGTAGTTACCGGGCTCTATTCGCCGGCAGCGGCGACCGACGAGACAGCGCTTTGGTGGGATCACCTGCGCCGCTCCGGATTCGTCTCCGGGTCCGGGGTGACGAACCCGAACAACGCGTTCAACGGGATTCTCGGCGTCCAGACGGGCGATGGCTCAGCCACCACGGGCGCCAGTCCGACCGTTCCGGTTGCGACCCTTACCGGTGGCAATCAGGGTTTCACGGCTCTGATCATGTGTTCGACGAACCTGCCGGACAAGGTTGCCATCGCGCTGGACGTCCAGATGGACGATGGGCTGCTCACATCCGGATTCGTGCGTGGGGTATCGGGCACCGGGGCTGTCACGATGAATGCGGCGGCGGGCAACGCGGCCGCCAGCTACCAGGAGACCGGCACCAACTTCTACACCCTCTGCCGCCAGTTCTGATCAGGACTCGCGCACCTGAAAAGCCAGCCTTCGGGCTGGCTTTTTTTTCGTTTACGCCGGACGAGCCAAGCCAATTGACGACCAACCGCGCGCCCCGGTCCGGCCTGCACAGTGCTGCCCTGCTGCTCGCGGGCGCAATGCTGCTGCTCCCCTTCCTGCAGCCGCGCCATCTGCCGCCGCTGCGCGCCTACTACGAGGAATGGCTTGCCTTTGCATTGGGGTTCGCGGCGATGGCGTTCGCGGCGGCGGCACCTCGCAGAGGACGTGCCGGCATGCCGGCTCCCGCCTTGCTTGTCACCCTGTTCGCGCTGACGCTGTTTGCCCGCGCATTGAGCCCGCAATCCGCCTATCCGCAATTGCCGCTGCTGTGGGGACTCTACGTGATGTTCGCTGCGATGGTGCTGGTGCTCGGGCACGACTTCGCGTCCGCGTTGGGCAAACAATATGTATGCGACGTCCTTGCGGCATTCATCTTGGCCGGTGCGCTTGCAAACGCCGCATGCGCCGCGCTTCAGTCGGTGGGTGTCCCGATGTCACTGAGCGAATTCGTTTCCCACCGGCAGGGAACACGGGCCATTGGAAACATCGGGCAGGCGAATCTGTACGCGAATTACATGGCGCTCGGAACGGCGTCGATCGTCTATCTCTACGGTCGAGGCAAGGTGGGAAATCTCCCTGCGCTCGCATGCGCAATCGCGCTGGCGGCGTGTGCTGCGCTCGCGTCATCGCGCGCCTCGTCCCTGTATGCCGCCGGGTTCGCACTGCTCGGCTGGCATGGGTGGCGCAGGGGCAATAGCGCGGAAGCAACCAGGCTTGGCCTCGGCGCGCTGGTCGCCGCGACATGCGTATTCCTGTTCCAGTGGGCGGTGCCCGCGGGAATGAACGCCGCAGGCTATCACGTTGAACACGGCATCGCGCGGGAAACGGCGGCGAACTGGGATGGACCACTGCCCGACGAGGCCGCAAACCTGCGATTCAGTGTCTGGTCGCTCGCAAGCCGCGTCTTCCTCGATTTCCCCTGGATGGGTGCCGGTCCCGGCGAATTCGCCGGCGCAGCATTCGCGCGCGGGCTTCCCGCCGAGCTTGCCGGAAGCCAGGTCTGGACCTCCCCGCACAACCTGGTCCTCCACCTGCTCGCGGAAACCGGGTTGCCCGGGGCATTGCTCGTATGCGCGGCGCTCGTGCTCTGGCTGCGAGGAGCGTGGCCCACGTACGCACGGGATTCTGATGCCTCCGGCTGGTGGCTGCTTGCGTGCGCAGGAGTCGAACTACTGCATGCGTTGCTCGAATATCCGCTGTGGTACGCGCACTTCCTGGCGATCACCTCGCTGATCCTTGGTGTAAGTTCGGTCGGCACAATCCCGGTTCGGAGCGGCATTATTCGCGTTGCATTCGGCCTGGTCGCGGCAAGCGGTGCGACGATCCTCGCCTTCAACCTCGGGGATTACTTCCGCTTCGACCTGGCCAGCCCGGTAGCCGCCGGCCGGTCCCTTGCAGGCAATTCTGAAATCGCCCGCGACCGGGATACGCTGGCCGGCCTGCGACGGACCCTGCTCGCGCCGAGCGCCGAAACATACCTGTTTCTTTCCTTCCCGCTGGACGCTTCGGAACTGCCCGCGAAAATCGAGGCGGGACGAAGGGTCTTGCGGGTGTGGCCGGTGCGTGAAGTAATCGGTAGGCAAGCGGTCTTCCTCGCGCTGGCGGGACGCGACGATGAAGCACGCGCATTGCTGGAGCGCGGCCTCGTGACTTTCCATATCCGAAGGGACGTGTTCGTTGACACGATAGGCGCGGCGCCGGCGCGCGCGCGCGAAGTCCTTCAACCGGTGCTGCCAAAGACGCAGGGATTCGCGTCGCCGGATTCAATTGCGATCGCCGCCGCTTCCCGCTGAATCCACAGGGCCATCATGGTTGCCGGACTATCCGGCTGGGTTCGCGGTGGGCTAAACTGCCCGAGTATGAATCGCGCAGCACTCAAGCCGGCCCCCGGGTCCGGCAACAAAATTCTGGAACTCGCCCGGCGCGTGCTCGATATAGAGGCCGACGCAATCCGCGCCCTGAGGGACCGGATCGACGAAAGCTTCGTCGCCGCACTCGAGCTTATTCTCGCGTCCACCGGACGGGTGGTGGTGAGCGGAATCGGCAAGTCCGGGCACATCGCCCGCAAGATGGCATCGACACTCGCCAGCACCGGCACGCCCGCTTTCTTCGTGCATGCCGCCGAAGCCGGCCACGGCGACCTCGGCATGGTGCGCCCTGAAGACGTATTCATCTGCATCTCGCACTCGGGGGAATCGGCGGAACTCATCGCGATCGTGCCGACAATCAAGCGCCAAGGTGCGAAACTGATCGCAATGACCGGCCAGCCCGGCTCGACCCTTGCGCGGGAAGCGGACGTGCATCTCGACGCGGCGGTCTCACAGGAAGCCTGCTCGCTCAACCTGGCCCCCACCGCCAGCACGACCGCAGCGCTCGCACTTGGCGACGCGCTCGCAGTGGCACTCCTCGACGCACGTGGGTTTTCCGAAGCCGACTTCGCGCTTTCCCATCCGGGCGGTGCGCTCGGGCGCAAGCTGCTTACCCACGTCTCGGACGTGATGCGAACGGGCGACGAGATTCCTTCGGTCTCAATCGACGCAACAGTAGCCGAGGCGATCTTGGAGATCACTCGCAAGCGCCTGGGGATGACTGCTGTGCTCGACAAGGAAGGCAGGGTCGCCGGCATCTTCACCGACGGCGACCTGCGCCGCACCGTCGAACGGGTTGCCGATCTCAAGTCGGCCAGGGTCGCCGATGTGATGAGCTCCGCGCCGCAGACCATTCAGCCCCGGGCGCTTGCCGTGGAGGCCGTCGAGCTCATGGAGCGCCGCAAGATCAACCAACTGCTGGTCGTCGACAGCGAGGGCGCGCTCGTCGGTGCGCTAAACATGCACGACCTGTTTCGCGCCAAGGTGGTCTGACGTGAAACCCGACCTGGCGCG
Organism: uncultured Bordetella sp.; assembly: GCA_964599095.1. Lineage (GTDB taxonomy): Bacteria > Pseudomonadota > Gammaproteobacteria > Burkholderiales > SG8-39 > SZAS-79. The sequence continues at coordinate 149,210 of CAZREB010000001.1, forward strand.
CGCACGGACGGTGCGCCTGATGATATTCGACGTGGACGGCGTGCTGACCGACGGACGGATCTACTACGCCGATTCAGGCGAGGAGATGAAAGCGTTCAGCACCCTCGACGGCCACGGGATCCGCATGCTCATGGCAAGCGGGGTCGGCATAGCACTGCTCACGGGAAGGCGCTCCGACGTAGTCGGCCACCGGGCTCGCAACCTCGGAATCGACCGCGTACTGCAGGGGGTGGAGGACAAGCGCACCGCATTCATCGAACTGGCAGGGTCGCTCGGCCTGGATCACCGGCAATGCGGATACATGGGGGATGATTTGGTCGATCTCCCGGTGTTGACCCGTTGCGGTTTCGCGGTAGCGACGCGCGAAGCGCCGGAGATCGTCCGGCAGCACGCCCATTTCGTCGCCACGCATCCTGCAGGTGCCGGTGCGGTGCGCGAGGTCTGCGAAACCGTAATGCGCGAGCAGGGCACCCTGGATGCCGCGCTCGCACCTTACCTCGCCTGAGGCGCCATGCGGACTTCCTTCGCGCGCCTCTTCCCGTTGCTGCTCATGCTGGCACTCGCGTTGCTGACCTTCTGGCTCGAGCGCGCCGCCCGCATCGAGCAGGGCCACCCGTCGCTGCGCCGGCACGATGCCGACTACATCGTGCACAACTTCAAGATCGTCAGCTATGGCGCGGCCGGCACGCCGGAGTCCATGCTGGCGGCGCGCAAGATGGTACATTACCCCGACGACGACTCGACGGAACTGCTGGCGCCGCGTGCGCTGCAGACCAAGCCGGGCGAAGCGCCGATGACGCTGACGGCCGATCGGGGCGCGCTCAGCCAGGACGGAGAGGACACGTTCCTGTACGGCAATGTTCTCCTGGTGCGCAGCGCGATCCCGCAGCTGCCGGAGATGCGCATGCAGACCAGCTTCCTGCACGTCGTGCGTGCGCGATCGCTCGTGAGGACCGACCGGGAGATCTCGATACGCGAGCAAGGGCGCTACCTTACCGGGCGCGGGATGGAATACAACAACGAGGCACGCGTATTGCAGCTGCGCAGCAATGTGCGCGGGCGGTTCGAGAAGAGGAAGAAGCGTTGAGAAAGAGCCTTTCGGCAAAGGGTGCAATTCGACGGCTGGCGGCATGCATGGTGCTGGGCGCGGCTCTCCTGCCCGCGACCGGGCTGCACGCCGAAAAGGCCGACAAGGACAAGCCTACGCAAATCGACGCCAACCGGATGAGCTCCGACGACGCGCGGCGCATCAGCATCTTCGAAGGCAACGTAGTCCTCACCAAGGGCACGATCCTGGTTCGTGCCGACCGGATCACGGTCAGGCAGGACCCGGAGGGGTTCCAGATCTCGACAGCGACAGGCGTGCCGGCGCGCTTTCGCCAGAAGCGCGACGGCAAGGACGAATGGATCGACGGCGAAGCGCTCTCGATCGAGATCGACGACCGGAAGGAGAAGGTCGAGTTGCGCGAGAAGGCACGCATCGTGCGCGACAAGGACGAGGTGCATGGCGATGTGATCTCGGTAGATACCCGGTCGGAGTTCTTTTCGGTGACCGGCGGCAAGAGCGCCATAACCGGCACCAACCCCGAGGGCCGGGTCCACGCCGTCATACAGCCCAGGGTGAAGCCCGATGACGCGGGCGGCAGCGCGACCCCCGCGGCCCCGGGATCCGCTGCCCCGCCGCTCGCTCCAGCCAAGAACCAGGCTCGATGAGCGCCCTGTCGGCGGAGAGCCTGCGCAAGCGCTACAAGTCGCGCACCGTTGTCCAGGATGTCTCGCTCACGGTGTCCAGCGGCGAGGTGGTCGGCCTGCTCGGACCGAACGGGGCCGGCAAGACGACGTGCTTCTACATGATCGTCGGGCTGGTTGCGGCCGACGCTGGCAGCATCCACCTCGACGGGCGCGAGCTCACCCACCTGCCGATCCACAAGCGGGCGAGGCTGGGAATCTCCTACCTTCCCCAGGAAAACTCGGTCTTCCGCAAGCTTACTGTGGAGGAGAACGTCCAGGCAGTCCTCGAATTGCAGGGGCTCGCAGGCGAAGCGATGGAAGCCCGGCTCGTCGAGTTGCTTACGGACCTCAATATCGCCCACCTTCGCAAGCATCCGGCCCTCGCACTGTCCGGCGGCGAGCGCCGCAGGCTCGAGATTGCACGCGCGCTAGGCACGCGTCCGTCGTTCATCCTGCTCGACGAGCCTTTCGCGGGCGTCGACCCGATCGCCGTGCTCGACATCCAGCGCATCATCCGGTTTTTGCGCGAACGTTCGATCGGCGTGCTGATTACCGACCACAACGTGCGTGAAACACTTGGCATCTGCGACCGCGCCTACATCATGAACGATGGCGCGGTTCTCGCTTCCGGGCATCCGGATGAAATTGTCTATAATGACAGCGTACGCCGGGTCTACCTGGGCGAGAACTTTCGCATGTAGGCGGGCCCGCCCCGGATCCCTTCCGCGCCCCGGGGCTTCGGGCAGAAACCAGAAACGATCCCTTGCGCTCTGCCACCGCCCCACGATGAAGCCGACCCTCCAGTTCCGGCTGTCTCAGCACCTGACGCTGACGCCGCAGCTGCAGCAGTCGATCCGCCTGCTGCAGCTCTCGACGGTCGAGCTGAACCAGGAAATCGAGAGGATGCTGATGGACAATCCCATCCTCGAGCGCGAAGACGCGGACGACGGCCTTACGCCACCGGCCGGCTTCACGTCGTCCCCCGATTCCGCCAGCGTCACCGATGCACCGCCCGAAGAAAGGCCGGATACCCAGGACGCCCCCGGCGACGACTGGCAGCCGGATTTTTCGTCGCCGCGCACGAACAACAACGATGACGAAGACGGCGACCGCGCATTCATCGCGCCCGAAACCCCCTCGCTCCGCCACCATCTCAACGACCAGCTTGCGCTCACAAACCTGCCGAGGCGTGACCGGGCCCTGATCGGGATGCTGATCGATGCGCTGGACGACGACGGCTACCTTACGCAGCCGCTGGAGGAGATCGCGGAACTGCTCCCGCCGGAGGCCGACGCGGACATCGAGGATCTCGGCATTGCGTTGCGCCACCTGCAGAACATGGAGCCGGCCGGGGTCGGCGCCCGCTCGCCGAGCGAATGCCTGCTGCTGCAGATCCGGGCGATGGACCACGAGACAGAAGAGGGAGTGAAGGTCGCCAAGCTTGCCGAGACGATTGCGAGCCGGCACCTGGAATCGCTCGCGCAGCGGGACTACTCGCGCCTCAAGCAGCTGCTGGGCGCAAGCGATGACGAATTGCGCGCAGCCCAGAAGCTGATCCTCAGGCTGAACCCGCACCCGGGCGCCGCGTTCTCGAACACCGAGACCCGCTACGTGATTCCCGACGTGATCGTGCGAAGAGTCAAGGGCGTATGGCGCGCAAGCCTGAACCGCGAGGCGATGCCCAGGCTGCGGATCAACCGGTTGTACGCGTCGTTGCTGTCCGGCAACCGCAACGCTGCGAACGCGATGTCCGGCCAGCTCCAGGAGGCCCGCTGGCTGATCAAGAACGTGCAGCAGCGCTTCGATACGATCCTGCGCGTCTCGCAGGCAATCATCGACCGCCAACGCCATTTCTTCGAGCACGGCGAGGTTGCGATGCGGCCGATGGTGCTGCGCGAGATTGCCGAGACGCTCGGGCTGCACGAAAGCACGATCTCGCGCGTGACCACGCAGAAGTACATGGCAACGCCTCGTGGCACGTACGAACTGAAGTACTTTTTCGGCAGCCACGTCGCCACCGACGCGGGCGGTGCATGCTCGGCGACCGCGATACGGGCGCTGATCAGGCAGCTGGTCGCCGCCGAGGACACCAAGGTCCCGCTGTCCGATTCCAGAATCTCGCAAATTCTCAGCCAACAGGGTATCGTGGTGGCAAGGCGGACGATCGCGAAATACCGCGAGTCGCTGCAGATCCCGCCCGTCAACCTCAGGAAATCCCTGTAGTCCCCATCCCAGCCCGGAGGCGCCAATGAACCTGAATGTCAGCGGCCATCATCTCGAGGTAACCCCGGCGATACGCACTTACGTCAGCGGCAAGCTCGACCGCGTCACGCGGCACTTCGACCATGTCATCGACGCCCATGTGATCCTCTCGGTCGACAAGCTGGTGCAGAAGGCCGAAGTGACCCTGCATGTGCGCGGGAAGGACATCCATGCCGAATGCATCGACGCGGATCTCTATGCCGCGATCGACCTGCTGGTCGACAAGCTGGACCGGCAGGTCATCAAGTACAAGGACAAGACCCAGGCCAAGCCGCACGATGCACTGAAGCACCGGCAGGGCGTCGAGCCCTGAGCGGCAGGCGGCCTGCCGCAGGCTCACAATGCCGCGCGAGCGCCGTGCCGCCTGGGCTATAATCCGGCCCCTCGCAGCCCGCCCCGACCCCGGGCGGTCCCTACCTGTGACCCATGAGCCTGGTCTCGAAGCTCCTATCCCTGCACAACGTCGCGGTCGACATTCCGGTTTCGAGCAAGAAGCGGCTGTTCGAGCACCTCGGCCTGCTGTTCGAGAACAACCACGGGATCGCCAGGAGCGTGGTCTTCGAAAGCATGTTCGTGCGCGAGCGGCTGGGCTCGACCGGTCTTGGTCACGGCGTCGCGATTCCCCATGGCCGCATCAAGGGGCTCAAGGAGGCCGTCGGGGCGCTGGTCCGGCTGTCGACGCCTGTGCCATTCGACGCTCCGGACTCAAAGCCGGTGAACATTGCGTTCGCGCTGCTCGTGCCGGAACAGGCCACCGAAAGGCACTTGCAGATCCTTTCCGAACTCGCCCAGATGTTCGGCGATCGCGAAATGCGCGAGGCGATGAACACCGCTGCGGATTCAGCCAGCCTTCACCGGCTCGTAGTTACATGGCACCCGGATGCTCCAGGTAAACGTCACGCAGCTGCATGAGGACAACCGCGAGGCGCTGCAGCTTGCCTGGGTAGCCGGGCAGGACGGCAGCACCGCGGTAAGGCGCGAGGCGGCTGCCTCGGCGTCCCTGATCGGGCACCTGAACCTCACCCACCCGAACAGCGTCCAGGTCCTCGGCAGCTACGAGGCTTCGATGTTCGGCGCCTTCTCGGCCGCTGCGCGTGCCGAATTCGTTGCCAAGCTCTTTACGGGCCACCTGACGGCGGTCATCGTCGCCGACGGCGTGAACGCCCCTCCCGAGATCCTTTCGGGTGCGCAAAGCTCCCACACGCCCCTGTTCGCAACGCCGGTTGCGGCCCCGCGCGTGATCGAAACGCTCGCACGCTACCTCGCCAAGGCGCTGGCAGAGAAAACGACTCGCCACGGGGTGTTCATGGACGTGCTGGGACTGGGTGTCCTCGTGACCGGCGAATCAGGGGTCGGCAAGAGCGAACTCGGCCTGGAACTGATCAGCCGCGGACACGGCCTTGTTGCCGACGACGTGGTCGAGATCACCCGCGCCGCGCCGAAGATCCTCGAAGGCCGGTGTCCCCCGGTGCTCAAGGACTTCATCGAGGTGCGCGGCCTCGGCCTGCTCAACGTCCGCACGATCTTCGGCGAAACTGCCGTGCGGCCAAAGATGCGGCTCAAGCTGATCGTGCACCTGGCGAAACCCACCCCCGGCGGCGCCGAGGTCGAGCGCCTGCCGCTGGCCGAGCAGTCCGAGGACATCCTCGGTATCACGGTACGCAAAGTCGTGGTGCCGGTGGCCGCGGGACGCAACCTGGCGGTGCTGCTCGAAGCAGCAGTCCGCAACTACATCCTCCACCTGCGGGGCATCGACAGCACCGCGGAGTTCATCAGCCGCCAGAAGCAGGCCATCGAGTACAACGAGCAGGCCGAGGAGTAGGAGGCTGCAGGGCCGGCCTCGCCGCGGGCGCCTCCGTGGAAGGCGGTTTCGTTATAAGCTTTCCCATGCCCATGCAGCTCGTCCTCGTCAGCGGTATGTCCGGCTCCGGCAAGAGCATCGCGCTCACCGTGCTGGAGGATGCCGGCTACTACTGCGTGGACAACCTGCCCGCCTCGCTGCTAGGCGAGGTCGTGGGCTTCCTCTCGGAAGCCGGCCATGCGAACGTGGCGGTGAGCGTCGACGCGCGCAGTGTCGCGCTCTCCGCGCTTCCCGAAAGCCTCGCCGCCATGCGCGCACGCGGCATCGACTCCCGCCTCCTCTATCTCGAGGCCAGCCGGGAAGCCCTGCTGCGCAGGTTTTCGGAGACGCGTCGCCGCCATCCCCTTGCAGGCCAGGGACTGACGGTGGCGGAAGCCATCGAACGCGAGCGCGAAATGCTCGGCGGCGTCGCCGAGATCGGCCACCGGATCGACACCAGCGACCTCCACCCCAAGGCGCTGCGCCGCTGGATCAAGGACCTGCTGGGCCTGAATGCGGCGTCGATGATGCTGTTGTTCGAGTCGTTCGGATTCAAGGAGGGCATCCCGCTCGATGCGAACTGGGTAATCGACGCGCGCATGCTCCCCAACCCGCATTACGAACCGGAATTGCGCGCCCTCACCGGCAAGGATGCGCCGGTCATCGAATTCCTCGACAGGCAGGAGGCCGTCGGCCGCCTGTTCGAGGACGTGCGCGGATTCCTGATGCGCTGGCTGCCCGACATGGTCCGCGACAACCGGTTCCATGTAACGGTCGCAATCGGCTGCACCGGCGGGCAGCATCGGTCGGTCTACCTCGCCGAGAAGCTGGCCGCCGAATTTGGCCGGACCTGGCCCGTTCTGGTAAGGCACCGCGGCCTGGTCAAGAAGGATCCCGAGGCGTGAGCGACGCGGATCCGCAGGATCTCGCGATCTTCCCGCTCAACGCGGTGCTGTTTCCGGGCGGCCTGCTCCCGCTGCGCGTATTCGAACAGCGTTACATGGACATGGCCAAGGCCTGCCTGAAGGATGACCTTCCTTTCGGCGTCTGCCTGATCCGCAGCGGCCGCGAAGTCGGCACGCCGGCGACGCCTGAAGAGATCGGGTGCACCGCAAGGATCGTCGAATGGGACATGCAGCAACTGGGGGTCCTTTCGATCAGGACGCATGGGGAGCAGCGATTCCGCATCAGGAAGTCCTGGGTGACCGACGCCGGGCTGACCAGGGCCGAAGTCGACATGCTGCCGCAGGACGAGGACATGGACCTGCCCGGCGAATTCGGGGCCTGCGCTGCCTTGCTCAAGGCCGTCATCGATGAGCACGGCACGGGGATCATCGCCTCGCCGATGAACCTGGGATCGGCCACGTGGGTCGGATGCCGGCTGGCCGAGATCCTTCCTGTCCCGCTTGCCGCGAAGCAACGCCTGCTCGAACTCGACGACGCGTTGCAGCGAGTGGAGATCCTGAACAAGTTCCTGCAGCAGCACCGCTTGGCCGGGTAAATGGAATTTGGGAGCCCAGGTTCCCCCGTCCGCTCCTAGAGCCCGCGCAGCAAGTTCCTCACTGGGGTAGGCACGGCAGCCGCCATCGCGTCCTCCGGCGACAGCCACAGCCGATCGGAATCGGTAGCGCGCGGCCTGAGCCTGCCCACATCGCAGACTAAGGGCGACACCTCAAGGCGGAAATGCGTAAAGCCGTGCGCAAACCGAGGCAGCGCCCGGTGACCTGACAGCTCGCAGCCGAATCTCTCGAGGCAGTGCCGCGCGAGATCCTTTCCGTCGAACTCCGGAAAGGCCCACAGGCTGCCCCAGATCCCCGCCGGTGGTCGCCGCTCGAGCAGGACTTGTTCCTGGTACCTCAGCACGAGCCACTGTGCAGTGCGGGTCGGATAGTCCTTCCTCGGTCGCGGCGACGGCAACTCTGCGGTCCTGCCTGTATTCCGTGCGATGCATGCCGCAGAAACCGGGCACTTTTCGCAGGCAGGATCCGCACGCGTGCAAATTGTGGCACCGAGGTCCATCAACCCCTGTGTATACGCCACGATATCGGCGCCCTGCGCCGGAAGCAGGCTCTCGGCCAGCACCCACAACTGCGCCTCGACCTTCGCGCCGCCTGGAAAGCCTTCGATGCCGAAGCATCGCGCCAGCACGCGCTTGACGTTGCCGTCGAGGATGGCGCCATGCTCCCCGAACGCGAATGCCGCAATCGCGGCGGCCGTCGAACGGCCGATGCCTGGGAGGGCGGCGATCTGGACAGCAGTGCGCGGAAATTCTCCACCACGCTCGCTCACGACGAGGCGCGCCGCCTTGTGAAGATTGCGTGCCCGCGCGTAGTAGCCCAGGCCGCTCCAATAGCGCAGCACCGAGTCCTCGTCGGCCTCGGCGAGCGAGTGCAGGTCGGGAAAGCGCTCGATGAACCGCGCGTAGTACCCGACCACGGCGTTTACCTGCGTCTGCTGCAGCATGATTTCCGAGACCCAGATCAGGTACGGGTCGCGTGTCCGCTGCCAAGGCAGGTCGTGGCGGCCGTGACCGCGTTGCCACGCCACGAGTCTGCGGGCGAATCCGGCCCCGCCGGTTGCACTCTTTTTCACAGCGCGATTCTAAGGCGTGGTTTGACTGGCCCCGTCGATTTCGGCACCATGGATCCGGTGCCCATCCTGTGGCGCGACCGGGATCCAACCGAATGCTCGCCTTCGTCCTCCGCCGCGTAGCCCAGGCCGTCCTTGTAATGCTTGCAGTCGGGCTGATCGCGTTCTCTCTCTTCACTTTCGTCGGCGACCCCGTCTTGTTCATGCTCGGCCAGGACGCCACGCCGGAAGACCGCATCCGCATGACCAGGATGCTCGGCCTCGACCAGCCTTTCTACGTGCAGTACGCGAATTTCGTGGTCCGCGCATTGCAGGGGGATTTCGGCCTGAGCCTGCGCCAGGTCCAGCCGGTGTCGAGACTGTTCGTCGAACGGCTGCCCGCAACCCTGGAGCTTTCGTTCGCCGCGGCGTTCCTCGCGCTTGCTGCCGGGATCCCGATGGGGGTCTATACGGCACTGCGCCGCAACTCCTGGCTTTCGCAGCTGTTTCTCGCGATTTCCCTGGTCGGCGTTTCACTGCCGACCTTCCTGATAGGCATCCTGCTGATCCTCGTTTTCGCGGTCGTCCTCGGCTGGCTGCCCTCCTTCGGCCGCGGGGATACCGTCGCGATCGGCTGGTGGACGACCGGCCTCCTGACTGCATCCGGGCTCAAGTCGCTGATCCTCCCGTCGATCACGCTGGGCCTGTTCCAGATGACGCTCATCATGCGGTTAGTGCGCTCCGAGATGCTCGAGGTGCTGCGCACCGACTACATCAAGTTCGCGCGAGCGCGCGGCCTGCCCGACCGGTCGGTCCATTTCCGCCATGCGCTCAAGAACACCCTGGTGCCGGTAATCACGATCGCCGGCCTGCAGCTCGGCGCGATCATCGCCTTCGCGATCATCACCGAAACCGTCTTCCAGTGGCCCGGCATGGGCCTGCTGTTCATCCAGTCGGTGACCGTCGCGGACATCCCCGTGATGGCCGCTTACCTTTGCCTGATCGCGCTGTTTTTCGTCGTGATCAACCTTGTCGTCGATCTGCTTTACTATGCGGTGGATCCGCGCCTGCGCGTGGATCGCGCGGTCGCCGCGCACTAGGGCCGATGCCGGGGATTTCCGGCCCGCCGCAAAATCAGGAGAGAACCATGAACGCACCCCTCGAGCTCGACACTCCCGTGGAGCGCATCCGCGCTTTCCACCAGGAACTCACCGGCATCCGCCAGGACATCCACGCCCATCCCGAGCTCGGGTTCAACGAGCAGCGCACCTCGGACCTGGTCGCGTCCAAGCTGCAGGGCTGGGGCATAGAGGTGCATCGCGGCCTTGCCAAGACCGGGGTCGTCGGCGTCATCAAGGGCAGCAAGTCCTCGAGCGGGCGCGCCGTGGGACTGCGCGCCGACATGGACTGCCTGCCGATGCACGAGCTGGGAAACATGCCCTACAAGTCGGTCAATCCCGGCTGCATGCACGCCTGCGGCCACGACGGCCACACCACGATGCTGCTCGGGACTGCGCGATATCTGGCCGAGACGCGACGGTTCGACGGGACCGCGTACATGATCTTCCAGCCTGCCGAGGAAGGCGGCGGCGGCGGCCGGGTCATGATCGAGGACGGCCTGTTCGAGCGCTTCCCGGCCAACGAGGTCTACGCCTTGCACAACTGGCCGGGCCTGCCGCCAGGAAAGATCGCGGTGCGGCCCGGGCCGGTGATGGCATCGACCGACGACATCCAGGTCACCGTGCGAGGCAAGGGCGGCCACGGGGCGATGCCCCACCTGACGGTCGATCCGGTCGTCGTCGTGGCCCACATCATCACTGCGCTCCAGACGATTGCCAGCCGCAACGTCAGCCCGGTCGATGCGGTCGTGGTGAGCGTCTGCTCGATGCAGACCAGCCAGCTCGGCGCCAACAACGTAATCCCCGACGCCGTGACGCTGTGCGGCACGATCCGGACTTTCCGTCCCGAGACACGCGACCTCGCCGAAAGGCGCTTCAAGGAGATCGTCAACGGTGTCGCGACCGCAATGGGCGCCTCGGTGCAGGTCGAGTACCACCGGAACTACCCGGCCACGATCAACACCGAGCGCGAGGCGAAATTCGCAGCGCAGGTCGGCGCCAAGGTCTTCGGCGCCGAGAACGTCGTCACCGACGCCGATCCGACCATGGGGGGCGAGGACTTCTCGTACATGCTGCAGGTGCGTCCGGGAGCCTACGTCTTCCTCGGCCAGGGCGGCGGTCCGATGAGCTGCTTCCTGCACAACCCGAACTACGATTTCAACGACGACGTGATCCCGATGGGCGCCGGCTACCTCGCCGCGCTCGTCGAGGAATCGCTGCCGATAAGATAACTGCAGACACTACAGACCGGGAGATCTGAATGAAACCAGCGCGCTTTCTTGCCGCGGCCCTTGCCGCACTTGTCGCTTCGACCCTGGCCATGGCGCCGGCCGGCGCGGCCACGCTGCGATGGGGTGCGCAAAACGACATCCTGACCCTCGACCCGCACTCGCAGAACCACGCCACCACGCACAGCCTGCTCCAGCACACTTACGAGGGCCTGGTGCGCTATACGAAGGACTTCCAGGTCGAGCCGTGCCTGGCCACCAGCTGGCAGCAGGTCAGCCCGACGCAGTGGCGCTTCAACCTGCGCAAGAACGTCAAGTTCCACGACGGCTCGCCGTTCACCGCCGACGACGTCGTGTTCTCGTACGGCAGGATCATCCAGCCGCAGGGAACCAACCAGATCTACGTTTCCGGGGTAAAGGAGGTGAAGAAGGTCGACGACTACACGGTGGACATGATCCTGTCCGGGCCGAACCCGGTGCTGCTGCGGCTGCTCGTGGATTTCCGCATCATGAGCAAGGCGTGGTCGGTCAAGAACAAATCCGAGAACGTGCAGAACTACGTGGCCAAGGAAGAATCGTTCGCCTCGCGCAATGCCAACGGGACCGGGCCTTACGTCATCAAGACCTGGGAGCCGGACAAGCGCATCGTGATGAGCGCCAACCCGGCTTGGTGGGACAAGATGGAAGGCAACGCCACCGAAGTGATCTACACGCCGATCAAGGCTGACGCCACGCGGGTCTCGGCGCTGCTGGCCGGCGACGTCGACCTGGTGACCGACCTGCCCACGCAGGACGTGACGCGCCTGCGCAACGATCCCAAGCTCAAGGTGCTCGACGGCCATGAGGTACGCACGATCTTCATCGGCCTGGACCAGTTCAGCAACGAGTTGCTTTACTCCAACGTCAAGGGCAAGAACCCGTTCAAGGACCTTCGCGTGCGCAAGGCCCTGAACATCTCGGTAGATCGCGAGGCGATCAAGCGCGTGACGATGCGCGGGCTTTCGATCCCGGCCGCGATCATGGTCGCGCCCGGTGTGCACGGCCACACGCCGGAGCTCGACAAAGTCTCGCCGCCCGACCTCGAGGGCGCGAAGAAGCTCCTGGCCGAGGCGGGTTACCCGGGTGGCTTCGAGTTCGGCCTCGATTGCCCGAATAACCGCTATGTAAACGACGAGGAAATCTGCCAGGCACTTGTGGGCATGTGGGCGCGCATCGGCCTGAAGGTGAAGCTGAACGCCCAGCCGATGGCAACCTTCATTTCCAAGATCCAGAAGTTCGACCACAGCGCCTACATGCTGGGCTGGGGCGTCGCCACGTTCGATGCCCACTACACGCTCCAGTCGCTGATGCACACCAAGACCAAGGGCGCCGACGGCAGCTTCAACCTCGGCCGGATCAGCGACCCGAAGCTCGATGCCCTGATCGATGCCGCGGCTGTCGAGACCGACGTCAGGAAGCGCGACACCATGCTACGCGACGGCCTGGTGATCACCCGCGACAACTACTACTACGTCCCGCTGCACCACCAGCTGCGCCCCTGGGCGATGAAGAAGAACGTAACGACCGTCCACAAGGCGGACGATCGTCCCGAATCCCGCTTCGCGCGCATCGAGTGACGGCCGCCCGCTGACCCAGCGCAGGCGCGGGACCGGACTTGAGCATCGGGGAGCGGTTGCGGGAGGCGTGGGACCACGACCTCGCCTGGAGCTTTCGCCGCTCGCCCGTAGTGATCGTTGCCGCGCTGATGACGCTGGTCTGCGTCGGGAGCGCCGTGCTGGCGCCCTGGGTCGCGCCGTACAACCCGTTCGACAGCGGCACGCTGGTCCTCACCGATGGCTTCACGCCGCCGGCCTGGACGGCGAACGGCACCATGCGCTACCTCCTCGGGACCGATGACCAGGGTCGCGACATCCTTTCCACCATCATGTACGGGGCACGGATCTCCCTGGCCGTGGGCGTCGCGTCGGTGCTTTTCTCGATGGTCCTCGGCGTCAGCCTCGGCCTGGTGGCGGGTTACGCCGGCGGCAAGCTGGATGCGTTCATCATGCGGATCGCCGACATCCAGTTGTCCTTCCCGCCCATCCTGATCGCGTTGCTGATCGACGGCGTCGCGCGCATTGCGCTCCCGCGCGAAGCCCACGACCAGATCGCCATTTACGTGCTGATCCTCGCCATCGGCGTTTCCAGCTGGGTGCAGTACGCCAGGACCGTCCGGGGCTCGACGCTCGTGGAGCGGAACAAGGAATACGTGCAGGCCGCGCGCGTGATCGGGCGCAGCCAGGCGTCGATCATGCTTCGCCACGTCCTGCCGAACGTGCTCGGCCCGGTCCTGGTCCTCGCCACCATCCATCTGGCCACCGCAATCATCACCGAAGCGACGCTGTCCTTCCTTGGCGTCGGCGTGCCCGCCACGCAGCCGTCGCTCGGCACGCTGATCCGGGTCGGCAACGACTTCCTGCTTTCGGGCGAGTGGTGGATCACGCTCTTTCCGGGCGTCGCCCTGATCGTGCTGGTGCTTTCGGTGAACCTCCTCGGCGACTGGCTGCGCGATGCGCTCAACCCGAAGCTGCGCTGAAGTGCTCCTGACATACCTGGCCTCGAGCCCCAGTCTGGAAGCCAGTCTCCGGGGAAGTTGCTGACATGGCGGCGCCGCTCCTCGAGGTCCGCAACCTGCGCGTTGAATTCCCCACGCGCCGGGGAACGCTGGTGGCCGTGGACGATCTTTCGTTCGAGATCGCCCCGGGCGAGATTCTCGGCGTGGTCGGCGAATCGGGGGCCGGAAAGTCGCTGACCGGGATGGCGATCATCGGGTTGCTCGAGCCGCCCGGCCGGATCGCGTCGGGCGAAATCCTTCTCGAAGGCGAGCGGATCGACAACCTGGCGCCCGAGCGGATGCGCCGCATCCGCGGCAAGCGGATCGGCGCGATCTTCCAGGACCCGCTCACATCGCTCAACCCGCTCTTCACGATCGGCGAACAGCTGGTCGAGACCATCCAGACGCACCTCGACCTGGACCAGAGAAAGGCGCGCGCCCGCGCAATCGAGCTTCTCGCAGAGGTGGGGATCCCCGCGCCCGAAGCCCGCATCGACAATTATCCGCACCATTTCTCCGGCGGCATGCGCCAGCGGGTAGTGATCGCGCTGGCCCTGTGCGCCCGCCCGAGGCTCATCGTGGCCGACGAGCCGACCACTGCGCTCGATGTCTCGATCCAGGCGCAGATCATCGACCTGCTCAGGAAGCTTGCCCGCGAGAATGGCGCCGCGGTCATGCTGATCACGCACGACATGGGCGTGATCGCCGAGACGGCCGATCGCGTCGCCGTGATGTACGCCGGCCGGCTGGCCGAGATCGGCCCGGTCCGGGACGTGATCCATGCACCCCGCCACCCTTATACGTCGGGACTGATGAGCTCGATCCCGAAGCTTGGCGACTTGCGCGAGTCGCTCGCGCAGATCGACGGGGCGATGCCGAGGCTGAATGCCATCCCACCGGGATGCGCGTTCAATCCGCGCTGCCCGAAGCGCTTCGAACGTTGCATGACCGAGCGTCCCTCCCCGATGCCCGCGGGCGCCAACCGTGCTGCGTGCTGGTTGTATGCCGCCTGACACACTGCTCGAGCTGCAGGGCGTCGGGCGCACCTTCGACGTCTCGCGCCCCTGGCTGAACCGCTTGCTCGAAGGCGAGGGACGGCGCACCCTGCGCGCGGTCGACGACATCTCGTTCACGATCCGGCGCGGGGAGACGCTGGCGCTCGTCGGCGAGTCCGGCTGCGGCAAGTCGACCGTGGCGCGGCTCATCGTGGGCCTGTACGAGCCCTCGAACGGGAAGATCGAATTCGAGGGCGCCGACCTTTCCGATCCCGCCTCGGCGCCGCTTCGCCGCCGGATGCAGATGATCTTCCAGGACCCCTACGCAAGCCTCAATCCCCGCTGGCGCGTGCGCGACATTGTCGCCGAGCCGATCGTCGCGCACGGCCTCGCACCGGACAGGGCGGCACTTTCCGGCCGCGTGGGGGAATTGCTGCGCCAGGTCGGCCTCTCGCCCGAGGACGGCGAGAAGTTCCCGCATGAATTCTCCGGCGGCCAGCGCCAACGGATATCGATCGCGCGAGCCTTGTCGTCGAACCCGGAATTCCTCGTCTGCGACGAGCCGACCTCGGCGCTCGACGTTTCCGTGCAGGCGCAGATCCTCAACCTGATGAAGGAGCTCCAGCAGCGCCTGGGCCTGACCTACCTGTTCATCTCGCACAACCTCGCGGTGGTTGCGCACATCGCGACGCGGGTCGGGGTCATGTACCTCGGCCGGCTGGTCGAAATCGCCGACGCGAGGGACTTGTTCGCAAAGCCCCGCCACCCGTATACGCGGATGCTGATCGACGCGATCCCGGACCTCGAGATGAGCGGCAAGGCGCGCACGCCGGTCGCAGGCGAAGTGCCCAACCCCCTCACGCCGCCGCCGGGGTGCGCTTTCAATCCGCGCTGCCCGCATGCCAACGAGCGCTGCCGGGCCGAAAAACCCTCGAGGATCGAAGTGCCGGGTGGCCGCAGCGTCGCCTGCCACGCCGTGCAGGAAGGCAGGCTCAGCGCTTCCGGCGGTTAGCCACGCCGAACGGCACGTGGCCTGTCGCCACGTGCTTTTGCGCAGCCTCGACGTGCCCGCGCTGGTCGTCGAAGTAGATGTCCGGCTGGAAGGCGGCAAGGAACGCGCTCTTTTCCAACCCGCCAAGGAACATCGCCTCGTCCACGCCGATGTTCCAGTCCATCAGCGTGCGCACAGCGCGCTCGTGCGCCGGCGCGCTGCGCGCGGTCACCAGCGCCGTGCGTATCCGCATCGGGACTTCGGCGCCTGCGTTCTGCAGTCTGTGCAGCGCCTCCAGCAAGGGTTTGAACGGCCCGGGCGGCAGTGGCCGCAATGCATGCTCGGTCTCGTGGCGCTGGAATGCGTCGAGGCCTTCGCGCTGGTACACCTGCTCGGCCTCGTCCGAGAAAAGCACCGCGTCGCCGTCGAACGCGATGCGCACTTCGCCCGGATGGCGATTCGCCGCCTGCGCCGACTCGGGGATCACGCGCGCGGCCGGAAACCGCGCTTCCAATGCGCCCCGCACGTCGTCCTCGTTCGTCGACAGGAACAGGTTGGCCTGCAGCGCCTCGAGATACTGGTAGGCCTTGCGGCCGCGAGTGAAGACACCACGCTCGAGCTTGAGCCCGGCCTGCTTGGCCGAGCGAAACACGCGCAAGCCCGACACCGGGTCGTTCTTCGACAGGATGACGACCTCGACTCGATGCGTATCCGGGGTGTTGAAAGCCAGCAGCTTCTGCACCAGCGGGAAAGCGACGCCCTGCCGGGCGCAGGCCTCCAGCCGCGAAAGCTGGAGTTCCATGTAGGCCCGGTCGCCGCTCTTCTCGAAAACCCTGTTCTCTTCCTCGAAGTCGAACAGGGCGCGCGACGAGATGGCCACGACCAGTTTGCCGTCGAACGTTACGGGCATCGGGATTCCCAGGGCGCCGCGGGGAGGCGGGTTGCCGGGATTGTACTGCGCGGGCGTCGGTGGCCCGACGGCGCGCCTACTGCGGTCGTGCTGCGCGCACGCCGGCTTGCGCGTTTCTCCAATCGGCTACGGTGCGCAGTCCGCTCGCGGGCGTGACACCGCCGCGCAGCGCGCCTGCGCTTGTCGGCCCCCAGAGCACATCGTAGGACGCGGGCAATTCGCGGCTGCCGGGCATCGAAAGCCAGAGACGGTATACGAGGCGCTTCCTGTCGGGCTCGTCGAAATCGACGATTGCGGTGCGCGAATGGTAGGTGACGTGGTTGTTCAGGAGCTGGATGTCGCCGGGCTCCATGCGGGTCTGCAGGCAGAGCTCTTCGGCCAGCGACGCGAGCATGTCGAGCGCCTCGTCCTGCTTCTTGCGCAGCCGCGGCGTGCGGTGGAATTTCTGTGCCGACTCCACATACGAGCGCGAGTACTGGCTGGTGAACCTGCCGTTGTGGACGCCGAACACCGGGTTTACGTAGTACGGCAGTTCGCCCGGGACTTCCTCGTTCTGGCGGCTGTGGTGATAGGGGCCGAACAGTTCCTCCAGCAGGTCAGGACGGCGCTCGAGCATCGCATTGTGGATGGCTGGCGTGCTTACGATCCTGCTGTCGCCGCCCTCCTTGCACTGCCTTGCGCAAAGCAACGCAACGACGTCGCATCGGTCGGTGTGGAAGCGCAGCGAGGACGCGGTCCGATAACCGCGCGAATCCGGCCGGCCGAGCTGCTCGCCGTAATCCCTGACCTCGGCGAAGAATTCGCCCATCTTGTTCTGCGATACCGCGGTGCCCAGGTGGGCGCCGATGCCCCACAACACCCAGCGCAGATCCTCCATCGAGAACACGTCGGTCGGGATGCCGCGGATGTTGGCCACGCCGCATCCATGCTCCAGCGCGTGCGAAATCGCGGCAAAACGGCGGGAAAGCACCGGCAGGGGAAAATTCTCCGCGGTTACCGCGTACATGTCCGACCCGGCGCTTCGGACCGCGCGGATGGCATTTCGCAGGTCCTCGATTTCCTCCCGCCCGAGCACGTGGATCCAGTCGGTGCGCTTTTCCATGTCCTTGCCGAGCCACACTTCCGGTCCGGACAGCGGCGCGCGCCGGTTCGGGGTCGCTCCCATGCCTACTTCCCGGCCCGCTTTGCCTTGCGCACGCGATTCGCCTTTCCCGCCGGCTTGGCCGCCGCCTCCGGAATCACCGCGAACACGTCGATCTCCATCAGCAACTCTGGCCGCGCAAGGCCCTGCACGATGATCCCGGTCGAAACCGGATGCACGCCCTTCAGCCACTTGCCGACCACGCGATAGACCGCCTCGCGGTAGGCGCGGTCGGTCACGTAGATCACGATCTTGCAGACGTCCTCGAGCTTCGAGCCGGCTTCTTCGAGCAGGATCTTCAGGCAGCGCATCGCGTTCTCGGTCTGCGCGGCGGGATCGTTGATGCCGTGGATCTTCCCCTTGAGGTCCATGCCGGTCTGGCCGCGCACGAACACCATGTTGCCGGCGCGCACCGCCATGGCGAGGTCGTTGTCGATGTCCTGTCCCTTCCAGACATCGCGGGTGTTGAACTTCCGTATGCGTGTATGAACCATTTTCCTTCCCAATCCGTGGTCATGCGGCCGACTTGATGCCGGCCGGGTGCGCCTTGACCGGCGCGTCGATCCGGTCCGACAGCCCCGCGCACTTCTTCACCAGGTCGAGCGGCCCCGAAAAATCGAACGAGCCATACAGGGCCGCGAGGTGGTTGAAGTGCGGTGCCTGCGCGAATTGGACGAAGGTCAGGCGATGCCCGGCGTAGTCGGAATTCAGGAGGTCCCGCGCGAATGCGAGCAGCTTGCGGCGGTCGTCCGCCACCCAGTTGTCGTTCAGCGAGTAGAACTTGTCCATCCAGGACTTGGTGCCCTCCGACACGAAAGTCGAGTAGTTCGGCGTCACGCAAAGCTGCCCGCCGCACAGTTCGCGCGCGATGTGCATGATCTGCGGCAGGTTCGCGCAGGCATGGAT
This sequence comes from uncultured Bordetella sp., assembly GCA_964599095.1. GTDB lineage: Bacteria > Pseudomonadota > Gammaproteobacteria > Burkholderiales > SG8-39 > SZAS-79. The sequence goes on from CAZREB010000001.1 coordinate 167,494, forward strand.
GCGCCCGGCATACAGCAGCGACTGGTTGGGCATCAGCAGCCCACCCGGGCTCTTCTCGGCGAGCGCAATCGACGCGGCAAGGTGCGCCCGGATGCCCTCGCGGTACGCGACCATGTCGGCCAGCTTCTCCTTCACCGACTGCATCTTGTCCAGGCCGGTCTGCTTGCAGTTCCACATCGCCGCACCGATCATCATGTCGGCGGTATAGAGGATGCGCAGCACGTAGGGGAAAGCTGAATACCGGTGCAGCGTTCCGCGGATGTAGCGCGCACCCTCGGTAAAGCGGTAGAAGAAGACGTCCTCCCACGGGATCAGTACGTCGTCGAGCACCATCAGCGTGTCGACCTCGTCGTAGCCGTTGGAGAGCGGGTAGTCCTCCTTCGAGCCGCGCCCGGCGAATCCTGCGCGGCAGATGTGCTTGACGCCCGGCGCGCCCATCTTCACGACGCACCCGAGCGCGTAGTCCGAAAGCTTTTCGTCGGACCATGCGCCTACGGTCGGCTTGAGGAAGGCCTGGTCCGCATAGGCCGCCGCAGTCTCGTACTTGGCACCGCGGATGATGATGCCCTTGTCGGTTTCCCTCACCACGTGGCACATCATGTCCGGGTCCTGGTCCTGCGGGCGCTTTGACCGGTCGCCCTTGGGGTCGGTGTTGGCCGAGACGTGGAAGACATCGTCCACGAGGACGCGGCGGATGTGCCGGTCGATGTTGTCGGCAAAGCGCGGGTCGATCTTGTTGAGCACCTCGCGCCCGTCGTAGAGCGACCACATCTCGCCCACGGTCTCGTCGCCGGTCCGGGTGACCACGCCGCGGATGTCCTTGAAGAAGACGTCGAGCGCGTTCCACTTGTCCCACCAGTCCTGCTGAGCGTGCGGCAGCTTGAGCAGGACCGGGTTGCGGTCCTTGCCCTCGTCGTAGCCGAATACGTCCTTGTGCTGCGGCTCGTGCTGGATGTCGTACATGCGGGCCTTGACGTCGACGATAGGCTTGAAAGCCGGGTGCTGCGTGACGTCCTTGACCCTTTCGCCGTCGATCCAGACCTCGCGTCCGTCGCGAATGCCCTCCTTGTATTGCTCGCCGGTACGCAGCATGGCGAAAACTCCGCTGTTGGAATGAAGGCGCAAAGGTAGTCCGCGCATCGCATCGGATAAAATACTTTTTCCTGGTCAACTGTATAGGCAATCCCTATGCAAGACGCAGACGCCTCCCCCCGCCTGTCGCTGCGCGCGCTGCGCTATTTCGTCGCCGCCGCCGAAGCCGGCAGCGTGACGGCGGGCGCCCAGCAGGTCAGGGTGTCGCAGCCTTCGATTTCGGCCGCAATCGCGCGGCTGGAGGCCGACCTCAAGGTCCAGCTCTTCGTCCGCCACCATGCCAAGGGGCTGTCGCTGACGCTCGCGGGCGACCGCCTTCTGGTGCAGGCGCGGGGGCTCCTCGCCCACGCACGCGAGCTCGAGCAGTTCGCCGGCGCGATGGGCGGCGCGGAGCGCGGCGAGGTCAACGCAGCCTGCTTCATCACGCTCGCGCCCTTCCTGCTGCCCGGCCTGCTCCCCGCGTTCGCGCTCCGCTACCCGGAAATCTCGCTCGACATCGAGGAGGGCAACCAGGCCGAAGTCCTCGAGCGCCTGCGCAGCGGGCGCTGCGAAGTGGCGCTGACCTACGCCTACGGGCTGTCGGACGAATTCGAGGTCGAACTGCTCGCCGAACTCCCACCGACGGTGATCCTCGCGCACGACCACCCGCTCGCCCGCAGGCGCCAGGTCAGCCTCAAGGAGCTGGCCGGTGCGCCGATGATCCTGCTCGACCTGCCGCATACCCGGGACTACTTCCTGTCACTCTTTCGCGCAGTGCGCATCGAGCCGCGCATCGCCTACCGGACGCGATCCTACGAGATGGTCCGCGGTTTGGCCGGCCGGGGGCTGGGGTTCGGCATCCTCAATGCAATTCCCCGCCTGCCGTGGACCTACGACGGCAACAAGGTCGTGGCCGTCCCGATCGCAGAAGACCTGCCGAATATCCTGGTCGTGTGCCTGCGCCTCAAGAAGCTGGCGGCACGGCCGGCGGTAAAGCTCTTCGCAGAGTTCGCGAAGCGCCATTTCGCCGACGTATGGCCGAGGCTGATGCAGACGCCGCCGAAAAGGCGGGAAGGGCCTAGTAGCCGCGCTGCGGGTCGACGACGTTGATCAGGGGTTCGCCGGTCTTCAGGCGGCGCAGGTTCTCGGCTACCTGGCGGGCCGCGGTGCGGGGAATCGCCACCGAAGCGAGGTGAGGTGTCACCAGCACCTGGTCGAAGGCCCACAGGGGCGAATCTGGCGGAAGCGGCTCGGTGTGGAAGACGTCGAGCGTCGCCTCGGCGATGTGGCCCGATCGGATCGCTTCGATCAGGGCGGCCTCGTCCACAAGGCTACCGCGCCCGACGTTGATGAGCTTCGCGCCTCGAGGGAGCAACGCGAGCGCGCTTGCGTCGAGGATGCCTTCGGTTTGCGGCGTGAGCGGCAGCATCACCGCGAGGATCTCGGTCCGGGCCAGGAAAGGCGCCAGCCCGGACTCGCCGTGAAAGGATTCGACGCCGTCGATTCTCTTTGGCGAGCGGGCCCATCCGGCGACCTTGAATCCCTGCCTTGCGAGTTCGCTTGCCGCCATCGCGCCGAGGTTGCCAAGCCCCATCACGCCGACACTGCACGTCGGCGCTTCGCGCGGGTGGATGTAGTGCCAGCGACGTTCCTTTTGCGCACGCGCAAAGGAAACGAAGTCCCGGTAGTGGCGCAGCACCGCCGCGAGGACGAACTGCGCCATCATCCGGCTCATGTCGGGGTCGGCGATTCGCACGATAGGGATCCCTGCAGGCAGCGATCGGTCCTGGACGATCGAGTCGACGCCGGCTCCGAGATTGATGATCAGCTTGAGGTTCGGGTACTTCCGCAACTCGCCTTGGGGCGCCTTCCAGACGATGGCGGCTTCAATCCCGCCGGGATCCCCGACATCCGGCCAGACACGGAAATCGAGGCCCGGAATGGCATCACGAAGATGCCGGCCCCAGTCCTGCGGATCGTCGTATTCGCTGTAGAAGAGCAGTGCCACTATTTCCTCCGGTCGAGCAGCCGGCGCATCGCCATGATCGCTAGCTCGTAGCCGTCCGCACCCAGGCCCGCGACGATCCCGGTGGCTGCTTTAGAGATATACGAATGGTGGCGGAAAGGCTCGCGCCGATAGATGTTGCTCATGTGGACCTCGACCACCGGGCCCGGGAAGGCGAGCAGCGCATCGAGCAGCGCGATCGACGTGTACGTCAGGCCCGCGCCGTTGACGATCAGGCCGTCGGATTTCCCGATCGCCCCATGGACCCAGTCGACGAGCTGGCCTTCGGAGTTGCTCTGGCGAAACGTCAGCTCGATTGACAGCCGCTGCGCTTCGGCCATGCAGCGCGCCTGCAGCGTCTCGAACGTGTCACTGCCATACGTGCCCTTGTCGGTGAGACCGTAGAGATTCGCGTTCGGCCCGTTGAGGAAACAGACCGCCTTCGCCGCGTGATTGCTCATCGCCCGGTCACTTGAATCCGGGCGCCTGGGTCGGGTCTACCGCCCTCTGGATATAGTCGTTCATTTGCGGGAAGTACTCGGCGAAGACACGCCTCAACTCGGCAATCGGCTGGTCATGCCAGTCCACGCGCAGGTCGATCACCGGCCAGACCAGCCTGTCGACCACGTACAGGCCAGCCGACCTCACCGGAGATGTCTCGCCGCCTGCATCCAGCCCGGCTTCCAACGCCGTGAGCAACCGCTCGCCCAGGTGCTTTCCCGATCCGCGCTCGAATGCGCCGACCATGGCTCGCGCAATGGAGTCGTTGGCCAGCAGGTTGCCGCACGCAACGCAATCCCTGCCGTGATGCTCCGTGTAAAGCCCGAGCGACCGGGCGCCGGAATGGCTCGCAGTCGCACCGCTTGCGTCGACCACGGCGAGTTGCCGGAACTCGGCGAACGGGCGAGCCGCCACCAAAGAGCGAAGCACCGCCTCGGCGCCGTAGCCTTCCGCAAGGAGGTCCAGGCCGAGCTGGCCGAGGGCCGGGTCGGTGATGTTCTGGGTCGCCACCGCGCCCACGCCAGCGCGTGCCCATCGGCCGCATCGGGCTGCCACGGCAATGCTCGAAGAGGTGACGACCACGCCAAAGCGCCCGCTGTCGCGACAGCGTGCGATTACCGAAAAGGTCACAGCTGGATATCCTCGCTCGGAATGTTGGCCGGGCTGTCCAGCGTCCGGTAGGCCTGGTCCGAATACAGGAGCGGCGCGCCCTCGCGCGACTGGAGGCCGACCACGGTGCCTACGAAGACTGCATGCGTCGACACGACCAATTCCTGGGTGAGCTCGCAGTCGAGCACGAGCAACCCGTCGGAAAGCACCGGCGCACCGGTCACGATTTCGGCCCAGCTGTCGCAGGCAAACCGGTCATTGCGCCAGCGCTCGATGCGCCCGGCGAAGGAATCCGCGACATGGCGGTGCTTGCGATCGAGGATATTGACCGCAAAGCACCTGTTGGCCCGCAGCGCCGCGGCGGTCGGTCCCCCGAGATGAACGCAGACGAGAATCTGCGGCGGGTCCGCCGACGCGGTGCAGACCGAACTCACGGTTACCCCGAAGCGTCCGCCCGGCCCTGCCGTGGTGACCACCGACACCGGAGTCGCCGCGCGCCGCATGGCGGTAGTGAACTGCTTGATGTCGACGGGGTCCATGCCCTTGCGTGAGCGCTCAGCGGCGAAAGCGGAAGTCTACCTTCACTTCGCAGGGAACAGGCTCCGCGCGTCCGTCAATTTGCGGTACGTGCCGTCCTTCCTCATGCCGTCGAGCGCCTCGGACAGGCTGCGTATCGTGCCCTTTGGCATCTGCAGGTTGCACGCGAGCCAGTATTCCTGGTTCATGATCCCGGCAAAAACCTCTTTCACCGGGCCGACGCCGGCCTTGCGGGCGATCTCGGCGGCCATCATCCCCTGCGTTACCCACAGGTCGATGCCGCCTTCCTTCTTGGGATCCAGCGTCAATCGGGCCGGATTGTCCGCGTCCTTTTCCACCTCCACGAGGTTGGGAAAGCCGCGCTGCCGAAGGTAGCGCGCGCGTGCATCGCTGACGACGCCGATGCGGTATTTCTTCAGGTCGTCGACACGCGGCACGTAGTCGGCAAAGCCTTCGAGTGCGAACGCCGACCAGTACCCGCGCGCGATCGGACCCACCCACTGGAACATCGAATTGCGCGCAGGAAGCCTTGCGGTCGAGAAGGCGCAAACGCTCGCTTCGGTCTGCGCACGCTCGAATGCCTCTTTCCACGCGACCAGCCGGACATCGACTGCCAGTTCGGACCGCCTCGCCAGTTCGCGGACCACCGCCGTCGAAAGACCGACCAGCTTCCCGTCCCGCGTGAAATTGAGAGGCGGGTTTTCCTCGGTCAGGAAAGTGAGCGAGGACGCTTGCGTGGAGGCGCAAAGCAGAGCGACGGCGACGAGGATATGCGGACGCATCGGACACGCTCCCGGCCGAAAGCTCCGGCCATGCTCGTTGATGGTGGCCGGGTCGATTCTAAGGGTTGCGTAACGTCGCTTCAATCGCCAGCGCGCGAATCGGCGTATTGCCCGCAGTTAGAATTCCTTCACCGCAACCACCCGGAGGGTCCATGGAAAGCCAGTTGCAGGCCATCGAGCAGGTCAGGTCGGTTGCGATCGACATGGGAATGAAATTCGGGCCCAAGGTCCTGGTCGCGACCGCCATGCTGGTTGCAGGCTACATCTGCGGCCGATGGGCGGGCGCCGTAACGGCGAGGGCGCTGCACCGGCTTCATCTCGATCCCCCGGTGATGATGCTCCTGGTGCGCACGGTACGCCTGCTCGTCCTCGGGCTCTTTGCGATCATTGCACTGCAGAACCTCGGTATCGAACTGCTGCCCCTGATCGCAGGCCTTGGCGTCGCCGGCGCAGGCGTGGCGCTGGCGCTGCAAGGCGTCCTGGGGAATGCGGCAGCCGGGCTCACGATCATCTTCACGCGGCCGTTCCGGGTGGGCGACTACATCTCGATCGTGAAGGAGGAAGGCGAGGTGCTCGAGATCAGCATCTTCAACACTGTCCTGGGCCATGCCGACCTCTCGCGCATCGTGATCCCGAACCGCAAGATCGCAGGCGAGATCCTGCACAACTACGGCCGGATCCTGCAGGTCGGCATCGAGGTGCGTGTGCCTTGTGACGCCGATGTCGGGAGCGCGCTCGCCGCGATCGACGCGATCCTGGCCGCCAACCCGCGCGTGCTCCGCGAACCCCGGCCGCTTACAGGGGTATCGAGCCTTGCCGATTCATCAGTCTCGATTGCGGTGCGCCCGTGGGTAAACGTCCCGGACTTCGGCGATGCGGTCCGCGAAATCCATCGCGCGATTCTCGAGGCATTTCGCGAGCGCAATATCGCGATCGCAGTGCCGGCAAGGGAAATTCGGATGACCCCGCCACTCGAAAAGGCGTTGAAACATTAGAGCCGATCCGGGCAATGCCCGGAACACCAGGTCACCGTGGCGGATGGAGCGGGTGATGGGAATCGAACCCACGTAACCAGCTTGGGAAGCTGGTGTTCTGCCATTGAACTACACCCGCGTGGCGCGAATTCTACCTTTCATCGGCCGGCGGCCCGATGAACGGTCGGCCGGCCGGGTTTGTGCGTCGCACAAATAATTATTTTAATCAATAAGTTAAACTGATAACGAGGATTTTACCTCAACTTTCCACGACCCCGAAAGCGGCAATATTCCCTATGACCCCGGATGCACCGGGAGTACATTGCGGGGCGTGGGGGCAAAGCAGGACTGAGAGGAAGGAGAAACAACATGCTTACCAGGACACTGATACTTGCGGCAGCCGTGGCACTCGGTGGCTGCTCGACGCTTGCAGACTTCGGCCCGGTCGCCAAGAGCGGCCCGTTGAGCCGCAAAGTCGTGAAGAACGATCAGGGGCACGTCGTCGGGTACAAGCAGATGCTGCGCAATTCCGAGACGGGCGAAGTCGTGGCGCAAGTCAACCTGTTTACCCCGATCGTCGGGGATTCGGGCGTGATCATCGGTTACGAGGAACCCGCTCGCGGCGGCGCGATCATCCGCGACCTCGACGGGCACAGCATCGGCGGCCGGTTCGCCGACCTGCGCAGCCGGGGAACGAACGCGAACAGCAAGGGGTTCACGCTGATCGTCCGCGCCCGCGGGTTCGATCAGGCGCTCGAGGGCGAACAGATGGCCTCGACGAGGCCGGCGGCGCCGGGCCTGATGGCGCTGCTCGCGTCCCTGTCGGACTCCGACCTCAGCAGGATCCGCTAACCCCCCAAGCGGGTCACAGCCGAAGGCCGGCCGTTCTCGGCCGGCCTTTTTCATTTGCGCACGCCCTGCCTGTGCTTTTCGAGCATTGCCCGGAACGCGACGAAGATCTTCTGCATCGCAGGCTGCTTGTAGGGGTAAAGATCGGCCGGGTCCATCGCGTGCACGAGCATCGCCGTGTCCGCCTCGAACACCAGCAGGTCTCCCGCAGGCGTTTCGGCACAGTCGATCGCGTAGTAGTCCAGGCCGAGCGCGCGATCGATTCCGGCAAGCGCGCCCCGATGCCGCGCCGCGAACGCGGTGTCGAACTCCTCCATGAAGCGCGCCTCTTCCGCGCGCTTCGCCGCGCTCTGGTCCATGTCAGCGTTGACGTAGTGAATCATCCAGTTGGACGAAATCGCCATGTGGCAGGCATAGGGCTGGCCGTCGATCATCACGACCCGGTACTTCCGGAACAGGCCGTCCGGCCCGCTGTAGTCGACGAAGCGCGAGATGAAGAAGGCATCGCCCGCAGTCTTTGCGAGGTACTTTGCAAGGGAGGCGGCGCCGTCCACCTTTTCCAGGTCCTTGCCGCCCTGCGAGTCCTGCGGCCTCGCGATGATCGGGAAGCTGCCGCTCGCCAGCAATGCCGTCAACTGCAGCCTGCCCTCGGCAACCTGCTCCAATGCCTTCCTGTCGATCATCACGATCGCCGGCATGGCTACGCCCGGGATCGGCTGCAGCAAACGCGACACGTTGTCGCGAGCCAGTTGCAGTATCCGGTCGGGCCGGTTCAGCACCGGCCTGGGCGAAGCCGCGGCGAAACGCCCGATCTGCGCGAGGATCGCCCGGTTCTGCGCGGACTCGCCGGCCGCGACGAAGACCAGGTCGTGGTCGGGAAGGCGCGCAGGCAGCGGATGGCCGTCTCTCACATACAGCATCAGCAACTCGACGTCTGAATCCTCGAGCAGGCAGTCCAGGTGCGTGAGCGAAGTCATGTCGCCCGGGCAGGCGAGCGCGAGCACGCGCAGGCCGGGGGGCTGGCGGGCTGCGGGGATCCGGTAAACCTGCCGGATCTCCAGCGCGCGCGCCTGCATCGCAAAGGCAGGCTCTCGATTCTCGGGAATCAGGGTGAGTATCGACAGGGTCGCGATATCCATCATCGCTTCTGCGTTGCGCGGGTCGCGCGCCAGGCGAGCCTCGAGCATCGGGCCCAGGCGCGGGATCTCCAGCCCGGAGAGTTCGAGGCGCCACAGGCCGGCGAAGCCGATGTACGGCGGCAGCCCGTCGCTCATCGGGCTCAATGCCGCGAGGCCGCCCCGCAGCTCACTTGCTCTCCAGCACCCAGGCCCCGTCCCAGTCTTCGGGCGGCGGATTGCCCTTCAGGTACGCGGCGCGCTCGATGTGGATCTTGCTCGGCTTGTCGTTCGGGTTGAGCTCCAGCGCCTCGCGGAACAGGCGGGTGGCGTCGTCCCAGCGGTGCGCGCGGTAGGCCGACAGCCCGTCCTTGAAAAGGCCCAGCACTTCGACGATATGCGGGAAGGTTTCCTCGGTGTGGAAGTCGAGGACCTCGACGACCGCCACCGGCTTGGTCTTGCCCTTGACCACGGCGAGGTCGATCTCGCGCGTGCGGTAGGTTCCCCTCAGCTTGTGCAGCGTGAATTCACTGATGAGGAGCTTGGCGCCGTACATCTTGCAGGCCGACTCCAGACGCGACGCGAGGTTCACGCCGTCGCCGATGATCGTGAAGTCCATGCGCTTCTGCGAGCCGATATTGCCGGATACGACCCGGTCGGTGTTCAGCCCGATGCCGATGTTGACCGGCAGCTTGCCTTCGCCGGCGCGTTGCAGGTTCCACTTGGCGAGCGTGATGTGCATCGCGATCGCCGCGCGCACCGCGCGATCCGGATCGTCGTCGTGCGGGACAGGGATCCCGAATGCGGCCATGACGGCATCGCCGATGAACTTGTCGAGCATGCCGGACTCGCGCTGGATGCAGTCGACCATCAGCGTGAAGTACTCGTTCAGCAGCGCCACCGTCCCCTGCGGGCCGAGCTGCTCGGTCAGCGTCGTGAACCCGCGGATGTCGGAGAACAGGATCGTCGCCTCGACGTCCTGCCCGCCGAGCAGGTCGGTGCCGGCCGCCAGCAGCCGGTCCGCGATGCCCGGGTCCATGTAGCGCGACATCGTCGACTTGAGCCGCTTTTCCGAGCTGATGTCTTCGAGCACGATCATCGAGCCGATGCGCTGCTGGTCGACGTTGAGCAGCGGCTGCACGGTAAAGTTCACCGAAAGTGTCGTATCGCCGACCTGCAGCGGCGCATCCACGCTGATCTGCTGCTCGCCGGTATCGGCCACCGCCTTCAGCTTTTCGAGGACCCAGCCGTTCTTCTCGCCGAAGAAGTCGGCGACCGACACGTGAACGATGTCCTTCGCCGCCACCTGCAGGATCCTCAGGCCGGCGGCGTTGATCGTGGCGACCTTTTCCTGGGCGTCGAGCGTGATGAGGCCGTTCGACATCGACTCGAGCATCGCCTCGTTGTAGTTCTTCATCGCCTGGACGTCGGCGAAGAGCTTGGCGTTCTCGAGCGCGATCGAAACCTGCGCGGTGAAGGCGCGCAAGCGCGCCTCGTCCTCGTTGCTGAACGGCCCGCCGTGCTTGTTCAGCACCTGCGTCACGCCTATGGTGCGGCCTTCCTTGTTGACGACCGGGACGCACAGGATGGAGCGCGTGAAATAGTTGGTCTTCTTGTCGAAGGCCGGGTTGAAGCGCAGGTCGGCATAGGCGTAGGGGATGTTGATCGTCTTGCCCGACTGGAACACCGCGCCGGCGATGCCCAGGTGGTTCGGCAGCCGGATCTGCAGCGACTCGAGTCCCTGTCCCACTTCCGACCAGAGCTCCTTGGTCTTCTCGTCGTTCAGGAACAGGGTCGAGCGCTCTGCGTTCAGCATCCGCGTCGCTTCGCCCATGACCTTCTGCAGCAGCGAGCCCAGCTTGATGTCGGAGGTCATCTCCGAGACGATGTTGACGAACTCGAGCTCCTGCTTGCGCACCCGCTCGACCCGCTCGATGACCTGGGCGCTCTGCAGCGCGACCGCGCCCTGCGCGGCCATCTGCTCGAGCAGCGCCAGGTCCGCGTGGGTGAATTTCCCCTTTTTCTTGTTGAGCAGCTGCGCCACGCCGATGATCAGGCCCTTGGCCGTCTTGATCGGCACGCAGAGGATGTCGCGGGTCACGAACCCGGTGCGCTCGTCCACGCTGCGGTTGAATCGCGGATCGGCATAGGCGTCGTGGACGATCGCCCCTTGCCCCGTGGTGAAGACGTAGCCGGCGATGCCTGTCGTGTTCAGGATGCGGATCTCGCGCCGGAACGAGCCCTGCGCGACACGCGAATAGAGCTCGTTGGTTTCGGGGTCGTTCAGGAAAAGCGTGCCCCGCTCGGTGCCCAGTTCGGCCGTCGTCGCGTCGAGCAGGGTGTTCAGCACCTCGTCGAGGGAGTCGGTGATCGACATCTTGCGCGAGACTTCGAGCAGCAGCTCGGCCTCGCGCAGGCGGCGCTTCTGCGAGACCGACGTCTGCTCGCGCTTGGGCACGGCCTGCGCCTTTTTGGGCGCCGAAGCCGCCTTGGCGCGGGGTTTGTCGGCGGTGACTGTGTTCTCGCTCATTGTCGGGTGACCTGTCTTTCCATGGATTCACGCATCGCCATGATCGATGCGTGGAGTTGTGCGATTTCGTCCTGCGCCGCCTGCTTGGCCGCCTGGATGCCGGCCTCGGCAGTGAGCCTCGCCATCTCGAGCTGCTCGCGCAACGCGGCGGCGGTGGCCTTCAGTTGGGTAATCTCGTTGGCCGAGGCTGCGTGCGCCGCCTGCACCCCGGTTTCGGTGTTGATCCTTGCGAGTTCCAGTTGCTCGCGCAAGACCGAAGCGGTGGCCTTCAGTTGCGTGATCTCGTTGGCCGAGGCCGCGTGCGCCGCCTGCACCCGGCTCTCGGTCTCGTTGCGTGCCAGTTCCAGTTGTTCGCGCAGCGCGGACGAAGTCGCCTTCAACTGGAGGATTTCGTTTGCCGCCGCGGCATGGGCCGCCTGGACGTCGGCATCGCGCCTGATCGCGGCCTGCTCCAGGGCCTCGCGCAGGCTCGCGGCGGTGGCCTTGAGCAGCTTGATTTCGTCCTGGGCAAGGGCGACGGCCTGCTGCACTTCCTGCTCGCGCCTGGCGTGCGCCATCTCGAGCTCGCTGCGCATAGCGGCCACAGCCCTCTGCATGTCGCGCGCTTCCTTTTGGGCGGCAAGCGCCAACTCTTCCGGGGTTTCGTTGCCGGCGGCGGTCATTTTTCTGGATTTCCCTCCGGCAGCATTCTAAGGCACGCGACCCGGCCGCGCCTTGGCCGCATGTCCTGTTCCCGTCGCCGCTGCCTCGCGAGGCCGCTCGCGGAGCGGTATCATCCTGCCCATGATACAAGTCACGGTAAACGGTACTGCGCATCGTTTCGACGGCGCGGTCGACGTTGCCGGCCTGCTCGAGCGGCTGGAGCTTGCCGGCCGCAAGGTCGCGGTAGAGCGCAACGGCGAAATCGTGCCACGGAGCGCGCATCGCGCCACTTTTCTTGCCGACGGCGACCGCCTCGAGATCGTGGTCGCCGTGGGCGGAGGCTGAAAATGAAAGAGAAAGACCAGCTCGTCATCGCAGGCAGGGCCTACGACTCGCGTCTGCTCGTCGGAACCGGCAAGTACAGGGATTTCGCCCAGACCCGGGAGGCGATCGTAGCCTCGGGCGCGCAGATCGTGACGGTCGCGATCCGCCGCACCAACATCGGCCAGGACCCGAACGAGCCCAGCCTGCTCGATTCGCTGCCGCCGTCGGAGTTCACGCTGTTGCCGAACACGGCAGGCTGCTACACCGCGATCGACGCGGTACGCACGCTGCGTCTTGCGCGCGAACTGCTCGACGGCCACGACCTGGTGAAGCTCGAGGTGCTGGGCGATCCGCAATCGCTCTACCCGAACATGCCCGAGACGCTGGAGGCGGCGAAGACGCTGGTCGCCGAAGGCTTCAAGGTCATGGTCTATTGCGCCGACGACCCGATCCAGGCAAAGATGCTCGAGGACCTAGGCTGCGTTGCGGTGATGCCGCTGGCCTCGCTGATAGGCTCGGGCATGGGCATCCTCAACCCTTGGAACCTGCAACTGATCATCGACCGCATATCGGTGCCGGTCCTGGTCGACGCGGGCGTCGGCACGGCCTCGGACGCCGCCATCGCGATGGAACTGGGTTGCGACGGCGTGCTCATGAATACCGCGATCGCCGCGGCGCGCGACCCGGTGATGATGGCCCGCGCAATGAAGAAGGGCGTCGAGGCCGGCCGCGAAGCATTCCTCGCCGGCCGCATGCCGAAGAAACTCTATTCGGCGACGCCGTCGTCCCCGACGGCAGGAATGATCAGCGGGGCTGCGCAGGTCAAAGCGGCCTAGGGCTTCCGGTGGAAGCGCCTCGCAGGACGGTCAGGAGCTTCGTCCTGCGCCAGGGGCGCGTCTCGAACGCCCAGCAGCGCGCGTGGGACACGCTGTTCCCGCGCTACGGCATCGCCTACTCCGGGCAGCCGATCGATGCCTGCGCGATCTTCGGCCGGGTCGCACCCCTTTTCCTCGAGATCGGCTCGGGGATGGGCGAAACCAGCGTCGCGATCGCCCAGGCCCACCCGCAGAACGACTACATCGCGGTCGAAGTCCACCTGCCCGGCGTCGGCAGCCTGCTCAAGGCCATCGACGAGGCGGGCCTCGCCAACCTGCGGGTGATCCGGCACGACGCGGTGGACGTGCTCGAGAAGATGATTCCCGACGGCGCGCTTTCCGGCCTGCATGTCTTCTTCCCCGATCCATGGCCGAAAAAGCGCCACAACAAGCGGCGGCTGATCCAGCCGCCTTTGGTGGCGCTGGCGGCGCGCAAGCTCGCGCCCGGAGCGTACCTGCACCTGGCGACCGACTGGGAGCCCTACGCCGAGCACATGCTGGCGGTCCTGTCCGCCGAGCCGCTCCTCGAGAACCCTTCCGGCGGCTACGCGCCGCGCCCGGCGTACCGGCCGCAGACCAAGTTCGAATCGCGCGGGCTCAAGCTCGGGCACGGCGTGCGCGACCTGGTGTTCCGGCGAAAGGCCGCGTAGTTGCTTCGAGGATGTACCGGTACCGGTACATCAACTCCCCTGCGAGCCAAGCAGGAAGCCATTCCCCGAAATAGAATCTTTGAAAATCAAGGCAGGAACAGCGCCAGCAGCTCGTTCAGGAAGCGCTGCCCCCGCACCGTCGGGCGGATCCGCTGCCAGTCGCGCTCGAGCAGCCCGAGGGCTTCGCCTTTCGCCAGCGCGGCGTCTACGGCGGTGAGTTCCAGTCCCGTGCGTTCGCGGAACAGCGCCGCCGGAAATCCCTCCACCAGCCTCAATGCATTCAACATGAACTCGAAGGGCAGTTCGGCCGGCGCAACCGCCTTCTGCTCGACGATCGACCGCCCCGCTGCCGCAAGCGCCATGTACTCGCGCGGTTGCCGGGCGCGGGCGTGCCGCTCGATGCGGTCCGGAAAGCTGACTTTGCCGTGCGCGCCTGCGCCGAGACCCAGATAGTCGCCGAACTGCCAGTAGTTCGTGTTGTGCCGGCAGCGCATGCCGGGTTTCGAGAAAGCCGAGGTCTCGTAATGCTCGAACCCGGCCCCGTCGAGCAACGCTTCGGCCACCTCCTGCATCGCTGCGGCCGCATCATGTTCCGGCAGCTGCGGCCGGTGGCGGTAGAACACCGTGTTCGGCTCGAGCGTCAGCTGGTAGGCCGAAAGATGCGGCGTGCCCCAGCGGATGCCCTCCTCCATGTCGGCGCGTGCTTCCCCGGCCGACTGACCGGGCAGGCCGTACATCAGGTCGAGGTTGATGTTCTCGAAGCTCGACTGCGCGATCTCGATGGCGCGGCGCGCCTCGTCGGCACTGTGGATGCGTCCCAGCGCCTTCAGGTGCGCGTCATTGAAGCTCTGGATCCCGATCGACAGCCGGTTGATTCCGCTCGCTCGGAAGTCGCGGAACTTCCCGGCTTCGAAAGTGCCCGGGTTTGCCTCGAGCGTGATCTCGGCGTCCGCGGCGATGTTCAGGCGGGAACGGAATTCCGAAAGCAGACTGTCGATCGACCGCGCGGAAAACAGGCTCGGCGTGCCTCCACCGAAAAAGATGCTGCTGACGCGCCGACCCCAGATCCACGGCAATGCATGCTCCAGGTCCGCAACGAGCGCAGTGCAGTAGGCATCCTCGGGAAGATCGCCTTTCTGCTCGTGGGAATTGAAATCGCAGTACGGGCATTTGCGCACGCACCACGGCATGTGCACGTAAAGCGAGAGCGGCGGGAGCGCTTCGAGCCGGACCGAACCGGGCATCGCGAGCGCGACCCGGGCGGGCGCCGCCATCAGCCCTCTTCCCGCAACCGCTGCAGCAGCCGCTGCAGGGCGATGCCGCGGTGGCTGATCCGGTTCTTGTCGCCGCCGTCGAGCTCCGCGGCGGTTTTGCCGATGCCCGGCAGCAGGAACAGCGGGTCATAGCCGAAGCCGTTGGCGCCGCGCGGATGCTCGACGATCACGCCGCGCCAGTTGCCTTCGGCCACCACCGGCTGCGGGTCGTTCTCATGGCGCACCAGCACCATGACACACGCGTAGTGCGCAGACCTGTTCCCCGTGCCTGCGAGCGCGGCGAGCAGCTTTGCGTTGTTGCGCGCATCACGGTCCTCGCGGCCGCCCGCCCTGCCGGCGAAGTAGGCGGAATTCACCCCCGGCTCGCCGCCCAGCGCATCGACGCAGATGCCCGAATCGTCGGCCAGCGCCGGCAGGCCGGACGCGCCGCTGGCATGCCGCGCCTTTGCGAGTGCGTTCTCGAGGAAGGTGAAGTGCGGTTCCGCGGCCTCCGCGATGCCGAGCTGGCCCTGCGAGAGGACTTCGATTTCGAGCGGCGCGAGCAGTGCGCGGATTTCGGCGAGCTTGCCGGGGTTGCCGCTCGCGACGACGAGCTTTTTCACCGCCCGCGACTCAGCAGCCAGGCTTCAAGCGCATCGCCTCACAGGCCGAGCGCCTGCTTCTGCGCCGCGACCAGCTCGCCTATGCCCTTGCCGGCCAGGCCGAGCATGGCGTCCAGGTCCCGCCGCGAGAACGCCGCGCCTTCGGCCGTCCCCTGCACCTCGACGAACCCGCCGCTGCCGGTCATCACGACGTTCATGTCGGTGTCGCATTCGGAATCCTCCGCGTAGTCGAGGTCGAGCACAGGCTCGCCCTCGTAGACGCCGACCGACACCGCGGCGACGAATTCCTTCACCGGCGGCGCCTCGATCGCGCCACGCTCCCTGAGCCAGTTCAGCGCGTCGTAGACGGCGACGAACGCGCCGGTGATCGACGCCGTGCGCGTGCCGCCGTCGGCCTGCAGCACGTCGCAGTCGATCTGTATCGTGCGCTCGCCGAGTTTCGACAGGTCTACCACTGCGCGCATCGAGCGGCCGATCAGCCGCTGGATCTCCTGCGTCCGCCCGGATTGCCTGCCGCGCGCCGCCTCGCGATCGCCACGGGTGTTGGTAGCGCGCGGCAGCATGCCGTACTCGGCCGTGAGCCAGCCCTGCCCGCGCCCCTTGAGGAACGGCGGCACCTTGGCGTCGACGCTCGCGGTGCAGAGAACCTTGGTGTCGCCGAAACACACCAGCACCGAGCCTTCGGCGTGCTTGGTGTAGTTGCGCTCGATCGACACCGCGCGCATCTGGTCGGGCCGTCGCTTGCTTGGTCTCATTTCTTCCCTTGGCTGTAGTTTTGCAGCGCCGACTTGATGTCGGCGATTGCGCGTTCGATTTCGGCGTCGGTCATGTCCCCGCCGGCGCCGCGCAAATCCGCGGGCGGGGCATTCTCGACTGTGGGTAGGTCGTACGTGGGCACCGTCACCGGCGACGAAGGCGCGGTGTGCTGCGGCACGGCCTCTTCGCCCCACGCGACCGCGATCACCGACAGGTTATCGCAACCGGGCCCGCCGCGGATCTCGGCAAGCGACATCAGTTCGGGCAGCGCCTGGACCAGGTCCTTCTCGACGAGCCTGCCGAGCAGCTGCCGCTGCGTGAGCGGACCCCAGAAGCCGTCCGAGCAGAGCAGCAGGATGTCGTTCTTTGCAAGGCCCGCACTGGAAGCGGGCTCGATCTTCGGGGTGTGCGCGCCGCCGAGGCATTGCAGCAGGACGTTTCTCTCCGGGTGGGAACTCACCGCCTCCTCGCGGATGCGACCCTGGTCGACCAGTTGCTGGACGCGCGTGTGGTCGCGCGTGCGCGCGACGACCGTCCCGCGCCTGATCAGGTAGAGGCGCGAATCGCCGATGTGCGTCCACCACGCCATGCCGTCCTGCACGACACACGCGACCAGCGTGGTCCGCGGGGAATCCGGCAGGGCGAGCCTGCGGGTGTATTCGTCGATCGCCGAATGCACCCGGCCGACATTGCGGAACAGGAACAGGTCCGGATCCGGCAACCGGGGTTTCGCGTCCTTCTGGAATGCAGCGGCGAGCGTGTCGACCCCGATCTGCGCGGCCACTTCGCCGTTGAGGTGTCCGCCCATCCCGTCGGCAAGAACGAGCAGCAGCGAGTCGCGTGTATGCCAGTGGCCGACGCGGTCCTGGTTGTAGGGCCGCCCGCCCACCCGGCTGTCCTGGAAGATGGAGAATTTCATGTCCGCGGCTGCCTGCCCTGCTCTTCGCTTTCCGCAGCCGGCTTGTCGGCCGGCTGCCCGGTGCGTTTCGTGAACCTCGACAGCATCCCTTTCAGCTGGTCGATCAGCGGGCCTTCGCCCTTGTGCTCCGGGTCCTTCCGGCCGAGCACCGCCTTTTGCAGCGTCAGCACGCTCTGCGGCCTTTCCATATGGTCCAGCCGCATGCACCAGTCGATCGTGTCCAGCAGCTGGCTGCTGTACTTGCCGCTCCAGGCCTTGCGCGCCGGCTCGACCTTGTCCTGCGCGAGCCGCTGGTCCGCCGGCTGGGGCGCATCGGCCGAAAGGCAAGCATACATGGCAGCACCGACCGAATACATGTCGCTCCACGGCCCGAGGTTCTCGCGGTTCGCGTAGTGCTCGGGGGACGCGTAGCCCGGCGTATACATCGGGGGCAGCTGCGTGCCCTCGGCGGTCAGCGTCTGCCGGGCCGCGCCGAAATCGATCAGCAGCGGCGAGCCGTCGTTGCGCACGTAGATGTTGCCCGGCTTGATGTCCAGGTGCAGGAGCTTGCGGGCGTGAACTTCGCGCAGACCGTTCAGCAGCTGGCTGAAGGTGCGGCGGATCCAGGACTCCGACAGCGGGCCGCGGCGGGCCTGGATATGCTCCTGCAGCGTGCGGCCCCGCTCGTAGCGCATCACCATGTAGACGGTGTCGTTGGCGCGGAAGAAATTCAGCACCCGCACCACGTTCGGGTGCTGCAGCGTGGCAAGCGCGCGGCCTTCCTCGAAGAAGCACTTCATCCCGTAGCGGAAGATCGGGAGCTTGTCATCCGGCACGACTGGCACCGCATCGCTCCCGGTGCGCAGCGCAAGCGAAGCCGGCAGGTACTCCTTGATCGCCACCGGGACTTCGTTTTCGTCGTGCGCGAGATACACGAACGAGAACCCCCCGGAGGCAAGCATGCGCAGGATCCGGTAGTTCTCGAGCTGGAAGCCTTCCGGCAGCGACTGGTTGGCCTGGGACGTTTGCATGGCGGAAGGCGCGCGGGGATCGGGGCGGAGCGGGTGCGGCGGACTGGACTGTTATGATACGCGCTTGACTTGCGCAGGCTGCGCAGTAGTGCACATTCGCCCCCACGTCACACCACCCTGTTCACCACTTTGCCTACTCCATCGCGCGCCTCATGATCCACAGCATGACCGGATACGCAGTCGCATCGGCCGAGATCACCGGCGGGACGCTCAACATCGAGTTGCGCTCGGTGAACTCGCGCTACCTCGACATCCAGTTCCGCGTGGCCGACGAGCTGCGCATGCTCGAGCCGGGGCTGCGCGAAGCGATCGGCGCGCGCCTTTCGCGCGGCAAGGTGGATTGCCGGCTGTCGATCTCGACTACCGCAACCGGCCCGCGCGCGCAAGCGCTGAACGTCACCGCGCTCGACGAGCTCCGCAAGCTCGCCGCGATCGTCCGGCGCGAAATGCCGGACGCCACGCCGCTGCGCACGGCCGACATCCTGCGCTGGCCCGGCGTGCTTGCCGAAGGAACGGTGTCCGAGGCCGAATTGCGCGAGCAGGCAACAGCGCTCGCCGCAAAGGCGATCGCCGAACTGGCGTCCGCGCGCGCGCGCGAAGGCGCAAAGCTCGCGGACGTGATCCGCGAGCGCGTGGGCGCGATGAGAAAAAGCGTCGCGGCCGTCGCGCCGCACGTCCCGGATGCGATCGCCGCCTACCAGGAGAAGATGGCGCAACGGCTGCGCGACGCGCTCGGCACCGCGGACGACGAGCGGATCCGCCAGGAAATCGCGGTGTTCGGCATCAAGATCGACGTCGACGAGGAGTTGCAGCGCCTGGTCACGCACCTCGACGAGGTCGAGCGCGTGCTGGCCAAGGGCGGTGCGGCCGGCAAGCGGCTCGACTTCCTGATGCAGGAACTCAACCGCGAAGCGAACACGCTGGGGTCCAAGGCGGCCTCTCAGGCCATTTCCGAATGCGCGCTCGAGTTGAAGCTGCTGATCGAGCAGATGCGCGAGCAGGTGCAGAACATCGAGTAGGGAACCATGTCCGGGCTGCTGATCGTCATTACGGCGCCCTCGGGCGCCGGCAAGTCCTCGCTGATCGCCGCGGCGCTCGGGGCCGACACCGCGCTCCGCCTTTCGGTTTCGTACACCACGCGCGCCCCGCGCCCCGGCGAGCAGAACGGGCGTGAATACCACTTCGTCGACGACAAGACGTTCATCGAAATGCTCGACCGGGGCGAATTCCTCGAATCGGCCGAAGTGCACGGCCACCGCTATGGGACTTCGGAGTCCGCGATCAACCGGGATCTGGCCGCCAACCACGACCTGATCCTCGAGATCGACTGGCAGGGCGCCCAGCAGGTGCGGCGCCTGTACCCTGATTGCATAGAGATTTTCATCCTGCCGCCGTCGATCGAGGAGCTCGAGCGCCGGATGCAGAAGCGCGGCCAGGACTCGCCCGAAGTCATCCGGCGCCGCATGGCGGTCGCAAGGGAGGAGATCAGCCACTCGGCGGAATTCGATTATGCTATAATTAACAAGGACTTCGATGAGGCCTCCAAAGACCTCCTCGCGATCATACGCAGCGCGCGCCTCGCAACCGGGCGGCAACTCGCGCGGCATCCGGAAATCTTCAGACTCGGGACCTAGACCATGGCACGCATTACCGTCGACGACTGCCTCAAACGCATTCCGAACCGCTTCCAGCTCACGCTCGCCGCGACGTATCGCGCCCGGCAGGTGAGCACCGGCGCATCTGCACTGGTCGAGCCGAACAAGGACAAGCCCACCGTCATCGCGCTGCGCGAAATCGCAACCGGCAAGGTCGGGCTCGAAGTCCTCAAGAAGAACCCGGCTTCGCCGATGCCGATCGCAACACCCTGACCAGAGAGGTGCCCGGCACACGGCAGGCAGGAGGGGGACCGCCGCACCGGACACCGATCCCGACATAGCCTTCAGGCCCTGACCTCCCCCAATGGCTGCCGTCACCGCGCTCAACGAGGGCCTGCTCGGCTACCTGAAGCCGGCCGACATCGCGAAGCTCGGCGATGCCTACCGGTTCAGCGAAGCCGCCCATGCCGGGCAGACCCGGCAGTCCGGCGAGCCGTACATCTCCCACCCGCTCGCGGTCACGGAAATCCTCGCCGGCTGGCACATGGACAGCCAGGCGCTGATGGCCGCCCTGCTGCACGACGTGATGGAGGACACCTCCGTCACCAAGGACGAGATCTCCGACACTTTCGGCCGCCCGGTGGCCGAGCTGGTCGACGGCCTGTCCAAGCTCGACAAGATCGAGTTCCAGTCCGCCGAAGACGCGCAGGCCGAGAACTTCCGCAAGATGCTGCTCGCGATGGCGCGGGACGTGCGCGTCATCCTGATCAAGCTCGCCGACCGGCTGCACAACATGCGCACCCTGGGCGCCGTCTCGCCTGCAAAGCGCCGGCGCGTGGCGCGCGAGACGAAGGAGATCTACGCGCCGATCGCCAACCGGCTGGGCCTCAACAACCTGTACCACGAGCTCGAAGAGCTGTCGTTCTCGCACCTGTACCCGCTGCGGTACAGCGTGCTTGCCAAGGCGACGCGCTCGGCGCGCGGCAACCGGCGCGAGGTGATAGGCAAGTCGCAGGAAGCGATCAAGGCGAAGCTGGCCGATGCCGGGATCGAGGCCACCGTCTACGGCCGCGAGAAGCACATCTACAGCACGTACAAGAAGATGCTCGAGAAGCACCTTTCGTTCTCCGAGGTGCACGACATCTACGGCTTTCGCGTCATCGTCAAGGACGGCGTGCCCGCCTGCTACCTCGCGCTCGGCGCGCTCCATGGCCTGTACCAGCCGGTGCCGGGCAAATTCAAGGATTACATCGCGATCCCCAAGGCCAACGGCTACCAGTCGCTGCACACCACGCTGATCGGCCCTTTCGGCACCCCGGTCGAGCTGCAGATCCGCACCGAGCAAATGCACCGCATCGCCGAGACCGGCGTCGCCTCGCACTGGATGTACAAGGACGAGGCGGCCACGCTTTCGGACCTGCAGAAGAAGACCCACCAGTGGCTGCAGTCGCTGCTGGAGATCCAGAACCAGTCGGGCGACTCGGCCGAATTCCTCGAGCACATCAAGGTCGACCTGTTCCCGGACGAGGTGTACGTCTTCACGCCCCGCGGCAAGATCCTGTCGCTGCCGCGGGGCGCGACCGCGGTCGACATGGCCTATGCGGTGCACACCGACATCGGCAACCGCTGCGTGGCGGCCAAGGTCAACGGCGAGCTCGTGCCGCTGCGCACCGAGTTGCGCAACGGCGACCGTGTCGAGATCATCACCGCCAGCCACGCCAAGCCCAGCCCCGGCTGGCTGCAGTTCGTGCGCACAGGCAAGGCCCGCTCGAACATCCGGCATTTCCTGAAAACGATGCAGTACGACGAGTCCGCCGCGCTCGGCGAGCGCCTGCTCGAACAGGCGATGCGCCCGCTCGGCGTGGCGCTGGCGGACATCGACGCGCCGAGCTGGGACCGCGCGGTGCGCGACAGCGGCGCCCGCTCGCGCCACGAAGTGCTCGCCGACATCGGCCTGGGCAAGCAATTGCCGGCAGTGATGGCCCGGCGCCTGCTGCGCTCCCGCGATCTGCCGAAGGAGGAGGGCAAAGTCGCGGCCAAGCCGGTGGGCAGCGTCGTCATCCGCGGCACCGAGGGCATGGCGGTACAGCTCGCCACCTGCTGCCGGCCGATCCCGGGCGACTCGATCGTCGGCTCGATCAAGAAGGGCCAGGGCCTCGTGGTGCACGCCACCGACTGCCGCCAGATCGAGCGCTCGCGCAGGAACGAGCCGGACAACTGGATCGACGTCGACTGGGACCCGGCCAGCGCCAAGCTCTTCCAGGCCGCGATCCAGGTCACCGTCGCCAACCAGCGCGGCGTGCTCGCCAAGGTCGCCTCCGAGATCGCCGACGCCGGCTCGAACATCGACTCCCTGACGATGGACGAGGACCGCTCCCTCTACACGACGATGCTGTTCGTGCTGGAGGTGGCCAACCGGCAGCACCTGGCGAGGGTGATGCGGTCGTTGCGGAGGTTGCCGGATGTGGTGAAGCTGGCGAGGGTGCGGGAGTAGGGGCCAGCCGCTACGGATCGCGCTTGAAAGCGCTGCGGTCGGCAACGCTCCAGAATCGACGGCCGCTCACCGTGATCGCCTCGTGATTCTGGTAAGCGAACCAGAGCGCGTCGCGAAAGTCCTCGCTATTGCGGTTTCCCGGCCCGTCCAGGAACACGCGCCTGACGTCGATAGACAATAAATGATTCGCGATGGCGGATCGTTCGTCATCGTTCTCGATTAGCCGGACCGCAGCGTCTTCGAACTCCTTGATGTCGTGACAAATCAGCCACTCGGGCATCCCGACTGCACGCATCATCCCGGAGTCTGTCCGGCTGTGAGCCTCGTCTCCCTCCAGGGTCACCATCGGGATGCCGAGTTGCATGGAGTCGATGTTGCTGTTGCCGCCGCCGAATGGGAATGTGGACAAGTGGATATCGCAATGCGACAAACTCTGGAGGTACTCGTTGTAGTTCGCTGCCCCATGCACTACCGCGTCGGGAATCCACCTCCTGACCTGCCGGGCAATCTGGAACAGGTTCATCGCCGTGCAGTATGGAAAGAACTCGTACTTCACCGGTCGACGCGCTCTTTGCGCTATAGCCCGGCACGCGGCCAGGAACCGGACGTTGAGTTTCATGATTGCCGACGGCACCGCAATGCGGATCGCCGCCGAGTGTTCCCGAAGCCGGGGTGCGGGGACCGTCGCCCCGGGCCTTTGGGCCATCGAAAACGAGCCTTCGACCACGACCACCGTCTCCGAAAAGCAGTGCTTGTCGGCCGCGAACGCTTCGGAAAGGAGCACATAGTCGATTTCGGGGGAGTACGTGGAGGCGGGATGCCCGATCGTCATTGCCTGAATGGGCGCCAACCGCACGTTGGACAGGGCAATGACCCAGGGTGACATGCCGATGCTCGGGTAAAAGACAATGTCGGGTTTGATCGCCTGCGCGTGTTCGAGCACAGCGGGGAACGAGACTGTACCGTCCGTCAGGCGGATTGCATCGTCGAAACACGCCCTCGATACCTCATCGAGCTCCGATGCGGGGCCGAGCGCCACCAGCCGGAATTTCTCGCGCAGCCTCCGGACGCACGGCCCCAAGTATCGGTACACCGAGTGATCCGACCGGAATCTCTCGATTGGAACGAGCACCGTCGGCCGATTCTCCAGGCGCCGCGGACCGAGGGGCTCCGGTCGCAGACCGCGGCTTTCGATGAATCGGCGCAGCAGGGCATTTAGGGTTCGTTTTATCCGGTGCTTGTCCGGCATGTCCGAGTAGCTGCAGTGGAAGTAGGCCAAACCGATCGCGTCGACCAGGCGCTCACTGATTGTCACGGCCTCGAACAGAGGCCCAAGCTCAAGGAGTGCGTTCCAGCTCGCTTGCGCCGCCGGGAGAATCGGGGGTGCTTGCCCCACCCGCCCCAGGAATGCGGACAAGGCCCATTGCGGCGCCGAAGTGAATATCTGGGACAGGTCGATTTCCACCCCGGAGTCGAGCGCATGGGTGAGCAGAAGCTTGGCAATCGATTGGTGCCCCAGGAAATCAAGCCTTCCAGAATTGCCCCTGTCGACGCTCGCGAACTGACGAAGCAGGTAGTCGGTATTCTCGAAAGCGCTGCTCCGGAAGATGGCAGAAAGGGTCGCATGTTCGACCGCGAGACGGTCGAACTCTTCCGGTGTGGGGTCGAAATCGGGATCGCAGACGAGCGTGGCAATCGCCGCGGCAAGGCGCGAGTAGAGCGTGGTGCGCGTCCCGTCGTCCGGGGCATCATAGCCGGCAAATTCACGACCCCGCTTGAGGCGATTCAGGGCTGCTCCCAGCGCAAATACCGCATCCCGGTGCTTCCGGCCATAGGCCAGCGACTCGAAATGCTCAAGATCCACATTGTCGTCCCTATCGGCAATCGACGCTGCCACGGTGTTCCCTGTCAAGGATTGTTCGGTGGGAATCGAGGCCGATGCTCCCTGTCGTGCATCCGTCACAACAGCTTGCGACTGCCATTTCCAGCCAGGGCGTGGTCGCCTTGAAATTCGCGGCGCTCCTCAACCCTCCAATACCGCCGACCAGACCGGAGGATAGCCTCGTGGTTCAAGTAGGCGAACCAGACCGCGTTGGCGAAGTCGGATGCGTACTCGTTTCCCTCCCGGCTGCTGAAGATCATATCGACGTCCACGTCGCGCAGCCTGTGCGCGATGGCCAATCGCTCAGCGTCGCTCTCGATAAGGCGCAGGGCGGCCCGCTCGAATTCGGACCAGTCATGCGCAATCAGCCATTCAGGCATTCCCACCGCGCGCATGCTCCCCGAATCGGTCTGGCTGTGCAGTTCCGGGCCTTCGATCGCGACCATCGGGATGCAAAGCTTCATCGTATCGATGTTGCTCAGGAACCCGCCAAACGGGAAAGTGCTCAGATGCAGGTCGCATCGGGCCAGGTTGCGCAAGTACACGTTGTAGTCTTCCCTTTTGTAGACGAAGGCCTCAGGCAGCCAACGCCCGATCTCGGCGACGGTCGCCCAATGCGAAAGGCCGATGAGGTTCGGGAAGAAGTGAAACTCGAGTTTGCGGCTGCTTGACCGGACCAGGTTCTGGCAGACCTGCATGAAAGCCGGGCTCAGCTTTGCCACCATTGACGGCACTGCGATCCGCAGAACGTCCGGTGCCTCCCTGATCGCGGGCGCAGGAAAATCCGCGTCGCCCCGATGCACCATTTCGAGGGTCCCGAACACGACAAGCGCGATTTCGCCCAGTGTCGAAGGATCGCCCGGCACGCCCTCGGCCACCAATATGTAGTCCATGGCTTGCGAATGCGTCGTTGCAGGATGGCCTATCGACATCAGCTGGATCGGTGCCAGCCTGACGGTCGAAAGGGTTACCCACCAAGTGGTGGACATGCCTACGCTAGGGTAGTAGATGACGTCCGGGCCCACTGCACGGACGGCCGCACCTATGTCGTCCAGCTGAACCGAACTTTCATCGAGAACGACGACTTCGTCGAACAACTGCTTCGAAGCCTCATCCAGCGACGCCGCACTGCCGATCACGACCAGCTTGAACCTTTCGCGCAACCGCCTGATCGCGGGCGCGAAGCAGCGGTACATGACATGCCGCGAGGCAAACGTCTCGACCGGGACGAGCATCGTCGGCCGGCCCTTGAGCTGGCGTTCCTGGGGAAATGATGGCAACTCGACGCGGGATTCGACAAACTGGCGCAGCATGCGGTTGAACGAGCGCTTGATCTCGTGCTTTGTCGCGCTTTCGGCATAGCTGGAGCACATGTAGGAATTGACCAGGGCCTCGAGCATTGGATCGCCGAGCGGAATCTCCTCGAACATGGGACCGAGCTTGAGCAGCCGCTCCCGGCGGCTGTGATGGTCCGGGGAAAGCACGATGGGCGAGGCGAGCATGCCAAGGAAAGCCGGCAGCGCCCGGCGCCGGTCGGATCGCATTGCCTCTTCAAGACCAAGCTCGAGCCCCGAGTCGAGCGAGTACAGCAGGAAAAGCTTGTCCACGCTTTCGCGGCTGGCAAAAATCAATCTGCCCGTACCCCCTGGATCCGGAGCGCCGAACTGGCGCAGCAGATGGTCGGTGTTTCCGAACACGCTGGCACGAAATACGTTGCTGAGCGTCGCATGCTCGAGGGCAAGCAATTCGAACCCCTGCTCGGCAAGGGCAAGTTGCGGGTCGCAGAAGAGCGCGCCGATTGCGGCTGCAAGTCGCGAGTAGAGTCTCGTCCGGGTCGAATCGTCTGCGGCCTGACCGGCAAATTCGCGCTCCTTCCTGAGCAGGCGCAAGGCCACCCACAGGGCTTTCAGCGCCTCGTCGTGCCTGCGACCGTTGACGAGAGCCTCGAAAGTCTCGAGGTCGACACCCTCGATCGCGCCCGGAGTGTCGGGAGTGTCGCCTAAGCGTGTGATCGTTCCCATCCCGAATTGACGAACATCCTTTGTACGCTCTGGCGCCCGGCCTGCAGTAGCATGACCTACCCTATGGCGCTATATTAAGGCCTCAATGCAAATGAAATGCCGCCTCTGCCACCGCGAACACCCGATTGAGTTCCTTGATCTCGGGCTGCAGCCGCTGGCAAACAAGTACCCGAAACAAGAAGAATTCGCAGCTGAGGATTTCTTCCCTGTAAAGGTCTACTTCTGCCCCAACTGCAAGAGCGTGCAGCTTGGCACCGAAGTGTCGCGCGAGCGGATGTTCGTGGACTATTTCTATCTCTCTTCGGTGAACACCGGCCTCGTGAAGCAATACGAGGATTTCGCAAAGACGCTCGCCGGATCGAAGTTCGTCGTCGACATCGGATCAAATGACGGAATCTCCCTGAAGCCGCTGAAGGAAATGGGCATCAAGGCGGTTGGGGTGGAGCCCTCCATCAACGTCTCGAAGCTCGCGAACGACGCCGGCTTCACGACGATCCCGTCTTTCTTCAATGCGCCGACGGTGGAAAAGATCAGGAAGGAATACGGCAAGCCCGATGTAATAACCGGGCTCAGCATGTTCTCGCACCTCGGCGAGCCGCATCAATTCATCGAGGACGTCAAGGACCTGATGACGGACGACGGCAAGTTCATCCTCGAGATCGAATACGTCGACACGATCCTCAAGAACCTGTGCTTCGAACGCTTCTACCTGGACAGGATCACGTATTACTCCGTCACCTCTATCGAGAACCTGTTCCAGATGCACGGCATGTACCTCTCAAACGTCGAGGAAACGGACACGCACGGCGGATCGCTGCGTGCCACCGCGCAAAAGAAAGGGCATGGGCAGCCCCCGAAGGAAAGCGTGGCGCGCCACATCGCCTATGAAGCGGGTCGCCTCACCCCAGCAACCGTAGCGGAATTCGGCCGCGAGGCCCGCTCGCAGATCAACGCGCTTCGCGACCTGCTCCGGGGCTTCCGGGACCAGGGTCTCAGGGTAGCGGGTTTCGGGGCGCCGGCACGCGTGGCCACCCTGTGCAATTTCGGCAGGATCGGACCGGAGCTGATCGAATTCATCATCGACGAGACCCCGCTCAAGCAGAACAGGTTCAGTCCCGGGACCCACATCCCGATCGTCCCGATGTCTCACCTGGAGACGAACAAGCCCGATGTCTTCGTCGTTTTCGTCCATGAATATTTCGACGTGGTGAAGAAGAAGCTGACCGGCAATTACAGGTACATCTTCCCGGTACCGCCGAAAGAAGTCTTCTGATCCATGACCCGGCTCGCGCTTTACGGGCATGGACGATGGGGCACCGCAATAGAGAGAACGCTGCTGGCGATTCCCGGCGTCTCGGTCGTCGTCGTCGGCAAGGGTGAGCGCGCACCCGCGGGAATTGACGGCGTCATATTCGCCACGCCGATTGCGACCCACGCCAGGCTCGCGTTGCCATTCATCAGGAAGGGGCTCCCGGTATTCATCGAGAAGCCGCTGACGAACTCGGTCGCCGACGCAAGACGGCTGGAAAGCGCCGCCAGGGAATCCGCCTCGCTGGTCCACGTCGGGCACGTGCACCTGCATAACCCGGCGTTCCGAAAGGTTCGGGAACTTGCACCGTCATTAGGCCCCATCCGGTACCTCATGTTCGAGGGTTCGAACTACGGACCGTTCAGGAACGATGCATCGGTCCTTTGGGACTGGCTGCCGCATCCGCTGTCCATGGCGCTCGAACTCTTACGGCGCGAGCCGAAATCCGTGCAAGCCTGGGGAATCAATGTCTTGAGGCCGCGCGCAAAGGCGCTTTACGACATCGGGGTAGCCAAGTATGACTTCAAGGACGCGACCCTGCTGTGCACCGTCAACTGGGTGTCGCCTGAGAAGCTCACGAAAATGACGATCGTGGGCAAGACGAGTTCGCTTGTGCATACAGATACCGCCCCGCAAAAGCTCGCGCTCTACCAAGGGATGGGGCCGGCGGTCAGCGGAATGAAGGCTGCCCCGCAAGTCCCCGAGATCACGCACCCGGCGTATGAAGGCGGCTGGCCCCTGGAGCACGAACTGCGTGCGTTTGTGGATGAAATACGCAACGGGTCGCGCAACATGTCGTCGCTCGCGTTCGGGCGGACGATTGTGGAATTGATATCGGCCGCTCACGAATCGGTCAGGAAAGGGGGCCGGAAGGTGGCCTGCTGATGGCAGTGAACACACCATTGCTCAGCATCTGCATCCCGACCCGCAATCGGTCCGACCTGCTTGACTATTGCCTGTCGAGACTCGCCGGGCTTGCGGAACACGGAATCGAATTCGAAGTCGTCCTTTCCGACAACAGCCGCACGAACGAATCCGCGAAGGTTGCGCAAAAGCACTCCCGCTCGATCAAGAACCTGGTCTATTGCCACCAGCCAAATGACCGGGCCGCATACGACGGCTACTCGAATTCGGCCAGGAACAGCAGCGGACGATTCGTCACCTACCTGGCCGACGACGACTCGCTGATTTTCGATCAACTCGTTCGCTACGTGCGCAGGCTCGAAGCGGATCCAAGGCTGGCGGGAATCGTCGCCGACTGGGTGGCCTACGACGACGAGGAAGAACTCGAACTGCACCGGTATTTCCAGTTTCGCGAGCCGGTCGCATTCGGACCGGGAGACCCGCTCGGGCTGGTCAATTTCATGGTCGGGCATTTCATCCATCCGGAAATACACATAGTCCGGCGGGAGGCGCTCCTGGGTTCGGACTGCCTCGGGGCGCGTTTTCGTTATGGTGCGCTGCGCTGGATCTACCGCGTGGCGCGCTCTGGAACCGTCGCATTCGAGCTCGAGCCTTTCTACCGCGAGAGTCGGCGCATGAAATCCCGCTTCGACCGTTCCGGAAAGGCCCGGACGGATACTGAGGGCTACCAAGCGCGGCTGCAATTCATCGGCGATGAAATGCGCACCGAGTTGGAGGTCCTTTTCCTTTGGGCGCTGCAGGACTCCGGCCAAGTGCGCATTCCGCCCGACCAGGTCCTCACCGTGAAGAATATGATCGATGCCTACCTGAACCTGCGTATTCCGCTGGAGGTGGACCGAGCGCTTTCCGCGAGGAACTGGCTGTTGGCGCTCGACTTGCGACGCCGACAAGTACTATGGAATGGGCCCGGGGATACGTTAGACCGCCAGCGGGAGGCGATGTCAATTGCTCTTCCTGCCGCGTTGCAGGCAGTGCGAGACGCCTATTTCAATTTGAGCGGCGTCACCGGCTTGAGAATCGTCGGCTTCAACACACCGCTCGTTGCCGATCATTTTCGTGAGGTCTATCCCGACATCAGGCTTGTCGGATCAACTGAGAAGGACTCGCCGAGCGATCGAATCGTCATGTTGTCCAAGTCCGCTATTTCGGAACCCCTCCAATTTGCATCTGACGGATACAGCTTCGCGCTCGATCGGCTGCTAATGCAGTATTCGCTGGGGACTCCGATCAACCTCGGAGATATTTGATGGAACCTTGAGTCGTCAAGGCGATTGCTGATCAGCGGTTCCGTCTTCTTGATGTACGTATGCAGTTCGTCGTGTGGCAGCATGTACTCTTCGAGACCCCTTCGTGAGCGTTGGCGTCGGTTGTAGGCCGGCTTTGCAAACTTATTTGGCCTCTTTTAGGCCGGTGTATTCAAATTGTTGTTAAATTCAAGCTAGCTGCTGTGGGCCGATGCCATATTCGTACGGGACGTTGCGTACCTGTCGCGGTCCACAGACGACAAGGTTTTCAAAGCACACATCATTATCGACAAGCTCTACCGTTCCTACGATCTTGCAATCAAATTCCTTTGTGATCTGGCCAAGCGCAGCAGCCTGGCTCCAGAGGCACACTATGCACGCGCTCGGGAAAGCGACCGTTTCGCCGATGCCGGTCAACCTGCACGAAGCGCCTTGAGCAGATTGTTTGTTACTCTTACGAGTGCATGAAAATGAGTCTATGCACAAGATCGGCTTGCTCCTAATGACTAACGATCCGAGCTGCCATTGACGTCGATGAAACCGAACGATTATGTCAACTGTCAGCTAAGAACTGACATCCAGGTGCTCGTGCTAGATTTTCACAAATAGTGATACAGAAACCTCGCGCGACTGATCGATCCAATTTCGAATCGAGGGAAAATTGGCCAAGAAACGACGTCGAATTTGCGTATACACATGCGTTTACGGCGGCTATGAAAGCATGCTGCATGAGCCCGCGCCAGGAGGGATCGAAGCCGACTATGTTTGCCTCACGGATGGAGAAAGCGACCTCCTGGTTGCACCAAACAGCGTTTGGTCTGTTCGAATCTGCGAACCGGGACTAGGCAGAGCACAGAAGCTGTTCGCGGCGCACAAGAGACTGTGCAATAACAGTGTGGTCCAAGCGTTGCCGTCCGAATTTTTTGAACGTGGTTCGTACGACATAGTTATCAAAGTCGATGCCAACGTCTCGCTCTCGGACAACTCCCTCTTAGGCGAGATGGTTCACGCGGGTACGCAGTGTTTTGCGGAAGTTGTCTATTCTGTTCATCCGGATCGCGATTGCATCTACCAAGAAGCCAATGCGTCATTCTATCCAAAGTACGCTAACAACGACTTCGAAAGCCAGATGAAGGCGTATCGAGACCTTGGTTGCCCGGAGCATGTCGGTCTTTATTGGACTGGACTCGTTGTTTATCTCGATCCCTTCGGTGAGCGCACAATTGCATTCGGGCAAAGATTCTTAGACGAAGTTTTCAATTGCCAATGGGCAAAGAATCCAGTTGAAATGTGGCATCCTCAAGGACAGATCATATTGTCGAAGCTGCTTTTCGATATGGGTGCATTGCCGGCGAACGACCGCAAAGTTGATGCCTCAATTCGCGTAGCCGACTTCCCCGCCGTCTATGGCATCCGCTGTCAGGCCTATAGACACGGCATCCGGCCGTGATTGGTAGATAGTAGAAGTAGTTCGCCGTGGCGACGCGAATGCGATCGATCTTGATAGAACCTTGCCGAAAGTTCGGGCCTATTTCACGCAAATGCCATGCGCGGTGGTTGAGCGTGATTTGCCCTTTAAAGGCTGACATCGTTCGTATGCACGACCGGACCACGATCGAGCGATGACCTTTGATGACTTCAAATTCTCTGAAGCCGGCATCATCGAAAATGCGCAGATTGAAAATCGCGGTTATGCAACCCTATTTTCTTCCTTATCTCGGCTATTTCCAGCTACTGGCTGCGGTCGATCGGTTCGTTGTCCTCGACGACGTGAACTACATCAATCGAGGATGGATAAACAGGAATCGCATTTCCTCTCCTCACGGTACGCAATGGCTGACGATTCCCCTTTCGAAAGCAAGCCAAAACAGGCTAATTCGAGAGATCGAAATATTGCCCGACAATGGATGGAAAATGAATATGAGTCGAAGTGTCACTGCCACCTATTCACGAGCCCCGGAAGCGGCTGCCGTGCTACCTCTCTTCTTGGGATGGCTGACTGGCGCCTCAGGCAATCTGTCGACCTTCCTCTATCGGAGCCTGACGGATGTAGTGCGATTTGTCGGCTTGACGACAGAATTGATTCCGACATCGGCCGTGTACCCTAGGTCCGGGCTCAAGGGATCCGACCGAATTCTAGATATATGCCGCAGAGAAGGCGCTACAACGTACGTAAACTTGCCCGGAGGACGCGATCTGTACGACAGTGACGTATTCTCCAGGGCCGGAATTCAATTGCAGTTTCTCCAGCCTCAATTGGATTTTCCAAGCCTTCGATATAGTGGGAGCGAGGGCCCCATCCTTTCCATACTCGATTTGATGATGCTCAATTCCAGCAAAACGCTTCGGGAGGCAGTGACTGCCTTCCGCATGACTCCCACCGAGTGACTTTGCGGAATTGGTACCGCCCGCACGTGCCGCCCGCTTAAGCTTGGCCTTCACTTGATGCAGCTGTTGATTAAAAGCGATGTTTGCGCTGTCTTGAACCGGATAAACTCTCACTATGATCGTTGGCACTCCCTTCAATAGGATTGCTGTGCTTGTTTCTGGCTTGCCGACGCTCAAATAGCTGGGACCAATCTTTGATCGAATCGACAACATACACTGGCTTGCAAGCTTTGCGCGGCTCGCGCTTGAGATTTCCTCGTGATCCGGGAGCATGAATGGGTGTGCACACACTAGGCGGCGATCTGGCCATTCTTCGCGCAGACTTCGAACGCGAAGGTTTTGCGGTGATTCGCGGAGTCATTCCGCCGGCCGTGCTTGACCAAGTGACTTCTGATGTATCGAATATTGTGACTGCCCAGCTCAGCCGGTTGGGCTTGCCGATCGCGGGTGCCTCTCGGCTGTTTGCCGATCTCGTGACTCTCCATGATGCGAGCATCCCCGTCTACTTACAGACAGTTCGCCTCTCCGCAAAGCTCACTTCGGTTTTTTCGATGTACTTGGCGCCAGGCATCGCGGAAATCACCCGCGCACTTGGCGTGTCGATGCCAGTTTGGCAAACGGCGCCGGTTGTCCACTTGATGGCCGAAAAATTGCGAATTCCGGGCGGCTATTATGGCGTGGACGTTCATCAGGATTGGCCGGCATTGCAGAGCAGTCTGGACGCAATTACGGTATGGATTCCCCTATTCGACGTAAGCGAAAATTCTTTCCCGCTCGAGGTAGCTCCACGGAGCCATATCGGCGGATTGTTGGGCGGGAGTCCGTCCGAGCACGTCTATGCAATTGATCCAACGGAGCTTGAGGGGATGAAGTTCGTGCCGTTGGAAGTGCCGCGCGGTGGCATCGCTTTGATGTCCGGCTTTACAGTGCACCGAAGCGGGCTGAAGGGAGAGGACAATTTGAGGTTCGCTTTCAGCCATCGTTACGAGAATGCAGCCGAAACGACGTTCATAAATCGTGTCTACCCGACCGCCCAGGGACGAACGATTCGTCGTGATCTCATTGACCCGGGATTCCCGGAGAAAGACGAAATCCGGCGTATATACCGCGCAAGCACGTAGTCGTTCATGTTTAATTGGCGCAAAGCGGGATTGATCCTGAAAGCCGAAGACGTCGGTGGCCAGGCCGCGAGCCATGCCCAAACACCGACCCCGCTGGTAATGGACGACTGCATACGGGTGTACTTTGCCGCGCGCGTCCAAGCCGGTCGGAGCTTCACCGCCTTCGTTGACCTAGCACTCGACGATCCCGGAAGGATCTTGCGGATTTGTCCAGACCCGGTGATTCCGGGGGGTAATCCCGGGACATTCGACGACGAAGGCATCATGCCAAGCACGATCGTCCGGGATGGCGATCGCATTCTTCTCTACTACAGTGGATGGAATCAGCGAATCACCGTCCCTTATCACAATTCCACCGGTCTCGCTTTCAGCCAAGACGGGGGAAAGACATTTTCCCGGATGTACGAGGGCCCCGTTCTGGACAGAACTCCGGATGAACCCTATCTGGCAGTCACACCTTCCGTGCTTCGCGAAGGGGACATTTGGCGTATCTGGTACGTTTCCGGATTGCGATGGGAGAAGATTGCGGGGCGATTCGAGCCCATCTATGTCATCAAGAATGCAACGTCGGCGGATGGCGTTCGTTGGAATCGACCCAATCGGGTCTGCATCCCCCAGCAGCATGACCTCGAAGCGTTTTCCCGGCCATGGGTATTGCGGCTCGCAGACGGTTATCACATGTGGTACTGCTATCGTCACAGCATCGACTACCGGGATGGCACCGGTAGTTATCGGATCGGTTACGCAACCTCAGCTGATGGCGACAACTGGTCGCGTCGCGATGCAGAGGCGGGGATCAACGTTTCGGAGTCGGGTTGGGACTCGACGATGATCTGCTACCCTTCCGTGATTCAAGTGAAAAATGAGTTGCTAATGTTCTATAACGGAAACAGTTTTGGTCATGGCGGATTCGGCTATGCGAGGGCGACAATCGGGGCGGAACAATGAGCACGCGAAAGAAAATCGATGTTGACCCGAATGCAGACGTGGAGCGTACGGCGAGTGATCTCCAACTGAAGTTCAGGACTAGGTTGGAGACCCTTTTTGCCCACTCCCCTTTGCCGAAGGCCGACCTCCTGTTCAACCTCGGGCTCTATGCCCGGTCTAGCCTCCTTGTGAAATTCCTCGTAATGCACGAACTCTATCGGCGAATTTCGAAATTGCCCGGATTGCTCGTTGAGTTTGGTACATGGTGGGGTCAGAACCTCGTACTCTTGGAGAATCTGCGCGCCATCCACGAGCCGTTTAACAAGCAGCGGCGCATTGTCGGATTCGATACGTTTCGCGGCTACCGCGGACATGGCGGCCGCGACAAGCTGAAGGGGAGCGATGAATTCTATGGTCTCGGACCCGAAGCGAAAGCGCACATTGCCGAGTTGTTGGAAACTCACGAAGGCATGAACGCATTCGGACACTTGCGCGGCCGACACACCCTCGTAGAGGGCGATGTCTGCCGTACTGTGCCGGCCTGGTTCCGAAAGCGGCCGGAGTCGGTCGTTGCGTTTGCATATTTCGACCTCGGTTTATACAAACCCACCCTCACGGCCATGCAGGCGATCCACGCACACCTTCAGCCTGGAAGCATTCTCCTGCTCGATGAGTTCACTTGGGATGAGACGCCGGGAGAAGCCATCGCCTTCAAGGAAGTATTTGGCGCCCGTCGTTATCGCATAGAGAAGTGCGAAATGTACCCGTCAAAGACGATTGTGGAGATTCTCTGAAGCGTCATGAATTTCTACGAATTCGACATGCAGATGATGACGCGAGGCTGGGTGATACTCGAAAGAGTAGTGCCGGGCGCGTTGGTCCAGGGCATGCTCGCGGACATGGAGCGGGCCTACGAAGTCTGCCGTGCCATTCAGGTACGCAATGGAATCGCAAAGAGTACGCCGGGTACTGTTCACCACTTGGTCGGGCAGGGAGATTCGTTTCTTGAGTATCTCGAACTCAATCCGGCAGGCCCCTGGATTGAGCGATATTTTGGTGGCAAGTACATCCTTAATTCCTTTGGCGGAAACATCAATTCACGCGAGTTCGGTTCGTACGCCAACGTAATTCATCGCGACATCCGTACGTTCTCCGGGGAGTCTCGCCTCCTTTTGAATACTCTCGTGATGCTCGATGACTTTACGGTAGAAAATGGAGCGACCATTCTTCTCCCCGGCGGGCACCGGCTTGCGCAGAAGCCTGAAGAGGGATTCTTTCGGACGCATGCGGCCTCTGCGGTCGCCCCGGCAGGCAGCGTGCTTCTTTTCGATTCGAACTTGTGGCACGCCGCGGGCGTGAACAGCACCGATCGACCGCGCCGATCGGTCACTCCGATGTATTCAAGGCCCTTCGTGAAGCAGGGATTCGACTATCCACGCGCTCTCGGTTACGAACGCGCTGGCGCGCTTACCGCGAATCTCCGGCAAGTGCTGGGGTACAACTCTCGCGTGCCAGCATCCCTAGACGAGTGGTACCAAATTCCGGAGCGCCGCATGTATCAATCGGACCAGGGCTAGTTCATGGCGGTCCGAGACCTGAATTCCGAGTATCAGGATCTTCCCGACCGTAAGTATGCGTACGAGTTCGACTACGTGCTACGACGATACATCATGAAGACGCTTGAGCCCTATTTTTCCGGCACCCGCGCGCTGGAGCTGGGATGTTACGAAGGCGAATTCACGAAACTTATCCTCGAACGTTTTGCCTCGGTGACGGTCGTGGAGGGCTCGAGCGAGCTTCTAGAGAAAGCTAGCCAGAACGTGGGCGGGAAGGCGACATTCATCCATTCCCTCTTCGAGAATGTGGAGCTCGAGGGAGCTTTCGAAGCAATCTTCCTGGTTCATACGATCGAGCATCTAGATCACCCGGTCGGGGTACTCAAGCGTATCAAAGGCTGGTTGTCGGATCGGGGACGGCTCTTCTTAGTCGCCCCAAACGCGAATGCGCCTTCGCGCCAGATCGCCGTCGGTATGGGGCTGATTGGGCACAATGCGGCGGTCACAGAGGGAGAAAAGCTGCACGGCCACCGGCGCACTTATTCCTTGGATACGCTCGAGGCCACGGCGCGCAAATCGGGACTGAGCATAGTCGGTCGCGGGGGCGTAATGTTCAAGCCGTTGGCGAACTACCAGTTGGACAAGGCGCTGGCTGCCGGAATCATCGACGAATCATTTCTCGAAGGTTGCCACCGGCTCGGCATGATTTATCCGGACCTGTGCGCCAGCATCTATTTGGTTGCCTCGCGATGAGCAAGGTAATACCGCTGATCGTGATCGGATCATGCAGGACGTCACCAAGAGTCAATTCCGAACGGGCGAAACAGCGGTGATGCCCATGCAATGGAGTGGTCCACATGGCTAAGGTCATAATTTTTGGCGCAAGGGACTACGCGGAGCTTGCCTGCTACTACCTGAGGCACGATTCCCCGCATGACGTTGTCGCGTTTAGCGTTCATCGTCATTTCATGCCAGAGCCTGGCATGCTATGCGATCTGCCGATCGTACCTTTCGAAGATGTGGTGACTCTATTCCCGCCACAGCACTATCGATTCCTTGCGCCGATGACTGCAAAGAATATGAACCGTGACCGTCAGTTGATTTATGAAACCATCAAGGGCAAGGGATATCAGTGCATTAGCTATGTGAGCAGCAGGGCCACGGTTTTCGAAAATGAAATCGGGGACAATTGCCTCATCCTTGAAGACAATACTCTCCAGCCATTTACAAAGATTGGAAATAATGTCGTTCTCTGGAGCGGCAATCATGTCGGCCATCACGGGATCATTCGCGATCACGTTACTTTCACATCGCACGTCGTAATGTCTGGGCACTGCGATATCGGGTCGTTTAGCTACCTTGGGGTAAATTCTACAATCAAGAACGGCGTGCGAATCGCCGAGGGAACCTTTGTCCAGATGGCAGCTTCGATTGAAAGAGACACCGACGCGTGGGGCGTATACAGGGGATCTCCCGCCGAGAAATTGAAAATCCCGAGCACGCGATTGAGAATGTAACGTTCAATTTGCAGACGACCAAAAGCCACTGATCTCAGATTCCAATGAAGGATTGAACTAAGTAGCTCTAGTGGACGGCTCTTGAGTTTGCTTTTTCGCGGTTGAAAATCCCATTTTAAGAAGATTCATATGCGGAAAACGCACGACGCTGCGCAACGGTCCAATATCGTCTACTTACCCGCTGGATCGCTTCGTGATTCGCGTAGGCGAACCAAATCGCATCCGCAAAGTCGGTCGAATAATCATTCCCCGGCCGATCACTGAAGATCTTTTCTATCTCTAGGTGGTTCAGCATCCGTGCGATTTCTACGCGCACGGAATCGTCGTTAATGAGTCGCAGGGCCGCGCTTTCGTAGTCGACGACGTCGCGGGCAATGAGCCACTCCGGCATCCCCACCGCCCGCATCATTGCCGAATCCATTTGGCTATGCACCTCCAAACCCTCTAGCGTCACCATGGGAATGCAGAGCTTCATCGTATCCATGTTGGTGTTGGTCCCTCCGAACGGGAAGGTGCTCAGATGGATATCGCATCCGGCCAGGTTGCGCAGGTACCTGTTGTAGTCGTCGGTCGGATAAACGATGGCGTCCGGCAGCCAGCGGCGGATCTCCAGCGTCGTCACATGATGCCAAAGGCCCGAAAGGTTGGGGAAGAAATGGAACTCCAGCTTGCGACGGCTCTGCCTGGCGAGGTTCCGGCATACCCCGAGGAACGGAGCATTCAGCTTTGCCACCATTGAAGGTACCGCGATGCGCAGCACATCGGGCTTTTCGCGTATCACCGGTTCCGGGAAGTCGGCATCGTAACGGCTCACCATCGTCTGGCTTCCCGAAACCAGGAACGCGATCTCCTGCAGCGTCGAGGGGTGGCCTGGCAATGTTTCCGAGGTCAGGACGTAGTCTATGGTCTCGGACATCGAGGTTGCGGGATGGCCCAAAGCCATGAACTGGATCGGGGCCAGCCGGATCGAGGACATGGCCACCCAGTTGGTGGACATTCCGAGGCTCGGATAGAAGACGACGTCCGGATTCAGCGATCGGATGCTCCCGACGAAATCATGCATGTTCGCCACCCCTTCGTCGAACATCATCACGTCGTCGAACAATTGCCTGGAGATATCGTCCAGCGCATCCATGCCGCAAATCGCGACCAGCCTGAATCTCTCGCGCAGCCGGCGCATCGCCAGTGCGTTGCACCGGTACATCGCATGGCGCGAACCGAATGCCTCGAGAGGGACCAGCATCGTCGGGTGCGCCTTGAGCTCGCGCACTTCAGGAAATGACGGAACCGGCACATACGTCTCGAGGAGACTGCGCATCATCCGGTTGAACGACCGTTTGATCTCGTGCTTCGTCCGGCTCTCGGCGTAGCTCGCGCACATGTAGGAGCTGACCATCGCATGCACCATACGCTCCCTGAGTTCGGCGCCTTCGAGCAAGCGCCCCAGGCCGAGCAATCTCTCCCGGCGCTTGTGTTGCATCGGCGAGATCACGATCGTCCCGGCGAGCATTCCCAGGAGCGCGGGCAATGCCCGTCGCGGGTCGATTCGGATCGTCTGCTCGAAGTCCAGCTCGAAACCCGAGTCGAGCGAATACAGCACCAGCAGCCTGCCGATGCCCTCGGAGCTGGTGAGTTCCATCTTCCCCGGATCGTTCGGATTGGGCGTTCCAAACTGGCGCAGGAGATGGTCGGCGCTCCCGAACACGCTCGCGCGAAAGATGGCGCTGAGCGTCGCGTGCTCGACGGCCAGGAGATCGAACCCTTCCTGCGACAACGTAAACAAGGGGTCGCAAAGAAGGGCGCCGATCGCAGCGGCCAGCCGCGAGTAGAGTTCTTCGCGACTTTTGCCGACATAGGCGTCCGCCGGGAATTCGAGGTTCTGCTTGAAGAGCCGGATGAGGCTCAGCAATTCCCTTACGGCGTCCTCGTACCTCCGGCTGTAAACGAGGCTTTCGAAGGCCTCGAGATCGACGCCCCCGGGCGAGGCTGCAGCTTCAGGATTCGCAGCTGACATCTTCTGCCGTTTCGACACCGCCCTGGAAACCACGGCGCTCGGCGACCGTCCAATATCGCCTGCCAGAATTCCGGATCCTTTCGTGATTCAGGTAGATGAACCAGGCCGCTTCGGCGAAATCGGTCGAATACTCGTTCCCAGGCCGGTCGCTGAAGACGTTCTCGATATCCAAGCTGGCTAGCACCCGCGCGAGGGCCACCCGCTCCCGATCGTTGTCGATGAGTCGCAGGGCCGCGCTTTCGAACCCTTCAGGATCGCGTGTAATGAGCCACTCGGGCAGTCCGACCGCTCGCATCATCGCCGCGTCCATCTGGCTGTGGACTTCCCGCCCTTCAAGCGTGACCATGGGGATGCACAGCTTCATCGTATCCATATTGGTGTTGGTTCCGCCGAACGGGAAGGTGCTCAGGTGGACGTCGCAGCGTGCGAGGTTCCGCAGGTACCTGTTGTAGTCGTCGGATTGATAAACGATGGCTTCCGGCAGCCAACGGCGGATCTCCAGGGTCGTTACGTAGTGCCACAGGCCGGCGACGCTGGGGAAAAAGTGAAACTCCAGCCTGCGGCAGCTCAGCCCGGCCAGGTTCCGGCAAACCTGCATGAACCGCGGATTCAGCTTTGCGACCATCGATGGCACCGCGATGCGCAGCACCTCGGGCGCGTCGCGGATTTCCGGCGCCGGAAAATCCGCATCGTCTCGCCTCACCATCGTTTGGTTGCCGGAAACAAGGAAGACGGTTTCGTTCAACGTCGAAGGATCGCCCGGCAGCGTTTCCGACGTGAGGACGTAGTCGATCGCCTCGGACATCGAGCTGGCAGGATGGCCAAGCGCCATCATCTGGATCGGCGCCAGCCGGACCGAGGACAGGGCCATCCAATACGGTGACATGCCCAGACTCGGATAAAAGATGATGTCCGGCCCCGTAGACGCAATCTGTTCCAGCAGTTCCCGATAGTCCAATTGCTTTGATGGGAGAACCACTGTTTCGTCGAACAATCGGCTGGAGACTTCATCCATATCCGTCTCGCCGCCCATCAGCACGAGCTTGAACCTGTCGCGCAATTTCCTGATCGCAGGCGCATTGCAGCGGTACATCGCGTGCCGGGAGCCAAAAGCATCTACCGGGACCAGCATTGTCGGCCGAGCCTTCAGTTCACGCCCGCCAGCAAACGCGGGCAAGGCGGCGCGGGATTGGATCAACCGGCGCGCCATCCCATTGAATTGCCTCTTGATCTCATGCTTCGTATCGCTCTCGGCGTAGCTGCAGTACATGTACGCGTCCGCCATTGCAAGAAGCATGTGGCTTTCGACTTCGACCTGGTCGAACAAGCGCCCGAGTTTCAGCAATCTTTCCCGACGCAAGTGATGCGCTGTCGATAGCACCACCTGGGCGGCGAGCATCCCGAGAAAGGCCGCGAGGGCTCGCCGCGGATCGAATCGAATCGCCTGCTCAAAGTCCAGCTCGAATCCCGAGTCCAGCGAATACAACATCAGCAACCTGCCAATGCCTTCGGGCGTCACGAACGCCAGCCTGCGCGGATCGCCCGGCTCGCGAATCCCGAACTGGCAGATCAAGTGGTCTGCGTTGCCGAATACGCTCGCCCTGAATATTGCGCTGAGTGCAGCGTGCTCGACGCAAAGGCGATCGAGTCCCTCCTGTGAAAGCGTGAAGGTCGGGTCGCAGAGGAGTGCTCCAATTGCGGCTGCAAGCCGCGAATAGAGGATGCGGCGCGTTCCGTCGTCAAATGGGTACCCGACGAACTCCTTGCCCCTCTTCAATCTATTCAATGCGACGTGCAGCGCCCGGACAGCGTCTTCGTACTGGCGCCGGTAAGCGAAAGTTTCGAACTCCTCCAGATCTACGTCTGAGAGGACTGTGGCCAGCACCTTCGTCCCAAGTCGGACGTCAACCACGTCCGCCATTCCCCTCCTTTGGCTCACATTCTGAAATAAAATCTCTAAGTGCGGAAACAACGCGGTGAACAGACCCGGGTTGAAGATGAAGATGAAACGGGAGCGCGAGCAAACGCTCGCCCAGCATCGAGCAAACATCCAACTCGCCGGTCACGGGAAAATGCGAAAAA
Organism: uncultured Bordetella sp.; assembly: GCA_964599095.1. Lineage (GTDB taxonomy): Bacteria > Pseudomonadota > Gammaproteobacteria > Burkholderiales > SG8-39 > SZAS-79. The sequence continues at coordinate 208,593 of CAZREB010000001.1, forward strand.
CTCGGATGTGTGTGAAGCGGCGGGCAATACCAACGACGCGTCCCTATGCCTTTCGCACCGAGCGCCTGAAACGCGGCGGCCGCTGTCGCGTACTGTGGAAGCAGCACTGGAAGAATGGAGTAAATCCCTCCTGCCGGCCTTGATTGAGTGCGCACGGTGGGGCAATAACGCTCAAGCTCGAACAGGTACTCCTCATGCAGGGCCGCGCGACGGGACGCCATTTCCTCCCAGCGCGCAAGAGCGGCAAGTCCGATGGCGGCGTGGTATTCGGAAAGCTTTGCATTCGTTCCCTCTTGGCTGAGGAGCCCTGTGGATCCGGCGGTCTTTTCGTCAAAGCACGAGGGGTTGATCCCGAAATTGCTGGCTTGGCGCACGAGATCGGCATAGCGTTGATCGGCCGAAAGCACCATGCCGCCCTCGGCGGCAGCCAACGCCTTGGTAGCGTGCAAGCTGAACACGGTCACAAAGCGCTCGCCGCAGGTTTGATTCCCGTACGCACCCGCCGCATCGATCACGACCGGCAAGCCGGTTTTTTTTGCAAATGAATCCCAGGCCTGCGCGTCGCACGGACAACCGTACGTGGCGACAGGCATGACAACGTCTACCCGTTCGCGGCCTATTGCGCTCTCGGCGATCTCGGGTGTCAGCAGTAATGAATCGGGGTCAATGTCGCAAAACAAGGGCACATGTCCAGCGCGCATCGCGGCAGTAGCGGTCGCCACAAATGTTAGGGAAGGCATCAATACGCGGCTTCCCGGGGGCAGGTCCAAGGCCATCAACGCGATTTCCAGGCCCAACGTCGCGTTGGCTACGCTTACGGCCCACTGCCGAGGCTGGCCGGCCTCGGCGAATCGTGACTCGATTCGTCCTTCAAGTTCCTGCGCCAACGGGCCGAAATTGGTGTACCAGCGCGCCTCGTCGATTCGTCGCAGGAATGGGAGCAACTCGTCGGCGGACGGCAGGTTGGGGACGAGCAGCGGAATCGTCATTGCCATTTGGCGCAGGCTTTCATTCTATATGTGCTTGGTAAGGATACCTAACTCCACGCCGCTAAAGCACGATTGGTGTCTTTACGCCTGCGCGAAAGTCCGCCCACATGCGCTCGTAGATCCGCTCTAGGTCCCGCGCGAACCTTTCGCTGTCAAAGAGCGCGCATGTCGATCGGGTAGCCACGAGCCTGGCCCTGAGCTCGATCAGCCGCACGGGATCGGAGGCAAGATCGAGCGCGAGGTAGTAACACGCCTGCGGGCTATCGGTGATCAATTCAGGCAAGCCCGCGGCGCTCAGGATGCTGGCCGCCACCCTCGCGGCAAAAGTCTCGCCGATCCGGGTAACCAGCGGAACCCCGACCCACAGTGCATCGCTTGCAGTGGTATGAGACGTATACGGGAACGTGTCCAGTGCAAGGTCCGCCAGTTGCAGTCGGCCCAAATGCTCCGCCACCGGCAACCTGGGGGCAAAAACGAGGCGTTCCGGCGCCACGCCGCGGGCAACGGCTTCCTTGCGCAGGTTGTCCTGGACCACCAGGCTCTGCACGAGCAGCCAGAGGCAACTTCCGGGCACCGCCGCGAGCAGCCTGCACCACAGGTCGAAGACGTCCGGGGTGATCTTGGACGTCTGGTTGAAACAGCAGAACACAAATCCCGTCGGGGGCAGCCCCGCCTGCTCCCGCGAGGGTCGTGGCGCAACCTGGCGACGCCTGTCGTTCGACTGGTAGCAGTTCGGCATCAATGCGAGCGTTTCGCTGAAATGCGAGGCATGCTTCAAAGGCGTCACGATCGGGTCGCCGATGATGTAGTCGACAAGGCCGGGAACGCCAATCGTTCCGGGATAGCCCAGCCAATTCACCTGAACCGGAGCCGGGCGCTGCGCCGGAATTTGCAGGCGTGTGCTGGTCGTGTACCCCATCAGGTCGACGAGGATGTCGATCCCGTCGTCAAGGACCTGCTGCGCCGCAGCCTCTTGCGTGAATTCACGGACATCGCGAAACGTGTCGAATGCGGCTTGCATGCGGGCACGCATGGCGCTCTGGTCGTCGTGCCCGTAGGAGTAGCCGAATATCTCGAAGCGCCCACGATCGTGCAATTCGATGATTTCGGCGAGAAGATAGCTCACTGCATGCTCGCGGAAATCGGCCGACAGATAGCCTATCCTGATCCTGCCCTCCCGCCTGGGCATTCCTGCGTTCCAGAGCGGCCTGCGCGAGAGGTAGTCGCCGAGCCCGGCCTGGCCGAACTGCCTGGCGCAAGCAAGTTGCTCCGCCGCAGTCGAGTTCGGCAACGACAGGAACTGGAAAGGCGGCACCCGGCTCGACCCTTCTTCAGAGACCAGCTGTCGAAGCGCGTTGCTTTCCTGCTCGAGCCCGGACCACAGGCACAGGTGCTGGCGTCCATGCACCCGGAGGCTGCGCGCTTCGATGTAGTCGGGCTTTATCGCCAGGGCCCGTTCCAGGCTTTCGAGGGCCTCCTCCCTGCGCCCAAGGTCATTGAGGGTGATACCGCGGTTGTATGCAGCCGAAGCGTAGTCCGGCTTGATTGCAAGGGCGCGGTCGTAGCAGGCCACCGCCTCCGCGAATCGCCTGAGTTGCCACAGGGCATTGCCCCGATTGTAGAAGGCGTCGGGATAGTCGAGTCGCGCCTGGAGCGCCGCGTCATACTCATCCAGCGCCTCGCGAAGGAAACCCTGGCCAGCGAGCATGTTGGCAAGGTTGTTGCGCGCTTCGGCGTGCTGCGGTGACAGTTGCAGCACCCTGCGATAGCCTGCAATGGCCTGCTCGGGCCTGCCGAGGGATTGAAGCGCAACGGCCCTGTTGTAGTGGGCCATCGCGAACCCCGGATCGAACTCAATTGCCTTTTCGTAACTGGCAACGGCCTCGGCCAGGCGCTCCTGTGTCTGGCGCACGACACCGATGTTGAAATGCGCCGAAACGAAGCCCGGTGCGAGGTCGATGGCGCGCTGGTAACAGGCAAGGGCCTCTTCCAGGCGACCCCGATCCTTCAGGAAGTTGCCCAGGTTCAATAGGGCGTCCGGCTTGTCCGGTTTCACCTCGAGGGCGCGCCGGCAGGAGGCTTCGGCTTCTTCGGGCCGGCCGAGTTCCCAAAAAGCCACGCCACGGTTGCAGAGGGCATCGGCATTTTCCGGTTCAAGCGCAAGCACCTGGTCGAAGCAAAGGATCGCCTCGGGAAACTGCCTGAGGGCCAGCAGGGCATTGGCCAGGTTGTAGCGCGCCTGAACGTGCCCGGGCGACAGGGACAGGATATTTCGATAGCTTGCAATTGCCCCCTCGAAATCCTGCGTCGATTGCAGCGCCACTCCAAGGTTGTACTGCGCCGGCACGAATTGTGGGTCTAGCGACAAAGCTGTCCGGTAACCCGCTATTGCGTCTTCAAGCCGGCCTTGCGATTGGTGCGCCACACCGAGGTTGTAATGTCCTTGCGCATAGTCCGGTTTCAGCATCACCGCCTGGCCATAGGCGCCCATTGCGTCCTCGATACGCCCGACCCCCATGAGCGCATTGCCCAGGTTGTTGTACGCTTCGGCCAAGTCGGCCTCGGCCTGCTGCGTCATGCGGGGACGGCGCGGACCCAGAACTGCAAGGTTGCCAATTCCGCGACTTGCTCGTGCGTCTGGCCCTTGACGTGCAGGAAGTCGGAATCGATGTGGATTGGCGGCTGGGCCTTGAGACCCTCCAGCAGCTTTTCACACCGCGGGTCGAACCTGTGCAGGATCTGGTCCACGCGATAGCCGGTTTCCCCGAAAAGGCGCCGCACGCCGTTCAACGTGAAGAACCGAAGGTGGGTAATGTCGAGAATTCCGGCCTCGGCGTATTCGAAGTCCCCTTGGATCAGTTGCTCGAGCACCACCCAGTTCCGGATGTTGGGAATGCTGGCCAGTACGATCCCGCCGGGCCTCAGCAATTCGCGAAGGTTCTGCAGGGCTCTCCACGGGTCGTACATGTGCTCGAGCACGTCGGCCAGGACGATGACATCCGCGCTCCCATCCACAACGCCGGCCGACGCAAGATCAACGTCTTCGAGCTTGCCGGCCAGAACCTCGTCGAGAACCAGGCGCGCCTCGTTGGCGGCCTGCTCCAACGGCTCCACGCCCACGACGCGGACACCCGGATACCGCGCCTTCAGTCGATGTCCTACCGCGCCGCAAAAGCAGCCTACATCGAGAACCAGCCCCGGCGGAGCCGTGATCAAATCCAGCAGGCCCTCGGGCACATAGCCTCGTATGAGCGATTTCCAGTGCGGGCCGCCGGGTTCGGCCAGCGAGCGCCACGCGGGGACCTTCTGTTGTGAATCCATTTTCGGCTTCTTTCGTACGCTGGGGATCCGGCAAGTCCCTAATTTACCGCACCTGGTCAGTCCGTTCGGGGTCTGCCGATCGCATCGACAAGGAATTTCTCGAACTCTCCGACGGGTTCGAGGCTTCCATAGAGCACGTGTTCGTTCTCCAGGATCCGCTTCTTTATCGAGTTCCTCACCGAAGGGTCCTTTGCGATCGCCACGGCTTTCTGCGCGTAATCCTCCACCCCAGTGGCAATGCAATCCTCGAGGCCGAGCATCCTGCAGAACGCCATCCCTTGCCGGCCGCGGAGGAATTCACTGGGCAACGTCACGAGCGGCGTGCCCAACGCAAATGTGGCAATTGCGGTCGTCCCGATCCCGAAATGGAAGGGGTCGATGACCACGTCGGCCTGCCCATTTGCGCTGACGAAATCCGCGTAGTCGAACAACCAGGGCATGAAACAGATCCTGGCACGGACACTTGCAGAGATCGTCCGGTCCAGGCGCCTTTCCAGCATCTGCCTCCAAGTGGCGTGCTGGTGATCCTCGAACAGCACGATGACGCCCTCTTCGTCCAGTTCCAGTATCCGGCTCATTGCCACGTCGAAATCCGGGTGCAGCTTCTGGAGTTTCATGGGGCAGACATAGAGGCGCCTGTTCTCGGGAAGGCCCAGTTCTCGCCGGGTCTTCAGCACGGCCGGCAGCGACGGCCGCTCGAAGTAGAAAAGCCCGTGCGGAAAGCGAACCAGCTTCTCGCTGTAGTGGGAATCCGCTTCGTCCGACTCCACGAATGCCGGCCACTGGGACAGGAAGTAGTCGAGGTTGCGAATGCCGGTCGTCACCGGATGACCGCCGTAGACGCATTGCACGTGCGCAAGCCGGGAATACGCGAGGAAGTAGGTCCACGGATCCATCCCGATGTCGAGGTACACCAGCACATCGAGTTCGAGAGCGGTGATCCTTTTCCTGGCGGTCGCGTAATCCAGGGATAGTTGCACCCTGTTGCCGGCAAACGCCGCGTACGTGTTGCGGTAGGCCTCGTCTTCGATGTCATGGCTCGAGATGAGCGACACTTCGAATTCCGACCGGTGCGACAGCTCCTCGATGATTCTGCTCATGCAGCGGGAAATCGAGTGGGTAAAGACGAAACGCGTCAGGAACCCCACACGCAACCTGCCCTCTCGCCGAGGTCGGGTACAGTGCGGCGCCACGTAAAGCAGGTCCGGGCAGGCGCGCTCATAGAACTGCGCCACCTTCTCCTGCAGCGGCCTGTCGTTCAGGCCATGGAAAGCAAGGTAGAAATTGGTAATCCCGACCCGTCGCGTCGGGTCGTCTATCCTTACGCCGTCGGCAATGAGCTGATCGAGATTGCGTTCGAACCCGGATCTGCTTTCGAGCACTTCATCCTTCGTGCCCATGATGGGAGGAAGCATGAGCGCCGCGCGCACGCGCGCGTTGGCCAGCCCCAAGGACTCGGCCCTCTGGTAGCAGGCCATCGCCTCATCGAGGTCCCCCTGGTCGGCCAGCGCAAACCCAAGGTTGTAATGCGCACTGGCGAAATTCGGGTTGATTTCGATCGCGCGCCGATAGTGGGCGACCGCAAGGTCATACCTGCCCTGGTCTCCGATCGTATTGCCCAGGTTGTTTTCTGCTTCGGCGTTCTGTGGCGACAGCGCGAGGGCGTTTCGGTAGCTGGCAGCAGCCAATCCAAGCTTGTTCTGGTCTTGCAGCGCCACGCCAAGGTTGTAATGGGCGCGCGCAAACGCAGGATCTAGCGACAGCGCCTTTTGATAGCAGCCGATCGCCTCGTCCAGTCTTCCCAGCGTCTGCCATGTGACGCCGAGGTTGTAGTGGGCCTCTGCATACTCCGGCGCCGCCGCGACGGCGCTCAAATAGGCAGCGACCGCCTCGTCGCCGCGTCCCAGGCCGAGCAGGACGTTGCCCAAGCCAAAGCGCGCCTCGACGTAGTCTGGCTTCAATTCGATCGCGCGGCGATAGGCGATTTCCGCTTCGGCAGGCCGGCCCAACGCAAGCTGCACTTCGCCAAGGCTGTTGCGCACGAAGGCAGAGTCCTGGCCCATCCGCAACGCTCGCTCGATGAGGTCCAGTCCCTCCGCATGATGTCCCGACTGGTGGCGCAGCAACCCGAGCAGGTGGGTGGCGTCGAAGTTTCCCGGTTCGCTGCTAAGCGCTTCGCGATAGAGGGCCTCCGCTTGCTGCAGCTGGCCGCTCCGGTGGTGGGCGATCGCCCGCTCAATCAGCTGCACGGGAGACGGCCCTTGTGATTCCGGATTCATCGTGGGAAGGCCAGGTGCCTGCGGATCCTGCATTGTCCGAACCGCGCTACCAGGGCAGGCGCCCAAACCTCTTTACGAGCGCGTTGAGCTCGGCGGCCGATACTTCCGCGAGGTCGCGCTGATTGGCGATCCGTTGCATCCCGGAATTCGAATGCACCAGCCGTCGGACGAGCGGATAGGGGGACGGGTGCCTCGCGAGGCGGCTGGCCGGCCCGCCCATGTTGAGCACGTTTGCAAGCCAGGGCCTGGTATCGAACTTGCCCGGCGCCATGGGAGCGGTCGCCTCCACGAGATGCACCCGGGGCAATCCCGATTCCGCCAGCCGCCCCAGCCACTCGTTGTCGAAGTGAAAGCGATAGGCCGGGTCGAATTCCCCGACCGTCCGGAAGGTCGTCAGCGGCATCAGCCAGCCCGAAGGCACCGGGAAGTCGAAGATGCGCACCAGTACGCCGTTCTCGTCGTGTTCCAACGTGGTGGATGACACGAACGCCGCGTGCGGCAGCACCTCCAGGGCCGTCTGGAGGTACTGGGGAAACCACTGGTCGTCGTCCTCGAGGAACGCAATCAATCCGGATTCGACGAGCCGGGCCGCCGCATTGTTTGCGCTCACCGCATACCGGCCGGGACTCTCGACAAAGGTGAGGCCGAGCCTGCTCGCCAAGTCGCTTTCCGGCACCTCGCCGGCATCGACCCCGACCAGGACCCTCACATCGAAATCGTCGATCACCGTCTGCGCGCGGATCGAGGCCACCGCGCGCGTCAGGAATTCCTCCTGCTGGGGTTGCCGTCTGGAGGGAATGATTACGGTGAGGCCTTGCTTGCTCATTTTGACGGGGCCCCGAGCGCCTCAGCGCCTATCGTGCGCACGGTCGGGTGCGGAACGATGAACCTGCCGCCCGCCCGCAGGAAATCCGCATATTTCCGGACGAAGAAGTCGAGGAAATTCCACGACAGGACGAGGTAGTAGTCGGGCTGCGGGTCGACCGATTCTTCGTACACGATCGGGATATGGGTCCCCGGCGTGAACCTTCCGATCTTGAACCGGTTGACCTCGGTCGCCATTTCCACGAGGTCGGTGCCGATGCGGCAGTAGTTCAGCAGCGTGCTTCCTTTGAGGGGGGCGCCCAGCGCATAGATCTTCTTTCCCTCCCCTCGAAGGGTCTTGAGCAGCCCGACCAGGGCGTCGCGATTCTGCGCGACGCGGCGTCCGAACGCATGATAGGTCTCAAGGTCGAGGAGGCCCGCGTCCCGCTCTGATTGCAGCGCTTTTTCTATCGACGGGGAGGTCTGGTGCGGACCATCCTCCCTCCCGACGTAAAGGACAAAGGACCCGCCGTGAACGTCGTAGAAATCGACGTCCAGCATCTTCAAACCGTACCTCGAAAACAGCCCAGCGAGCGGGGTCAGGCCGTGGATCATCGTGTGCTCGTGGTAGAAGTGATCGAACTGGAACTTCTCGATCACGTCCTTGATGTAAACACACTGCGCAACAAAGACTCCGCCGCCAGGCAGCAACTCGGCCAGGCCTTTGACGAAACTGTGGATGTCCGCAACATGGTAGAAGACCGCCGTCGCCGTGATCAGGTCCGGCTGCAAGCCGAGCACCTTGAACGCCTGCGCCGACTCCCGCGTCCAGAAGGATTCGCAGACGGTGAGGCCCTCGGCTCGCGCAAGCTGTCCGCAACGCTTCCCCGGATCGATCCCGAGGACCCGCATTCCCGCGCGCTGGAAACGCTTGAGGAGCGTCCCGTCATTGGCGCCGATGTCGAGGACGAGGCTGTTCTTCTCGATCGGGAATTTTTCGAGCGTGTTCTGCACCAGGTGGTCGAAATGGTCCACGACCGGCATGTTCACGCCGGTGATGTAGGGGTGGTTCGCGAACATGAATTCCACCGGGGGGAATTCCTCGATCTGCACCTGCCAGCACCGGGGGCACACGGTCATCGCCATCGGGAAGAGCGGCTCCTTGCCCAGGTCCTGGAGGCTCGGGAAGTGGTTCCCGTTCGGCTGGTCCCCGAGATCGAGAAACCTTTCGAGGCGGGTTCCGCCGCAATTGATGCAGGTCGTGTTCTTCATCTATGCAATCTGGCGTTCGCCGGCCGGTTTGTTTTCAAGCCACCATCGGCAGGCCGAGCGTACTGACTCGTCCAGGTTCTTCGCCGGCACCCATCCCAATTCCTCGCGAAGCCGGATCACCGACGCGACGACCGCAGGGGATGGCGCGCCCGGCGCCGACGCCGTATTGAACGTGACCAAATCTTCCCGGCCCAATTCTCCCGCAATGTGCTCGACGAGTTGCCGGACACTGACAGGCACGCCGGAAGCAATATTGATCGCACCCGAAACATCGCTCGCGTACAGGGCCGCGAAAGCGTCTCCTGCCTCCGCGACACCGAGGAAGTCACGTACGTCGCTGCAGTCGTCGAGCGCCAATTCTTTTCGTTCGACCAGTGTCTGCACCACGCGCGGCACCAGCCGCTCCGGGTTTTCGCCCGGGCCGAAGATGTTGAAAATGCGGCCCCACGCCCAGGACAGGGCGGCGGCAGGCGCCCACGCCTCGACGATTTCCCTCAGCGCATTCTTGCAGTGGCCGTAGAGGCTGGATGGGCGCAGCAGACTGTGGCCTTCGTCGAGCAGGTTCCCCGACGACCAATCGTATTCCGCAGAGGTTCCTGCAATGACCACGCGCTTGCCGCCTTCCGCACGGAATGCACGCAACAGGTCTATCGTCGCCGCGGTCCAGTCGAGATTCTCCGGTGTCGTCCAGTAAGTTCGATGCTCGGTCACCCAGGCCAGGTGCATCAGCCCGTCGGGACGCACTTGGCGGAGCAACTCCGACGCCCTGTTTCGATCGAACAGGTTCGCCCGGTGCCAGCGGACGCCGATCGAATTCCCAGGGGCAGGATCCAGTCGGCTGATCGAGTGCACCTCGTACCCGCGCCGGACGAGCGACTCGACGACGTGACGGCCGAGAAACCCGCTGGCGCCGGTAACCAGCACGCGGCTCATTTTCGATAGTCCGGAGCCGATCGATCACGATCGGAAAGCATCGGCTGCACGCCTGCGGGCAACGGCCATTCGATCCCGACTGCGGGGTCGTCCCAGCGCAGCGTTCTTGCCGATTCGGGCACGTAAGCGCCTTCGATGAGATAGGCGACAGTCGAGTTTTCCACTCGGGTCAGGAATCCATGCGCGCAGCCCCGCGGCACATAGACCGCACGGCCGCTTGCCTCGTCGAGTTCCACTGCATTCCAACGCATGTACGACTCGGAATCCGGCCGCAAGTCGACGATCACGTCCCACACGGATCCGCGTACACAACTCACCATTCGCACTTGCGCATGCGGCTGCTCCTGGTAGTGCATGCCCCGCAAGGTGTACCGTTTGAGATTGTGGGAATGATATGCACCCATGGGCACGATCGGAACGTCGTCACGCGATTGTCCCCCGGACTCCCAGAATACTTCGAATACGCCGCGTTCATCCCTGTATGGAACGGTTTCGAAAAGTACGGCATCTGCGATCTTGAGCGGCGTTGCTTTCATGCGACCAGTACGCAACCAGGTTTTCGGGCCATCGACGATGCTTTCGGCTGTCACAAGCAATTTGCGCCTCGCAGCCGGCGCCGTCAAACTGCGTCGAAGGGCTTCGATCGCAAGAAAAAAGGCTCTGGCCGAAGCCAGAGCCTTGGTATTTTGGTAGGCCGTGGCGGATTCGAACCGCCGACCAACGGATTAAAAGTCCGCTGCTCTACCAGCTGAGCTAACGACCCAAAACAGGACCGCGGATTCTACTTGGTGGCCGAGGGGCGGTCAACGAAACCGGCCGCCGGGCGCGGGAGTGGCGTCGTTCATGACGGCGCATACCGGGTGGTGTCCGCAACGCCCGCGGCCGCGAATCCGTCCTTCCTGATCCGGCAAGCATCGCATAGTCCGCAGGCGCGCCCGAGCGAGTCAGGCTGGTAGCAGGTGACGGTCTGCGCGGGATCCACGCCAAGCTCGAGGGCCAGCCGGACGATCTGGGCCTTGGACTTGTCGACCAGCGGCCCGCGCACTTCGATGGATCGGCCCTCGACCGCGGCCTTTGTCGCAAGGTTGGCCATCGCCTCGAAGGCGCGCAGGTATTCAGGCCGGCAGTCGGGATAGCCCGAATAGTCGACCGCGTTGGCGCCAACGAAGATGTGCCGGGCGCCGAGGACCTCCGCCCAGCCCAGCGCGAGCGAAAGCAGGATGGTGTTGCGCGCCGGCACGTAGGTGACCGGGATCCCGCCCTTGACCCCGCCCGTCGGCACCTCGATCGAGGCATCGGTGAGCGCCGAGCCTCCGATCGCAGCCAGGTCCAGCCTTATGGTCTTGTGCGCGGCCGCGCCGTTGGCACTCGCGATGCGCGAGGCGGCCTCGAGCTCGGCGCGATGACGCTGGCCGTAATCCACCGACAGGCAGTGGCACTCGTAGCCTTCGCGACGCGCCCAGGCCAGCGTGGTCGCGGAGTCGAGCCCTCCGGAGAGCAGAACGACCGCCTTCTCACGGGATGGCGCGCCCGGGGCCTGCGCCACGGCCCTAGCGCTTTTGCAGCCGCTGCTTCGCCGAGGCGGCCGCCTGGCTCGCGGGATATCGCTCGACGAGCCCTTCGAGCGTCTTCTGCGCGCTGCGCCGGTCGCCGAGCGACTCCTGCGAATTCGCGATGTTGAGCATTGCGTCCGGCGCCTTGGGATCCTCGGGCCACGCCGCCAGCACTTTCTGCTGGGCCGCGATTGCATTGCGGAAATCGCGCTGGGCCGCATAGGCCATGCCTATCCAGTATTGGGCGTTCGGCGCCAGCCGGCCATTCGGGTAGGTCACGAGCAATCCCTGCAGCGCGGAGATCGCGAGCGGATAGTTGCCGAGCTTGAACTGGTTGAGCGCGGCTTCATACGCCCGGGTTTCCTCGGGGGAGGCCGGTGCGTCGGACCCCTTGTCGCCGGTGGCCTCACGAGGCTGCTCGAGCTTGCGCAGACGGGTGTCGATGTCGAGGTAGAGATCCTTCTGGCGCTTTTCGGCCGTCTCGACCTGGTTCAGCAGCACCTCGACCTGGCCGCGCACCCGGGCAATATCCGCCTTGAGGGCATCGATCTGGCCTGCAAGGTCGACGAGCGCCCGGCGGTCGCGCACTTCCGCCTCGATCTTGCCGAGCCTGTCCTCCACCGCCTGCTGGTTCGCAATGATCTGCCGGCGCAGCGCCTCTACGCGCGCACGGGCCTCGTCATCGTCGAACAGCGCCGCGTGGGAGACCGACGCGAAGGCGGACAACGCCAACGCGAAGGCAGCCGCGAGCGCGGGCAATCGCATCAGTACTCGCCCCCATAGAGGATGTCATCGCGGCGGTTCTCCGCATAGGCTTCCTCGGTGCTGCCCTGCGCCTTGGGCTTTTCCTCGCCGAGGCTGACCGCCTCGACCTGCTCTTCCCTTGCGCCCAGGAGCAGCATCATGCGCTTCATCGCGTCGGCGCGCTTCTGGCCGAGCGCCAGGTTGTACTCGCGGCTGCCGCGCTCGTCGGTGTTGCCCTGGATCAGGATCCTGGCCGTGGGGTTGTCGCGCAGGTACTTGGCGTGCGCTTCGACCAGCGGGCGGAATTCCTCCTTGATCGTGAAGCTGTCGAGGTCGAAGTACACCGAGCGCTTGGACAGGATGCTCTTCGGGTCCTTGAGAATGCTGTAGCCGGCGGGCGGCTTGGGCTGCGTCAGGTCGACGCGCGCCACCCCGCCGCCGGGCACCGGCTTGGTCTGGGCCGCCGGCGGCGTGACGGCGCCGGGCTTGCGATCCTCTACCGAGGCGCCCGACTGTTCGTCGGGCGGGGAGCCTGCGCACGCTGCCAGCAGCGTCGAGGCGAGAAGGCTGATCCATACGGCACGCATACCTACCTCCTAGACTTTCTGGTTATTCCCTGATGAACGGGCCCCACGCGGGTTCGCGCACGTCGCCACCGGTGACCGTGAGGCGTTGCTTGACCCGCCCGTCGGAGGACACGGCCGAAAGCACGCCACGGCCGCCGATGACGGTCGCAAGAAGGATCATGCGTCCGTTCGGCGAGAAACTCGGCGACTCGTCCTTGTCACTGTCGGTAAGGACCTGCACCTGGCGCGCGCCGAGGTCGAGCATCGCCACCTGGAACCGGCCGTTGTTGCGGGCGATATAGGCCAGGTTCTTGCCGTCGGGAGAAATTCGCGGGGACACGTTGTAGGTTCCGTCGAACGTAACGCGCTGCGCGTCGCCCCCGTTGACCGGCATCCGGTAGATCTGGGGGCTGCCGCCGCGGTCGGACGTGAAGTAGATGAACTGGCCGTCCGGCGAGAACACCGGCTCGGTGTCGATGCTGGTCGAGGTCATGAGCCGCCGCGCCCCGCTGCCGTCCGGGTTCACGATGAAGATTTGCGAGCCGCCCTCCCGCGATAGCGCAACTGCGAGCTTCGAGCCATCCGGCGACCAGGCCGGCGCGCTGTTGGAGCCCTTGAAATTGGCCGCAACCTGGCGCTGCCCGCTCAGCAGCGAATGCACGTAGACGACCGGCTTTTTCTGCTCGAACGATACGTAGGCGAGGCGCCGACCGTCCGGCGACCACGCCGGCGAGATGATCGGCTCGAGCGAGGCGAGCGCCGTCTCGGCCCCGGCGCCGTCGGCGTCGGCGATCTGCAGTTCGTAGCGCGGGCCGCGCTTGAGCACATAGGCGATGCGCGTGCTGAACACGCCCTTTTCGCCGGTGAGCTTCTCGTAGATGTAGTCCGAGATCCGGTGCGCGGTTGCACGAACCTGGTTCTTGTTGAGCGTATAGGCCACACCCCCGAGCGCCGCCTGCTTGACGACGTCGAACACACGGAATCGCACTTCGAACCGGCCGTCGGGCAGCACCGCCACGCTGCCGAGCACCAGCGCATCTGCAAGGCGCGAACGCCACTCGGGGAAGCTGACAGGACTCGCCTCGGTCAACGGCTGCGGCATCGGCGGGGTCTCAAGCGAGCGGAAAAGCCCGCTGCGCTCGAGGTCGGCGCGCACGATGGACGAGATTCCGGGCGGCATCGCGCCTTCGCCCGCAAACGGCACGATGGCGATCGGCAGGCGGTTGGCGCCGCCGCCGGTGATTTCGATCGAAAGCTGGGCCGAGGCAGCCGGTGCGAAACCCACGGCGGCAACGGCCAACAAGAGGATCAACCGCTTCAGCAAGCTGCGCACCCTTCATTCATGGTGCCGATTATAGCGGAGCCCTCCCCGCTCAATCCTGCGGACGGAACGTTAGTATCAGTTCCCGCTGGAAAAGTTCACCCTTTTCCGGCTTGGGCAGCGGCGAGGACTTGAGGATCGCGCGCTCGACTGCGGTGTCGTAGGCGACGTTGCCGCTCGCCTTCTTGAGCTTTACCGAAAGGACTTCACCGGTCGGGAGCTGGATCACGGTAAACACCGCCTCCGGGTTTCCCTTGAGGTCGATCGGCAGGATCCAGTTGCCTTTCACCTTCGCCTTGATCTTGTCTGCGTAGGCAGACAATGCACTCTTCTGCGCCGCGGCGCTGAATTCCTGGCGCTCGCGATCGACCTTCACGGCGTTCTGCTCGCGCGCGAGTTCGTCGCGCATGCGCCTTTGCATCTCGTCTTCGCGCGGCTTGGCCGGCACTACGGGCTTTACCGGCTCGTGCTTCGGCTTGACCGGCTCGGGCTTGGGTTTCGGCGGCTCCGGCTTGGGCCTGGGCTTCGGCGGCTCCGGTTTGGCCTTGATCGCGATCTCCGGTTTCGGCGGCTCTACCACCGGCTCGGGCTTCGGCGGCGGCGCGGGTTCTGCCGCCGGCTCGGGCTTGACCTCCACCGGCTCGACGACGGGCGGCGGCACCCAAAGCTCGACGCTGATCGTCTCGGGCGGGCGGGACTGCCAGCGCACGCCGAGGAACAGGATGCCGAAGAGCAGCGCATGCACGAGGACTGCGAGGACCGCGGAGCGGGCTGCGCCGGGTTCCGGGCGTTCGTCGAAGTGAATCGGGTCAGCCGTGGCGTTCATCGATCGCTCATCGAACGACGGTGCGGGCTCACTGCGCGGGTTTCACCGAAAGGCCGACCCGCTTGACCGCCTGCTTTTGCAACTCGTCCATGACCTCGAGCACGGCTTCGTACTTCACGCTCTTGTCGGCTGAAATCACCACGGGCTGTTCGGCGTTCTTCGCCTGCTTGGCCTTGACGATCGCGGCGAGTTCGCCCTTGGCGATGCGCCTCTCGTCCTGCACCGCGCCTTTGGCGTCGCGGTCGCGGACGATGATCGAGGCGTCCGCACGAATCACCACCTCCAGCGGCGTGACGGGCGCAACCGACGATTTCCCGACGCTCGGCAGGTCGACCACGCCCGGCGTGATCAGCGGCGCGGTCACCATGAAGATCACCAGCAGCACGAGCATCACGTCGATGTAGGGCACGACGTTGATCTCGTTCATCAGCCGGCGGGAACTGTGCAGCCTCACGTCGGGGCCGCCCTATCCACGCGCCGTCTGGCGCTGGAGGATGTTGGAAAACTCCTCCATGAAGCTCTCGAAACGGATCGAGAGACGGTCGATGTCGTGCGAGTAGCGGTTGTAGGCGACCACCGCCGGGATCGCCGCGAACAGGCCGATGGCCGTGGCGATCAGCGCTTCGGCGATGCCGGGCGCCACCTGCGCGAGCGTGGCCTGCTGCACGTTCGCGAGGCCGCGGAACGCGTGCATGATCCCCCAGACCGTGCCGAACAGCCCGACGTACGGGCTGACCGAGCCGGCCGATGCGAGGAACGAAAGGTGGCTCTCGAGGACGTCCATCTCGCGCTGGTACGTCGCGCGCATCGCACGGCGCGCTCCGTCGACCATCGTGCTCGCATCGGTCCCGCGCTGGCCGCGCAGCTTGGAGAATTCGCGAAACCCGGCCTCGAAGATGCGCTCCAGGCTGCCGATCGAATGGCGGTTGTTGACCGCGCCCTGGTAGAGCAGGTTCAGGTCGTTGCCGCTCCAGAACTCGCGCTCGAACGTGTCGGTCTCGGCGCGCGCGCGGCGGATCGCGAACATCTTGCGGAAGATGAACAGCCAGCTCATGAACGAGACGCCGAGCAGCAGCGCCATCACGATCTTGACCACCAGGCTGGCGCTCGCCACCAGCGTCCAGATTTCGAGGTCCTGGGTTACGTTCATGGTTTGGTGTTCATCCGGTCCGTTCCAGAATCTTCCTGAGTGCCGCGGGCATGCGCGCCGGCCGCTGCCGGTCCCGGTCGACGAGCGCCAGTTTGACCCGGGCCTCGGCCAGGAGTTCGTGCCCGCGTTCGACGCGCTGCTCGAATTCCACGCTTGCGGGCCCCAGCGAAGCGACCCGCGCCGTCGCAGCCAGCATGTCGTTCAGCCGCGCAGGGCGATGGTAGCGCACCGTGATGGCATGCACCATAAACAATAGGCCGGTCTCGTCCGCAAATCGCGCCAGGTCGAAATCCCGCGCGTTCAGCAGTTCGGTGCGTGCGCGCTCCATGAAGTCGAGATACCGGGCGTGGAATACGACGCCGCCGGCATCGGTGTCCTGGTAGTAGACGCGCACCGGCGTGCTGAAATGCGCGCTCACGACTTGCCCTGCCTATCGCGCATCTCTTTCATAAGCACCTGGGATCGCGCCGACAGTTCCTCGGCGCGGCGCAGGCGCGCGGCATCCCCGGTCTGCAGGCCGGCTGCGTATTCGGCGAACATCTCGCGCCGCACGCCGATGAATTCGGCCAACGCGCGCACCTTGCCGGCGACCGGTGCGCCCGGATCGACCTTGAGGGCGCTGAATCGCGCGTGGGCCACGTTCCATCCGGGCACCACTTCCTTTTCGAAGCCTTCGCCCAGCTGGCGGTCGTCGATCCGCCCGGCCTTGCGCGCTTCGATCAGCGCCCCGGCCTTCTTCGCAAGCGCTTCCTCTTCGATCGCGAATTGCCGGATCGCTTCAGCCGCGGCTTTCTGCGCCGCGTAGGAGTACTTTGCAGGCGGCAACAGCGCGAAGAGCGTGCCGAGTGCGATCGCGGCGAATGCCACCGCCGCCGCTGCGCGGGCGGCCCCCATCGGCACCCTCGGTTCGAGCGGCCGCGCCAGCAGCCACGCGATCGCAAAGCCCCCGGCAAGGCCGCCTGCGTGGGCCGCGTTGTCGATGGCCGGGACCATTGCGCCGATCGCGATCGAGTAAGCGATGAATGCGATCGTGCTGCCGGTGAGGCTTTTCAGCACGCTGCGCGGCACCGAGCCGGGCTGGCGAAGGACGTAGGCCCCCAGCGCGCCGTATACACCGAAGATCGCACCCGAGGCACCCACGCTCACCACGCGGTCCGCGTTCCAGAACAGGCTGCCGAAACTGCCGGCAAGGCCGGCAAACAGGTAGATCGCGATGAAGGCGCGATTGCCGTACAGCCTCTCGACGAGCCCGCCCGCGCTCCACAGGGCCCACATGTTCATCGCCAGGTGCAGCAGGCCGAAATGCAGGAACATCGATGCCGGCAGGCGCCACCACTCGCCTTCCTTGGTGAGCGGCCCGAAATTCGCGCCCCAGCGCAGGTGCACCTCCGCGTTCGACTGGAGGAGGCCTGCGCCATCGGCGAGCATCGCGACGAACACGACGACATTGATCGCCACGATGACCGGCGTGACCCATACCCTGGGCGTGGCCATGAAAAGCCGGTGGGCGAACAGGCCCTGCTCTGCGGCAAGCTCGCCCGCCGCCACCTGCTCCCCGCCTGGCTGGCCGGAAACGTTCAGCCCGCGGCCCCTCTGCCGGGTTCCGGAGGCAGGCTGCTCAGCAGGTCGGCCCCTCCATTGACGGTGTTCGGCGCAACCAGGCCGAAGTGCCGATAGGCCTGCAGCGTGGCCATGCGGCCGCGCGGCGTGCGTTGCAGGTAGCCCTGCTGGATCAGGTAGGGCTCGAGCACGTCCTCGATCGTGTCGCGCTCTTCGCCGATGGCCGCGGCGAGGTTTTCCACGCCCACCGGCCCGCCGGCGAACCGCTCGATGACCGCGAGCAGGAGCTTGCGGTCCATGACGTCGAATCCGAGCGGGTCCACGTCGAGCATCCTGAGCGCAGCCTCGGCCACGGTCCTGGTGACGATGCCCTCGGCCTTGACCTGGGCGAAGTCGCGCACCCTGCGCAGCAGGCGATTCGCGATGCGCGGCGTGCCCCGCGAGCGGCGCGCGATTTCGGGCGCACCTTCGCCTTCGATCCCGACTTCGAGCAGGTGCGCAGAGCGCCGCACGATCGATGTCAGCTCCGCCTCGTTGTAAAACTCCAGGCGCGCAACGATGCCGAACCGGTCGCGCAGCGGGTTGGTCAGCATGCCGGCCCGCGTGGTCGCCCCCACGAGCGTAAACGGCGGCAGGTCGAGCTTGATCGAGCGCGCCGCCGGCCCTTCGCCGATCATGATGTCGATCTGGTAGTCCTCGAGCGCCGGGTAGAGGATTTCCTCGACCACCGGCGACAGGCGGTGGATTTCGTCGATGAAGAGCACGTCCCGCGGCTCGAGGTTGGTGAGCAGCGCGGCGAGGTCGCCCGGACGCTCGAGCACCGGCCCCGAGGTCTGGCGCAGGCCGACGCCCATCTCGCGCGAGATGATGTGGGCGAGCGTCGTCTTGCCCAGGCCCGGCGGGCCGAACAGCAGCACGTGGTCGAGCGCCTCCTTGCGCCCGCGCGCGGCCTCGATGAAGATCCCCAACTGTTCGCGCGTCTTCTCCTGGCCGACGTATTCCGACAGCTTCTGCGGTCGCAGCGCGCGCTCGATCTGCTCCTCCTGCACCGAGGCGGGAGCTGCCGAGATCAGCCGGTCGGTTTCGATCGCCACGTCAGGATTTTGCCAGAGCTTTCAATGCTGCCCGGATGCCGTCGGAAACCGGCATGTCGGCCGGGACCTGCTTGATTGCAAGCAGGGCCTCTTTCTCGCTGTAGCCAAGCGCCAGCAGCGCATTGAGCACGTCGGAACTCGCGCTCGGCTGCGCGCCGGCCGAACCCGCGCCTGCGACTGCGTCTGCGAGCTTGCCCTTGAGCTCGAGCAGCAGGCGCTCGGCGGTTTTCTTGCCGATGCCGGGTACCTTGGTCAAGCGCGCAGGGTCCTGGGTCGCGACGGCCTGCGCGAGGTCGCCGACCGACAGGCCCGAGAGCACCGAAAGCGCGGTGCGCGCGCCGACACCCGAAATTCGGATCAGCTTGCGGAAGGCCAGGCGCTCGTCCTCGGTGGAGAAACCGAACAGGATGTGCGCGTCCTCGCGCACCACCAGGTGCGTGAGCAGCACGACCTTTTCGCCGGTGGCCGGCAGGTTGTAGAACGTGCTCATCGGCACGTCGACTTCATAGCCCACGCCGCCCGCGTCCACAATGACCTGCGGCGGGTTCTTGGCAACAAGGACCCCGCTGAGCCGGCCGATCACGGACGGATCTCCTTCGTCCGGCCGATCACGGACGGATCTCCTTCGTCCGGCCGATCACGGACGGATCTCCTT
>CAZREB010000001.1:227759-236166 GCA_964599095.1 uncultured Bordetella sp.
CGTTCTTCCGATCAAACCAGCCTCCCGCGTTTCATCCTGCGGCCCAGCGTCGGCAGCGCACCCAGGCCTTGGCCGGCGTGCGCGTGGCAGATGGCGCACGCAAGCGCGTCCGCCGCATCGGGGCTCGGGTCGCCCGGCAGGGCAAGCAACCGCCTCACCATCGTCTGCACCTGCTCCTTGCCCGCCTTGCCGGCGCCAACGACGGCCTGCTTCACCTGCAAGGCAGTGTACTCGGCGACAGGCACGCCCGCGAGGACGGCCGCGCAGATTGCCGCGCCGCGCGCCTGGCCCAGCAGCAACGTCGACTGGGGATTGACGTTGACGAATACCTTTTCGATTGCGCTCTGGTCAGGCTTGTTGGCCGCGATTACCTCGGCCAGGCCCTCGAGCAGCACCTTGATGCGTTCGGGCAGTTCGCCGTCGCCGCTCTTCACGCAGCCGCTGGTCACGTACGCGAGTCGCGTGCCCACCTTGTCGATGACGCCGAACCCGGTGACCCTCAGGCCCGGGTCGATGCCGAGAATGCGCACGGGCTTATCCAATCGGGCCTGTTCGCGCGTTGGTTCGCGTTCCTGTCCAATCGGGCCCGTCGCTCGAGCCCAATGTCAGTCCTCGTCCAGCACCGCGGTCGTATGGACCTCCTGCACGTCGTCGAGGCCTTCGAGCGCGTCGAGCAGCTTGCGCATCTTCACCGCATCGTCACCGGTGAGCGCGTTCTCCATCGTCGGCTTCATCGTGATCTCGGCGATCGCGGGCTTGAGGCCCGCCTTTTCGAGGCCCGCCTTGACCGGGGCGAAGTCCGACGGCGCGCAGATGACCTCGATCGACCCGTCCTCGTTGGCGATCACGTCTTCGGCACCGGCATCCAGCGCCGCTTCCATGACCTTGTCCTCCGACAGCCCGGGCGCGAACAGGAACTGCCCGCAGTGCTTGAAAAGGAAAGCGACCGACCCGTCGGTGCCGAGGTTGCCCCCGTTCTTCGCGAAGGCGTGCCGCACCTCGGCCACGGTCCGCGTGCGGTTGTCGGTCATGCAGTCGACGATGATCGCCGCCCCGCCGATGCCGTAGCCCTCGTAGCGGATTTCCTCGTAGTTCACGCCTTCGAGCGTGCCTGTGCCGCGGGCGATCGCGTTCTGGGTCGTGTCCTTGGGCATGTTGGCCTCGCGCGCCTTGTCGAGCGCAAGCCGCAGCCGCGGATTGGCGCCGGCATCCCCGCCGCCCAGGCGCGCCGCCACCGTGATCTCCTTGATCAGGCGCGTGAAGACCTTGCCCCGCTTGGCATCCTGCCGGCCCTTGCGGTGCTGGATGTTCGCCCATTTGCTGTGTCCGGCCATCGATCGTTCCAGGGAGAGGTGCGGGAGAACGTATAATTTTACCTTCATGGCACAGCCCCTGCTCATTGCGAAAAACAGTTCGGCCGAACTCGTGCTGCTGCCTGGCCTGGCCAATCGCCACGGGCTGATCACCGGCGCCACCGGCACCGGCAAGACCGTCACGCTCCAGTCGATGGCGCACGCGTTCTCTTCGATCGGCGTACCGGTCTTCATGGCCGACATCAAGGGCGACCTTTCGGGCGTGGCCAAGGCCGGCGGCGGCAACGCGCGCGTCGCCGAGCGGATCAAGGCGTTGAAGCTCGACGTGAAGTACGAGGCCTGCCCGGCCGCGTTCTGGGACGTGTTCGCCGAAAGCGGCCACCCGGTGCGCGCTACGATCTCGGACATGGGGCCGCTGCTCCTGTCGAGCATGCTGAGCCTGAACGACACGCAGGAAGGCGTGCTGAACCTCGTGTTCAAGATCGCCGACGACAACGGCCTGCTGCTGCTCGATTCGAAAGACCTGCGCGCGATGCTGCAGCACGTGGGCGACAACGCTTCGCGGTTCCAGACCGAATACGGCAACATCTCGGCCGCGTCGATCGGCGCGATCCAGCGCGGCCTGATGGCGATCGAAAGCCAGGGCGCGGACAAGTTCTTCGGCGAGCCGATGCTCGACATCGGCGACCTGATGCAGACCGAAGGCGGCAAGGGCGTGGTGAACATCCTCGCTGCCGACAAGCTGATGAATTCGCCCAAGCTTTACGCCACCTTCCTGCTGTGGATGCTCGCCGAGCTGTTCGAGCACCTGCCGGAAGTGGGCGACCCGGACAAGCCGAAGCTGGTGTTCTTCTTCGACGAGGCGCACCTGCTGTTCAACGATGCGCCGAAGGCGCTGCTCACCAAGGTCGAGCAGGTCGTCCGCCTGATCCGCTCCAAGGGCGTCGGCGTGTATTTCGTGACGCAGAATCCGCTGGACATCCCCGAGTCGGTGCTCGGCCAGCTGTCGAACCGCGTGCAGCACGCGCTGCGCGCGTTCACGCCCAAGGACCAGAAGGCGGTCAAGTCGGCGGCCGAAACTCTGCGACCGAACCCGAAGCTGAAGACCGACCAGGTGATCACGGAACTCGCCGTCGGAGAAGCGCTCGTCAGCTTCCTCGACGAAAAGGGCCGGCCCGGCATGGTGGAGCGGGCGTTCGTCGTCCCGCCGGGCAGCCAGCTCGGGCCGATCGACGCGGCCGAGCGCAGGAAGGTCATCGAATCGTCGACGGTCTACGGCCACTACGAGAAGGCCGTGGACCGCGAGTCGGCTTACGAGAAACTCAAGGGCCGCTCGGCCGAGCGGCATGAGAACGCCGCATCGCAGCCCGGATCGGCGTCCACAACCCAGGCGCCCGCCGGCGGCGGCGCAGGCAGCGTCGTTTCGGACATCCTGTTCGGCCGAACGGGCCCGCGCGGCGGGCAGCAGTCCAAGGGTGTGATCGAAGCGGTGGCGACCAGCGCGGCGCGCGCCATCGGGTCCGAACTCGGGCGCCAGGTGCTGCGGGGAGTGCTCGGCTCGATTCTCGGCGGCACCAAGCGCAAGTAGTGGCCGCGGTTTCATACCGGGCTTGGGGGCTCGTCCTCGCCATTGGCGGCGTCGCCTGTTTTTCTTTTCGCCCGATCCTGATCAAGCTTGCGTATGCGGCGCACCCGGTTTCGCCGATCACCCTGCTGTTCCTGCGCATGAGCCTGTCGCTGCCGGCCTTCGTGCTGGTGGCCTGGCTGTTGGGCCGCCGCGACGAGGGCGCCACGCGCAAGCGCGCCGCATTGACTGCGCGCGACTGGGCCCAGGTGGCCACGCTGGGGTGCATGGGCTTCTACGTGGCGAGCTTCCTCGACTTCCTCGGCCTGCAATACGTGGGGGCCGGCATCGGGCGGCTGATTTCGTTCCTGTACCCGACCATGGTGGTGCTGCTTTCGCTCTTCTGGCTGAAGCGCCGTCCGGCGCCGCGCGAAATCGCGGCGCTCGTGATTTCGTATGCCGGCATCGCGCTGGTCGTCTCCGGCCAGGGGCACGGCACGCAAGGCGACCGCCTGTTCGCGTTGGGCGTGATGCTGTGCCTCGCCAACGCGCTGGCCTATGCGATCTACCTCGTGGCGAGCGGCGAGCTTACCCGGCGCATCGGCTCGATGCGCTTCACCGCGTACTCGATGATTGCCGCGACCGTGCCCGCGGTGGTGCAGTTCTTCGCGCTCGAACACGTGGCTTCGCTCGACCTTCCCCGGGAGGTGTGGGTCTATGTGCTGCTGATGGTGGTGTTCGCCACCATCGTGCCGGTCTTCCTCGCCGCCGAGGGGCTCAGGCGCATCGGCGCCAACCACTTTGCATTGCTCGGCGGGGTCAGCCCGGTGCTGACCGTTCTTGCCGCAACGGTGGGACTTGAGGAACCAATCACGCTCGTGCAGGTCGGAGGAAGCCTCCTCGTCATTTCGGGCGTCCTGCTCGTTTCACTCAAACCAAAGGCGGCAGGCTAGAGGCCGCCTTCACCCCCGAGCTCATGATCACAACCTCCGGCATCACCATGCAGTACGGCGCGAAGCCGTTGTTCGAGAACGTTTCGGTCAAGTTCGGCGGCGGCAACCGCTACGGCCTGATCGGCGCCAACGGCAGCGGCAAGTCGACGTTCATGAAGATCCTCGGCGGCGAACTCGAACCGAGCTCTGGCAACGTCTCGGTCGACCCCGGCGAGCGCATCGGCCGGCTGCGCCAGGACCAGTTCGCCTACGAGGACCAGCGGGTGCTCGACGTCGTCCTGATGGGCCACGAGCAGATGTGGGCGGCGATGGCCGAGCGCGACGCGATCTACGCCGATGCCGACGCGACCGAGGACGACTACATGAAAGCCGCCGAGCTGGAGGAGCAATTCGCCGGGTTTGGCGGCTACGACTCGGAGGCGCGCGCCGGCGCCCTGCTGTTCGGGCTCGGCATCCCCGAAGAGCAGCATCGCGGCCCGATGAGCGCGGTGGCACCCGGATGGAAGCTGCGCGTGCTGCTTGCGCAGGCCCTCTTTGCCGACCCGGACATCCTGCTGCTGGACGAGCCGACCAACAACCTCGACATCAACTCGATCCGCTGGCTCGAGGGCATCCTGGACCAGCGCCAGAGCACGATCATCATCATCTCGCACGACCGCCATTTCCTGAACAGCGTCTGCACGCACATGGCCGACCTCGATTACGGCGGCATCCGCGTCTACCCGGGCAGCTACGACGACTACATGCTGGCCTCCACTCAGGCGCGCCAGCAGGTGCTCAACGCAAACACGAAAGCCAAGGAACGGATCGCGGAACTGCAGGACTTCGTGTCGCGCTTCTCGGCCAACAAGTCCAAGGCGCGCCAGGCGACTTCGCGCCAGAAGCAGATCGAGAAGCTGAAGGTCGAGGACGTCAAGCCTTCCTCGCGCCAGTACCCCTTCATCCGGTTCGAATACGACGAGAAGGAAAAACTCCATCGCCACGCCGTCGAAGTCGAGAATCTGGCCAAGGGCTACGGCAAGCCGCTGTTCCACGCCTTCAACCTGATCATCGAAGCCGGCGAGAAGGTGGCGATCATCGGGCCGAACGGGATCGGCAAGACCACGCTGCTGCGGTGCCTGTGGGGCGACCTCAAGCCGGATGCCGGCAAGATCCGATGGACCGACAAGGCGCGGCCGGGCTACTGCGCCCAGGAGCACACAGCGGATTTCGCCGAGGACATGAGCCTGACCGAATGGATGGGCCAGTGGAAGGCGGCCTCGGACGAGGACCAGGTCGTGCGCAGCACGCTCGGGCGGCTGCTCTTCTCGGGCGACGAAGTCGGCAAGTCGGTCAAGGTGGTCTCCGGCGGGGAGGAGCAGCGGCTGGTGTTCGGCAAGCTCATGCTGCAGAAGCACAATGTGCTGCTGATGGACGAGCCGACCAACCACCTCGACATGGAATCGATCGAGTCGCTGAACACCGCGCTCGACAAGTTCAAGGGCACGCTGGTGTTCGTTTCGCACGACCGGGAATTCGTTTCGTCGCTGGCCACGCGGATTATCGATATGAGGGTTGACGGCATCGTCGATTTTCGCGGAACCTACGACGAATACCTGCAAAGCCAGGGCGTCGCCTAGGCAAACCTTTCTGGGGGGTACACATGGATCTCGGGATTCGCGGCAGGACCGCGCTGGTCACGGCGGGAAGCAAGGGCCTTGGCAAGGGTTGCGCGATGTCGCTGGCACGCGAGGGCGTGAATCTCGTCATCACGGCACGCGGCAAGGAGGCGCTCGACGCGACGGCCGAAGAGATCCGCAAGGCGACCGGTGCCAAGGTGACGACGGTGGTCGGCGACATCACGACACCGGAAGGCCGCGCGGCGGCGCTGGCGGCGTGCCCGGCGCCGGACATCCTCGTCAACAATGCCGGCGGCCCGCCGCCGGGCGACTTCCGCGACTGGGACCGCGAGACCTGGATCAAGGCGCTCGACGGCAACATGATCACGCCTATCCTGCTGATCCGCTCGGTCGTCGACAGGATGATCGAGCGCAAGTTCGGCCGCATCGTCAACATCACCTCCGGCGCCGTGAAATTCCCGATCCCGGAACTGGGCCTGTCCAACGGCGCGCGCACCGGACTCACCGGTTTCGTTGCCGGCCTGTCGAGAAAGACCGTGCGCCACAACGTGACCATCAACGCGGTGCTGCCCGGCCCGTTCGAGACCGACCGCCTGCGCGCGAATTTCAAGTTCAACGCGCAAAAGTCCGGCAAGAGCGAGGAAGAGTTGCGCCGCACGCGCGCCGAGTCGAACCCGGCCGGCCGCTTTGGCACGATCGAGGAGTTCGGCGACGCCTGCGCCTACCTGTGCAGCGCCCAAGCCGGCTACATCACCGGGCAGAACCTGTTGCTCGACGGCGGCGCCTACCCGGGCACGTTCGGATAATTTCGTTGGGAGGTCCCATGGCCGCAGTCCTGAAAATCGAACCTTCTCCCCTGCCGCCCCGTCCGATCGGCGGCCCTGCGGCGTGGAAAGGGCCCGAGATCGACCATAAACGCGGCGAGTGGATGTACGAATTCTCGTCCGCCGATCTCGCCGAAATCGACGCCGCAATCCGCACCCACTTTGCCGCCGGGCGCGAGATGGGCGACATCACGCCGCAGACATTCAAGCTGCCCACCCTCGCCGCAAAGATCGAGCGGCTGCTCGACCAGGTGCTGCACGGCCGCGGCTTCGTGCTGCTGCGGGGCTTTGACGTCTCGAAGCGCAGCACCGCCGAGAGCGCGGTGGCCTACCTCGGCATCGGCTCGCACTTCGGCTCCTTCCGCTCGCAGAATGCCAAAGGCCACCTGCTGGGTCACGTGTGCGACCTGGGCCTGGACATCAACAAGCCGACGACGCGCTACTACCAGACCAACCGCGAGCTCGAATACCACACCGACTCGTGCGACATCGTGGCGCTGCTGTGCCTGAAGACCTCGAAGTCCGGCGGCGAAAGCCGGCTGGTCAGCTCGGTCACGCTGCATGACGAGATCTACCGCCGCCGGCCCGACCTGTGGCGGCTGCTCTTCAACCCGTTCCCGACCGACCGCCGCGGCGAAGTTCCGCCCGGGATGCTGCCGTGGTTCGAGTTGCCGGTCTTCAACTGGCACGCGGGCGAGCTCTCGACGATCTACGCCGGCCAGTACATCCGCTCCTCGCAGGTCAATTGCCCGGAGGCGCGCCGGTTGACCCCCGCCGAGCACGAAGCGCTCGACTACCTCGACAAGCTCACCAACGACCCGGACCTGAACCTCACGATGGAATTCCGGCCGGGCGACATGCAGTTCGTCCACAACCACCAGATTTTGCACAGCCGCACCGACTTCGAGGATTGGCCTGAACCCGAAAAGCGGCGCCACCTGCTGCGCCTTTGGCTCGCGCCGCGCGTCGCGCGCGAGCTTCCGCCGGCTTACGCCCAGCGCTACGGCTCGATCGAGCCGGGCAACCGGGGCGGCATCGTTACCAAGGAAACCACCCTGAAATTTGTCCTGGAGCCCCAATGAGCAAGCCGCACTTAATCGCACGCCGCCGGCTGCTCGCCGCTGCGGCCGCCACCGCAACCCTCGCCGCGACACGTGCCGGATTCGCCCAGTCGCAGGCGTACCCGAACAAGCGCGTGCGAATCCTGGTCGGTTTCGCGCCGGGGGGCATCGTCGACACGCTCGGGCGCCTGCTTGCCGACCGCCTCACCCGCAGCATGGGGCAACCGTTCGTGGTCGAGAACCGGCCGGGGGCCGGCGCCAACCTCGCCACCGGCCTGGTGGCGCGTGCCAAGGGCGACCCGTACACGCTGCTCCTCGGCAGCAGCGGCCCGCTTGCGGTCAGCCCGACCACCGAAGCCGATCTCGGCTACGACCCGTTGGTGGACCTGATCCGGATCACCATCATGGCCAAGACACCGCTGGTGGTCGTCGTGCCGGCCAATTCGCCGCACAAGGACCTGCAGTCGCTGATGCAGGCGATGAAAAAGGAATCGAAGGAAGTGCTGTATCCGACGCCCGGCGTCGGCTCGCCGCAGCTTCTCGCGCAGGAGGCCTTCCGCCAGCGCGTCGGTTTCCCGGCTGCACCGGTGCACTACAACGGCAGCGCGCCGGCCGTCATGGCCGTGCTGACCAACGAATTCCCGTTCACGATCGAAAACCCGTTGCTCACGCTCGGCCATATCCGGGCCGGGAAGCTCCGCGCACTCGCGGTGACCAGCAAGCAGCGCGCGCCCCTGCTGCCCGACGTGCCGACGATGTCCGAGGCCGGTCTCGAAGGATTCGAGGCGGGCGGCTGGTACGGGCTGGTGGCGCCGGCCGGCATCCCGCCGGAGATCGTCAACCAGCTCCACGCCGAAACGGTCGCCGCGCTCAGGGAACCGGAGATGGCGCGGCGGATCGCCGAGATGGCCTCCCCGAACATCACCAGCACGCCGCAGGAGTTCAAGGACTTCATCGCCGCCGAAACCCAGAAGTGGCGCTCTGTATTGTTGGCAGCCAAGAAGCCGGCTTAAACCCGGGCAGCCAAGAAGCCGGCTTAAACCCGGGCAGCCAAGAAGCCGGCTTAAACCCGG
>CAZREB010000001.1:236266-509337 GCA_964599095.1 uncultured Bordetella sp.
GCAGCCAAGAAGCCGGCCTAAACCCGGGCAGCCAAGAAGCCGGGTTGACTCGCGCGGCCAGCCGGGAAGCGGGCTGGACCCTGCCGCGGCGCAGCCGCTTCGAGTATATCAATTCGTGTATGGGAATTCCCCGGAGAGTGGCTTGGATAGCCACTCTCCAATACTTAATCTTTTGAAATAATGGCCGTTGGAGCGCGTGCTAGACTGAAAACACGATAGCTGATCGACAGGGTTGCCAGCTCTGCACATGACGGCGCTACTCCAGGTCAGGGGACTGAAGACCACGTTCGCAACCTCCGCCGGGAAGGTGCGGGCGGTGGACGGCGTTTCCTGGGACGTGCAGGAAGGCGAGACCGTCGCGCTGGTCGGCGAGTCGGGCTGCGGCAAGTCCGTCTCGGCGCTCAGCATCATGCGGCTGATCGAGGCGCCGGCCGGCCGCATCGAGGCGGGCGAGATCCTGTTCAAGGGACGCGACCTGCTCAAGCTCCCCGAGGAGGAGATGCGCAGCGTGCGCGGCGGCGAAATCGGCATGGTGTTCCAGGAGCCGATGACCTCGCTCAATCCGGTGCTCACCATCGGCCGGCAGCTGACCGAAGGCCTGGAAATCCACGTCAGGATGGACAGGGCGGCCGCAGAGGCGCGCGCCGTGGAGCTGCTGGGCCTGGTCGGCATCCAGGACGGCAAGCGGCGGCTCGCCCAGTATCCGCATCAATTCAGCGGCGGCATGCGCCAGCGCATGATGATCGCCATGGCGCTCGCCTGCAATCCGTCGCTGATCCTGGCCGATGAGCCGACCACTGCGCTCGACGTGACCATCCAGGCGCAGATCCTCGAGCTGATGCGCGACCTGTCGCGCCGGCTCGGCGTGGCCATGCTGATCATCACGCACAACCTGGGCGTGGTCGCGCGCTATGCCGACCGGGTCAACGTCATGTATGCCGGCCGCATCATCGAGCGTGCGAAGGCGGGCGAGCTGTATTCGAATCCGCGGCACCCGTACACGCTCGGGTTGCTGCGCTCGGTGCCACGACTGGACGAGCCGCGCCGTGCCAAGCTCGACCCGGTCGAAGGCCAGCCCCCCGACCTCACGAAGCTGCCGCCGGGCTGCGCCTTTGCGCCGCGATGCACGTTCCGCCAGGCGCGCTGCGAAGCAGAGGTGCCGGGCCTGGAAGCCACCGGTGCCGACGGGCACCTCAGTGCCTGCTGGGAATCGGCGCACCTGGTCAGGCCGGCGCGGGCCGCCTGAAGCCGGCATTCCGATGAGCGACGACGTACTCCTCGAAGTCGACAACCTGGTCAAGACCTTCCCGGTCGGCGGCGGAATGTTTTCCGGAGCAGCGGGGACGGTACGCGCGATCGACGGCATCAGCTTCAAGATCCGCCGCGGAGAGACGCTCGGCCTGGTCGGGGAATCCGGCTGCGGCAAGACCACCACCGGCCGCTGCATCCTGCAACTCGAGCGCCCTACCAGCGGTCGCATCCTGTTCGACGGCGTCGACCTGGTCACGCTCGATGCGGCCGCGCTGCGCGCGGTACGCAGGCGGATCCAGGTGATCTTCCAGGATCCCTACTCGTCCCTCAATCCGCGCATGACCGTCGGCCAGATGCTGGCCGAGCCGCTCGAGGTGCATGGCATCGTGCCCGAGGCCCGGGCGCGGGCGGAACGGGTGCGCGAGCTGATTGCGCAGGTCGGCCTGCTGCCCCAGCATGCGGACCGCTTCCCGCACCAGATGTCCGGCGGCCAGCGGCAGCGCGTCGGCATTGCGCGCGCGCTTGCCATGGAACCCACGCTGATCGTCTGCGACGAACCGGTTTCGGCGCTCGACGTGTCGATCCAGGCGCAGATCATCAACCTGCTGGAGGACCTGCAGCAGCGCCTGGGCCTGACCTACCTGTTCATCGCCCACGACCTGTCCGTGGTCCGTCATATCTCGGACCGCGTGGCCGTGATGTACCTCGGGCGGATCGCCGAAATCACCGACCGCACGGCCCTGTACGAGGAACCGCTGCATCCGTATACGCGCGCCCTGCTGTCCGCCGTCCCCATTCCGGATCCCGGACTGGAACTCAAGCGCGAGCGCGTCGTGCTGCGCGGCGAAGTCCCGAGCCCGCTGAATCCCCCATCCGGCTGCGCGTTCAATCCGCGCTGTCCGGATGCCGAAGCACTTTGCAGTGCAGAAATCCCTGCGCTGCGGGAAGTCAGATCCACTCATTGGTCCGCGTGCCACTTTTCATGACATGTGACGGCTGGCGCGGATAGTATTCGCGGCATC
The DNA here is from genome assembly GCA_964599095.1 of uncultured Bordetella sp. GTDB lineage: Bacteria > Pseudomonadota > Gammaproteobacteria > Burkholderiales > SG8-39 > SZAS-79. The sequence goes on from CAZREB010000001.1 coordinate 238,540, forward strand.
CCCCGCAGAGGGGAGCCATCTTGTCGGAGGCGTTGTTTCATAGGAGGGCATTTCATGAACAAGTTCGTACGGCTGATCGCGCTCGCCGCCGTTGCTGCACTTTCGTTCCCATCGCTGGCCCAGGCGCCGAGAAACGGCGGCGAACTGGTCTTCCCCGTCCCATCCGAGCCGCCCTCGTATGACGGGCATCGCGAGGAAACCTTCGGGCTGATCCATCCGATCGCGCCGTTCTACAACACGCTGCTGCGCGTCGACCCGACCGACCCGCACGGGACCAAGCCCTATCCCTCGATCGCCGAGAGCTGGACGGAGTCGAAGGACGGACTGACCTACACGTTCAAGATCCGCACCGGCGTCAAGTTCCACGACGGCAGCCCGATGTCCTCGCGCGACGTCAAGGCCTCCTACGACAAGATCATCTTCCCGCCGGCCGGCGTCGGCTCGAGCCGCAAGGGACAGTACGCGAACGTCGAGTCGGTTTCCGCGCCGGACCCGACCACGGTGGTGTTCAAGCTGAAGCACCCTTCGGGCTCGTTCATCGCGTCGCTGCTCTCGCCCTACAACTTCATCTACAGCGCCGACAAGCTCGCCAAGGACATGCACTGGTACGAGAAGAACATCATGGGCACCGGGCCGTTCGTGTTCGTCGAGCACGTCAAAGGTTCGCACGTGGTCGGCAAGAAGAACCCGAACTACTGGGACAAGGGCCTGCCGCACCTCGACGGCTTCCGGGCGATCTTCATCCGCAGTTCGTCGGCGCAGGTGGCGGCGATCCGCGGCGAACGCGCGCACATCCAGTTCCGCGGCTTCACCCCGGCCGACCGCGACAGCCTCAAGCAGGCGCTCGGCAACAAGATCACGGTGCAGGAAAGCCCGTGGGATTGCATCCTGATGGTGGCGTTCAACCACGAGAAGAAGCCGTTCGACGACAAGCGGGTGCGCCGCGCGCTCTCGCTGGCACTGGACCGGCACCAGGCCGCCGTCGCGCTGTCCAAGATCGCGATCGTCAAGGAAGTCGCCGGCGTGCAGGTTCCAGGAACCCCGTTCGCGACGCCGCCGGACGAACTCAACAAGCTCGCCGGCTACTGGACCGACATCGGCAAGTCCCGCGCCGAAGCCAAGCGCCTGCTCAAGGAAGCCGGCGCCGAAGGCCTGTCCTTCACCTTCAAGAACCGCGGCACCCCGATGCCCTACGAACCGCTTGCCGTCTGGCTGATCGACCAGTGGCGGCAGGTCGGTGTGAACGTCAAGCAGGAAGTCATCGAGCCGGCGGCCTACTACACGCCTTTGCGCTCCGGGGACTTCCAGGTGGCCATGGACTTCCAGTGCGGCTACATCGTCGAGCCTGACCTCGACATGTACAAGTTCACGTCGTCCGACCGCAATCCGGCCAACTACGGACGCTACACGGACCGGGTGCTGGACGACCTGTACGACAAGCAGAGCGCGGCCACGAACGTGGAAGAGCGCAAGAAGCACATCCGGGCCTTCGAGAAGCGCCTGCTCGACGAGGAAGCGCACTACCTCATGACGCTGCAATGGCATCGGATCGTCCCGCACTCGTCCAAGGTCCACGGCTGGCAGATCACCCCCAGCCACTACCTCAACAACACCCTGGATACGGTCTGGCTCTCCGAGTAACCCGGGCGGTGCCCGGCACGGCGTGTGCGGCTGCGCACGCCGTGCCCAAGTGAGCTTCCCATGCTGAACTACGTCATCAAGCGGTTGCTGCTGATGATTCCCACCCTGCTCGGGGTTGCGATCCTCATTTTCCTGCTCCTGCGCGTGGTCCCCGGCGATGTCGTCGAGGCGCGCTACCTCAGCCAGGGCAGCCAGTTCCAGTCGCAGGACCTGATGGACCAGGAAAGGAAGAAGCTCGGCCTCGACCAGCCGCTGTGGAAGCAGTTCGCCACCTGGATGTGGGGCATCGCGCACCTGGACTTCGGGGTTTCGATGTGGACCGGGTCGCCGATCACCGAAGAGATCAAGCTGCGCTTTGCGCTTTCCCTGGAACTCGCGGTGATCGCGACCGTGGTGGCAACGCTGCTTGCGATCCCGCTCGGCATCCTCGCCGCGATCAGGCAGGACACGTGGATCGATTATGCGGTGCGGGTGTTTTCGATCGCGGGCCTGGCGATGCCCTCGTTCTGGCTTGGCATTGTGATGATCCTCGGGATGCTGATCGTCTTCAAATGGCTGCCGCCGATGGTGTTCACGCCGCTCTGGGTGAACCCCTGGGACAACCTCGCCCAGCTGATCTGGCCGGCGCTGGCCGTCGGTTACCGCTACTCGGCCGTGGCAACGCGCATGATGCGCTCGGCCATGCTCGAAGTCCTGCGCGAAGACTACATCCGCACCGCGCGCGCCAAGGGCCTGTGGCTGAAACTCATCCTCGTGCGCCACGCAATGAAGAATGCGATGCTGCCGGTCATCACCGTGGTCGGGCTGGAGTTCGCATTCCTGCTGGGCGGCCTGGTGGTCACCGAGCAGGTGTTCAACCTGAACGGCCTGGGGCTGCTGTTCGTCGAGGCCATCTCGCATCGCGACTACACGCTGACCCAGGCCCTGGTACTGATCGTCGCCGCGGTCTCGATCTTCGTGAATTTCGCCACCGACATCGCCTACGCCTGGCTCGACCCGCGTATCCGCTACCGCTGACCCTGCCAGACCGACCCCATGGCCGTTACCGACGAAACCCTTGATTCGCTGCCCGCCCCGAAGCGTGCCCGTCCGCGCTGGCAGGAGGAGACCCTCAAGTTCATCCGCAATCGCCCGCTCGGGGCGATCGGCGCCTGCATCATCGTCGTGATGACCGTGGTCGCGCTGGGCGCGCAATGGTTCGCCCCCTATGACGTTCTCGCCACCGACTACGGCGCGATGCTCGCGGCGCCCAGCAAGGCCCACTGGCTCGGCACCGATGCGTATGGCCGGGACGTGCTGTCGCGGATCATCTTCGGCTCGCGGACCGCGATGGTGGTCGGCCTGGGGGCGTCGATCCTCGGCGCGACGCTGGGCGCACTGATCGGCGTGGCCAGCGCCTATTTCGGCGGGCGCACCGATCTCGTCGTGCAGCGGCTGATGGACATCCTGATCTCGTTCCCCCTGATCATCCTCGCATTGGCGGTGGTCGCCATCCTCGGTACCGGCCTGCAGAACGTGATCCTGGCGATCGCCATACCGATGATCCCCCGCTGCGCCCGGGTGGTGCGCGCGAGCGCACTGTCGGTTCGTGAAATGCCCTACGTGGATGCGGCACGCGCGGCCGGTTTCACCGACACCAGGATCGTGCTGCGCCACATGCTGCCGAACGTCATGGCGCCCTACCTCATCATGCTGACCGCATTCCTGGGACAGGCCATCCTGCTCGAAGCGTCGCTTTCGTTTCTCGGCCTCGGTGTCCAGGAACCGATCGCCGCCTGGGGTCTGATGCTGCGCGGCGCGGCGGTGGAATTCGCCGAGTCCGCGCCGTGGATGGCGGTCTTTCCGGGCCTTGCGATCAGCCTCGCGGTATTCGGCTTCAACCTGTTCGGCGACTCGCTGCGCGACGCGCTCGATCCGCGCCTGCGGACGCAGTAACCGGACTCCCGCCGGCCCTCAGGCCGGGGCCGCGGCCAGTCGCAGCTTTTCTTCCCGGATCGGCAGGTTGATCAGGGATGCAAGCGACGCAAGCACGATGTCCGCGTACCACATCCAGTCGTAGCTGCCGGTCGAGGCGATCGCGATGCCGCCCAACCAGGCGCCGAAGAATCCGCCGATCTGGTGGCTGAAGAGCGTAAGGCCGAACAGCGTGGCTAGGTAACGCGGGCCAAAGAGCTTGCCCACCAGGCCGGCCGTCGGCGGGACGGTCGAGAGCCACGTGAGGCCGAGCACGGCCGCGAACAGGTAAAACGTCAGGTCGGTCTTCGGCGCCATCAGGTAGATCGCGATTGCGACGGCGCGCGAGCCGTACATCCAGACCAGGATGAACTTCATGCGCCGGACCTGCCCGAGCCAGCCTGCGCCGATGCTGCCGACGATGTTCGCCAGGCCGATGATCGCAAGCGATGCGGCCGAAACCGAAGCCGGCAACCCGCAGAGCGCCACCTCGCCGGGCAGGTGCGTGACAAGAAAAGAAATGTGGAACCCGCAGGTGAAGAACCCGGCGTGCAGGCACCAGTAGCTCGGATTCCTGAAGGCGATGCGCGTTTGCTCGCCGAGCGTGATCCCGTTCGTCGGCACAGCCGTCGAGGCCGCGTGGGCCGCCTTGCTCTGGCGCAACGGAAGCGCGAGCAGGATGGTGGACAGCGTGGCCGCGGCCAGCGTCACCATCGCGCTGACCCAGCCGAAAGCCGAGATCAGGCCCTGCGTGATCGGCGCGAAGATGAATTGCCCGAACGACCCGCCGGCATTGATGAACCCCGAGGCGAACGAACGCTTGTCCGCCGGCAGCCGCTGGGCCGCGGCGCCGATCAGGATCGAAAAGCTGCCTGCGCCGGCGCCCGCCGCGGTGAGGATGCCCATCGAGAAGATCAGGCCGAAGCTCGAATCCATCCATGGCGTGATCCCCATGCCGATCGCGAGCAGCACGCCGCCGAAAACGATGACCCTGAAGGAGCCGACCCGGTCGGCGAGCATGCCGAACAGCGGCTGGGCAGCGCCCCAGACGAATTGCCCTACGGCCAGCGCGAAGCTCACCGCGACGATGCCAAGGCCGGTACTGGAGTTCAGCGGCGAGACGAACAGGCCGCTCGACTGCCGCACCCCCATGGTGACCGCGAGGATTGCCGCCGATGAGAGCACCAGGGTCCAGAACGTGCGTTGCGGGGTCATGTGGGGGCTTCCGGGGTCACGGGCAAAGGCGGATTGTCCCAGATTCCGCGCCGTGGTCTGGAGGTAGAATTCTCATGCAATGCAAGCCAAAGGCGAAGAGTTCCGCGACGACTACCGCAAGGCGCTGCCACCGGAGGTGGTGCAGCGGCTGGCGCGGATTTCCACTTGGCGCGCATGGGGGTCGGTGCTGCAGGAGGTGTTGCTGCTGGCCGCGCTGATCGCGATCGCGCTGGCCTTGCGCACGCCGGTCATCACCTTCGCCTGCGTGATCCTGATCGGCACACGGCAGCACGCGCTCTTCATCCTTGCCCACGATGCCGCCCACTACCGCCTGTTCGAGCAGCGTTGGCTGAACGACGCTGTCGGACGCGCGTGCGCGACGGTACAGGGGCTTTCGATGCGCACCTACCGGGTCATCCACCGGCTGCACCACAACAACCTGTATGGCCCGGCCGACCCGGACACCGCGCTGCACGGCGGCTACCCGCGCGGCCGCGCCTATCTCGCCAAGAAGCTGCTCAAGGACCTGACCGGATTCACGGCGTGGAAGACTTACGCGTACTTCTTCGGCGCTCCGGCGATCAATACCGAAACCAACGTGGCGTTGCGGCCGCTGAACGACACTTCCGAGCGGCTGCGCAACGAAGCGCGTCGCGACCGCGCGGTGGTGATCAGCTTCCATGTTGCGGCGCTGGTCGCTTCGGCCGCGACCGGCTGGCTGTTCGAATACCTGATCCTGTGGGTGCTCCCGCTGCTCACGGTGGTGCAGGCGATCCTGAGGCTGCGCGCGGTATCGGAGCATGGCGCCACCACGGACTTTTCGTCGCCGCTCACCGCTGCGCGGACGAACCTCGCGGGCTCGCTGGTCGAGTGGCTGCTCTTCCCGCACCGCGTGAACTACCATATCGAGCATCACCTCTATGCCTCGGTCCCCCACTACAACCTGCCGGAACTGCATCGCGAGATGGTGAAGCACGGCGTGCTGGAGGGCGCTGAAGTGCTGCCCTTCACGCAGACCCTGGGCAAAATCTTCGCCGACCGCCGGCCGGCGGTGTTGTCCCCTACAGTTTGAGGCGCATCGGGCGCATGCCCGAGAACTGGAAGCCTTCGGCCGCATACACCGCATGCGCCTGCTGGTTGTCCTCGTCGGACAACAGCGTCAGGCGCAGGCACCCCTCTTCCCTCGCGGCCACGACCGCATGCGCGAGCAGTGCGGCGCCTATCCCGCGCCCGCGGCGCTCGGGCAGCACGATCATGTCCTCGAGCCAGGCGGCCTTGCCGCCCTCGGCGGTACTGATCGTGTAGAGCGTGCTCACCATGCCGACGACGCGGCCGGCTTCGCGGGCGACGTAGACGCGGCCGATGCGCGGATCGCCGAGGATGGTCTCGAGCGCGCGCTTTTGCTTGGCCGCATCGGGCACGAAGTCGGCCTCCTGCGCGAAAAGCACGCCGAGCAATTCGACCAGTTGCGGCAATTCCTTCTTTTGTGCCGGGCCGATCTCGAGCGCGGGATCGGCGGCGCTCAATGCCGGCTCCCGACCGCCGCTGCAGGCATCGTTTCGAATCCCGTGGACAAAGCGCATTGACGCCGCCAAGCAGCCGCCCGTACCATGATTTTCACCCGTAGCATGTCCTGCCAGGTCTTCTCGTTCACAGGCCGCCAGCTTAACGCCGGGACTGCCGCACCGCAAAACATTCCAGGGAGTCGAATGAAGGTCAAACAGGTGATCTGCGCCGCCGGACGTTCCGGCTACATGCATCGCGACCTGATGGCGATCAAGGCCGGGGCCCGCCAGGACGGCATGATTTTCCACGGGCCGACGGTGACGCCGGGATTCAGGAAGATCGTCGAACCGGCCACGATCATTTCGGTCATGCTGGTGCTGGAGGACGGCCAGGTCGCGTTCGGCGACTGTGCCGACGTGATCCTTGCGGGCGTTGCCGGGCGCGACCCGGTCTTCAACGCCGCGGACTACATGGCGGTCATGGAAGGCCCTGTGGCCGCCGCGCTCACCGGCCGCGACGTCTCGAAATTCAGGGCGAACGCCGACGAACTCGACAGGATGCAGGTGGGCGGCAGGCGCCTGCACACCGCATTGCGTTACGGGATCACGCAGGCGCTGCTGCATGCCACCGCATTGTCCGGCAAGGAAACCATGGCCGAGGTGATCGCACGGGAATACGGCAGCACGATCTCGAAGAAACCGATCGGCATCCTCGCCTCCGGCCACAAGGACGACCCGACGCAGCTCGACCGCATCATCCTCAAGCGCTTCGAGCTCCTGCCCCATGCTTCTTTCACCGTCGTCAAGGACCATGTGGGCTTCAAGGGCGAGATCCTGCACGCCTGGGTCAAGATGGTCGCGACCCGCATCAAGACCATCGGCGATGCCGACTACCGCCCGCGCATCCATGCCGACCTGTACGGCACGCTGGGCGAGCTGTTCTCGATGGATGTCGACAGGATCTCGGACTACATCGGCACACTGCGCGAGGCGGCGGCCCCCTACGACCTGCTGGTCGAATCGCCGATGATCGCGAAGACGCAAGCCGAGCAGATCGCGAAGTTCGGCGAGCTGCGCGGCCTCCTGAAGAAGAAGGGCATCAAGGTCGGCATCATCGCCGACGAGTGGTGCAACACGCTGGAGGACATCGGGCTGTTCGCCGATGCGCAGGCGGCCGACTTCGTGCAGATCAAGACCCCGGACCTCGGCGGCATCAACAACACCATCGAGGCGGTGCTCCATTGCCGGAAGAAGGGCATGGGCGCCTGCCTGGGCGGCACCGCCAACGAGACCGACCACTCGGCGCGCATCTGCACGCACATCGGCCTCGCGTGCCAGCCCGATTTCATGCTGTCCAAGCCCGGTCTCGGCACCGATGAGGCCCTGATGATCCAGACCAACGAGATGGCGCGCACGCTGGCCATCCTCAAGACACGGAGTTGAACGATGCTTGCCAGGAACCTGCTCGGCATTGCCGCCCTTGCGACGCTGGTTGCCGGCACCGCGGCCTTTGCCCAAGGCGCCGCGGAGCAGCCGCGCTACGGCGGTACTGCGGTCGCGGCACTCGGCTCCGACCCGGGTGCGCTCAATCCGAACATCACCGTCGGTGTGCCGGACGTGTTCGCCGGATGCATCCTGTACGATGGCCTGGTACGGTTCGCCGAGGGATTCAAGATCGTCCCGTCGCTCGCGAAATCCTGGACGATCTCGCCGGATGCGCTGACTTACACGTTCCAGCTGAACAAGGCCAGCTGGCACGACGGCAGGCCCCTTACGTCGGAGGATGTCAAGTTCACGCTGCTCGAGGTGAGCTCGAAGTACGGCTCCAAGTTCAGCGCGCCCGGCAGCGCGATCAAGGAGATCCTCACTCCCGATCCGCAGACGGTCGTGATCAAGCTCTCCAAGCCTTTCGGGCCGTTCCTGTTCTCGCTTGCCTGCGAGCAGAATGCGGCGATCCTGCCGGCGCACATCTTCCGCGGGACGGACGTGCTCAAGAACCCGGCCACGCTGACCAAGCCGGTCGGCAGCGGCCCGTTCATGCTCCAGGACTGGGTGCGCGGAAGCCAGCTCACCTTCGTGAAGAACCCGAACTACTGGGCCAAGGGGGAACCTTACCTAGATCGCATAGTGGTCAAGATCATGCCGGACCCGGGCGCCCGCATCCTCGCCCTGCAGGCCGGGGAGATCGACTACATCGACCAGTACTACTTCCCGATCAGCGCGTTCAAGGTGTTCGAGAAGAACCCGAAGTTCTCGCTGAAGGAAGTCAACTACCCGAGCGACGACATCATCATCCTCAACACCAGGAAGCCGCCGCTGAACAACATGAAGGTCCGCCAGGCGCTGATGATCGCGCTCGATCGCAACTACATCCAGAAGAACGTGTTCCTCGGCACCGGGCAGCCCGGGGCAGGGCCGTTCGACTCGCGCATCGCCTGGTCCTACAACCCGGCGGCCAACTACGAGAAACTCTATCCCCACGACAAGGCGAAGGCCGAGGCGCTGCTCGACGAGGCCGGCTTCAGGAAGGGGCCGGACGGCACGCGCTTCACGTTGCGACTGTCGTTCGACCCGGGCCGTGGCGAGTACACCTCGTGGGCGCAGGCGATCCAGCGATTCTGGCAAGCCGTCGGCATCAAGGTGCTGCTCGAAGGCGCCGAACGGCCGGTGGTGCTGAAAAAGGTGTATGCCGACTACGACTTCGACGCCACGATGCAGAACTACTCGACCTCGGGCGACCCGGCGCTCGGGATCGTGCGCACCTTCCATTCGGCCTCGATAAAGCAGGGGACCAATTTCAACAACGCGAGCGGCTATTCGAACCCGCAGCTCGACGAGCTGCTGGACAAGGGTCGCGACGCGCCGGACGCGGCGAGCCGCGCGAAGTTCTATTTCCAGGCGCAGGAGATCATCGCACGCGACCTGCCGACGCTGACCGTGCACCAGCAGGCGCAGATGGGCGCCGCCAGCGAGAACCTGCGCGGCATGTGGCAGGCGGCCGCCTACCAGTGGTGGAACCGGGCCTGGCTGAGGAAATAGCGTGAGCGCCCCGCGCACGCTTACCGAAACGCTGGCCGACTACTGGTCCGCCGCTCGCTACGAGGACTTGCCGGCGGAGACGGTCAGGCTTGCCAAGCGCTTCCTGATCGATACGCTGGCGGCCGGAATCGCCGGCGCGAAGACCGAGGTCGTCGACGCGGCGCTGAAGGCCGCGCAGGTCTCGGTCGAGGCGACGAGCGGCTCGGCGGCGCTGTGGGGCCGCCCCGAGACGCTGCCGGGGCCGATGGCCGCGATGGTCAACGGCACCGCGGCGCATGCGCTCGAACTCGACGATTTCGGCGGTTGCGGCCACTCGGGCGCGGTGGTTACGCCCGCGCTGTGCGCGCTGGCCGGCCGTCTCACCTTCAGCGGCAAAGAGGCGATCACGGCGATGCTCGCCGGGTATGACCTCGCCGCGCGCACGCTCGAAGGCGCCGGCGGCTATCGGCCGGTCAACGACCTCGGGTGGCATTCCACCGGCATCTGCGGCAGCTTCGGCGCGGCGGCTGCCAGTGCGAAGCTGATGGGCCTCGATGCCGAGCGCTTTGCCGATGCGCTCGGCATCGCCGGGACTTTCACCGGCGGTATCTGGGCCTTCCTCGCCGACGGTGCGATGACCAAGCGATTCCATCCCGGCAAGGCGTCCGAGAACGGGCTGTCGGCCGCGCTACTTGCGCAGGCCGGCATGACCGGGCCGCGCAAGGTGCTCGAAGCCGAGTGGGGTGGGTTCTACTCGACCTACGCACGGGACAAGGCCACGCCCGAAGCCACGCTTCTGGGCCTGGGCAAGGAATTTCGCATCGCGCGCTCCGGCATGAAGCCTTACGCGTGCTGCCGCGGCCTTCACGCCTGCCAGGACACGTTGTTCGAGCTGATGCCGGAACTCGGGGTCTCCAGCAGCCAGATTGCCGGCATGGTGGTCCACGGCAACGACCAGTACCGGCTGCAGTTCGACCGCATGGAAGTCACCAACATGCTGGAAGCGCAGTTCAGCATCCAGTACGCGCTGGCAGTGGGCGCCACCAGCGGCCGCGGCACGCTCGACCAGTTCTCGCCGCTGCGCACCGGCGAGCCGGAAGTGCGGCGGCTGATGGGCGCGACGCAGGTGCTGGCCGATCGCGTCGTGAAACCCGGCGAATACCCGCCGCTCGAGCTGGTGCTTTCGGACGGGCGGCGCATCGAGCGGCATACGAAATTCGCCAGGGGCGCGCCGGAACGGCCGCTGACCGACGACGAGCTGCACGTCAAGGTCTCGTCCCTGCTCGTGCCCGCCCTCGGCGCTGCGCGTGCGCGTGAGTTGGCCGACTGCGTGGCGAACCTCGAATCGGTAAAGGACTTCCGCGACCTCGTCCGGCTGCTGGTGCCGCAAGCGCACGGCATGAACAAGGCGGCCTAGTGCGCCGCTACATCCTCGCCCGGCTCGCATGGGCCGGGCCGATCGTGCTCGCGATCGTCGTCGTCACGTTCCTGATCATCCATATCGTCCCGGGCGACCCGATCCAGGCACTGGTAGGCGACTTCCCGACACCGCCGGGTTATGCCGAGCAGGTCCGCAAGGACTTCGGCCTCGACCAGCCGGTGGCCACGCAACTGTGGCTGTACCTGTCGAACCTCGCAAAGGGCAACCTCGGTTTCTCGTTCTCCAACCGGCAGCCGGTGCTCGGCTTGGTGCTCGACCGTGCCCAGTACACGCTGCTCATCATGATTCCGGCACTCACGCTGGCGGCCCTCGCCGGCGTTGCGATGGCGCTTGCCGCCGCGCCGCGCGCCGGCGGCCTTCTTGACAGCGGGATCACGGCCCTCAGCGTGGCCGGCTTCTCGATCCCGATCTTCTGGCTCGGTCAGATTCTCGTCATCGCGCTCGCGATCCAGCTGCCATGGCTTCCCGCGCAGGGCATGGTCTCGGCACGCGAGACGCTGCAGGGCTGGCCGTGGGTGCGCGACGTTCTCTGGCACATGGTGCTGCCGGTGTTCAGCATCACGATCTTCTACGTCGCAATCGTGGCGCGGGTCGCACGGGCGAGTGTGCTCGAAGCGCTGTCGCAGGATTTCGTGCTGACCGCACGGGCCAAGGGCCTGTCGCGCCGGTCCGTGCTCTGGCAGCACGTGCTGCCGAACGCGATGATCCCGGTCGTCACGGTGATCGGCTACAACTTCGGCCACTCGCTTACCGGCGCAATCCTGGTCGAGACGGTATTCGCCTGGCCGGGCCTGGGCAACCTTTTCATCACCTCGATCGGCAACCGCGACTACCCGGTGCTGGTCGGGATCTTCCTCGTCACCGCGATCGCCGTGGTGGTGGCGAACCTGGTCACCGACATCCTGTACGCGGTCCTCGATCCGCGCGTGCGTTCGAGTTATGGGAAGAATGCCTAGGTTCGTGCAGCGCTTCTTCGCGTATCGCGCAGGCGTTGCGTCAGGCGCGTACGTCGCGCTACTGGCCCTGGTCGCCGTCACCTCCTTGCTGGTGCCGGGAATCGATCCCCACCAGATTTCCGACCAGGCGATGGCGGCACCGTCGCTGGAGCACCTGCTCGGCACGGACGAACTGGGCCGCGACATGCTCACGGGGATCCTCTACGGCACCCAGGTCTCCCTCGCCGTCGGCGTGAGCGCCGCGATCGGCGCAACGCTGCTCGGAGTCCTCCTCGGCGCTGCGGCCGGATTCTACGGGGGGTGGCTCGACCTTGCCGTGATGCGGGTCGCGGAAATGTTCCAGGTCGTGCCGAGCTTCATCCTCGCCGCGGTGATCGTCGCGTTGTCCGGCACCGGGCTCGCGCAGGTGGTCGCGGTGATCATGCTGCTCGCCTGGCCGCAGATCGCGCGCATCACGCGTGGCGAGGTCATGCGCATCAAGCAACTGGAGTTCGTGGACGCGGTGCGGTGCCTGGGCAGGCGCGAATGGGAGATCCTCGCCTCCGAGGTAGTGCCGAACGCCATGGCACCGGTTCTTGCGGCCGGCACGCTCGTCGTCGCGCAGGCGATCCTGCTGGAAGCGTCGCTCTCGTTCCTCGGCCTCTCGTCGGCGGACATCATCAGCTGGGGCCGCATGCTGAACGCCGGGCAGCGGTTCCTTTTCAATGCGTGGTGGATGTCGGTATTCCCGGGTCTGGCGATCTTCCTGACGGTGCTGGCCTTCAACCTGCTGGGCGACGCGATCGGCTCGGCGCTGAACCCGCGTACGGTGACGCACTAGGATGGCGAACATCCTCGAACTCGAGGCGCTGCGCCTTGCGTACCGCGCCCGCGGGACGGTCGCCTATGCGATGAACGATGTTTCGCTCGTGGTCGGCGAGGGCGAAGCCGTCGGCCTGGTCGGCGAATCCGGCTCGGGCAAATCGACGCTTGCGCGAGCCACGCTGGGCCTCACGCCGCGCAGGATCGCGACCATCGAATCCGGGCGCCTGCTGATCGGCGGCGTCGACGTCACGCGCTACAGCGAGGACCAATGGCAGGCGATGCGCGGCAATCCGGTCGCGATGGTGTTCCAGGATCCGCTCTCCTACCTCAACCCGGTCATGCGCGTCGGCCGGCAGATCGCCGAGAGTGTGCGGGTCCATGCGGCCGGCGCGCCCCGCGCCGGGAGCGTGTCCGCCCGCGTCGCCGAACTGCTGGCCCTCGTGAAGCTGCCGGCCTCGGCTGCTGAAGCCTACCCGCACGAGCTTTCGGGCGGCATGCGGCAGCGTGCGCTGCTGGCCGTCGCGCTTGGCTGCGGTCCGCAACTGCTCGTGGCCGATGAGCCGACGACTGCGCTGGACGTCACGACGCAGGCCGAGATCCTCTCGCTCATCCGCGAACTCCGCGAGCGCCTCGGCATGGCGCTGCTCCTGATCTCGCACGACCTCGGCATCGTCGCCTCGGCGTGCGACCGGATCTACGTGATGTACGCCGGGCACGTGGTGGAATGGGGCACCACCGCGGACGTATTCCGTCGCCCGGCCCATCCGTACACCGTCGGTCTCCTGAAGGCGGCACAGGCAGCGCGCAACAACGAAGGCCGCTTTGCGACGATTGCGGGCGACCCGCCGAACCTGTCCGAGCTCTCGCCGGGCTGCCCATTCACGCCGCGCTGCCCTCAGGCGCGCACCGAATGCGCACAGTCGATGCCGCAGCCGGGCCCGGCCAGGAACGCCGGTGCCCAGACGGTGCGCTGCTGGGCGCACAGATAGCGGCGATGCCATGACCGAACCGATCCTGAAGCTCGAGAACATCGCGAAGACCTTCCGGCGCTCCGGGCAATCGCCGGTCCGGGCGGTCGACGACGTCAGCCTGGACGTCGGCCGCGGCGAGACGGTCGCGCTGGTCGGCGAAAGCGGTTCGGGCAAGTCGACGCTCGGGCGCATCGCGCTCGGCCTGCTTGCGCCCGACAGCGGGCGCGTGGTGCTCGAAGGCAAGGTGCTGGGCGAGCTTCGCGACGATGAGTTGCGCCGCGCGCGCGTCGCGATGCAGCCGATCTTCCAGGACGCTTCATCCTCGCTCAACCCGCGCCGCCCGGTCCGCGAGCTGATGGCGCAGGCCTTGCCGGACGCAAGGGGCGCGGTGGACGAACTCGCCGCGGCATTGCTCGACCGGGTGGGGCTTTCCCCGGGCCGCGATTACCTCGCCCGCTTCCCGCACGAAATCTCCGGCGGGCAGCGCCAGCGGCTCGCGATTGCCCGCGCGCTGGCGATGAACCCGCGCCTGATCATCGCAGACGAGCCGCTGTCGGGCGCCGACGTGTCGATCCGCGGCCAGGTCCTCAACCTGCTGCTCGACATCAAGGAGGAGCGCGGCGTGGCCTACCTGATGATCACGCACGATATCTCGATCGCACGCCATTTCGCCGACCGGGTGGCGGTGATGCAGCGAGGCGTCATCGTCGAGAGCGGCCCGGCGGCACAAGTGCTGACCGCGCCATCGCATCCCTATACCCGGCAGCTGGTGGCGGCGGTACCGGTCCTGGACGCCCCGGAACCGGCGGGCGCCTGACCGGGAATGTACCGGTACCGGTAAAAAATAACCCGGAGCGCCAATATCGGCGCGGGGGTTTGGAAAAAAAGTTCCGAATTCGGGCCGCTAGCGGATTGCCTGGGCCTTGTCCGCGGGGGCCGGGATCCGCGGCACCAGCTGCGCCAGGCCCGCTGCATCGAGCAGCCGGATCTTCCTTCCGGCAGCAAATGCGCGGGCGGTCTCGCTCACCTCACCGGCAGCGACATAGATCGCCTCGTGCGCCTCCTGCGCCTGCCTGGCCGCTTCGAGTTCGCGCAGCGGCTCGATGCCGGTGCGGGCGACCTTCCAGCGCTTGCAGGCAACCAGCGTTACGCGGCCGGCCTTCGTAAGCGAGAGATCCGCGCCGTTGCGGGCGATGCGCTCGACCTCGCACCCGTCGCGCCGGAAAGCGTCCTCCAGCACGGCCGAGAATTCCTGCGAAGACAGCGCGCGCAGTGCCTCGAGCTTCGCGGCCACCTTGGCTTCGCTCGGCATGCGCAGATTCTTCCAGAGCACGTTGGCCGCGATGAGCGCAAAGGGCAGCGCTACGAAGAACGCATAGGGGCCGTATTCCGCCGGCAGGGCGAGCCGGGCCGCGGCGAACAGTGCGGCTGCGATGCCGGCGCTGACCCACCACGGCGAGCGCAGCAGGACCGCAAAGATCGAGTTCTGGTTCATCTTGAGTTTCATGACCGGCATCTTGCCTCGCTTCGCCGTCCCGCGCGAATGGCGAAATGCGATGTGGCGCAGTCGCTCGCCGGGTCGCCCGTCGATTAAGATAGCCGGCGCAGCGACCCCCAAGGAGGAGCACCGCATGCAGACCGTTCACGACCTCGTGCGCCTGGCGGCCGCGCGCCGGCCGGACCACCTCGCGATCGCGGATGACCGCACCGACAGGCGGCTGACTTATCGAGAACTGCTCGCAGAGATCGACGCCTACGCGGCGGGATTCGCCGCACAGGGCCTCAGGGCGGGGCAGATCGTGGCCACCGTAATGCCCAACCTGTACGAGCACGCGCTGGTGCTCCTTTCCCTGCACCGGCTTGGCGTGGTGCCGGCCATGATCAATGCGCGGCTCAAGCCGGACGAGGCCGCCGGGCTCGTAAAGCAAGGGGGCATGGCGGGTGCAATCACGCTGCCGGACGAAGCCATGGTGCGGGCGCTCAAGGAAACGCTGCCGCAAGGCGCTCCGCTGATCACGGTGGGCGCGGGCCCGGCCGGGACGAAGACGCTGGACGCCTGCCGGGGGGACGCGAAGTCGATCGCCCCGTGGAAATCGCCCGATCCGGAGGGCCTGGCGTTTGTGCTCTACACCTCGGGCACTACCGGTCTTCCCAAAGGCGTGATGGTCCCGCATCGGGCGACCGATGCCCGCGTCCTTTACATGTCGATGCAATGCGGCGTCACGCACGGCACGCACAACAAGGTGCTCGGCCTGATGCCGCTGTTTCACGCGGTCGGCTTCTTCTCCGGGCTGCTTGGGGCGCTGGCCTTCGACGGCACCTACCACCTGTGCTCGATGTTCGACCCGGCGCGTGCCGTGGAGGCGATCGAGCGCCATGGCATCACGCTGCTGTATGGGTCGCCGACGCATTTTCACGGTCTGCTCGCCGCGCCGAACTTCTCGGCCGAACGAATCCGGAGCGTGCAAACGGTGATCTACGCGGGAGCGGCCATGCCCGGCCCCCTGCTCGAGCGCGTGGCTGCCGCATTCCCGGGCCGGAAGATGACCAACATCTACGGCACCACCGAGATCATGAACGGCCTGTATTTCCCGGAACCCGCCGGCCGGCCGCACCAGTACCGCCCCGGCTACTACTCCAACGTGCGGGTGGGACGCATCGGCGGAACCGTCGAGGATGTGGCCGCAATCGGCGAAGAGGGCGAGTTGCTGATCGACGCGACGGCTGACGCCACCTTTCTCGGCTACCTGAACCGCCCTGATGCGACCGCCGAGAAGATGCAGGGCGGCTGGTATCGCACCGGCGACATCGCGGTGCGCAGGGAGGATGGCGACCTCGAAGTGCGCGGCCGCGTGGACGACATGATCATTACCGGCGCCGAGAACGTGCACCCGTACGAGGTCGAGACCACCCTCGCCCGCCATACGGGCATCGCCGAGGTCGTGGTGCTCGGCGTGCCGGACGAACGCTGGGGAGAGATCGTCGTCGCCTGCGTGAAGCCCGGAGCGGCGCGGCCGAGCGAGGAGGACCTCGACCGCTTCTGCCGGGAGTCGACGCTCGCGAATTACAAGCGGCCGCGGGCCTACGTGTTCTTCGACGAGATCCCGCGCAATGCGGCCAACAAGGTGCTGCGCCGCGTGCTGCGCGAGAACGCACATGCAGCCCTTGCGCAGAGGAAGACCTGAGCATGTTCCTGAAGAACTGCTGGTACGTCGCCGCCTGGGCGGACGAAATCGGCCGACTGGCGATGCTGAGGCGCATCCTGCTCGGCGAGCCGGTCGTGCTTTACCGAAGGACCGACGGCAAGCCGGTGGCGCTGGAGGACCGCTGCTGCCACCGCCATGCGCCGCTGTCCACCGGCCGGGTGCGCGGCGACAACCTCGAATGCGGCTACCACGGCTTCACCTACGATCCTTCGGGCAAGTGCGTGAAGATCCCCGCGGTGGACACGATCCCGCCGAACGCGCGGGTGAAGAGCTACCCGGTCGTCGAGCGGCATAAGATGGTCTGGATCTGGATGGGGGACCCGGCCCTGGCGGACGAATCGGCGATCGAGGATTTCCACTGGCTGGACGACCCGGGATGGCGGTTCAAGGGCGAGCGGCTCGACCTGCCGGGCAACTACCTGCTGCTCGTCGAGAACCTGTGCGACCTCACGCACCTGCCGTTCGTGCATGCCTCTTCGCTCGGCACGACCGCGATCCCGCCCAAGGGAGGCCCGGCCGAGGTCCGCAAGGAGGGTAATGCGATCATCGTCGAGCGTTGGACCGAGAACGTGCCGGTGACCTCGTACTTCCGCGCGCTTGCAGGGTTTCCGCGCGACGCGATCGTCGACCGATGGATGCACCTCGTCTACACGCCGCCTGCGTATGTGCGGCTGGACATCGGCGCGGCCCTGGCGGGCACGGGCGCGCGCTCCGGCGACCGCTCAAAGGGCGTGACCACGCGCAACCTGAACGCGATCACGCCCGAGACTGACAAGACCAGCCACTATTTCTGGGCCCAGGCGCAGAACTTCGGCACCGACGACCCGAGCATCTCGGACCTCGATTTCCGCCTGACGCACGGCGCTTTCCTCGAGGACCTGAAGATGATCGCCGGCCAGCAGCAGAACATCGACCTCGACCCGTCGGTACCGCGCGTAAACATCGCGACCGACACCGGCGGCGTGCAGGCCCGGCGCGTGATCGAATCACTGATCGCAGCGGAAAAGGCCGGCACGGCAAGAAAGCTCGCGTCCCTGCCGCTGGTCCCCTGAGCGGTACGCCGACTCAGACGTTGAAGCGGAAGTGCATGACGTCGCCGTCATGCACCACGTACTCCTTGCCTTCGACGCGCATCTTGCCGGCTTCCTTGGCGCCGTGCTCGCCCCGGCCCGCGATGAAATCGTCGTAGGCGATGACTTCGGCGCGGATGAAGCCATGCTCGAAATCGGTATGGATCACGCCTGCCGCCTGCGGCGCGGTGGCGCCGATCGCAACCGTCCAGGCGCGCACTTCCTTCACGCCGGCGGTGAAGTACGTCTGCAGGCCCATCAGCTTGTAACCTGCGCGGATCACGCGGTTCAGGCCCGGCTCCTCCAGCCCGAGGTCCTCGAGGAAGATCTTCTTGTCCTCGTCGTCGAGGTCGGCCATCTGCGATTCGATGGCGGCGCAGATCGCGACGACGGGCGCGCCCTCCTTCTTCGCATGCGCTTCCACCGCCGCCAGCAGCGGGTTGTCGTGAAATCCCTTCTCGTCGACGTTGGCGACGTACATCGTGGGCTTCATCGTGAGCAGGAACAGCGGCCGGATCACGGCCAGTTCCTCCTTGGCGAGGTCGACGGTGCGTGCGGGCAATCCCTGGTCGAGCGCTTTCTGCACCTTTTCCAGCACCGCGACCAGGCGCTGGGCCTCCTTGTCGCCGCCGGTCTTGGCGAGTTTCACGTTTTTCGAGAGCTGCTTTTCGACCGTCGCGAGGTCGGCCAGCGCCAGCTCGGTGTTGATCGTCTCGATGTCGGAGACCGGGTCGACCTTGCCTGCGACGTGCACCACG
The DNA here is from genome assembly GCA_964599095.1 of uncultured Bordetella sp. Classification (GTDB taxonomy): domain Bacteria; phylum Pseudomonadota; class Gammaproteobacteria; order Burkholderiales; family SG8-39; genus SZAS-79. The sequence goes on from CAZREB010000001.1 coordinate 257,078, forward strand.
TTCTCGTCGACGAAGCAGCGCACGACGTGGGCGATCGCGTCGGTCTCGCGGATGTTGGCGAGGAACTGGTTGCCCAGGCCTTCGCCCTTGGACGCGCCGGCCACCAGGCCGGCGATGTCGACGAATTCGCACACCGCCGGAACGACCTTCTGCGGCTTGACGATCTCGGCGAGCTTGCCCAGGCGTGGGTCGGGCACCTCGACGATGCCGACGTTGGGCTCGATCGTGCAGAACGGGTAGTTCTCCGCCGCGATGCCGGCCTTGGTGAGCGCGTTAAAGAGCGTGGACTTGCCCACGTTCGGCAATCCGACGATGCCACATTTCAGACTCACGCAGGCTCCTTCACCGGGGGTTCTTTCGGTGGTTTGGGTTTGGTGTGCAGTTTATGCATCGCGCGTTCTACCTCGCCTTCAATCGCAAGGGGCAGGATTTCGAGCGCGCGATCGATGGTTTCCTCGATCGCTTCGCGGTCGAGCTTTGAGGGTTTGCTCAATACGTAGTCGGCGACCACGTCGCGGTCCCCGGGATGGCCGATGCCGAACCGCAGGCGCCAGAAATCGTTGGTGCCAAGGTGCGCGGCGATGTCCTTCAGGCCGTTATGGCCGCCGACGCCGCCACCGAGCTTCATCTTCACTACGCCCGGCAGGAAATCGAGTTCGTCGTGCGCGACGAGGATCTCGCCCGGTGCGATCTTGAAGAAACCAGCCAGCGCAGCGACCGACTTGCCCGACAGGTTCATGAATGTGGTCGGTACGAGCAGCCAGGCGCCGGAGCCTTCGTCGCGTCCGGCAAGGCCGTAATACTTGCCTTCCTTCCTGAGCGCGACATGTCTGATGCCCGCAAACCGCTCAACCAGCCATTGACCCGCGTTATGCCGCGTACCTTCGTACTCCTTGCCCGGATTGCCTAGACCGACGATGAGACGGATAGCCATGATTCAAAAAAAAAGCGGCAAGGACGGGTGCGCCCTTGCCGCTTTTCCTGAGCGCTTGGTTTACTTCTTGTCTTTCTTGTCGCCGCCAGCGGCTTTGGCACCGCCTTTCGCATCCGCGGCCTTGTCGCCTTCCTTGGCGGGCTCGGCCTGCTTGCTGGCCGGGACATCGCCTGCGGCCGGCGCGGCTGCAGCCGTGGCCTCTTCCTCCACGACCGCGAGCTGCGGCACCAGGACCGACACCACCACCGGGTTTTCCTTCTTGTGCAATACCGCCTCGACACCCTTGGGCAGCTTGATGTCCTTGGCATGCACCGAGTAACCCACCGTCGCGGCCGACAGGTCGATCTCGATGTACTCCGGCAGGTCGTCCGGCAGGCAGGTGATGTTGAGCTCGTTCAGCACGTGGCTGACGACACCGCCCTGCTCCTTGACCGCCGGCGACTGCTCGGCGTTGACGAAGTGCAGCGGCACCTTCATGTGGATCTTGCGGTCCTTGGCGACGCGCTGGAAATCGATGTGCTGCACCTGGAGCTTGAACGGGTGCATGTTGAAGGAGCGCAGCAGCACCGCCTCCTTCTGGCCTTCCAGGTCCAGCGTCAGGATCGACGCATGGAATGCTTCGCGCGAAAGGTTCTGCGCAAGCTCCTTGTGGTCGAGCTCGATGTTTACCGGCTCCGAGTTCCCACCGTACACGATGCCGGGCACTTTCCCGGCATTGCGCAGGCGGCGGCTCGCACCCGTTCCCTGCTTCTCGCGCCGCTTGGCGCTGACTTCGATCTTCATGGACTGCTCCTAAAGTTACGCGGCCCGCGACCAGGCACACGTTTGCTGCAAAAAAACTATTCTACGAACAGCGAGCTCACCGAATCCTCGCTGAAAATCCTGAATATCGTCTCCGCCAGCAGGCCCGCCACCGACAACTGCCGGATCTTCTGGCAGGCCCGCGCGTCCTCGCGCAGCGGGATCGTGTCGGTGACCACCAGCTCGTCCATGTCCGATTCCGCGATCCGCGCCACCGCGCCGCCCGAGAGCACCGCATGCGTGCAATACGCAACCACCTTCGTGGCGCCTTCTGCCTTCAGCACCTGCGCGGCCTTGCACAGCGTGCCCGCGGTGTCGACCATGTCGTCCATGATCACGCACGTACGGCCCTGTACTTCGCCGATGATGTTCATGACTTCCGAAACATTCGCCTTCGGCCGGCGCTTGTCGATGATCGCCAGGTCGGATTCGAGCCGCTTGGCCAGCGCCCTCGCCCTGACCACGCCGCCCACATCGGGCGACACGACGATCAGGTTGTCGTACCGCTGCTTCCAGACGTCGCCGAGCAACACCGGCGCCGCGTAAATATTGTCGACTGGGATGTCGAAGAACCCCTGGATCTGGTCGGCGTGCAGGTCCATCGTCAGCACGCGCGCCACGCCCACCGCGGTCAGCATGTTCGCCACCACCTTGGCGCTGATCGCCACCCGTGCCGACCTCGGCCGGCGGTCCTGCCGCCCGTAGCCGAAATATGGGATCGCCGCGGTCACCCGGGCGGCCGACGAGCGCTTGAGCGCGTCGACCATCACCATCAGTTCCATCAGGCTGTCGTTGGTCGGCATGCACGTCGGCTGCAGCACGAACACGTCCTTGCCGCGGACGTTCTCCAGCAGCTCGACCATGACCTCGCCGTCCGAAAACTTGCCGACGATCGCGCGGCCCACGCCGATGTTCAGGTGCTTGACCACGTCCTGGGCGAGCTTCGGGTTGGCATTGCCCGTGAAGACCATCAGGCGATCCAGCGCCCTCGTCGGTATCAGGTTGGCCATGTCCTCGACTCGTGAGCCCGCTCTCAGAACTTAATGGTGGCTGGGGAGGAAGGATTCGAACCTTCGCATGCCGGAATCAAAATCCGGTGCCTTAACCAGCTTGGCGACTCCCCAAATCTTTTTTGCTGCCTACTGCCTGATTCATGCGTCCGCGACCCACCCCCTGAGAGGATGCTCGTCGAGCCCGCGTGCAACGAATCCCCGCATGCCCTCCGGCAATCCCGCTTCCACCGCCCGAGCTTCGGGTTCCGTGCCGTACGCGGCGAAAACACACGCCCCGGAACCCGTCATTCGCGCGTCGCCGTACTGCAACAACCACTCCAGGTGCCTGGCGATTTCGGGATAAAGGGCGGTCGCGACCGGCTGCAAGTCGTTTTTCCCAAGACCCGGCAAAAAGGCCGGTATTCTGAGTGGTTTCGTATCCCGTGTCAACGCGGCTGAAGAGAAGATTTCTTTTGTAGATACCGAGACTTGCGGTGTCAGGACGAGGTACCAGGCCGGGGGTAGCGAAAGCGGTGCGAGGCGCTCGCCCACCCCTTCGCCGAAAGCGGTCCTGCCGAACACGAAGACCGGTACGTCGGCGCCCAGCCCGAGGCCGATGTCCATCAGCTGCCGGCGGTTGAATCCGAGATTCCAGGCCCGGTTGAGGACGATCAGGACCGTCGCCGCGTCCGAGGAGCCGCCACCGAGCCCGCCGCCGATCGGCAGGTGCTTCCTGAGACCGATGTCCGCGCCGAGGCGCCCGGCAGCAGATCCGAGAAGGGGGCGGGCCCGCTCTCGCAGCGCATGTGCCGCCCTCAGGCAAAGGTCGGAAACCTCGTCCACGCCCGGCGTTTCGTCCACGCGGCGGATGATGCCGTCCTCCCGGATCTCCACGCCGACCTCGTCACACCTGTCGATCAGGCGAAACACGGTCTGCAACAGGTGATACCCGTCCGGCCTGCGGCCGAGCACGTGCAGGAAGAGGTTCAGCTTCGCGGGCGCAGGATGCCATTCCATGTCTTGTCTCCGGCCGTTCAGCGCGGTTGCGCGCCGGCCTTCCACTCGTGGATGGCGAGCCGCAATTCGAGGCCCGGGTAGAAAAGCCTGAGGCGCGAGGGCAGCCCGTCGGCACGATACTCCTGGTATTCGACATGCCAGCCGTGCTGGTCAAGCGAAGCGAGCCGGCCTTCCGGGTCGCGTATCGCTCCGGCCGACGGGCCATCGGCGGCTCGGCCGCGCACCCAGTCGGCGAGGCCTGTGATCGGGATCCGGAATCCGAGCACCTGCTCGGTCAGGGCCTCGGCATCGGTGGCGCGATAGTCGCGCGGTTCGCTGGTGGTAAGCACGAATTCGCCGCCGTTACGCACCAGCCGGGCCACGCTCGACCCCACGGGCGTGGTGATCAGGAGTTCGTCCGATTCGCGCGAATGCCGCCAAGCGACGTTGCCGCTGGCCGCCTCGTCCTTGTAGCGGCTGGCAATCCGTCCGGCAAGTTCGAATTCGACGTCCTCCTGCGCCTCCAGCGGCCGCAGTTCCGCGCACCCGGTGACCGCAAGGACGGCCAGGACAACGAGCACGCGAATGGTGGGCCTCACGGTGGACACGCAGTAGTCAGGGGAATCCAACGCAACGCGCGCGGGCGCGTCAGGGCTTGAAGCGCTTGATGGTCTTTTGCAGCGCTTCGTTCTCGGGCGCGTTCTTGAGCGCATCCTGCCAGATCCGCTCGGCCTCGGCGCGCTCGCCGGACACCCACAGCACTTCCCCGAGATGGGCACCGATCTCGCCGTCGGGCCGGCCCTTGTAGGCGCGGCGCAGGTTCTCGAGCGCGCGCGGGAGATCGCCCATGCGGTAGTACGTCCAGCCCATGCTGTCGACGATGTACAGGTCCTGCGGCGCGAGGGCCATGGCCTTCTCGATCAGCTTCTTGGCTTCGTCCAGGCGCACGTTGCGGTCGGCAAACGAATAGCCGAGCGCGTTGTACGCATGTGCGTGGTCCGGCCGGAGCTTGATCAATTTCGTCAGGTCGGCCTCGAGGATGTCGTAGCGCTCGAGTTTCTCGGCGGTGAGTGCGCGGTCGTAAAGGAGGTCGGGTTGGTCGGGCTGCGAGGCGAGCGCATTGTCGAGCACCTTGAAGGCTTCGGCGTTCTGGTTCACCTCGCGCAGCAACTGGGCCTCGGCAATCAGCATCTGGGTCTTCTGTTCGCCGGCATCGACCTTGCGAAGGTAGGCGCGCGCCTCGTCGAGCTTGCCCTGCCTGGAGAGGATCTGTGCGTAGCGAAGGCGCGACGGGATGAATTGCTCCCCCGACTCGATCTGCGAATACCACTTGAGCGCGCCGGGAAGGTCCTTCCTTTCTTCCGCAACCTGGCCGAGCGTGAAGCGCACGCCGTTCTTGTCGCGGAACCGCATGTCGAGCAGCCGGCTCAGGTATTTCTCGCCCAGTTCGTAGTCCTTGAGCTGTACCGAAAGAAGGCCGACCGCGTACAGGACGTCGGCATCGCCGGCATTCTGGTCGATGAGCGCCTGGAACTGCGCGCGCGCTTCGGGGACCTTCTTGTCGAGCACCAGCAGGCGCGCGTAGTTGAGCCCCGCCTCGCGCGAACCCGGGAACTTGGCGAGGTAAGCCGCGAGCCGCGCCTGGGCTTCCTGGGGCGATTTCTGCTGCAGCAGCTGCGCTTCGAATACGGCGGGCAGGTCCCAGTCCGGCTTCAACTCGCCGGCCCGGCGCACCTCTTCGAGCGCAAGGTCGTCGTTGTCCGCATTCGAGGCGGCCTGCGCGACGGCAAAATGCGCCTGCGGCAGCGAAGGAAACGACCCGGCCAGCTTTCTCACGATCTCCAGGTTGGTCGACCTGTCGGGATTCTGGGCGAGGAATCGATTGATCTGCATGAAGCCGTTCGCCGCAGTCATTTCGTTGCTCGAGAACAGCTTCATCAGGTAGGGCTCGGCCTCCGCGACGCGGCGCGCGCCGATGAGCAGCCGGCTGAGCGTCTGCGCCGCCTGCAACGAGCCCGGCTCGACTTCGTACCAGATCCTCGCACCTTCGAGGGCAAGCGCCGGGAGGCGCGCGAAAGCGGCGACTTCGGTGGCACGCCGCGCGATACGCGGATCCCGGGTGCGCTTGGCAAGCTCGATGTACGTCTGCGCCGCGTAGCCGGCGTCGTTCCTTTGCGCGGCGATCTCGGCGAGCAACAGTCCGAGGAGGACCGGCTCGGTCAGGTCCTGCTTCGGCAGCGTTGGGTCGTCCTGCCTGGGCGCAGCGGCCGTGACCACGGGCGCCGACTGGTCGTCGTCGTCGTCATCGCCGTCCTTGGCGCTCGGCTGGGCGAGGGCACCGGCCGCAAACGCGAAGGCGACGATCGCGGCGGTCAGGCGAAAGGCATTCGGCGGCAAGCGCAAGACGCGCAGGAGGGGTTGAATCAACACAGGACGGAGAAGGGGCGCGACTTGCTGTCGGTCACGGGTCATATTAGGTATATTTGCCGCTCCGCACAAGCGCGGACCACGCAATTGACCCGCGTTCGACCGAGGGCGCGCCACAAAGTTCTGCCATGCCCGAACTCCCCGAAGTCGAGATCACGCGCCGCGGGATCGAACCCCATCTCAAGGGTCGCAAGATCACCGGTGTCGAAGTGCGTGAACCCCGCCTGCGCTGGGCCGTTCCGGCCGAAGTCGGCAGGCTCGCCGGCTGCACGATCGCCTCGGTCAGGCGGCGCGGCAAATATATCCTCCTGGACTGCGGGAAGGGTTCGCTGATCCTGCATCTGGGCATGTCCGGAAGCTTGCGGATCGTTCAGCCAGGCACCCTGCCTGCCAGGCACGACCACTTCGACCTCGCGGTCGGGCCGCGCGTATTGCGATTGCGCGATCCGCGCCGCTTCGGCGCCGTGTTGTGGACGACGGGCAATCCGGAGGACCACAAGCTGCTTGCCGGGCTCGGCGTCGAGCCGCTCGCGCCCGCGTTCAACGCGAAGCTGTTGCATGCGCTGTCGCGCGGCCATCGCGTTGCCATCAAGCTCTTGCTGATGGACGCAAAGAAGGTTGTCGGGGTTGGCAATATCTACGCAAATGAAAGCCTCCATCGCGCCGGGATCCGGCCCGGCGCGCCGGCCGGGCGACTGTCGCTGCAGCGCTGCGCGAACCTGGTGACCGAAGTGAAGGCGACGCTCGAGGACGCCATCCGCGCAGGCGGATCGAGCCTGCGCGACTTCGTGCAGAGCGACGGCAGTTCGGGTTACGCCCAACAGAACTATTGGGTCTACGGCAGGACCGGCGAACCATGCCGGCGATGCGGCACGCCGATCAAGCGCGTGGTGATGGGACAGCGCGCGACGTTCTACTGTCCGACCTGCCAAAAATAGCAACGGACGCCGCCTCCAGCCGACGCCCGCACGCGGCGCCTTTCAGCCGACGCCCGCACGCGGCGCCTTTCAGCCGACGCCCACACGCGGCGGCCTTCAGCCGCCGAGGGCCGTCACCTTTTCCCTGAGCTTGTCGCGCACCAGCGGGTGCACGAACTTCGACACGTCGCCGCCGAGCGTCGCGATCTCGCGCACCAGCGTCGCCGAGATGAACATGTGCTGTTCGGAGGGCGTGAGGAACACGGTCTCCACGTCCGGGTAGAGGTTGCGATTCATTCCCGCCAGCTGGAATTCGTATTCGAAGTCCGACACCGCGCGCAGTCCGCGCATGATCACGCGGGCGTCGTGCTCGTGGATGAACTTGATCAGCAGTCCGCTGAAGCCGACGACCTTCACGTTCTTGAGGTCCTTGAGCACTTCGCTCGCGATCTCGACTCGCTCGCTCAGCGTGAAGAAGGGCTTCTTTGCACGGCTGTCGGCGACGCCGACGATGACCGAACCGAAAATCACCGAGGCACGGCGGACCAGGTCCTCGTGCCCGCGCGTCAGGGGATCAAACGTCCCCGGATAGACCGCTCCGATCATTCGCTCCACTCCAGCAATTGAAAATTGACCTGCCCGGCATGCCCGCGCCTGAGTTCGCGCCATCCGCCCTTGTCGCCCGCCAGTTCCAGCGGCGCGGGCGCCTCGACATAGGCGCGCGCACCGCTCTTGAGCACGCGGGGCAGGCACCTGAGGACTTCGGGGAGCACATTCTGCCTGAAGGGGGGGTCGAGGAAAACCACGTCGAACCGCTCTTTCGCAGCGGAAAGGTAGGCCAAGGCGTCACCGGGAACGATGTCGAGCATCGAAGCCGAGAGACGCATTGCATTGTCGCGCAACGCGGCCACCGCCCGCGGGTCCCGCTCGACGAGCACCACGCGCGCCGCCCCGCGGGAAGCGGCCTCGAAACCGAGTGCACCGCTGCCTGCAAAAAGGTCCAGGCACACGAGCCCGTGCAGGTCCTGCCCGAGCCAGTTGAACACCGTCTCGCGCACCCGGTCCGGTGTCGGCCGCAGGTCGACGGCTTCGGGGAAGCGCAACACGCTCCTTTTCAAGGTCCCGCCTATGATGCGCACGCGGCCGGGGGAAGCTTTGCTCGATTTCGCCAAGGTCGGGGGATGCGTTTGCTAAAATGCCGACCTATCTTAGCGGCTTTCCCCGCCGCTCATCCCAATGTTCGGCTTCCCCAAAAAAACTCCGCAGGACACCCGCTCCTGGGCCGAGCGCCTCAAGTCGGGACTTTCGCGTACCCGCGACGCGATCGGCGGGCTGTTATCGCGCGGGAAAATCGACGACGCGCTTTACGACGACCTCGAATCGGTCCTGTTGCGGGCCGACTGCGGCGTCGAGGCCACGCACCGGATCCTCGACGCGCTGCGCGGCCGGGTGCGCAAGGAAGGCGTCACGGATGCGGTCGCGCTCAAGGCGCTCCTCAGGGATGAATTGCTCAGGCTGATTGCGCCGCTCGAAAGGCCCCTGCCGCTGTCGCGCGCAAAGCCCCTGGTGATCATGGTCGCGGGCGTAAACGGCGCAGGAAAGACGACATCGATCGGAAAGCTCGCGAAATATTTCCAGGGACGCGGAAAGACGGTGCTCCTCGCGGCAGGCGACACGTTCCGCGCCGCGGCCCGCGAACAATTGGTGGTCTGGGGCGAACGCAACAACATCACGGTGGTGGCGCAGCAATCGGGCGATCCGAGCGCCGTGATCTTCGATGCGGTCAGTGCCGCGATTGCACGCAACATCGACATCGTGATCGCCGACACGGCGGGCCGGCTGCCGACGCAGCTCCACCTGATGGACGAGATCCGGAAAGTGAAGCGCGTGATCGCCAAGGTGATGCCCGACGCGCCGCACGAGGTGATACTGGTGCTGGATGCGAATACCGGCCAGAACACGCTGAACCAGGTCAAGGCATTCGACGACGCAGTGGGGTTGACCGGCCTGGTACTCACCAAGCTCGACGGGACCGCCAAGGGCGGCGTAGTGGCGGCGATCGCCAGTTCGCGCGCCAAGGAAGGCAAGGCGCAGCCGCTGCCCCTGTACTTCATCGGAGTCGGCGAAGGCATAGACGACTTGCGACCCTTCAGCGCGCGCGATTTCGTCGAGGCGCTCGTTGATTAGGTTCTCGAACGCCTCCAAGCGCTATCCCGGCGGCCAGGAGGCCCTCAGCAACGTGAGTTTCTCGATCGAGCCAGGTGAACTCGCCTTCCTCACCGGGCGCTCGGGTGCCGGCAAGTCGACGCTTTTCAAGTTGATCCCGGCGATCGAGCGGGCGACCAGCGGCTCGGTCATCGTGAACGGCCAGAATGTCTCGGCGATCAAGCCGGCGGCCGTTCCTTTCCTGCGGCGCAACCTCGGCCTGGTTTTCCAGGACCAGAAGCTGCTCTACGACCGCAGCGTGTTCGACAACGTGCTGCTGCCGCTTTCGTTCAGCGGGTTCACGCCGAAGGAGGCAGCCCGGCGCGCCCGGGCGGCGCTCGACAAGGTGGGCCTGATCGAACGCGAAAAACTCAACCCGATCCAGCTCTCGGGAGGCGAACAGCAGCGCGTCGCGATTGCGCGCGCAGTGGCCAACCGGCCTTCGATACTGCTCGCCGACGAACCGACCGCCAATCTCGACGCCGACTCGGCCGCTACGATCATGCAGATCTTCCTTTCGTTCCAGCAGGTCGGTGTCACCGTGCTGATCGCCACGCACGACCTGGCGCTGGTCGAGCGCTCGGGCAAACGGGTGCTGAGGCTCGACCGCGGCCGCCTCGTCGCAGGCGGGGAGCCCGGATGAAAGGATGGCTCTCCCAGCACGCTCAGGCTTTCAGGGGCGCCTTGCGCAAGCTCGCGGCACAGCGGGCCTCCAGTATTCTGAACGTCCTGGTGATCGGCATTGCGATTTCGCTCCCGGCGGCCGGGTATGTATTGCTGGCCAACCTGCAGGGCGTCGCCACGCGGTTCTCCCTGGAACCCCAGCTCAGCATCTTTCTGGACGCGGCGGCAAAACCCGCCGACCGCGAGGCACTGGAGAAGTCGCTGAAGGCCGACCCCCGTGTCGGCCCTGTCAGGTTCGTCTCGAAGGAGGCGGCGCTTGCCGAACTCAACAAGACCGAAGGCATTGCCGAGGTCGTCGCCGCCCTGAACCAGAACCCGCTGCCGGACGCACTGGTCGTCAAAATGCGCGAAAACCTCCCCCAAGAGCTCGACACGCTTGCGGCCGAACTGCGCAAGCGGCCGGGGGTCGGCCACGTTCAGGCCGATTCGGGCTGGGCGCGCCGTCTTGCTGCGTTGATCGACATCGGGCGCATTGCGATCGCATTTGCCGGCGTACTGCTCGCGACCGGCATGATTGCGGTCACCTTCAACACCATCCGCCTGCAGGTGCTGACCCAGCGGGAAGAGATCGAAGTCGCCAAGCTGCTAGGCGCGTCCGACTCGTTCATCCGCAGGCCGTTCTATTACCTCGGCGCCTTGCAGGGGCTGGCCGGTGGCGGAGTCGGGCTGGCTATCCTTGCCGGGGGGCTTTCGTTGCTGAACCGGGGAGTGCGCGCGTTGTCCGAATCGTACGGTTCGGTCTTCGAGTTGGGTTTTCTCGCCCCTGCCGATGCGTTGGCGGCTGCAGGCTTCGCTGGCCTCCTTGGATGGCTGGGTGCGTACCTGTCAGTGAGCATCTACTTACGTGGAATCGAGCCAAGCTAAACCCTCTTGCTAGAAGGGGTAGTGAACTTGTCGCCCATTTAGCACTCTAATTATGAGAGTGCTAGAATTCACTTAAGGGAGATCACGCCATGCAAGGAACACTCAGTATGAGTCTGCCGGCGCAGTTTCCGGTGCCGATGCCGGCCGGAAGTCTGGAGACGTATATCCAGACGGTCAACCGGTTCCCGCTCCTCAGCCTGGAGCAGGAACAGCAGTTGGCGCGCCGCTATCGCAAGGACGGCGACCTCGATGCCGCGCGCGGGCTCGTGCTGTCGCACCTGCGGCTGGTCGTTTCCGTTGCCCGCGGCTACCTCGGTTACGGCCTGCCGCATGCCGACCTGATCCAGGAGGGCAACATCGGCCTGATGAAGGCGGTGAAGCGCTACGACCCGGAGCGCGGCGTGCGCCTGGTTTCGTTCGCGATCCACTGGATCAAGGCCGAAATGCACGAATACATCCTGCGCAACTGGAGGCTGGTCAAGGTCGCCACGACCAAGGCCCAGCGCAAGCTCTTCTTCAACCTGCGTTCGATGAAGCAGGGCTTGGGCACGATGTCGTCAGAGGACGTCGGCCGGATGGCGAAGGAACTCAAGGTCAAGCCTGAGGAGGTCTCCGAGATGGAGATGCGCCTCGCCGGGCAGGAAATGACTTTCGAGGCCGACGAGGATGACGAAGGCTATGCGCCGGTCAACTACCTCGCAGCCGATGTGAACGCCGAGCCCTCGAAAGTGCTCGAGGCAGAGGAATCGGAGCGCCTGCGCACCGAGGGCCTGGCCAAGGCGCTCGAGAGCCTCGACCCGCGAAGCCGCAGGATCGTTGAATCGCGGTGGCTGCGCGAGAAAGACGCGCTCACGCTGCATGACCTTGCAGCCGAATTCAAGGTCTCGGCCGAGCGCATCCGCCAGATCGAAGCCAAGGCGCTGGACAAGATGCGCAAGGTGATGGGGCCGGTTCCGGCCGCCTGACCGCAGTCCGCAGGCGCGGCCTGCCGCGGACAAACGGCTGCGCGCGGCCGTTTTCTCTTATTCCTGCCGCTCGTGCGTCTCCGGCTGCCTAACTGCCCTCTTTAAGCAGCGTCCGGATGTCGTCCACCAGCGTGCCCAACTGGTCGTGCTTGACGTAGAGCCGCAAGCGCCCCCGCTGGTCGAATGCGTAGCTGGCGGCCGTGTGGTCCATGGTGTAGTTCTCGGGCGTTGAACCCGCGCGCTTCTCGTAGAAGATCTTGAACTCCTTGGCCGTCTTCTGCGTGGCCGCGAGGTCCCCGTAAAGACCGAGAAAGCGCGCGTCGAACGCAGGAACGTATTGCGCCAGGACCTGGGCCGTATCGCGCTCGGGATCCAGGGTCGCGAAGAGCACCTGCACCTTGTCCGCATCCGGCCCGAGCTTCTGCATGACGCCCTTGAGCTCGGACAGCGTGGTCGGGCAGACGTCGGGGCAGCGCGTGAACCCGAAGAACAACACCACGACCTTGCCGCGGAAATCGGCCAGTGTCCGCGGCTTGCCGTTATGGTCGGTGAGTTCGAATCCCTTGCCGTAGTCCGCGCCGGTGATGTCGATGTTCTTGAACTTCGGACCGCCGGCGTCGCAGGCTGCGAGCAGCAGCGACACCGCCACCAGCGCCGCAAGGCTACGCCACAAGGTAGTGGTCGGCGAGCAACGCCGCGAAGAGCAGCGACAGGTAGGCGATCGAGTAGCGGAAGGTCCTGCGCGCGAGGTCGTCGCTGTAGTCGACATAGATCCGGATTGCGTAGGCGATGAAAATCCCGCCGAGGACAAGCGCCGCGCCGAGATAGAGCCAGCCGTTCATCCTGATCACGAAGGGCAGCAGCGAAGCGGCGAACATGATCAGCGTATACAGGAGCACATGCAGCCTGGTGAACTTCTGCCCGTGGGTGACCGGCAGCATCGGCAGGCCGGCCTTGGCATATTCCTCGGTCCGGTAGAGCGCAAGCGCCCAGAAATGCGGCGGCGTCCAAGTGTAGATAATCAGGAACAGCATCATCGCCTCGGTGGTCACCTCTCCGGTGACTGCGGCCCAGCCGAGCACCGGCGGCATTGCGCCGGACGCGCCGCCGATCACGATGTTCTGCGGGGTGGCCGGCTTGAGGATCACGGTGTAGACGATGGCGTAGCCGACAAAGGTGCCGAGCGTCAGCCACATGGTCAGCGGATTGACGAAGGCGTTGAGCAGCCAGAGACCGGTGCCGCCGACCGCGCCGGCGAAGACCAGCGTCTGCAGCGCGGTCAGATCCCCGCGCGGCAATGGCCGCCAGCTCGTACGCCGCATGAGTGCATCGATCTTCTGCTCGACCAGGCAGTTGACTGCGGCGGCCGCGCCCGCAACCAGTGCGATCCCGATCGTCCCGCAGAGCAGGACTCGCAAAGGAACCATGCCCGGCGTCGCCAGGAACATGCCGATCACCGCGGTGAACACTATCAGCGACACCACGCGCGGCTTGGTCAGCGCATAGAACGACCTCAGCTTCTGGAGGAAGGGACGCGGGGATGCCGGATTCAGGACTTGGGAGGACATGCTGTGCGGCAGGCGGGTCAGGCTTTCGGGGGCTGGACTCGGACCACGCGCTGGTTCAGCGCAAGCCCGTGGAAAGTAACGTAGTTTATCACGACGAGCAGGATGAGCAGCAGCGCCGCCCCGGCATTGTGGGCGGCCGCGAGCACGAGCGGCAACCCGAATGCGACGTTGGCCAGCCCAAGCATGAACTGCGCCGCCAATGCCGCAAACAACAGGTACCCGAGCACGCGCGTACCGCCGGCCCTTGCCAGCCGGTACGCGAGCGTGCCGAGGACCAGGACCACGAGCAGCGCAAACATCCTGTGCGTCCAGTGAATCGCCACCAGCGCGTCACTCGAGAGCAGCCCACCGTCGGACGTCATGCCGAGTTCCCGCACGACATGGAAGGCATTGCCGAAATCCATCGCAGGCGCGGCCTCGCCTCGACACAGCGGCAGGTCCGGGCAGGCGAGCGCAGCGTAGTTCGTGCTGACCCAGCCGCCCAGAATGACCTGGGCGCAGAGCATGACGAACGCGACGACCGCGAGGGACCGCAGCGCCCTGATCCCGGGCGACCCATCGCTTGCCTTCGGCAGCCACTGCCGCGACGCGAGCCAGGTGAGCAGCGCCAGAGTCGTCATTCCGCCGACCAGGTGCCCGGTCACGATGGCGGGCTTGAGAAGCATCGTCACGGTCCATTTGCCCAGTGTCGCCTGGAAGGCGACCACCGCCACGATCGACGTCGCCAGCCAGGGCGGCTGTCCAAGCGGCTTGCGCCACAGCCACGCGAGCACCGCAACTGCGAGGATCAAGAGGCCCAGAGTGCCGGCGAGATATCGATGGCCCATCTCCTTCCACGCCTTGGGCATCGAGACCGGCCCGTGCGCCCCGCCCTGCTCTTCGACTGCGCGCCGGATATGGCTCTCGGCATTCGCCGGCGTCAGTTTGCCGTAGCAGCCCGGCCAGTCCGGGCAGCCCAGGCCGGCATCCGAGAGCCTCACGTATGCGCCGACGACCACGACAACGAACGTGAGGCACGCGCAGGCAAGCACGAGCAGGCGGTACGCTCTCGCGGGATCGGTGCTCATCCTATCCCCGACAACTTCATCAGGCGCTGCAGGTCCTTCAGCATGCGCGACGGGTCGGGTTCGCGCGGAAAGCGCATCATCAGGTCGCCGTGCGGGTCGATGAGGTACACATGGTCGGCGGCTGCACGCTCGGCGGGAAACTCGGCGGCGATCGGCTTGGAGGCGATGCGCGCCAGCCGCGTGCCCTCGATGGCCTGCAGCAGCCTCGGCGAGGGCGCCTGCGCATCCGTGATCAGCCAGACCCGTTCGACGCGCGACATGTCCTTGCCGAGCGCCTTGCGGACCTGGCGCATGAAATAGAGCTTTCGCTCGCAATACTCGCCACACGCCGCCGCATCGAACTGGACCAGGATCCACTTGCCGCGCAAGTCGGAAAAGCGGAAGTCGCGTCCTTGCATGTCCGGCAAGGCCGTGTCCGACAGCGGCTTGGGCGGAATCAGCGTACCGTAATTCGCAGACCCGCCAGGCGCGAGGTCGAAGAAATACGCGACGTAACCGGCGACCACAGGCAAGGCGAAGAAGGCCGCGAGCGCGAACAGCTTGATGCGGCCCCGGCGAACAGGATCAGCGGGGAGCAGGTCGGGCACGATCGAAACTCAGGACGATGAAGGCCGCGACGCAAAATGCCGCGATCAGGTACCACTGGATGGCGTAGCTCGTGTGCTTCTCGATGCCGAAATCGGCCTTCGGCCAATCCCGGACGAGGCCGTCGTCGAGGGTCGAATGCTGCTCCAGCAACACCGGCTGGAGCGCGAGCCCCGACCATTCGGAGAACTCGTCGAAGGTCAGGCCCGGCCACACGCGGCCGGCAGGTCGGCCCCCGCCTGTTGCGAGCACGCGGGGCGCGTGCTCGACGCCGAGCCCTTCCACATAGACTTCGCCCGGCGGCGTCCTCACCTGCGGGATGTCTTCGCGCCTTGCGCCGGCCGCGATCCAGCCGCGATTGACAAGCACATGCAGCGCACTGCCCGAAAGCCGCAATGGCGTGACCACGAAATAGCCGACGCGGCCCCGATACACCTTGTTCTCGAGAAGGACGGTGAACCTGGGAATGAACTCCCCCCGCGCACCCAGGCGCCTGAAAGCGAGCGAGGATGCCGGCGCCGCCGACCCGGGGATCGCGAGCGGCGCGGCGCGATCGGCCGCTTCGAAACGCTCGGCGAGATCGCGCTTCTCCTGTGCGCGACGCGACTGCCAGTTGCCAAGCGAGACGGTCGCGAAGGCCGCCGCCAAGGCGAGCAGGAAGCCCCACCAGCGCGGACGGAACCGCAGGCCCTGCATCCGTGAAGTCATCGGTGGAATGGTTGCATTCCTTGGACTAGACTGCATTAATGCGCTTCGTAGTGATCGCCATGCTCATCCTGATCATCGCCAGCCTCGGGTCGGGGCTGTATTTCGTCATGCACGACGAGCCCGGATCCAAACGAGCGGTCAAGGCCCTGGCGATTCGCGTCGGTCTGTCGATGCTGCTCTTCCTTGTTTTGATGGCGAGCTACTACTTTGGTTTCATCCCCGGCCGCGTTTCCTAGCAGCTGATCCTTCTCAAGGAGGGGGTACGGGGGAACCATGTGTTCCCCTGTTCTCTTCCTGCCCTGCTTCTACGCCGCCAGGCGCAGAAAAAAAGATGCCGCACTGCGTGCGGCATCAAAGTTGCTGCCTCCGGAGTCCCGAGCGGGCGTCTTGCGCGTCCGCGTGGGACCCTCCTCCTCGTTGTTCGATGAAATTCCGCGCTGTCGAGCCCTTGCTGCTAGAGCCAGTATACGAAGATGAACAGGCCGAGCCAGACGACGTCGACGAAGTGCCAGTACCAGGCCACCGCCTCGAACGCGAAATGGTGGTCGGGCTTGAAGTGCCCGGCCAGGCAGCGTGCGAGGATTACCGTCAGCATGATCGCGCCGAGCGTCACGTGGAAGCCGTGGAACCCGGTCAGCATGTAGAACGTCGAGCCGTACACACCCGTGGTGAGCTTGAGGTTGAGCTCGTGATACCCGTGGCCGTACTCGATTACCTGGCACGCAAGGAAGGTGACGCCCAGCGCAATCGTGAAGAACATGAACAGGTTCAGCAGGCCCCGCTTGTTCTCTTTGAGTGCCCAGTGCGCGACCGTGATCGTCGCGCCCGAGGACAGCAGAAGGAACGTGTTCAGCGCCGGCAGGCCCCACGCGCCCATCGGGGAGAATTTCTCGGCGAAGCCCGGCCCGGCCGAAGGCCAATGGCCGCTGAAGCCGGGCCAGAGGAGCTCGTTGTGGGTGAGGCTTCCGAGGTCGGGCACCGAGATCACGCGGGTCCAGAAGAGCGCGCCGAAGAACCCGGCAAAGAACATCACCTCGGAGAAGATGAACCAGCTCATGCCCCAGCGGAACGACACGTCGACCTGCTTGGAATAGCGGTTGGTCTCGGACTCGCGGATCACGTCGCCGAACCAGCGGAACATCATGTACAGCAGGATCATGAAACCGAGTGCAAGCGAAACCCAGCCGCCGCTCATGCCGTTGAAGACGAAGACGGCCCCCAGCGCCATGCAGAACAGGCCCACCGAGCCCATGATCGGCCACGGCATCGGCTGCGGTATGAAGTAGGCCGGCGTGCCCTGAGCGGTCGGATGTTGCGACATGTTGTTTTCTCCCGTATTCCCTGTTTCCGGATTTCCTGCGGCGGTCAGCTGGTCACCAGCTTCACCACCATTACCAGAGCAAGCACGAACAGCACGGCGCCGATGACGCCTGCGATGATCACC
Organism: uncultured Bordetella sp.; assembly: GCA_964599095.1. Taxonomy (GTDB): domain Bacteria; phylum Pseudomonadota; class Gammaproteobacteria; order Burkholderiales; family SG8-39; genus SZAS-79. Next base: position 274,235 of record CAZREB010000001.1, read on the forward strand.
TGCACCGGGCTGATGCTGACCGAATCGCTCTCATAGTCCTTTCTCTTGCGAACGCCGAAGAACGACCAGAACACCGCCTTCGCGACTGCCAGGAAGGATGCCCTCGGCGGCGCTTCCTGCGCCATCACGATTTGCCCCCCATGCCCGGCACCTCGAAGAACGTGTAGGACAGCGTGATCGTGTGCACGTCGGCGGGCAGGCTCGGGTCGATCAGGAACACCACCGGCATCCTCCGCGTCTCACCCGGCGCGAACGTCTGCTTCGAGAAGCAAAAGCATTCCAGTTTGCTGAAATACTGGCCGGCGCGCTGCGGGCCGTAACTCGGCACCGCCTGCCCGGTCACCGGCACCGACTTGGTGTTCACGACCTCGAACTCGACCGTGGCGAGTTCACCGGGATGCACCGTGATGTGGTTCTGCAGCGTCCGGAAGTGCCACGGCAGGTTGTGCGCATTGGCGTCGAACTCGATCGAGATCGTGCGCGCGTAGTCGACCTGGGTATTCACGGCTGCGCCCGTCGTCTTCGACGTCGCCTCGATGTTGTTCAGGCCCAGCGCCAGGCAGATCTGCTTGTAGAACGGCACCAAGGCATAGCCGAACCCGAACATCAGCGAAGCCACGATCGAGAGCTTGACCAGAAGACGCCGGTTGTCGCCGACGACGTGGCCTTCCTGCGCCGCGCTCATCGGATCAGCCAGTACTTGAGGATGACTGCGGCGAAGAACGCCAGCGCCACCGCGGCCAGGATCAGCCCCGTCCTCGCGTTGCGGCTCAGCGCCACGTCCATGCCACCCGGATCGGTCGAGCGTTCGGTCACTTGACGACCGGCGGGGTCTCGAACGAATGGTAGGGCGCCGGACTCGGCAGATGGGTCCACTCGAGCGAATCTGCGCCTTCCCACTGCCTGTCGGCGGCTTTCTCGCCGCTCGTGATCGCCTTCACCACGATGTACAGGAACAGCAGCTGCGTGAAGCCGAACCCGAACGCGCCGATCGACGAGATCTTGTTCCAGGTCTCGAACTGGAGCGCATAGTCCGGGATCCTGCGCGGCATTCCCGCCAGGCCGAGGAAGTGCTGCACGAAGAAGATCAGGTTGAAGAAGATCATCGACAGCCAGAAATGCCACTTGCCGAGGGTCTCGTTGTACATCCGGCCGGTCCACTTGGGCAGCCAGAAATAGATGCCCGCGAACGCGGTGAACAAGGCACCGGCGACCATGACGTAGTGGAAATGCGCCACGACGTAATAGGTGTCCTGCAGCTGGATGTCGACCGCGGCCAGCGACAGCACCAGGCCGGAGAAGCCGCCCATCGCGAACAGGAACAGGAAGCCGAGCGCGAACAGCATCGGCGTCTCGAAGGTGAGCGAACCCCGCCACATCGTCGCCAGCCAGTTGAACATCTTGGCCGCCGTGGGCACCGCGATCAGCGTAGTCGCGTACATGAAGAACAGCTGCCCGGTGACCGGCATGCCCACCGTGTACATGTGGTGCGCCCAGACGATGAACGAAAGGATCGCGATCGAGGCGGTCGCATAGACCATCGAGGCGTAGCCGAACAGCGGCTTCCTCGAGAAGGCCGGAATGATCTGGGAGATCACGCCGAACGCCGGCAGGATGATGATGTAGACCTCGGGATGTCCGAAGAACCAGAAGATGTGCTGGTAGAGCACCGGGTCGCCGCCGCCGGCGGCATTGAAGAACGAGGTGCCGAAGTGGCGATCGGTCAGGGTCATCGTCACCGCGCCGGCCAGCACGGGCATCGAGGCGATCAGCAGGTAGGCCGTGATCAGCCAGGTCCAGCAGAACAGCGGCATCTTCATCAGCGTCATGCCGGGAGCGCGCATGTTGAGGATCGTGGTCACGATGTTGATCGAGCCCATGATCGACGACATGCCGAGCAGGTGGACCGCGAAGATCGTGAGGTCCATGCCCATGCCCATCTGCACGGTGAGCGGCGCGTACATCGTCCAGCCCACGCCGGGCGCGCCGCCGGGAACGAAAAACGAAATGATCAGCAAAGAACCGGCGAACGGGAGGATCCAGAACGACCAGTTGTTCATGCGCGCGAACGCCATGTCCGGCGCGCCGATCTGCATCGGGATCAGCCAGTTGGCAAACCCCACGAACGCCGGCATGATCGCGCCGAACACCATGATGAGGCCGTGCATCGTGGTCATCTGGTTGAAGAAGTCCGGGTTCACGATTTGAAGGCCGGGACTGAACAGCTCGGCGCGGATGACCAGCGCCATCGTGCCTCCCACCATGAACATCGCGAAACTGAACCACAGGTACATCGTGCCGATGTCCTTGTGGTTGGTGGTGGTGATCCACCGCATGATCCCGCCGTAGCCGTGGTGGTGATCGTGATGATCCGCGTGGCCGTGATCGTCGAGGACTGCGCTCATTGGGGGGTTCTCCTGAAGGTATCCGTTACTTGCGCAGGGCCTTGACCTCGGCGGGCTGGATCACCTCGCCGGTCTTGTTGCTCCACGCATTGCGCTCGTAGGTGACGACCGCGGCGATTTCCGTGTCGCTCAGTTGCTTGCCGAACGCGGCCATGGCGGTGTTCGGCTTGCCGTTCAAGACGATGTCGAGGTGCGCGGCCTTCGGGCCGGTCGCGATCTTCGAGCCGTCGAGAGGCGGGAAGGCGGGCGGTGCGCCCTTGCCGGTGGCCTGGTGGCAGGCGACGCAGTTCGCGGCGTAAACCTTCTCGCCCCGCGCCCTGAGGTCGTCCAGCGCCCAGACCTTGTTCGGATCGTCCGCCGTGGCGGCCATTTTCTTCTTCTCGCCTTCGACCCACTTCGTATAGTCCTCGGCGCTCACCACGCGCACCACGATCGGCATGAAGCCGTGCTCCTTGCCACAGAGTTCGACGCACTGGCCGCGGTAGGTGCCGACCTTGTCGGCGGTGAAATGCGTATCGCGGATGAATCCGGGAATCGCGTCCTGTTTCACGCCGAAGGCGTTCATTCCCCAGGAGTGAATCACGTCGGCGGCCGTCGTCAGGATGCGCACCTTCTTGCCGACGGGCACGACCAGCTCGTTGTCGACCTCGAGCAGGTAGTTCTCGCCCTTGGCCGCGCGGCCCTCGATCTGGTCGCGCGGGGTGGACAGCTGGGACACGAAGCTGATGCCCTCGCCCTCGCCCTTGATGTAGTCGTAGCCCCACTTCCACTGGTAGCCGGTGACCTTGATGGTCATGTCGGAGTTGGACGTGTCCTTCTGCGCGATCACCGCACGCGTCGCAGGCCAAGCGATGACGATCAGGATCAGCAGGGGAATCACGGTCCAGACGATTTCGACCGTGGTGTTTTCGTGGAAATTCGCCGCCTTGTGCCCCTGCGACTTGCGGTGCGCAAAGATCGAATAGAACATCACTCCGAACACGCCGACGAAGATCACCACGATCAGCGCCATGACGTATTCGTGCAGGCTGTGGATCTGCTCGGCGATTTTCGTCGCTGGCGGCTGCAGGTTCCACTCCAGCGCGTGCGCGCTTCCGGCCGCGGCCAGCGCGAGGAGCCCCGCGACAAGGGCCCAATGTCCGATCTTTCGTGCCGAGAACTGTTGCATGCTCACCCTTTCGATTCCTAATTCCGTAATCTTTTGCCAAGCTCGCCCGCGAGATCCAGCCTCGCCTGCTCATGCAGGTGACGGCCTATTTCCAGGCTGCGCCCCGGCACTCCCAGCAGGACCCGCATGCCGTGGCCCTCGCCGGCGACCCTCACGCTTGCCCAAGCCGCATTGAACTCGTGACAGCGGACCGAATCCGATTCACATACTTCGACCTTCAAGCTTCCTTCGCCGAGCTCGATACGCTCGTAATCCCCTGCGTGCCGACCCACCAGCACAAACGCGATTCCCAGTCCCACGACCTCGATTCCCGCGAACGGCAGGATCACCCAGGCTCCCAGCGCGGCAAATGCCGCCGCAATGCCGATCGTCACGACCGCGATCGCGCCGTAGGCCCACAAGAGGCCGTTAGGCGAGATCGAGCAGTTGCGCTTGAGGAGCAGGCTGAACCCGGCCCCCTGCCCAAGAAATTCCAGTTCCTGGCGGGGATGTTCCTGACTCCAGCCGTTCATGGAAGCGTCGTGGCGGCACCGCAAAAAAAGCCCGCATAAGGTATCACAGGGCGGGCCCGGCAAACAAGTCGGAGCCTGAGATAAAGCCTCGGATTTAGTGGAGTTTTCCGGATTCAATTTCGCAAACGCTTATCGATTCCCAGTTTTATGATCGCGTGGCCTTTGGCCGTCCTGCGCGGCGCGGGCTTCCATGCGTGGCCGTACACGACCTCGATCGTCGCAGGCAGTCGGCCGTCGCGGATGCACCGATCGAGCTTCGCGCGAACTGCGTCCCACTGCCGCGGCCCGAACAGCCCGCGCGACCGGCCGGCCAGCGCGCAGGCCTGCCCGGTAGCACGCAGGTCCGCGGTCAGTGCATCGATGCCCGGATAGGTCAGCGTGATCGTTTCCGTGTCCATGACGGGCGCCGCGAACCCGGCCGCGACGAGCATGTCGCCGAGGTCGTGCATGTCGACGAACGAATGGACGTGCGGCGGGCCGGGCAGCCCGGCAAACGCCGCGCGAAGCTCCTTGAGCGTGTCGGGCCCGAGCGTGCTGAACATCAGCAGGCCGTCGATCTCCAGCACGCGATGGAATTCGCCGATCGCAGCCTGGGGATCGGTCCCCCAGTGCAGGGCCATGTTCGACCACACGAGCGAGAATCCGCGCGACGCCAGCGGAAGCCGGCACAGGTCGGCGCACACGGCCGTCACGCCGGCGCGGCCCCTCAGCCGATCGAGGAGCCGGGGCCGCCTGATTGCGCGCAGCATCCCGATCGACAAATCGAGCGCGACGAGCTGCGCGCCGCGATAGCGTTGCATCAGCCTTTGCGCCTGCGGGGCGGGCCCGGATCCGGCGTCGAGGATGCGCGCCGGCGACAGTCTCACGTAGTCGAGACGCTCGAGCATGCGCTCGCCGACTTCCAGTTCGAGGCGCGCCGCCGCGAGGTATCCGGACGCCGCGCGATCGGCATTGCGGCGCACGCACCGCCTGTCGATCGCGTACTGTGCAGGAGGGGAGGGATTCGGCTTCAGTGGCTGCTGCCGGGAACCGGGCGTCAGCCGGCCGCGCGTTGCGTCAGCGGCTCGAGCGCGCGCTCGAGGCTCGCGGCCACTGCGAGCACCCGCCGGTCGGAAAGCGCGAAGCCGGCCACCGAGAACCCCACCGGCGCCTCGCCCGGCGAGTGGCAGGGCATCGTGGCACCGCAGCCGTCGAGCACGTTGCCCAGCCCGGTATTGCGCAGCAGGCGCAGGTTCCAGCGGAAATAGTCATCGTCGGTCTTGCCGGTTTCGGCGATCGTCGGCGCGCTCGATGCCGTCGTCGGGTACACCATCGCGTCGAACGGCGCGCCGAGCGCCTCGGCGCCGCGGATGAATTCCGCGCGGTCGAAGCCGAGCTGGATGTAGTCGGCAGCGGTGAAGTCCCGGGCCATCACGACGCGCTTCGAAACGCGCGGGTCGTAACCGGCGGCGCGCGTTTCCAGCCGCTTGCGGTGGATCAGGTAGGCCTCGGCGCCGGCGAACCCGCCATTCTTGTAAAGGTCCATCGAGCGCGTGAACGAGGGCGCGTCGACTTCGGCAATCAAGGCGCCTGCCTTGGCGAGATGCGACAGCGAACGCTCGAATGCCCTGGCGACATTGGCGTCCAGGTCGTCGGTGAGGATGCACTTCGGCACCATCAGCCGCAGGCCCTTGACCGGAAAGTGCGGCAGCGGGTCGGCGGGTTCGCCCGCCAGGATCGCGTCGTACGCCGCGCAGCAGGCGACGCTGTTGGCCAGCGGGCCGACTGAATCGAGCGTCCACGAAAGCGGGAAGGCCCCCTCGCGCGGAATGCGCCGGGCGGTCGGCTTGAAGCCTGCGACGCCGCACAGCGACGCCGGCAGCCGCACCGAGCCGCGAGTATCCGAACCAAGGCCCATCGCGCACATGCCGTCGGCGACCGATACTGCAGCGCCTGAAGAAGAGCCGCCGGGCACGCGCCCGGTCTTGCGGTCGAAGGGATTCTTCGGGGTGCCGTAGTGCGGATTCAAGCCGACACCGCCGAAAGCGAACTCGACCATGTTGGTACGGCCCACGATCACCGCGCCTGCCGCCCGCAGGCGCGCCACGGCGGGCGCGTCGGCAGCCGCAGGCGGCGCGTCGTCGAGGACCTTCGAGCCCGCGCGCGTGACATCGCCGGCCACGTCGTACAGGTCCTTCACCGAAACCGGGATGCCTTCCACCGGCGAGCGAACGATCCCTGCGCGCCGCAGGCGGTCGGAGTGGTCCGCCTCGCTCAACGCGGTCTCCGCGTACGTCCTTACAAAAGCGCGGGCGCCTTCGCCCGCAGGGTCGGCAATCCGCGCGAGCGCCTGCTCGACGAGAGCGCGGCTGGTGGTCTTTCCGGCGGCGAGCGCGACGCCGAGTCCTGCTACGGTCCACATGGGGAGACAGACTCCTTCGGGGGAGAGTCGACGATTCTCAGGCTCAGGCCTCCAAGGCGTCAATATCGCAGGCGCGTTGCCGCATAATCGTTCCCGATGAAGACGTCCCCTTGGACCCGCGGTGCGGCTGCGCTTGCCGGGCGCCTGTTCGGCGGCACCTGCTACCTGTGCCGCGGACAAAGCCCGGGTCTACTCTGCGACGCGTGTATTGCGGACCTGCCGTATCTCGCACGGCCACGATGCCCGCAATGCGCGTTGCCTTCGCGGGAGGGCCTGCCTTGCGGGCGTTGCATCGGCGATCCGCCGTCCTACGATGCGACGACTGCGGTGTTCGCCTACACCTTTCCGGCCGATGTGCTCGTCCAGGGGCTCAAGTTTCGCGGCGAGCTTGCATTGGCAGCCCTGCTTGCGGAGGAACTGCATTCGGAACTCCGCACGCTCCCGGCCGAGACGGTCGACATGATCGTTCCGGTCCCGCTGCACGACGTCCGGCTCGGGCAGCGCGGCTATAACCAGTCGATGGAAATCGCGCGCCGCCTCGCGACTCGGATGGGCCTGCCCGTCTTGCCGGACCTTTGCACCCGCGTAAGGCAGACGGCGGCGCAAGTCGATCTTCCGTGGAAGGAGCGACGCGAAAACGTCCGCAACGCATTCAGCTGCCGGTCCTCGATGGATGGCAAACGCGTCGCGGTCGTGGACGATGTCATGACCACCGGGGCGACGCTCGGCGAAGTCGCATCGACGCTGAAAAGATTCGGGGCCGCTCGCGTGGTCAATTGGGTGGTGGCGCGCACGCCCGCGGACTGAACCGATGTTCCATATCGTCCTGTACCAGCCGGAGATTCCGCCGAATACCGGCAACATTGTTCGCCTTGCAGCCAATACCGGCGCAAGGTTGCATCTTGTCGAGCCCCTCGGGTTCTCGGTGGAGGACCGGCAGCTCAAGCGCGCAGGGCTCGACTATCACGAAATCGCAAACATGCAGGTCCATTCCGGCTGGCAGGCCTGCCTGTCGGCCATCGGCGAGGCGCGGCTGTTTGCCTGCTCGACGCGCGGCACGGTGCGGCACACCGAGCCCGCCTATGCCGGAGGCGATGCGTTCGTGTTCGGCCCCGAAACCCGCGGCCTGCCCGCCGACATTCTCCACAGCGTCCCGGAGAGCCGCCGGCTGCGACTCCCGATGCGCCCGGGTAACCGCAGCCTCAACCTATCGAACGCGGTCGCGGTAGTGATCTACGAAGCCTGGCGCCAGCGCGGATTCGACGGGGCGGCCTAGCCTTCGCTGCGCGGATCGCGCGAGAGCAGCATTTCGACCGCGGCGCGTGGCGAGATTTCGCCCGCCAGCACTGCATTCACCGCCCGCGTGATCGGCATTTCCACCCGGTTGCGCTCGGCAAGCTTCAGGACTTCGCGCGCGGTACGCACGCCTTCGGCCACATGGCCGAGCGCGCCGAGAATCGAGTCGAGCGCGCGGCCTTGGGCGAGTTCGATGCCGACCCTGCGGTTGCGGGACAGCGTCCCCGTCGCGGTAAGGATCAGGTCGCCCGCGCCGGTGAGGCCCATGATCGTTTCCGCGCTGCCGCCCATGGCCACACCCAGCCGCTGGATTTCCGCCAGCCCGCGCGTCACCAGCGCAGCGCGGGCGTTCTGCCCGAGGCCCATGCCGTCCGAGATGCCTACGGCGATCGCAAGCACGTTCTTCACCGCGCCGCCGACCTCGACGCCGGCAAGGTCGGTCGTGTAGTAGATCCTGAGGCGTCCGCCGTGCAGGCGCGCAGCCGTGCTGCTTGCAAAGCCGACATCGGTGCCGGCCAGCGTCAATGCGCACGGCAATCCCTGCGCCACTTCGAGCGCAAACGAAGGCCCCGACAATGCGCCGCAGGCCGGCGGCTTCCCGCCATACACGGACTGCACCGCTTCGTGCGGCAGGCACCCGGTCCCTTCCTCGAAGCCCTTGCACAGCCAGATGAAAGGCGCATTCGCGTTGCGGTCGCGCAGCGCCGAGGCTAGCGGCCTGAGCCCGGCGACGGTGGCCGCGAGGACGACGAGTTCGGCGCCGGCAAGCGCCCGGCCAAGGTCGCTGCCGACTTCCATCCCGTCGGGCAGGGCAATTTCCGGAAGATAGCGGTCGTTGCGTCGCGCGGCCGAGATCGCCACGGCTTGCACCGGGTCGCGAGCCCAGAGCGCGATCCGATGACGCGAAGAAAGCGCGACCCCGAGTGCGGTACCCCATGCGCCTGCGCCAAGGACTGCGATCTTCATGGGGCAGGAAAGGCGCGGGGACTCATCGCCCTTCGCCGCAGCGTCAGAGACCCCAGACCAGCGACGACTTCACGTAGCCGCTCGAGCCGTCGGCGTGTCGGACGCGCACCCACCCGCCGGGAGCGATCTCGATGAGTTCGAGCGCCACGTTCTGGGTAGCCTGGAAGACCGGCGGCGCCAAGTCGTCGGGGCGGCTGCGCACTTCCACGTTGGGCGCGGTCACGAGGACCATGCGCCGGTCGGAGAGGGACTTCTTCTCTATCCACGAAAACGTCCCGGTGTGGTCGCGTACCTTCACCCAGGCATCGAGGTTGACAATGACTTCGAGCGGGTAGAGGCGCGAAGCCACGAACACCGGGGTGGAGGCGCGGGAGGGAGCGTCGTACATCACGGCCGCACCGTCGTTGACGGAGCGGAAATCGGCAGCGTATGCAAGGCTGGCAAAGGCAAGAGCGGCGGCTGCGACGAAAAGGTGCTTCATTCCGGTGATCGCCTAGTGCGCGATCTCGATGCGCGAGGAATTTGCCGCGCCTTCCTGCTGCCTCTGCACGTACAGCGCCTCGAAGGACACCGGTGCAAGCAGTACCGGCGGAAACCCGCCGCGAGTCACAAGATCCGAAATCGCCTCGCGCACATAGGGGTAGAGGATCGTGGGGCAGCCGATGCCGAGCAACGGGTCGAGCTCGGCCGCCGGCACGTTGACGATCGAAAAGAGGCCCGCCTGCGCCACTTCGGCCAGGAACATGGTCTTCTCTCCCGCGGTCGCCGTGACGGTGACCGTCACCACGACTTCGTACAGCGTATCGGTGACCGGCTCCGAGACGTTGTGGATCTGCACGTCGAGCTGCGGCGCGTCGGTCTGCATGAACACCTGCGGCGCATTCGGGAGCTCGAGTGACATGTCCTTCACGTAAAGCTTTTCGATGTTGAATGACGCCTGCTGTTCGGCCATTGGAGTCTCTCGGGTTGGGTCCGGCGGTTGGGTTCGGGTATCAGGCCGCCGCGAGCAGCGGGTCGAGCTTGCCGGCGCGGTCGAGCTCGTGCAGCTCGTCGCATCCGCCGACATGGGTTTCCCCGATCCAGATCTGCGGCACGGTCCGCCGCCCGCTCTTCTGCGCCATCTCGATGCGCCGCTGCGGCTCGAGGTCGACGCGGATCTTGTCGATGTCGACGCCCTTGCCGGCGAGCAGCCGCTCGGCCGCGATGCAGTAAGGGCAGGTCGCCGTCACGTACATGAGCGCGCGGGCCACGGCTATTTCACCACCGGCAGCCCGGCCTGCTGCCACGCCGGAAACCCGCCCGAGAGGTTGAGCACTCTTGCGTAGCCTTTGGCGCGCAGGATGGCCGCCGCCTTGGACGAGCGGTCGCCGCTGGCGCAAACGACGATCACCGGCTTGGACTTGTGCTTGTCGAATTCGCCGGCACGCGCTTCGATGCTGCCGAGCGGCAGGTTCTTGGCCCCGAGCACATGGCCGCCGGCGAACTCGGCCGGCTCGCGCACGTCGAGCACCAGCGCGTCCTCACGGTTGATCAGTTGCGTGGCCTCCAGGGTGCTGACCCACGGGCCGCCCGCACCGCGCCGCAGGTAAGGCCACAGAAGCATGCCGCCCGAAACGAACGCAACCGCAAACAGGAGGATGTTGTTCTTTACGAATTCCACGGAAATCAAGGGCGTCCTTGGCTGGCTTTCGATGAATCGGCGCCGCTGGGGCGAAGGGCCCCTATTATAGAATACGCAGGATGGGATCCGTTCCCCGCCCGCCAACCCTGCCCACCTGTGTCCATGTACAAACTCGTTCTCCTGCGCCACGGCGAATCGGACTGGAACCGTGAAAACCGCTTTACCGGCTGGACCGACGTCGACCTGTCCGGAAAGGGCGTGGAGGAGGCGCGCGCAGGCGGCAGGCTGCTCAAGGCCGAAGGCTACGACTTCGACCTTGCATTCACTTCGGTGCTGCGCAGGGCGATCAAGACGCTGTGGCTCGCGCTCGAGGAAATGGACCGGATGTGGATCCCGGTCGAGCACAGCTGGCGCCTGAACGAGCGTCATTACGGCGCCCTCCAGGGGCTCAACAAGGCCGAGACCGCGGCCAGGTTCGGGGAAGACCAGGTGCTGGTCTGGCGCCGCAGCTACGACACGCCGCCGCCCGCCCTCGAAAAGGGCGACCCGCGCTTTCCCGGCGGCGACCCGCGCTATGCCGGCCTCTCCGAATCCGAGTTGCCGCTCACCGAATGCCTCAGGGACACGGTTGCGCGCGTGATGCCCTTCTGGAACGGCTCGATCGCGCCGGCGGTCCGCAGCGGCAGGCGCGTGATCGTCGCCGCACACGGCAACTCGCTGCGCGCGCTGGTCAAGTATCTCGACAATGTGTCGGACAAGGACATCGTCGGGCTCAACATCCCCACCGGAGTTCCGCTGGTCTACGAGCTCGATGCCGCGCTGAAGCCGCTGCGCCATTTCTACCTCGGCGACCAGGCGGAGATCGAGCAGCGTATAGCGGCAGTGTCGAGCCAGGGGAAGGCCAAGGCCTGATCGCCCGATGGGCAGGAGCCGCGGCACGTGAAAGGCGCGTGACAGTGGCGGGAGCCCGGTTCGCGCCTGCCGTCCTGGCCGCGGCCCTGTGCTGGAGCGTGCTGTCCGTGGCCGCGTCGCGCGAGGCCGACGACCTCAAGGCATTGCGCAACCGGATCGATGCGCTCGAGGCCGAGCTCGACCGGAAGGAGGCGACCCGGCGCGAATCGCGCGACGCGCTGCGCGAATCGGAGCGCGCAATCTCGGACGCAAACCGCGAGCTTGGCGCGCTCGAAGCCGAGAGCCATGCCGCGCAGGAGGAGCTCAGGGCATTGGCCGAGCGCCGCCGCGCGCTGGGCGAAGGTCTGCAAAAACAGCAGGCGGCGATCGCGCGCATGCTTGCATCCCGCCACTCCGCAGGGCCGCCGGACGTGCTCCGGGTGGCCCTGTCCGGGAGCGACCCGAACGACGCAGCGCGCCACCTCTATTACCTCGGGATCGTTTCGCGCGCCGCGGCCAAGCTGCTGGACCAGTACCGGGCCGATGCCGGCGAACTCGAAAGAGTCACGCAGGAGGCGGCCGTGAAGACCGCTCGCCTCGAGGCGATCGAGGCCGGCAAGCGTACCGAAAGGCAGAAAATCCAGGCCGAGTCGCGCGAGCGCAAGCGCGTGCTCGACCGGCTGGCCGGCGACATCCGTGCCGGCCGCAGGGAGATCAAGGCGCTGCTGGCCGACGAATCGCGCCTCGCCCGGCTGGTCGAGGAAATCGGCAAAGTCCTCACCGCCAAGCCGGGGGCCGGCTACGCGCGCCGCGGCGCCACGCGTTCGGACCAGGGGCCGGACGCCGGCGACCAACGCACCGAGGGACCGTTCTCGAGCCTGCGCGGCAAGCTGCGCCTGCCGGTGCGCGGGGAACTACTTGCCCGGTTCGGCAGTCCACGTATCGAAGGCGGCGGAAGTTCGAAAGGGGTTTTCATTCGCTCCGCCGAAGGCCAGCAGGTCCGCGCGGTGGCTGCGGGCCGGGTGGTCTTCGCGGACTGGATGCGCGGCTTCGGCAACCTCCTCATCGTGGACCACGGCGAAACCTACCTTTCGGTCTACGGAAACAACGAGGCGCTCTTGAAGCAACCGGGCGACGCAGTGTCGGCCGGCGACCCGATTGCCACCGTCGGGAGCACGGGTGGCAGCAGCGAAACGGGCTTATACTTTGAATTGCGGCACCAGGGAATTGCGTTCGACCCGTTGCGCTGGTCGAACCCCAGGTAGGGCCGTATCCAGGAGCGAAAGACATGGGCAGCAGCGGCAGGGGCAGCAGGATCAGGCAGATCGGATTGGTGCTCGGCGGCGTGGTCGCCGGTGTACTGGTCAGCCTCAATTTCCAGGCAATCGCGCAGCGCGACCGCTCCCCGCTGCCGATCGAGGAGCTGCGGGCGTTCACCGAAGTCTTCGGCGCGATCAAGTCGAACTACGTCGAGCCGGTCGAAGACAAGAAGCTCATCAGCGAGGCGATCAACGGCATGCTGACCGGCCTCGACCCGCACTCGGCGTATCTCGACGCCGATGCCTTCAAGGAGCTCCAGGTCGGCACGCAGGGCCAGTTCGGCGGCCTTGGCATCGAAGTCGGCATGGAAGACGGGTTCGTGAAGGTCGTCTCGCCGATCGAGGACACGCCCGCCTACCGCGCCGGCGTGAAGCCCAATGACCTGATCATCAAGCTCGACGAGACGCCGGTGAAAGGCATGTCGCTGAACGACGCAGTCAAGAAGATGCGCGGCCGGCCGAACACCAACATCACGCTGACGATCTCCCGCAAGGGCGAGCCGAACCTGATCGTGATCACGCTTACGCGCGCGGTGATTCGCGTGCAAAGCGTCAAGTCCAAGATCCTCGAGCCCGGCCTCGGCTATGTCCGCGTGTCGCAGTTCCAGGAGCAGACGGCCGAGAGCCTCGTGAAGGCCCTCGACAACATGTACAAGCAGGGCGGCCCGCTCAAGGGCCTGGTGCTCGACCTGCGCAACGATCCCGGCGGACTCCTGTACGGCGCGGTCGCGATCTCGGCCACGTTCCTGCCGCAGAAGAGCCTGGTGGTGTCGACCGACGGCCGCACCGAGGACGCAAAGCGCAAGTACTTCGCCGCGCCCGACGACTACCTGCGCGGGGGCGGACGCGACGACTTCCTGAAGAACCTCCCGCCGGCAGTCAAGAGCGTGCCGATGGTGGTGCTCGTCAACGGCGGCTCGGCCTCGGCCTCCGAGATCGTGGCCGGCGCGCTGCAGGACTACAAGCGCGCGACCGTGATGGGCACGCAGAGCTTCGGCAAGGGCTCGGTGCAGACCATCATGCCGTTGGGCAACAACACTGCGATCAAGCTCACCACCGCGCGCTACTACACGCCGAGCGGCCGCTCGATCCAGGCCAAGGGCATCACGCCGGACATCATCGTCGAAGAGCCCGGCACGGCGTCGCAAATGCGGCTGCGCGAAGCCGACCTGTCGCGCCACCTGCTGAACCCCAAGGACAAGGAAGCCGCCGAGAAGGAGGCCGCGGCCGCAGCCGAGCGCGCCGCAGCCGCGGCCAAGAACCAGCGGTCGCAGGACGAAGCGGCCAAGAAGCCGATCGAACTCGGCTCGAAGGACGATTTCCAGCTGATGCAGGCGGTCGCCCACCTCAAGGGCGAACCGGTCAAGGGCTCTCCGCCCAAGGCCGTCGCCGACGCAACCAAAGGCCCGGGCGGCTGAGAGCGGCAGACGGCTTTGCATGACGCGCAGCTCCTGCGCTACAGCCGGCACATCCTGCTCGATGAATTCGGCGTCGAGGCGCAGCAACGCCTTTTCTCCACCCATGTCCTGATCGTCGGCGCCGGCGGCCTCGGCTGTCCGGCAGCGTTGTATCTCGCCGCCTGCGGTGTTGGCCGGATCACGATCGCCGACGGCGACAACGTCGACGCCACCAACCTGCAGCGGCAGATCCTCTATCGCGACAAGTCGGTCGGCGCGTCCAAGGTCGCGTCGGCTCGGGAAGCCCTGCGCGAAGTGAATCCCGAAGTCGAAGTCATCACACTTGGCGAACGCCTCGAAAGCGATTCCATCGACCGCGCCGTCGCCTCCGCCGACGTCGTTCTCGATTGCACCGACAACTTCGCCACACGCCACGCGCTCAATCGCGCGTGCGTGAAGCATCGCAGGCCGCTGGTGTCCGGCGCCGCGATCCGCTTCGACGGCCAGCTCGCGGTGTTCGACCTGCGCCGCGAGGATTCGCCGTGCTACTCGTGCCTGTTTCCCGAGGATGTAAACGCAGAAGACGTAGCCTGCGCGGTCATGGGCGTGTTTTCGCCGCTCACCGGCGTGATCGGCACGCTCCAGGCCGCCGAGGCGATCAAGCTCGCCTGCGCGATCGGCGCATCGCTCGCCGGGCGCCTGCAGATGTTCGATGCGCTCGAAGGCGAATGGCGCACGGTGCGGGTGCCGAAGGACCCGGACTGCCCTGCCTGCGGGCGGTAGACATGCCGTCTCCGGCAACCCGGCCGGCGACTAGCCGATATACCGCCAGTGGCTGGCGAGCGACTCGGAAGGCTTCTTCGCGAAACCGCTGTGCGCGTACGCGTGCAGGCAGCCGATTGCGTAGCGGGTAAGCGCCGCCGCATGCGCAGCCGGGTCGGCGCCTGCGCCGCCCGCGCCCTCGTCCTGCGCAACGGCTAGCTTGAGCGACTGCTTCAGCGTGGCCTCGAAGCGGTCGAAGAACTGGTTCATCCTCACCTGCAGGCGCTCGTGCTCGCCGACCAGCGCCTCGCCGGTCAGCACTCGCACCATGCCCGGGTTGGTCTCGCCGAACGCGAGCAGCGTTTCGACCAGCCTCGGCGCCTGGCGGCGCACGTCGGTTTCCTCCTCCGCGATCCGGTTGGCGAGCGAGAAGATCGAGCTCTCGATGAACTCGATCAACCCCTCGTACATCTGCGCCTTCGAAGCGAAGTGGCGGTAGAGCGCCGCCTCGGAAACGTCGAGCTTCTCGGCCAAGAGCGCGGTGGTGATCTTCTCCCAGCGCGGCGACTCGAGGATCCCGGCGAGCGCCTTGAGGATCTCCAGGCGCCGTTCGCCTTTCTTGCGTTCGCTTTTCTCGCGCGGCATTTCCGGGGGAAGTGGGGGGTGGACGCGGGATTGTATCGCTAGTTCGAAGCGAGGGGCATTTGCCAGCGCGCGTTGCGAAACACGTGGCGCGGCAGCTCGAGCACCGACGCGATCCTGAGGTCCACGTAGCGCGGCTTGGAAACGCCGCCCGAAACCCAGACGGTGGCGATGCCCAGCTGCTTGGCGGCACGCAGGTTCTCGAGCATGTCGTCGACGAACACGCAGCGGTGCGGGTCCAGCTTGTGCGCGCGCATCAGCACATGAAACCCCGCGGAAGAAGGCTTCGGCCGGTAGCGCGTGCTCTCGATCGAGTACACCGCGTCGAAATGGCGCCGGATGCCCATGGCGCGCAGCACCTGCTCGACGTAATGGCGCGGTGCGTTCGAGAAGACCAGCTTGGTGCCGCCGAGGCGCTCGAGCGCATGGCGAAGCGCATTCTCGTGCACCAGCATGTCGCCCAGCTCCGGGAACTGGTGCGTGGCATTGAGGAACTCGCGCGGGTCGGTGCCGTGGTGGCGCATCAGGCCCGAGAGCGTGGTGCCGTATTTCGCCCAGAACCCGGCGCGGATCGCGTTCGCGCCCTCGTCGTCGACGCCGAATTTCTGCTTGATGTAGTCGTTGATCTGCACATGCATCGACGGGAAGATGTGCGGACGCGCGTCGTGCAGCGTGTTGTCGAGGTCGAAGATCCACACCCGCCGCGACGCGGGCACGCGGGCAATGCGCATTACACGATAGTCTTCACTTCGAGCGGATCAGCGTGCCCACGCCCTGGTCGGTCAGCACCTCGAGCAGCAGCGCATGCGGAACGCGCCCGTCGATGATGTGCACCGTCTTGACCCCGCTCCTCGCGGCCTCGAGCGCCGACGAGATCTTCGGCAGCATCCCGCCGGAAAGCGCGCCGCTGGCGACCATGTCGTCGATCTGCCGCGGCGTGACCCCGGTGAGGAGCTTGCCTTTTTCGTCCAGCACGCCCGGCGTGTTGGTCAGCAGCACGAGCTTTTCCGCGTGCAGGACCTCGGCGAGCTTGCCGGCCACCAGGTCCGCGTTGATGTTGTAGCTCTCGCCGTCGTGCCCGATGCCGATCGGCGCGACCACCGGGATGAAGCCCCCGGCCTCGAGCGCGGTGATCACCGACGGATCGATCGACTCGATCTTGCCCACCTGCCCGATGTCGAGCAGCTCGTCCGGCTTGTCCTTCGAGGGCATCATCAGCTTCTGCGCGCGGATGAACGCGCCGTCCTGCCCGGTGAGCCCGACCGCCTTGCCGCCGGCCTTGTTGATCAGCGTGACGATGTCCTTGTTGACCGCGCCGCCGAGCACCATCTCGACCACGTCCATGGTCGCCGCATCGGTCACGCGCATGCCCTGCACGAACTCGCTCTTGATGCCGAGTTCCTTCAGCATCTTCTCGATCTGCGGGCCGCCGCCGTGGACCACCACCGGGTTCATGCCGACGAGCTTCAACAGCACGACGTCGCGCGCGAAGTCGGCCTGCAGCGCGGCGTCCACCATCGCGTTGCCGCCGAACTTGACGACGATCGTCTTGCCGTGGAACCGGCGGATGTAGGGCAGCGCCTCGGCGAGGATGCGCGCGCTTTCGGGCGTCCGGGTATTCGGTGCCGAATTGTCCTTGGTGTTCACGTCGTTTTCAGCCATGGCGCCGCGATTCTAAGGGAAAGCAAAGGAAAAGGGGCCGGCGCCTTCGCGCCGGCCCCGATGTCCGGTCCGAACCCGGG
The DNA here is from genome assembly GCA_964599095.1 of uncultured Bordetella sp. Taxonomy (GTDB): domain Bacteria; phylum Pseudomonadota; class Gammaproteobacteria; order Burkholderiales; family SG8-39; genus SZAS-79. The sequence continues at coordinate 291,357 of CAZREB010000001.1, forward strand.
TCAGGCCGCAACTCGTACGAGCAACGGCCGGGCCGCGACTACTGGATCGAGATCTGCTTGCGCTGCGCGGCCGCCTTCTTCGGCAGCGTCAGCTCGAGCACGCCGTCGGTGAACTTCGCCTGCGCGGTCGCGTCGTCGATCTCCTGCGGCAGGGTGAAGCTGCGGCTGACCTTGCCGTAGACGCGCTCGCTGTGCAGTACGCGCTCGCCTTCCTTGGCGTCCTTCTCGCGCTTGATCTCGGCCGACAGCGTGACCTGCGCGCCGTCGATCGTCAGCTGGATGTCTTCCTTCTTGACGCCCGGCATTTCGGCATGCACGAGGTAGCCGCCGTCATTCTCGGTGACTTCCACCCGGATGCGGGCCACCTGCTCGCGCGCCTCGTTGTACATCGGACGCACCAGGAACCCCTTGAACAGGTCATCGACCAGGTCGCCGAAGTAGTCGGCACGCGGGTCGAAGCGAGTAACGTTTACCATGATCGATCTCCTTTCCTCACAGTGAGCGGGGCGGGTTGCCCCGTTCCCCGCACATGGGGTCCGGATTCCGCGGTTTCAACCCCCGGGCAGGCGGCCGGTCAGAGGACGTAGCGGGCGAGGTCCTCGTTCTTCGACAGCTCGGCCAGCCGGGCGTCCACATAGGCGGCATCGATCACGACCTCTTCCGGGCCGTGCCTGCCGGCCTCGAACGAGATGTCTTCCAGCAGCTTTTCCAGCACGGTGTACAGGCGCCGCGCACCGATGTTCTCGGTCTGCTCGTTCACGGCAAAGGCTATCTCGGCCAGCCTGCGGATCGCCTCCGGCTTGAACTCGACCTTTACCGACTCCGTGCCGAGCAGCGCCTCGTACTGGCGCGTCAGGCACGCGTCGGTGCCGGTCAGGATCTTCTCGAAATCCCCGACCGAGAGCGAATCGAGTTCCACCCGGATCGGGAAGCGCCCCTGCAACTCCGGGATCAGGTCCGACGGCTTGGCAAAGTGGAAAGCGCCGCTTGCGATGAACAGGACATGGTCGGTCTTCACCATGCCGTACTTGGTCGACACCGTGGTGCCTTCGACCAGCGGCAGCAGGTCCCTCTGCACGCCCTGGCGCGAGACGTCCGCGCCGGAGACCTCCGAGCGGCTTGCGATCTTGTCGATCTCGTCGAGGAACACGATGCCGTTCTGCTCGACGTTCGCGAGCGCCTTCGTCTTCAGGTCCTCGTCCGACACCAGGCGCGCGGCCTCCTCGTCGGTGACCAGGTTCAGCGCCTCGCGGATCTTCATCTTGCGCGTCTTGCGCCGGCCGGCGCCCAGGTTCTGGAACATGCCCTGGATCTGCGACGTAAGTTCTTCCATGCCCGGCGGCGCCATGATCTCCATCTGCGGCTGCGTGGCGGCAACCTCGATCTCGATTTCCTTTGCGTCGAGCTCGCCCTCGCGCAATTTCTTCCTGAATTTCTGGCGCGTCGGGTTGTCGCTGCCCGCAGCGTCGTTGCTCGCGGCGAACCCGACTTCCCGCGCCGGCGGCAGCAGCACGTCGAGGATCCTCTCCTCCGCGGCGTCCTGCGCGAGGCTGCGGACCCGCCGCATCGCCTGCTCGCGCGCCCCCTTGATCGCGATCTCGACGAGGTCGCGCACGATCGTGTCCACGTCGCGCCCGACGTAGCCGACCTCGGTGAACTTGGTCGCCTCGACCTTGATGAAAGGCGCGTCGGCCAGCCGCGCAAGACGCCTAGCGATCTCGGTCTTGCCCACGCCGGTCGGGCCGATCATCAGGATGTTCTTCGGCGTGATCTCCTGGCGCAGCGGCTCGGCGACCTGCTGGCGGCGCCACCGGTTGCGCAACGCGATTGCAACCGCGCGCTTCGCGCGGTCCTGCCCGACGATATGCTTATCCAGCTCGTGGACGATTTCCTGCGGTGTCATGCTGCTCATCTTTGTTCCAATCTATTCCAGGACCTCGATCACGCGCTGGTGGTTCGTGTAGATGCACAGGTCGGCGGCAATCGAGAGCGACTTCTCCACGATGTCGCGCGCACCAAGCCCGGTGTTCTCGAGCAGCCCTCGTGCGGCTGCCTGCGCATAGGCCCCGCCGGAGCCGATCGCCACGATCCCGAATTCGGGCTCCAGCACGTCGCCCTGCCCGGTGATCACCAGCGAGTTGTCGCGATCGGCTACCGCCAGCATCGCTTCGAGCCTGCGCAGCATGCGGTCGGTGCGCCAGTCCTTGGCGAGTTCCACCGCCGAGCGCATCAGGTTGCCCTGGTGCTTTTCGAGCTTGGCCTCGAAGCGCTCGAACAGCGTAAACGCGTCCGCCGTTCCGCCGGCGAACCCCGCGATGATCCGATCGTGGTAGAGCCGGCGCACCTTGCGGGCGCCGCCCTTGATGACGATGTGCCCGAGCGTGACCTGGCCGTCGCCGCCGAGCGCCACCGTCTTGCCTCGCCGCACCGAAAGGATGGTCGTGCCGTGAAACTGTTCCATGGGAAACACCGGGAAGTGGATGAGGGGTGGCGGTCGAAACACCCTGATCGGGGCAAGTTTGGGGCGCCCGGCGCGCATTGCAACCCCCTGCCCGACCGGTGGCGGCCAGTCAGCGTCTTGCCAACCCGGCAAACAGGATTCCTGTTGCGACCATCGCGCAGACGATCATCGGTCCCGAAGGCAGGTCGACCGCCGCCGAGACGGCCAGGCCGGCGCCGTAGCCCAGTACGCTGACAGCGTAGGCCTTCGGCAGGCGCCGGCGCGTCACATGAACGGTCGCCAGCGCCGGGAGAACCAGGGTGGCGAACACGAGGTACAGCCCAACTTCCTGCACCGAGGCGGTGACCGTGCACGCGAAAAGCACGTAGAACCCGATGCGGCCGATCTTTTCGCCAAGCGCGAACCAGAGCGCGGCAAGGGCGCCATAGACGAGCGCATCGACCGGCAGCCGCGCCGGGTTTACCCACAGGATCTGCCCCACCAGCAGGTCCTTCAGGTGCTCGCCGCCATGCGGATTGCGGGCCAGCAGCAGGATCGCGACGCTCGATGCGAGCACGAAGACCGCGCCGATGATCGCCTCCTGCACCTGCGGCCAGCGGCGCTCGGTCCAGGTCAGCAGCAAGGCCGCGCACAGCGCCGCCGACAGGGCTGCGGCCTGCATGGCCCAGCCCTGCGGCTCCCAACCGAGCATATCGGCGACGATCACGCCCAGGCCCGCGATCTGCGCGATCGCGAGGTCGATGAACACGATGCCGCGCCCGATGACCTGGATGCCCAGCGGCACGAGCGCGACCGTGACAAGCAGCCCCACGATCATCGCCGGCCCGAGCAGCGCCAGGCTCGCGGCATCGAAATTCATTTGATAACCGCCAGGAGGCGCGCCAGCGTGTCGTCGAACAACCCGAACAGGTCCTTCGCCTTTTCGCTGCCGCCTACCGTGAACGGCAACATCGTCATCGGAATGCCGGACCGCGCCGCAAGGAACTCGGCGGCCTTGGGGCTCGCATAGGCCGAATACACGATGACCTTCGCCGGTTCACGCTTCATGCGATCGACCAACTCCGCCAGGTGCGCCGGCGTCGCGGGCAGGCCGGGCTTGGGTTCGAGGCTGCCGGCTTCGCGCATCCCCATCCACGCGATGAAGTACGACAGGTCCTTATGATAGACGACGACCGGGACGCCCTTCAGGCGGGCGCCTTCGCGTTCCCAGCGCTCGATGGCGACCTGCCAGCGCGGCATGAACGCCGCCAGGCGCTGCCGGTAGACCTGCGCATTCGCGGCGTCGATCTCCGCGAGGCGCGCAGCGAGCGCGACCGCCACTTTGGCGATGTTGCGCGGATCGAGGTGGACGTGCGGATTGCCGCCGGGATGGATGTCGCCCATCGAGCGGTCCACGGTCGTCGGGATCTCGATTTTCGTGACGAACTGCGAAGCCTCGAAATGGCCTGGCTGCCCGGGCTGGATCTTCGCGTTGCCTGCCTGCGTGAACAGCAGAGGCAGCCAGCCGATTTCGAGGTCCGCCCCGGTGCACACGACAATGTCGGCCGAGCGTGCGCGGGCGATCAGGCTGGGGCGCGCTTCGATGCGATGCGGATCCTGCATAGCAGTCGTCGCCGCATACACATTGGCCTTGTCGCCCGCCAGTTCGGAAGCGAGCGCCGCCCATTCGGGTTCGCAGGCGAACACGTTGACCGCCGCCATCGCGGGTAGCGGGAGCAGCGCCGCACCGGACACGCCGAACAACCACAGGACGAGTTTTCTCATGGCGGACCTCAGAACTTGTGCGCACCATGGGCCCCGAGGCTCATGATGTATTGGAGGAAGACCTGGTTGTCCGCGATCCCCGGCTGCGAGCGGTCGCGGGCGAACTGCAATCGCAATCGACTGAACTCGCTCGGGCTCCAGTCGACCATGACGGTGTTGCGCGTCGGGTTGTAGGCGTTGAGGATCGGGAAGTCGGCCGCCGTGAGCACGCCCGAATTCACCAGCCCGATGCTCGTCGTGCCGGCGCTGAGGCGATCGTAGCGATAGCCGGCGCGCCAGCGGGGCATGAACTGGTAGACCGCCTGAGCGTAGTACCCGGACTGGCGCGAGGAATAGGGTCCGGTTTGCGAGCCGAGCGATGCGGCCGTGGTGTCGTAGGCGAGCGTACCGTCCTCGGTCCGGCGGAAATATTCTCCCTGCAGCTTGAAATTCGTCTGGGTTGGGTTGCCGTTGGGCGCCCACTTGAGCACGCCGTCGACGACCCACAGGCGGCTGCGGCCGGCGAACGCGTTGCTCACGCCGGTGCCGGTCGAATCGAGGTCGTCGTAGGCGCGGTCCTGCGCCGTCGTCCGCAGGTGCGACAGGCCGACGCGCCATGCGGTGCTCGCCCCGATGTCGCCGCCGAGGTGCGCGAAAAGCACGCCCGACCCGACGCCGTTCTTGCTGCGCCCGCCGGTGGGCCCGCCGGGAAACGTACGCCCCCGACCGGCTTCGAAGCCGAGGGCGAGGTACAGGTCGGTCGGTGCGACCCACTTCACCTGAACACCGTCTTCGGCGAGGTGATTGCCGAGGAAGACCTTGTTGGCGAGCGAGGCGTCCGTGAAGTCAAAGGCGTGGGGATGCACCTCGTTCAGGTATCCGACGCTCGAGCGGAAACGCCCGGCCTTGACGGTGAAGCCGTTGGACAGGCCGAGCGTCTGCACATAGCCCTCCTCGATCGCGATCGAATCGTCCGGCGCGATCGCGGCGATGACCGTGCCGCGGAAGTACGAATCGACGTTGGCGCTCATGACGAGTTCCGATTCGCCCAGGCTCAGGCCGCGATTGGGCGGCGCGACTTCGCCTTGCGTCGGCACGAACCCGTTGATGCGGTACGCGGCCGGATCGCGTTTGAGGTTGCCGTAGGTCCCGTTGACGATCAGCGAGATGCCCGGGTTGAATGCACTCTCGCCGGTCGGCCGGCTGCTCGCCTGGAGCGCGGCCTGGCCGGCCACGGCCTCGGCATTCGTTGCCGCCGCTTTCGCGCTGCCCGCCGACTGCTCGGCCTGCTGCAATCGGCGCTCGAGCGCCTCGATGCGCTTTTCGTAGCTCTCCTTGAGCTGGCGGACCTGTTCGCGCAGCTCCTTCAAATCATCATCGGTGGCTGCGGACGCTGCTGGCGCAAGCGTGCCGAGGGCAACGGCCGCAATGCCATATGCAATGAGCCTGTGCTTGGACATGATCGTTCCTTCTTCAACCTGTAACGCGGATTGACCGGGCATTGGAAGAGAGTGCGGCAGGTGATGGCCGCGATGTTTTCGGCGATCACCGTGCCGGGAAGAATAGCAGCCCCTGCCGCCGTGAACCTCCTTTTGAGGCCGGACAGTCAATGGGGGCAGATGCCTGCTTTGGACGACGCCATAGGGCGCAGCCGGTCGCCGCGGTCCGTGCCGGAACCTGCATTTCCTTACTTTTACTTTCTTAAACCGGCTCCGGTAGCCGCTCTCATGGCGATTTGTGTATCACCATCAGTACAATCTATTACGAAGTGCACCGGCTGAGCGCCGAGTCAAGCCATGCTGCATCCACCTCTCCTGTACGAATTGCGCACAACGTATGGTCCGGGCGCAGCACGACGGTGTGCGGCAGCGCGCCGATGCGATTGGAAAATCGCCGCAGCACGCCCCTCGGTTCGGGCGGGGCCGCCAACTGCAGGTATGTTACGGCGTGCGCTTCGAGGAAATCGAGTGAGCGCCTGCGCTCGGCAAGCGCGATCCCCACGAACAACACGTCGTTGCGCGCCTGCGAGACGCGGTCGAAAAGCGGCATCTCGCGAACGCACGGTGGACACTCGTCATCCCAGAAATTGAGGACCACCGGGCGACCCCGCACCTGCGACAGGCTGAAAAAGCGCGCGCCGTCCAGCGTGGGCAGTTCCAAATCCAGCTGCGCTGAAGCGCACGCCACGTGACCCAGCGCGGCGAGTCCCGCCGCGAGGAGGAGTTGGAGCGTTCGCCGCATCAGAGGTCCATGCGCAGACCGGCGTACAACGTACGTCCGATCACCGGCCCCCAGATCTGGGTCACGTCGATATTGCCGGCCGAATCGACCCAGAGAAAGCTGTCGTGCTTGGACTGCCGATAGTCGAACAAATTGTTGGAGCCGAAGAAAACCGCATAGCGCTTGTCCACAAGATATTGCGCACGAACGTCCACGACATTGAACGACGGGCTCTTGTCGGGTTTGGGAGTCCCGTCAAGATTGAAACGCGGGGTGCCCGCGTAGTCGTAGAACTTGCGCAGATCCTGCGGGCCGGTCCATGTGAGTCGCGCGGTCAGATCCCAGCGGGCAACCTCGGAGTTTGCCTGGAAGTACAAGCGCTCTGTCGGGCGCGAGAATGCCAGCGTTCCCGGGGTAAAGTCGTAGGAGTTCTTTTCCGCCCCGAACGTGAGCGCGGTTCGCGGAGTGATCTGATAGGTCCCTACCCAGTCCACCGTGCGGAAAGTGACCGGATTGGGCGAAGAGCCGAACAACGTCGCGGTCGTGAATCCCGGGCTTGCGGCAACTCCCCCGCCCGCTGCCACGGCCGCAAGGCAAGCGGCATCCGACGGGTCGCACTGCCCTGCGCTCAAAGTGGCAAAGTTCTTGATCCTCGTGTAGTTGGCCGACCCCACCCAGCTGAAACGGTCGGAGGAATAGCTGAGCGCGTAGCTCGCGTTTTCCGATATCTCCGGACGCGTAATCTGCCGCACGATCCTCCCGTCGCCGAGAATTCCGTGCTCCTGCTCGAAAAAAGAGGTCGGGGCGCGAAAACCGCGCCCTACGGAGACACGACTGGCGTAGGCGTCCGTATGGTGGAAAAGTGCGTTGAGGCGCGGGCTGGTGATGCCTCCGAAGACGTTGTGCTGGTCGCGACGCACGGAAGCGTTCACTTCCAGCCTGTCCTGGTCCAGGAAAGGCCTGTACACCTGCGCGAACAAGGCCGGAACCTTGTAGGTGTAGTTGTCGACGCCGTTGTTGCTCGTCAGGGGACCGGCGCCGCCTTGCGCCAGCGAGGCATCCGTGTTGAACGCGACGCCGTTGCTGCGCAGGTTCTCGTAGCGATAGTTCGTCCCGAATGTCACCAGGCTTTTGCCCCACGGCTTCTGGTAACTCGCTTCGAGGTAGTACTGGTTTTGATTGCCGATATAGGTGCCGTCGGCACCATAGAACGAATCCTGATTGTGGTGGGCGTATCCGGCCGCCAGCCTGAGCTTGCCATCCCCCAGGTTTCGCTCCCCGATCATCGTCGCCTGTTCGCGCTGAGTGTAGATAATCTGTGAAATGCCGGCCCGGCCGCCGTTGTAAAGCACGCCGTTCTGGCCATTGGCCAGCGTGTTCGGCCCGCTCACGCCGTCCGGCGATACCCAGCCGTTGGCGTCCGGTGACCCGTTGGGGCCGGCGCTGAAATTGAACGGGTTGCCGGTCGTGGCGTTCTTGATCGCGGAATAGTCGTTGCCCAGCGGACCGCCGCCGCGCTTCTCATTGACCACGTCCACGCGGCCGCGGACCTTGAATCCGCCGAGGTCGTCGATGAAGTAGCCGATGCCGCCCATCGAACGTGTGTAGCCGGTGTACTGGCTGATGCCGTAGCCGGCGCCGTCGACCGAGTCGTGCGTGCGATAGCTGAATGACGCGCTGAGCGCGCCCCCGTCGAGCGGCTTGGCGAAATAGCCGTCGCCGGTAAACGAACCGAAGCTCCCTGCCTGCCCGCGCAGTACGTACTCCGCCTTGTCGGGGCGCTTGGTGACGATGTTGACGGTGCCCGACAACGCCTCCGGCGCAATCAGGCTCGCACCCGCGCCGCGTGAGATATCGATGCGCTCAACGCCGAGGATGTTGACGCTGTCAAGGCCATAGGCGCTCGACACCGAGGACCAGAGCGGAATTCCGTCGATCAGCAGCGTCGTGAAGCGGCCGGGCATGTTGTTCAGCGTGATGTTGCGCACGTTGCAGACCGAGCACTCGACCTGCACCGAGATGCCGGGCCGGCTGTCGAGCGCCTCTGTCAGGTTGCGTGCGTTCGAACGCTCGATCGTCTTTGCGTCCACCGATTCGGTTTTCACAATGTCGTCGCGCAGGCTGCCCTGCGCATTGATCTTGATTCCCGAGCCCATGATGCGCACTTCGGGCGCCTTCGCCGGCGTATCGTCGGCCGAGGCGAAGGTTGAAATGGTCGCGCCGAATGCGCCGGCGACCGCAGCGGTAATGCTGATGTATTTGAACACGTCCTTCCCTCCTGCAATATGCGCGCAAAATCCCGGCGTCGCCGGGAACCGTTCAAGCATCGACTGCGTGAGGAACGGGCGGCGCTTGCGCGTGGAAGGAAACCAGCAACAGCGGAGAGAAAACGTATTTCGATGCTTCCAACGGTGGTAAGCATCGTGCCGGGACGTCCAGCGTCGCCGGACTGCCCGTCGGCCCGCCGTGGACCGACGCAAATGCGATGCACTTGACACAGGCGCCGGAGCCGGCGGGCGCCTTTTCGACGTGCCCCGATTGCTGCGCCGCGTGCCCGCACTCGTGCAAAACGGCCAGGAGTTGGGTAAGCACCAGGCAACCCGCAAGGCAGGCACGGAACAGGAGTGCGAGCCGGCGGCGCATCATTGCTCCAGCACGTAGCTGACCGGAATCTCGACCACGGTTCGCGCGGCCAGTTTCATCTTCTCCGGCTTGAGGGGAGGCACCGAGCGCAGGAGCACAAGCGCGTCCTGGTCGAGGATGGGGCTGCCGGAGCTGCTTTTGATCCCGGCCTCGACGACGCGCCCCCCCTCGTCGATCACGGCTTCGATGACGACTTTACCCTCCACGCCCATGCGGCGTGCCTGCAACGGGTAACGCTTGCGGGCGTTCATCAGCCCGGACAGGGCCTGGCCGATCCACCCGCCGTCGGCGAAAGGAAGCTGCGGCGCAGGCTGCGGCGGCCGAGGCGGAGGGGTCACCACCGGCACGGGGGCCTCGCTTCGTGCCGCGGGCACCTCCTGCGGCGCAGGCTTTTCGGGCTGTGGCTGCTGCACTTCGGGGGATTCGACGCGCGCAACCGCCCGCGGCACCGGACGCGGCAGCGGAACGATCGGCTTCTCGTGCACCGGCGGCAAGGGGGTCGGCGGCGCGGCGACAGGCGGCGCCGGCTCGAAGAAAGAAACCTCCCACTCGATCACCGCGGCCTTGCGCAACGGCTTGCGCAGTCCCGACTGCATCCACAACAGTGCCGCAATCAGCACCGCGTGCAACAGCACCGAGCCGGACCAGTGGCGAATTTCGATCCGGTTCACGAATGCCGCACCCTAGTGCTCCACCTTCAGGCTGATTCGATCGAAGCCCTGGCCCTTGACGACGTCGACGGTTGCCACGAATCGCTCCAGTGCGATTTGCTTGTCCGCCCAGACCACGACCTGCCGGTTTCGCGGCAATCCCTGCAGCGCAGAAGGCAGGCCTTCGCCGGTGATTCCGCGGTCGTTCAGGGTAAGCCCGCCGTCGGCCAGCAGGACCAGCTTGATCGCCGGTTCCTGCGATCCGTCCGCATGCTTCGCTTTCGCAAGGTGCACCGGGATCTGACCGGTCGAAATGAAGCTCGCCGTCGTCAGCACGATCACGAGGAGCACGAGCATCACGTCGACCAGCGGCACGACGTTGATTTCTTCGATGTCAGCGTCCATTCTTTTCCCCGTAGGCATTGAGCAGCTCTTTCACGCGCCGGCGCAATGCGTTGTTCAAGGCGACGCAAGGGATCGCCACGACCAATCCGATCGCGGTGGATTTCAGCGAAAGGCTCAAGCCGATCATGATCTCCTTCACCTCGACGGTTCCGGTCGATCCCATGGTGTAGAACGTCAGCATGATTCCCAGGACGGTGCCCAGCAGGCCGATATAAGGCGCGTTCGCCGCGATCGTGCCGACTACGACCAGCCTTCGGGTCAGCGCAACCTCGAGCGACTGCGCGCTCGGGTAGTCCTCCACCTTCACGCTGCGGTAGAACGACATGCGTTCGAAAACGACCGCGACTGCCCACACGCTGAGCAACAGCAGGAGACCGATCACGCCGTAGTCGATGACTTCCTTGAGCCAATCCATTCGAACGCCTCTCGAAGTTGCCGAAAGTGCCTCAGTCCGGCATCACGCGCGCCCGTCGCCGGTCCAAGATACGGATGGACGGACGGAAGACGCCTGAAACTGCGGTGAGGGGTGGCCGCGCGCGCGGCCGCCGTGCGGAACTGCTAGGAGAGGGGCGGGGCGCGAGGGCGGTACGCAGCGGCAGGCAATTCACCGCCACGCATGGCTTCGAGAAGCAAAGGCTGCTGGATGGCACCTTCTCCGGCGGTAAAACCGCCTCTCTCGGCGGCCGTGCCATCGAGGGCATGAACGACCAGGCACTGGTCGGTCGAATGCTTGAGCGTTGACGGGGATTTATGCCCCTCACCCGCGGCCGACAGGTCGGCCTGGGCATGTGCCAGCGAATGCAGCTGCGCGGCGCTGCCCGAAAAGGCAATCGCAAACGCGAGGAGGATCCGATAGAAAATCCGCTGACTCATTGGTCGATCATACACGCGATCGGAATCCGGCCTCAATCCGACCTATTTCGACCCGGCCAGGCACTGGTCCAGGCCGGCGATGAACAGGTCCTTCGGCAGCTTCTTGCCGATGAAGACCATCACCGACTCCTTCTTCTCGCCCTTGCCCCAGGGCTTGCCGACGTCGCCGCCCATCATCATGTGCACGCCTTGGAACACGACGCGGTTGGCGTTGCCCTTCATCCACAGCACCCCCTTGTAGCGCAGCAGGTCCGGGCCGTAGACCTGGATCATGCCGCCGAGGAACTGCTCGAGCTTGGCGCCGTCGAACGGCTTGTCGGTGCGATAGACGAACGACTCGACCTCGTCATGGTGCTCGTGGCTCGAATCGGTCAGGAAATCCGGCTCGAGCTCGAGGATCGCATTCAGGTTGAAGCCGCGGATGTCGAGCACCTCGGCGATCGGCGCATTGCCGAAATGCACCTGCTTGATCGGCGCGCGCGGGTTCATCTTGCGGATGCGGTCCGAAAGGGTCTTCACATCCTCTTCCGAGACGAGGTCGGTCTTCGACATCAGGATCCGGTCGGCGAAGCCCACCTGTTCCTGCGCCTCGTGGTATTCGTCGAGCGTCTCGGGCGCGTGCTTCGCGTCCACCAGCGTGAGGATCGAATCGAGCAGGAAGTTGTTGCCGATCTCCTCGTCGGTGAAGAAGGTCTGCGCCACCGGGCCGGGGTCGGCCATGCCGGTCGTCTCGATGATCACGCGATCGAACTTGATCGTGCCCGCGTCGCGCTTTTCCTTCAGCGTGCCGAGGATGCGGATCAGGTCGCCGCGCACCGTGCAGCAGATGCAGCCGTTGTTCATCTCGACGATCTGCTCCTCGCCAGTCTCGAGGATGTCGTTGTCGACGCCGATCTCGCCGAACTCGTTCTCGATCACGGCGATCTTGTGGCCGTGGTCTTCCTTGAGGATGCGGTTGAGCAGCGTGGTCTTGCCGCTGCCGAGAAAGCCGGTGAGGATGGTGACCGGGATCATGTTGTCCTGCTGCATGGCTCGCTCCTGGGTACTGCGGTGCGTGGGGAGGGCGGATTCTACTCCCCGCCCGGTCCTGTAAGGAATCGCCGGGGAGCGCCGACCAAACCTCGGGCGCAGATGCCCTTAGATGGAGGAAGGTCATGAAGGATTCAAGCCCCTACCTCGGAGGTCGTCTGGACCGGCGCGGCTTTCTGGCCGGCTCGGCCACCGCCCTGGCCGGGCTGCTGCTGCCCCTGTCGGGTGAGGCGCAGGCCACCAGCATCCATGACCTGCGCGGCGAAGTCCTGGTCAACGGCAAGCCGATCGACAGGAACGCGGTGATCCGGGCCGGCGACACCGTCCTGACGACTTCCAGCGGCTACGTGGTGTTCGTGGTCGGCGCCGACGCTTTCATGCTGCGCGAGCGAAGCGAGATCCGGCTGGAGCCGAACCCGGTGGCGAGCGCCTTCATTTCGGGCCTGCGGCTGGTGACCGGTGCGCTCGGCGCCGTCTTCGGCCGGCGCCAGGCAGGCAAGGTCAACATCGTGGCCCCGACCGTGACCGCCGGCATCCGCGGCACCGGCGTCTACATGGAAACACGCGGCGAAGGCACCTACTTCTGCAGCTGCTTCGGCACCGTCGACCTGCAGGCCAACGCGAATGCCAGCGACCGCGAAACGATCGAAGCGACCCGGCACAACAACCCGCGCATGGTCCTCGCCCGGCCGCAGGACGGGCAGCTCTTCCTGCCGGCGGCCTTCCAGACGCACACCGACGCCGAAATGGACATGCTCGAAAAGTGCGTCGGCCGGCGTGCGCCGTGGGTGAAGGCGGGGCTTGAAAGTCAAACTTTCATGTCCTGAGAGCCAATAAGCCTGCGGCCCTCAGGCCAATTGACTTGCCGCAAACGGCAATCAACCCCGGTAGACCAGCAGCCCCTTGAGGTAGTCGCCTTCGGGAAACTCCAGCGCCACCGGGTGGTCGGCGGCCGGGCCGAAACGCTCGATGATCTTCGCCTCGCCGCCGGCGTCCAGCGCCGCCCCCGCAACGATTTTCTGGAACAGGTCCGGCGTGATGCCGCCCGAGCACGAGAAGGTCGCGAGCAATCCGCCGGGCGATAGGAGCTTCAGCGCCAGCAGGTTGATGTCCTTGTAGGCGCGCGAGGCATTCTCGACCTGCGCCGCGGTGGGTGCGAACTTCGGCGGATCGAGGATGATGAGATCGAACTTGTCGCCGCGGTTGCGCAGCTCGCGCAGGTGCAGGAAAACGTCGGCCTCCTTGAATTCTAGGCGCGCGGCGTCGAGCGCATTGGCCGCGAGGTTCTCACGCGCGACCGCAATTGCGGCACCGGAACTGTCGATCGCGCTCACCTCCCGCGCGCCGCCGGCCAGCGACGCGATCGCAAAGCCGCCGGTGTAGCAGAAGCAGTCGAGTACGTCGCGGCCGGCCGAGATCTCGCGGATCCGCTGCCGGTTGGCGCGCTGGTCGAGGAAAAAGCCGGTCTTCTGGCCGGCGGCCACGTCGACGTGGAAGACGAGGCCGTGCTCGCTGATCGCACAGCGCGCCGCCTGGCTGTTGCCGCGCACGAACCCGGCCCGCTCGGGCAGGCCCTCGAGCATGCGGACCTCGGCGTCCGAGCGTTCGAACACCGCTTCGCAGCGCGTGAGCTCGACGAGGGCATCGAGGATCGCGTCGCGCCAGCGTTCCATGCCCGCGGAAAGGAACTGCGCGACAAGCACGTCGGCGTAGCGGTCGACGATCAGGCCGGGCAGGCCGTCGGATTCGCCGTGCACCAGGCGCATCGCGTTCGTGTGGCTGCCCAGCGGCAGGCACTCGCGCAAGGCCAGGGCAGCCTTGACCCGGCCGTGCAGGAAGGCGGCATCGACCTTGGCAGTCGAGTCGAACGTCCACACGCGCCCGCGGATCTGCGAGCTTGCGCTGTAGGCCGCAAGACCCACAGGCGTGCCCTCGGCGGTCCGCACCAGGACCGTGTCACCGCTCTGCGGATCGCCGATCACTTTCTCCACCGCGCCGGAGAACACCCACGGGTGCCGCCGCTTGAGCGACTTTTCGCGCCCCGCCTTGAGGACGAGCACCGGCACCGCGGAGGCTTTTCGCGCGCTCATACGATCCCCGCAATGCCGGCCACCGCGCCGGCGGCGATCATCCAGAGCGGGTGGAACTTGGTGCGCCAGCTGATCAGGGCACAGACCGCCGTCAGCAGCAACGCCATGACATGGCTCTTGTTGGCACCGGCCACCAGCACGCCCGAAGCGGCGATCAATCCGACGGTCACCGGCGCGAGCGCGTTGTCGATGATCTCGCGCCAGGCCGCGGCGCCCGCGGCGCGCCACAGCAGCCGGTCGGCGTAGAAGGTCAGCACGCTGGAAGGGATCACCATGGCAAGCGTCGTGACGATGGCGCCGGCCGGGCCGGCCGACTGCCATCCGAACAGGCTCACGACCAGCACGTTCGGACCGGGGGATGCCTGCGCAAGCGAATAGAGCTCGGCGAATTCGCGGCTCGTCATCCAGCCCTGCACCTCGACCAGGCTGCGATGCATCTCGGGCAGCACCGAACTCGCCCCGCCGACCGAAAGGAGCGAGAGCACCGCGAAGTCCATGACGAGGATCACGAGCCGGTCGATCATGGCCGGGTGGCCTTGCCCTTTTGCGCGTACCAGGCCGCCCCGATCGACAGCGGCACGATCGCCGCGAGCACCAGCGCGAGCGGCAGCCGCAGCCAGGACACCGCGGCAAAGGCGGCCACGCCGAACACGGCGCGCCAGGTGCGAAGGCGCGGCGAGGCCGCCATCCGCAGCGCAGTGCCGAGGATCAGCCCGCCGGCCACCGCCGAGACGCCGCGCAGCGCATTCTGGACCGCCGGCACCTGCGCATAGCCGGAATAGAGCGCGGCGAGTACCAGCAGCAGGGCCAGGGGCGCGCCCATCAGCCCTGCGCTCGCCGCAATCGCGCCCCACACACCGAAGTACCGGCCGCCGATGCATATCGACACGTTGACGATGTTCGGTCCCGGCAGCGCCTGGCAGCGCGAGACGATGTCGGTGAATTCCTGCATCGTCAGCCAGCGATAGTCCTCGACGAGCGCATGGCGCGCGACCGGGAGCACGCCGCCGAATCCCTGCAGCCCGAGCTTCATGAAGGCGAAAAACAGCTCACCCGGCGAGCGGGGCGCCACGGTCGCCGCCGCCGGCGGAGCAACCGCGACTTCGACGGCCTCGCCCCCTGAGTTCATTTCTTGCGCGCGCGCGGATGCGCTGCGTCGTAGACCCTGGCGAGCGACTGGAAATCCAGGTGCGTGTAGATCTGCGTGGTGGAAATGCTGGCATGGCCCAGCATTTCCTGCACCGCGCGCAGGTCCTGGGAGGACTGCAGCACATGGCTCGCAAACGAGTGGCGCAGCATGTGCGGGTGGACCCGCCCTTCGGCGCCGCTTGCGAGCGCCCACGCGTGAAGCCGCACTGCGAGCGTCGAAGCCGAAAGCCTCCGCCCGCGAGCGCCGACGAACAGGGCCTTTTCCGCGGGATCGGCCAGCTGCGCGCGAACCGCGAGCCACGCGGCCAGCGCCTCGCGGGCCTTGGCGCCGACCGGCACGGTGCGCGTCTTCGAGCCTTTGCCGGTCACCGTCACCAATCCTTCGTGGAGGTCGAGCCTTCCGTCGCCCCAGTCGAGCGACAGCAGTTCGGCGCGCCGCAGGCCCGACGAATACAACAGCTCGAACATCGCATGGTCGCGCACGTACTCTGCGGTTTGCGCCGGCAAAGTCTCGAGCAGCCGCTGGGCGGACTCGACCGACAATGCCTTGGGCAAGGTGCGCGGCGCTTTCGGCGCACGCACGCCTTGGCAGGGATTCGACCCGAAGCCCTTGTGCCTGGCCAGCCAATGGTAGAAGCCGCGCCACGCCGACAGCATGTTCGCCAGGGCGCGCGGCGAAAGGCCGCCGGCATTCAGGCGCGCGATCAGCCGGCGGACCTGTGCGTTGTCGAGCGACGCGAGCTTCAGCGGGCCCAGCAGCCCGAGCAGGCGTTCGAGGCTGCGGGCGTAGTTGGCGACCGACACCGCGGCCAGCTGGCGCTGGTGCACCAGCGCTCCGAGGTATTCGCGCACCAGCGGGGCTTCCGGATGGGTACCGGCCGTCTGCGAATCCCGGCCAGCCCGCGTGCCTCGGTCTGCAACGCTCGACGGCCGCGCGCGTGCCACGCCGGCCGCCGTCACAAGCGCGAAGTCAGGGCCGCGGCTGCGAGTTCGCCGATGCGGCGCAGGTAGAGCGTCCCCATTTCGGGGTAGAAGCGATGCGGATCCTCGCTTCCGAGCGCGAGCATCCCGAAGGTCTTGGTCGTGCCCAGCGGGATCAATGCGATCGAGCGCACATGCTCGGCAGACTCGCGAAACCACGGCAGGAAAAGGCTGCCTTCGGCCGGGCCGCATTGCGGGCCGCCCATCATGTCGACTGCCGCGCGCTGCTCGTCGGTGACCGGCTCGCCTTCGAGCGTCCCGTCGAGCAGCGTCTGTCCCCACAGCCTGAGAGCGACATGCGGGATCGCGAAGTCCTCGCGCAGGTGGAAATAGAGCGCATGCACCACCGCCGCGAAATTCTTCGCCCCGAGCAGCGCCGAGGAGACCCGGTGCACCTTTTCGCTGATCGAGTCGTTTTCCTCGCCGAACTGGATCAGCTCCGAGAGCTTTGCCTCGAGCAGCTTGACCTTCTCGCGCAGGCTGAGCGTCTGGCGTTCCGACAGCGGGATTGCGTGGCCGCCGTAGGGATGCGGGACATTGATCGATTCGAGGAGCTCGGGGTTCGATTCGGACAACTGCGTGAACACCTGCACGAAGAACTGGGGGTTGTCCTTGAGGTACTGCCCTACTTCGTCAGAGTTCAATGGTTCCCTCGAATACGCAGGTTGCCGGGCCCTTCATCCAGACCGGATTGTCGCCGCCCGCCCAACCGATGGTCAATCGCCCGCCCCGGGTTTCCGCCTTGACCGGCGAATCGAGCAGGCCGCGCTCGATGCCGGAGACCACGGCCGCGCAGGCGCCGGTGCCGCACGCGAGCGTCTCGCCCGCTCCCCGCTCGTAAACGCGCAGGCGGATCGAATGCCGGTCGACGACCTGCATGTAACCCGCATTCACGCGGTTCGGGAATTGCGGGTGGTGCTCGATCAGCGGCCCCTGCAGCAGCACCGGCGCGGCATCGACGTCCGCCACCACCTGCACCGCATGCGGGTTGCCCATCGACAGCACCGCGACCTCCACGGCCGTCCCCGCGACGTTGATCGACTGGACCAGGCCGGGCTTCGAGGCGGTGAACGGGACTTCGGCCAGATCGAGGACCGGCGCACCCATGTTCACGTTGACTTCGCCGTCGGGCTCGAGCCGCGGTTCGATGACGCCGGAAAGCGTCTCGACGCGGATGGCTGTCTTTGCAGTCAGGCCGCGCAGGTGCACGAACTTGACGAAGCAGCGCGCACCGTTGCCGCATTGCTCGACCTCGCCGCCATCGGCGTTGAAGATGCGGTAGCCGAAGTCGGCCTGCGGCCCGGCGGCCTTTTCGACCACGAGGACCTGGTCGCACCCGATGCCGAAATGGCGGTCCGCGATCTTCCTGAGCTGGTCGGCGGTCAGGTCGAAGGGACGCGATGTGGCGTCGAACACGACGAAATCGTTGCCCGCGCCCTCCATCTTGCTGAAATGGTGCTTCATGCCGCGATTCTAGGCGCGTTTCCATGCGTACGGCGAAGGCTCGCCTTCGGGACGCGTCTTGAAACGCTTGTGCACCCAGTAATACTGTTCGGGCATCGTGAGCACCTGCGCCTCGATGAAGGCATTGATCCGCCGCGTATCGGCCTCGACGTCGCGCGTCGGATAATCCGCAAGCGGCGGAAAGACCGTGACGACGTAGCCCGCGCCGCCGGGCAGGATGCGGGAAATCACCGGCAGGACCACGGCCTTGCTCGCGCGCGCGAGACGCGAGACGCCGGTGATCGTCGCGGCCGGCACGCCGAAGAACGGCACGAACACCGCGTCGGCCCGGCCGAAGTCCAGATCCGGCGCGTAGTAGATCGGGATGCCCTTCCTCAACGCGGCGAGGATCGGCCGCACGCCGTCCTGGCGGGCGATCGCAATCGCCTGCGGGTCGAATCTCGTGCGTCCACGCAACAGCAGCGCGTCGTAAAGCGGATCCTTCTGGCGCGCGTACAGCCCGGCCATGTGGACGTCGCAGACCAGGCGGGTGCAGGCCGCGTCGATGCCGACGAAATGCGGCGCCACGAGGATCGCAGGCCGGCCCTCCACGGCGCGGATGTGTTCCAGGCCCTCGACGCGCATCAGGCGCATCACCCGCTCGCGCGAAGCCCACCACAGCAGCGAGCGCTCGATGAAGCTGCGCATGAACACGCGGAAGTGCGCGCGCGCGAGCCGCTCGCGCGCGGCCTCTGGCATTTGCGGGAAGCACAGGGCCAGGTTGATCCGGGTGACCCTGCGTCGCTCGGGAATCAGCCAGAACGCAACGATGCCGGCGGCGTTGCCGATTGCGGCAAGCATGCCGAGCGGCAGCCAGTGCAGCAGCCACATCAGCCCGAAGACGAGCCTGCTCAAGGCCGGCCCTTATCGCGTGCGGCCTCGACCGGCGGGCCCCCGGCGCCGGCCGGGATCTTGTAGCGGTTGTAGCCCCACAGGTACTGGCCGGGGCATTCGCGGATCAGGTCTTCGAGGCAGCGGTTCAGGCGGCGCGCCTGGGATTCCCCGGGCAGGGCTTCGGCGAGCCTGCGCAGCGACAGCGCGTATCCGCGGCCGCCGGGCAGGCGCCGCGCAAACGCGAGCAGGCAAGTCACGTCGTCGCGCGAGGCGAGGCGCGGAGCGAGCGTCATCGTGTAAGCCGGCTTGCCGAAAAACTCGGTCCATTCCCCTTCACCGATGCCGGGCACCTGGTCGGGCAGGATGCCGATCGCTTCGTTGCGCTTCAGCGCGGAAAGCAGATCCCGAACCCCGCGCCGGTCGGCAGTGGCGAGTTTCACGCCGGGACGCGCGCGTCCCGCGAGCATGAATTCGCCCAGCCATGCGAGCCGCGGCGGCCGGTACAGGATGGTCATCGGGAAGTGGAACGCGCCGTATTGCGCGCTGATCTCGAAGCAACCGTGGTGCGGCGTGAGGAATACGATGCCGCGGCCGGCGGCCTGCGCTTCGACGATCAACTCCCATCCGCTCACCTGGCGCACCAACGCGGCGACCTCTGCATGCGAGCGCAGCCACAACGCCGGCAGTTCGGTCAGCAGGCGGCCGGCGGCCGCGATGGCCTCGCGGCGCACTTGCCTGTCTTCGCCGTATCCGGCAATCGCCAGGTTCTCGTCGAGGTGCCTGCGATAACGCGGCGACACCGCGTACATCAGCCAACCGAGCAACCATCCGGCCGCATGCGCCACCGGCAGCGGAAGGGCGCTTGCGAGGCGCATGAACGCGCGCCCCATCGCTTCAGGCAAGCCCCGGAAACGTTTGGGGAATCGACAAAGTTTTGGTATCCTTGCCGCCTCTTTTTCGGCCTCTTCCCATACTCATCCCAGGCGGCAGCGACATGAGCGATTTTCTTTTCACTTCCGAGTCCGTTTCCGAAGGACACCCGGACAAGGTTGCGGACCAGATTTCCGACGCGGTCCTCGACGCGATTCTAGCCCAGGACCCGCGCTCCCGCGTCGCGGCCGAGACGCTGGTCAAGGACAACCTCGTCGTGCTCGCTGGTGAAATCACGACCGGCGCGAAGCATCTCGACTATCGCGACATCGCGAAGAAGACGATCCGCCGCATCGGCTACACCGACCCGACGATAGGCTTCGATGCCGACACCTGCACGGTGCTCGTTGCCTACGGCGAGCAGTCGCAGCACATCGCGCAGGGCGTCAACGAGGGCACGGGCCTCGACCTCGACCAGGGCGCAGGAGACCAGGGCCTGATGTTCGGCTACGCATGCGACGAAACACCCGGCCTGATGCCGATGGCGATCTACCTGTCGCATCGCCTGGTCGAGCGGCAGTCCGAAGTGCGGCGCGACGGGCGCCTGCCTTGGCTGCGCCCGGACGCGAAATCGCAAGTCACGATCCGCTACGAGAAAGGCAAGCCCCACTCGATCGACACCGTCGTGCTCTCGACGCAACATGGCCCGGGCGTGTCGCACGCGCAGATCAAGGAAGCGGTCATCGAGCAGATCATCAAGCCGGTGCTGCCTAAGAACCTCGTCAAGGGTGAGATCAAGTACCTCGTCAACCCGACCGGCGCGTTCGAGATCGGCGGGCCCAAGGGCGACTGCGGCCTGACCGGCCGCAAGATCATCGTCGATACCTACGGCGGCTCGGCCCCGCACGGCGGCGGCGCATTCTCGGGCAAGGATCCTTCCAAAGTGGACCGCTCGGCCGCCTATGCGGCGCGATACGTGGCCAAGAACATCGTCGCCGCCGGCCTCGCGAGCGAGTGCCTGGTGCAGGTCTCGTATGCGATCGGCGTCGCGCAACCCACCAGCGTGATGGTGACGACCAACGGCACCGGCAAGATCTCGGACGATGCGCTGTCCGCGCTGGTCAGGGCCAACTTCGACCTGCGCCCGAAAGGCATCATCCAGATGCTGAACCTGCTGCGCCCGATCTACGAGAAGACCGCTGCCTACGGCCACTTCGGCCGCGACGAGCCGGAATTCACGTGGGAGGCGACGGACAAGGCGCTGGCGCTGAAAGCCGCCGCCTGACGCATCAGCTCTTGCCGAACATCGCGTTCGGCAGGAAGGTGACGATCCCGGGGAACACGTAGAACAGCGCGATCACCCCGAGGTCGGCCGCCACAAAGGGCCAGACGCCGCGGAACACGTCCTGCAGGGAAATGTCCGGCCGCACGCCGTTCACGACGTAGCAGTTCAGCCCGACCGGCGGAGTCACCAGGCAGATTTCGACCAGCTTCACGATGATGATCCCGAACCAGATCGGGTCATACCCGAGCTTGATGATCGCGGGATACACCACCGGAAGCGTCAGCATCAGCATCCCGATGCCGTCGAGGAACATCCCGAGCACGAAGTAGATCGCGAGGATGCAGATGAAGATCACCACCCGCGGTACGTCCAGGCCGACGACCCAGCTGGAAAAGCTTTCGGGCATCCCGGTGAATCCGAGGAAGCGCACGAAGATCAGGATGGAGTAGATCATCGTGAAGATCATCACCGTCAGCCGGCCCGTCTCCTGGATCGAAACGCGGAAATCCTTCCAGCTCATCTCCCGCCGCCGCAGCGCCATCAACAGGATCACCATCGCGCCGACCGCCCCGGTTTCGGTAGGCGTCATCCACCCCAAATAGATGCCGCCCATCACGATGCCGATCACGAACACAACCCCGCCGGTGCCCTTGAGCGCGACGATCCGCTCGGCCCAGCTCGCCCGCTGCGATACCGGCGGCGCGAGCGACGGGTTCAACCACACGCGGATGAACACCACAGCGGCATAGACGATCGCCGAGATGAACCCGGGGATGAAGCCGGCAAGCAGCAAACGGCCGACCGATTCCTCGACGATGATCCCGTAGATGACGAGGATCGCGGAAGGCGGGATCAGCGCAGCGAGCGTTCCTGCCACCGCGACGGACGCAGACGCGAGCCGCCGGTCGTACCCTGCCGCCAGCATTTCGGGAATCGCAATCCGCGCGAAGACCGCCGCGCTGGCGGTCGAGGCACCCGATACGGCGGCGAAACCCGCACAGGAAAAAACCGTACCGATGGCCAGGCCGCCGGGAATATGGGACAGCCAGGACTTCGCGGCGTCGAACAGCCCCTTGGTGATGCCCGCGTAGTAGGCAAGGTATCCGATCAGGATGAACATCGGCAGCACCGACAGCGTGTAGTGCACGGATTCGGAATGCGGGACCACGCCCGAAACCCCGATTCCCGCCACCCAACCGCGCGTTGCGATCAACCCGAGGACGCCGACGGCGGCCGCGGCGAACGCAACCCGCACACCCATCACCACCAGCACGCCGATGGCCGCCATTCCTACCCATCCGGCGGTGTGCGGATCCATGCCCTTCGCCTAGTGCGCCGAACCGCTGCCGGTCCCGGGGCCGGGCGGGACCGCGACCGGTTCGGCCTTCGGGTCGCGCACCAGCCGCAGGTAGCCGAAGAGGTTGAGCAGCAGGCGCAGCCAGAGCACGGTGAGGCCGACCGGGGCGAGCAGCTTGGACGGCCAGGTCACCAGCTCGGCGTCGATCGAGGTGTCGCCTATGGTCCATGCGCGCATGAAGTGGTCGAACGTCCCCTTGATCAGCAGCGCAAACACGATCAGCGCTACCAGCGTCGCCACCGCTTCGGCGATCCATAACAACCGCCCGCGCAGCTGGCCGACGGCGATGTCCATGCGGATATGGCCCCCGACCCTCTGGCAATACGCCGCCCCGAGAAAGGCGAACGCCGCCATGGTCAGCTCGGTGACGTCGAGGAAGCCGAAGATCGATCGATGCAGCGCGGTGCGGGCGAACACTTCCGCGCAGACGAACAGCATCATCGCGAAGATGACGAATCCGGCGAAATCGTTCAACAGGTCTTCGAGCCTTGCGAACTGGCGGTCGATGCGCGCAAGCGCCCCGCCGGCCGCTGCCGACTGTCGCGTCGTATCCAATACGCCCCCGGCTCCGGGGCCTACTTGCCCGACGCCTTCTTCGCCGTGGTCATTACGAGATCGAGCAGTTCCTTTGCCGGTACGCCCTTGGCCGAATAGTCGGCAACCCACTTGTCCCACACCGGCTTGCCGCCGATCGCGTGGAAGCGGTCGAGTTCCGACTGGGGATAGACAATCGGCTTGAGCGTCTTGTTGAACATCGGGATGTTCTTGTCGTCGGCCTCCTTGTAGGCTTTCTTGAGCGCCGCGTAGGCCGGTTCCTTGAGGCTGTCGAGGAGGCTGCGGTACTGGGGCGGAAGCTTGCCCAGGGCGGTAAGCGAAAGTGCCACGCCGCAATTGTTCGCCCCGGGCGCGAGGTTCGCCGTGTACCACTTGCTGATCTCGTGCAGCTTGTACGAAGCCAGCGCATAGGAAAACGGCAGCGAAGCGGCGTCGACCGTGGCGCGATCCATCGAGGTATAGAGTTCCGGCGCGGTCACCGAGGTCGGCGTCGCACCCAGGGCGCGCATTGCCTCGCCCAGGCCGCCAAGCGCGCGGATGCGCTTGCCCTTCCAGTCTTCCAGCTTCAGCGGGGGCGATCCGACGCCCATGAATTCATACTGCGGCAGCAAGGCGGCCATGTACGCAAACGCATTCCATTTCTTCATCTCGGCAACAATGAAGGGATGGTGGTAGACCGCCTCGGCGACCACCTCGGCGATGTCGAGGTTGGCCATCGGCAGGAAAGGCAGGTCGAGCACGGTCATGCCGGGGTTCTTGCCCGGGTGGTAACCCGAACAGAAGAAAGCACCGTCGATGGAGCCGATCTTGATGTTGTCCAGGTTCTCGCGCTCCGGCGAGAGCACGCTGCCGTAGACCACCTTGATATTGAACGCGCCGCCGGTCTTCTTGGCGATCTCCGCGGCGATCAGTTCCATGCCGACGGTGAACGCGCGCTTGTTGCCCCAGACAGTGATGTTCCAGTCGATCTTCGGACCCTTGACTTCCTGGGCACCGGCTGCCCATGAAAGCGTGAGTCCGCACCAGAGTACAAGGCCCGCCAGAACGGTCTTCATCTCTTCGCCCTCCTCATCAAGTCGCCCGAGGCAGGGAATTCCAACAGGTCAAAACTTACGGCAGCCTTATCAGGAGCGATTGGCCGCAGGAATGCGGTCAACCGAAACCGGTGAGCGCCGACTCGAATAGCCCTAGCGGCATTGCACAAATCCCCCGCCCGAGCAGCCCCCGGCCGTCGGCCGAGACCATGCCAGTGGACAGCAAAGGGGATCTTGCGCTGCGCACAACGGCGCCGGCGTCGAGGCCTACCGGCACGCCGAGCACCGGGTGGTGGCCTGCCAGTTGTGACAAGGCGCGTTCCTCGTCGTCCTTGTCGAGCCACGGCTCGAATGCAACGAGAAGGCTGGGCGCGCGGCGCAACACCTGCCCGCCGAGGCCGAAGGCGTCGATGATCCCGCTGTCGCCGGTGGCCGGCGGGAACTGCGGATTCTCCGGCGCGCCTTTCATGAAGGGTCCCTTCACCAGCGCCGCGGGTGCCGTGAACCACCGGCCCGGCAGCCCGGCGAGCTGTATGCCGCTGGTTTCCCCGTTCGCGGCGAGGCGGGTCACGAGCGTCGAACCTTCCACGCCGGCAGCGGCGCTCAACATCAATGCACAGGCCGGCATCCAGAAGTTGAGGAAGTAGAGCGGCGCCTCGGCGATCGTCCGCAGGGCAGCCTGCGCCGAGGGCGAATCAGCCTTGCGAGTGCCGAGCACGGCATGCAGCACGGCCGTCGCGCTGGAAAGGCGGTTATGCAGGTCGTCGCCTTCGGTCAACGCCGAGCGCGCAATCGAAAGCAGATCGACCGGTTCCGAAAGCAAGTCGGAAAATCCGGGCAGCAGTTCCTTCTCACGGAAAGACAGCCGCTCGATGATCGCGCGATCGCGCGCGCCGAAACGCATCTGCGCGCCGCCACCGGTGCCGAGGAACGAATACCAGGCCGCGCCGGAGCTGGCGTCCTCGATTACCGCCAGCGTAGTGCGTGCCGAGACCATAGACACCAGCGGGGACGAAACGCGACGGGTAAAGGTCGGCTCGAGCTTGACCGCCCCGCTCGCAACCAGCTTTTCGGCTTCGGCGTCATCTTGCGCCCAGCCTTCGTAGAGGCATGCGAGCACCGCCGAGTTCAGCATCGGCGGCGGCGGCCGGGTCGGGTCGGGCAGCGGCGGCCCGGCGTGCAGCAGCACGCGTTCCGGCAGGCCGATCGCCTCGCTCGCCGGGCGCACCGCCGTCCATCTGGGCACCACCGAAAGGATGCGTTCAAGCGCACGTGAATTTGCAGCGCTGCGGTCGGTCGTCATGTCAGGATGGGTCTTCAAAAAGGGGATCGGTTCACGTAGAATAGGCGGTTCCCGAGGGGCGTTGCAACGACCGGCTCTCCAGTTACACGAACTGCGGTCGCTAGGCTCGGGATGGTCCTACCGCAACGGCGCTCACGAACTTTTTTCTAACGAAAGGAGCGCGTGATGAGCGCAGTTCTGCAGTCCAGCAAGACCCAAGCCAAAAAGGCCCCCGCGGGCTTCTCCGATTTCAAAGTGGCCGACCTTGCCCTCGCCGACTGGGGCCGCAAGGAGATCGCGATTGCCGAGACCGAAATGCCCGGCCTGATGGCGATCCGCGAGGAATACGCAGCCACCCAGCCGCTGCGCGGCGCCCGGATTACCGGCTCGCTGCACATGACGATCCAGACGGCAGTGCTGATCGAGACGCTCGAGGCGCTCGGCGCCGAAGTGCGCTGGGCCTCGTGCAACATCTACTCGACGCAGGACCATGCGGCCGCCGCGATCGCCGCCGGCGGCACGCCGGTGTTCGCGGTCAAGGGCGAGAGCCTCACCGACTACTGGGACTACACCCACCGCATTTTCGAGTGGCCCAATGGAGCGCTGTCGAACATGATCCTCGACGACGGCGGCGACGCCACGCTGCTGCTGCACCTCGGGGCGAGGGCCGAGAAGGACCAGTCCGTGATCGCCAAGCCGGGCAGCGAGGAAGAGGAGTGCCTGTTCGCCTCGATCAAGGCGAAGCTCGCGAAGGACCCCAAGTGGTATTCGACCCGGCTCGCCGCGATCAAGGGCGTGACCGAGGAAACCACGACCGGTGTGCACCGCCTCTACCAGATGCACAAGGAAGGGCGCCTTGCCTTCCCCGCGATCAACGTCAACGACTCGGTCACCAAGTCGAAGTTCGACAACCTCTACGGCTGCCGCGAGTCGCTGGTCGACGGCATCAAGAGGGCGACGGACGTGATGATCGCGGGCAAGGTCGCGCTGGTCTGCGGCTACGGCGACGTGGGCAAGGGCTCGGCGCAGGCGCTGCGCGCGCTGTCCGCGCAGGTGTGGGTGACTGAAATCGACCCGATCTGCGCGCTGCAGGCGGCGATGGAAGGCTACCGGGTCGTGACGATGGACTATGCGGCCGACAAGGCCGACATCTTCGTCTCGGCCACCGGCAACTTCCATGTGATCACGCACGACCACATGAAGAAGATGAAGGACCAGGCCATCGTCTGCAACATCGGCCACTTCGACAACGAAATCGATGTCGCGTCTCTGTCGAGGTACCAGTGGGACGAGATCAAGCCGCAGGTCGACCACGTCATCTTCCCCGACGGCAAGCGAATCATCCTGCTGGCCAAGGGGCGCCTGGTGAACCTCGGCTGCGGCACCGGCCATCCGTCGTACGTGATGAGCTCTTCGTTCGCGAACCAGACGATCGCCCAGATCGAGCTGTTCACGAACACCGCCAAGTACCCGGTGGGCGTCTACACGCTGCCCAAGCACCTCGACGAGAAGGTGGCGCGCCTGCAGCTGAAGAAGCTGAACGCGCAGCTCACCGAGCTCACGGATGCGCAGGCGGCGTATATCGGCGTGGCGAAGACGGGCCCGTACAAGGCCGACCACTACCGGTACTAGAACCCGGAGGCGGCAGGATCGGAACAGGGGAACCCTACGGTTCCCCCGTACCCCCTCCCCAACCAACACCTGGGGGCGGCTTAGCCTCTCTGTAACGGGATCGCTTTATGGAATCGCAGCGTAAATACGCGCGGACGTTCAGCTTCGAGTTCTTCCCGCCGAAGACGCCGGAAGGCCGGGCCAAGCTCAGCACTACCTGGCACCAGCTCGCGCAGCTGAAGCCGCGCTTTTTCTCGGTCACTTTCGGCGCGGGCGGTTCGACGCAGCAGGGCACGCTCGACACGGTGCTCGAAATCCGCGCTGCCGGCCACGAGGCGGCCCCGCACCTGTCGTGCGTCGCGTCTACGAAGGCGGAGATCGCCTCGATCCTTGCGCACTACAAGGACAACGGCATCCGGCACATCGTAGCGCTGCGCGGCGACCTGCCCTCGGGTGTTGCCATGGCCGGTGAACTGCGGCATGCCGACGAACTGGTCGCTTTCATCCGCGAAACCACCGGCGACTGGTTCAATATCGAAGTCGCCTGCTACCCGGAATACCACCCGCAGACACGCAACGCCGCCGACGAGGTGAAATACTTCAAGCGCAAGATCGACGCCGGCGCGAACGCAGCGATGACGCAGTACTTCTACAACGCCGACGCGTACTTCCGCTTCATCGACGATTGCGAAGCGGCCGGCATCACGGTGCCGATCGTGCCGGGCGTCATGCCGATCGGCAATTTCTCGCAGCTCGCGCGGTTTTCGGACGCCTGCGGTGCCGAGATCCCGCGCTGGATGCGCATCAAGCTCGAAGGCTATCGCGACGACACCGCCTCGATCCGGTCGTTCGGCCTGGACGTGGTCACTGCACTTTGCGACAAGCTGCTGTCGGAAGGCGCGCCGGGGCTGCACTTCTACACGCTGAACCAGGCCGGCGCTGTCACGACGATCTGGCAGAGGCTGGGCTTGTAAAAAGAGGCCATGTAAAGAAAAAGGGGCCAGGCTCAAAGCTTACGCTTTTTCGTAAGCTTTGAGCCTGGCCCCTTTTTACATGGCCCCTTTTTACTTCCCGGTGAACTTCGGCTTGCGCTTCTCGGCGAAAGCGCGCACCGCCTCCCGGTGGTCTTCGGTCTGGAAGGTCGCCATCTCGAGCGCGAACGAAGCGTCCATGATCAGGTTGACCTTGTCCTTGATCGCCTTGTTGACTGCGAGCTTGGTCCAGCGGATCGCCCAGGTCGGGCCGTTGGCGAGTTCCTCGGCGAGTTCCCTCGCCATTGAGAGCACCTGGTCGGCCGGAAGCGCGTAATTCACCAGGCCCATCCGCTCGGCGTCGCGGCCCTTGATCAGGTTGCCGCGCATCAGGAACTCCTTGGCGCGGTTCGGGCCGACCAGCATCGGCCAGATGACCGCGCCGCCGTCGCCGGCCACCAGGCCGATCTTCACGTGCGGGTCGGCGATGCGCGCGTCCTCGGCGCACACGGTGATGTCGCAAAAGAGCGCCACCGTGGCTGCGAGGCCGATGCAGTCGCCGTTGATCGCGCAGACGATGGGCAGCTCGCAGTCGAGGATGTTGTTGACGATCTTGCGCGCGCTGCGCGGCTCGATCATCTCGCCCTCGGCGAACACGTCGCCGCCCGGCCGCTCGGTCATGCCCTTGACGTTGCCGCCGACGCTGAAGTACCTGCCGCTTCCGGTGAGCAGCACCGCGTTGATCCCGGTGTCTTCGGCGAGGTCGCGCCAGATGTCCTGCAGCTCGTGGTGGAACTGCCGGTCGATCTGGTTGCGGGTTTCCTCGCGGTCGAGCGTGACGACGGCGAGCTTGCCCGCCTTTTCGATCCTGAGGCACTCGTACTTCGCGGCGTAGTCGCTCATTTCGAACCCGGCTTGACAGTCGTTGAGGTGTGCCGACTATAATTGGTTGAACCATTGAGATCAAGGCCCGGAGACCCGCATGCCGCATTTCACCGACACCCAGCTCGCCATGCGCGAGTCGATCCGCCGCATGGTCGACAAGGAGATCCGCCCGATCGCGGCCGAGGTCGACGCCACCGACAGGATCCCCGAGCGGATCTTCCATTTGTTCGGCGACATGGGGCTGATGCAGCTCTGGGTACCCGAGGAATACGGCGGGCCGGGCGGCGACCTGACCTCGGTCTGCATGGCGCGGGAGGAGATCTCCCGCGTGTCGGAGGCCTGCGCGCTGATCGCCGGCATGAATTCGATCGGCATGATCCTGCCGCTGCTGCACTTCGGCACCGAGGAGCAGAAGAAGCGCTGGCTGCCGGAAGTCGCCAAGGGGCGCACCTGGACCGCGGTCGCGATGACCGAGCCCGAATCCGGGTCGGACGTCGCCTCGATGAAGACGCACGCGAAGAAGGACGGCGACAGCTGGGTCCTCAACGGCCAGAAGTGCTACATCACCTGGGGCAACATCGCCCACTACATCCTGGTGTTCGCGCGCACCAGCGGCGTCAAGGGCTTCCAGGGCATCAGTTGCTTCCTGCTCGACACCAAAACGCCCGGCTTCAGGGTCGGCAAGAACGAGAAAAAGATGGGCCTGAACGGCGTGCCGAACGTGCAGATCTTCTTCGACAACGTGCGTATCCCGGCCGAGAACATGATCTGCGAGGAAGGGCGCGGCTTCATCACCTGCATGCGCATCCTCGACCTGAACCGGCCCACCGTCGGTGCGGCCTCGGTCGGCGTCGCGCAGGGCGCGCTCGACGCCGCGATCGAATACGCCAAGGGCAGGAAGCAGTTCGGCCGCCCGATCGCCGAGTTCCAGGGCCTGCAGTTCATGCTGGCCGACATGGCGATCCAGGTGGAGGCCGCCCGCGCGCTGGTCTATGAATGCGCGCGGATGGCCGACGCCGGCGACTTCTCGCGCCTGTCGGAAATGGCCTCGATGGCCAAGTGCTTTGCGAGCGACACCGCGATGAAAGTCACGACCGACGCGGTGCAGGTTTTCGGCGGCGCCGGCTACATGAAGGACTACCCGGTCGAGCGCATGATGCGCGATGCCAAGATCAACCAGATCTTCGAAGGCACCAACCAGATCCAGCGCATCGTGATCTCGCGCCACATCCTCGGGATGCACTGATGGCGGTGCGCCGCGCATGACCCAGCGTTCGTTCCGGCCGGTGGCCACGCGGCGCGCGTTCGAGGAGATCACCGCGCAGATCCGCGACCAGCTCGCGCGCCAGGCGCTCAAGACCGGCGACCGCCTGCCGCCGGAGCGCGACCTGGCCGACCAGTTCGGCGTCAGCCGCAATACGCTGCGCGAGGCCTTGCGCTCGCTCGAAATCGCCGGGCTGCTCGAATTGAAGAAGGGCGCCACCGGCGGCGCCTTCATCCGCGAAGGCGGCGGCGATGCGGTGGTCGCAGGCTTGTCCGATTTGTATCGCCTCGGCAACATCCGCCCGGAGCACCTGACCGAAGCGCGCATCCTGATCGGCACCGAAGTGGCGCGCCTTGCCTGCGCGCGCCGCACCGCCGCGGACCTCAAGGCGCTGGAGGCCAACGTTTCAGAGGCAGAAGCCGCGACCAAGGCCGGCGACCCCGGCCGCCGCGCCGAGATCCACTACGAATTCCATTCCCTCCTCGCGCGCGCAGCCAAGAACCCGGTACTGATCATCCTGACCGACGCGCTGATGGAAATGACGCGCCACTTCGTCGAGGCGGTCGGCTACCAGCCGAATCCGTACGTGATGCCGTCGCGCAAGCGCCTGCTCGCCGCGCTGCGCGCAAAGGACGGCGAAGCCGCCGCCAAGGAGATGGCTTCGATGCTCAAACGCCTGCAGCGCTTCCACCTTGCGCTGTACGAGGAGACCAGGGAGAAACGCAAATGAGCGGTCCGCTCGAAGGCATCCGGGTCCTCGACTTCACCGCGGTGATCGCCGGGCCCTACTGCACACGCCTGTTGGCGGACCTCGGCGCCGAAGTCGTCAAGGTCGAGTCGCCGGACGGCGACCACATGCGCGGCCGCGAGCCGCTGCGGCATGCGCCCGACGGCACCGCGCACAGCGCCTATTTCGGCGGGCTCAATTCGGGCAAGGAGAGCATCGTCCTCGACCTCAAGACGCCGGAGCACAAGAAGCTCGCCCTCGATCTCGCGTCAAAGGCCGACGTCGTAGTCGAGAACTTCCGCCCCGGCGTCATGCAGCGGCTGGGCCTGGACTACGAATCGGTGGCGGCCGTCAATCCGGGCATCGTCTACTGCTCGATCTCCGGCTACGGGCAGACCGGCGAGGCGGCGGGGCGTCCCGGCTACGCACCGATCGTGCATGCGGCCTGCGGGTACGAGCTCGCCTACATGCGTTACCAGGGCGATCTGGAGCGACCCTTGAAGAGCGGCATCTTCGTGGCCGACGTGCTTGGCGGATCGCTTGCGTTCGGCGGGATCAACGCAGCGCTGGTGCGGCGCGAACGCACCGGCAAGGGCGAGCACGTCGACCTTTCGCTGATGGACACGATGATGGGCCTGCTGGTGTACGAATGCCAGGAGGCCCAGTTCCCCGCGAAGTACCAGCGCCCCCTTTACCGGGCGATCAAGGCAAGCGACGGCTTCGTGATCGTCGCACCGATCAGCCAGGCCAACTTCGAGGACATGGCGCGCGTCTGCGGCCACCCGGAATGGATCACGGACGAGCGCTTCAGCCGGGCCAATCGCGCCCGGAACTGGGAAGTGCTGATGAACCTGCTCGACGATTGGGCCGGCTCGCGTTCGGTGGACCAGTGCGAGAAGGAGATGCTCGACGGCGGCGTGCCGTGCTCGCGCTACCAGACGGTCGGCGAAGCGATGCAGAGCGACACGTTGAAGAGCCGCGGGACGTTCGGGACGGTGCGCGACGGCGCCGGCGAATTCCTCTCGCCGAACCCGGCCTTCAAGCTGAAGAACGCCGGCGCGCACGTGCGCGGACAGGTGGACCCGCTGGGGGCGAGCACCGATAAAGTCATCGCCGCCTGGCTCGGGAACGAACCCAAGGAGACGACATGAAGTCCAGAGCAGTATCCGGCATCCTGCTTGCCCTGACCTGCGCCACGTTTTGCGGCAGCGTCGCAGCGCAGGCTTTTCCTTCCAAGCCGATCCGCATCATCGTGCCCTACCCGGCGGGCGGCACCACGGACCTGATGGCGCGCGCGCTGCAGGAGCCGATGGGCAAGACGCTCGGCCAGCCGATCATCGTCGACAACAAGCCCGGCGCCGCCGGCGCGATCGGCGCGCGCGAGGTCGCGAAGTCGCCGCCCGACGGCTACACGATGCTGTTCTCGAACAACGGCCCCTCGAGTACCACGCCGCTGCTCGTCAAGGACGCGGGCTACGACGGTATCAAGGACTTCGCGCCGGTTTCCCTTGTATCCACTGCACCGCTGTTTGTCGTAGTGAATGCCGCGGTGCCGGTCAACGATCTCAAGGGGTTCATCGACCACGCGCGCACGCAGCCCAACGGCCTCGAATATGCGTCCGCGGGCATCGGCTCGCTCGGCCACCTCGCCAGCGAACTTTTCGCGCGCATGGCCGGCATCAAGATGATCCACGTGCCTTACAAGGGGCAGGCGCCGACCTCGAACGCCGTCATGACCGGCGAAGTCAAGGTGCTGATCACCACGTCGTCGTCCGCAATGAACAGCTTCATTTCGGCCGGCAAGTTGAAACTGCTTGGCGTCTCCACGCCGGAACCCTCGCCGCTTGCGCCCGGCGTGCCGGTCGTTTCGACGGTGCTGCCGAACTACAAGGTCGAGATCTGGTTCGGCCTGCTCGCCGCGGCCGGGACCCCGCCCGACGTGATCGCGAAACTGAACGATGCGGTCAGCAAGGCGGTGGCCCTGCCCGACCTGCAAAAGCGCTTCGTCAATTTCGGCGTGATCGCCACCGCCGGCTCGCCCAAGCGCCTCGGCGACCTGATCGCCGACGAAGTGCCGCGCTGGACGCAAATCGTGCGCGAGGCCGGCATTCGCGCCGAGTGATCGGCGCACGCAGTTCCATCGAGGAATCCCATGTCACAAAGCATTGAAACCACCGAGCAGCTCGCTTCCGCCGTCAGGCGCTTCGTGCGCGAGCAATTGCTGCCTGCAGAACCCAAGGTCGAGGAAGACGACGACATCCCGGCCCCCATCGTCCGTCAGTTGAAAGAGCTCGGGCTCTTCGGCATGACGATTCCCGAAGAGTACGGCGGCCTCGGCCTCTCGATGTACGAGGAAACGCGCGTCGTGTTCGAGATCGGCTATGCCTCGCCGGTGTTCCGCTCCTATTTCGGCACAAGCAACGGCGTCGGCACCCTCGGCATCCTGATCGACGGGACCGAGGCGCAGCGCAAAAAGTACCTGCCGCGGATCGCCACCGGCGACCTCGTCGCCTCGTTCTGCCTGACCGAGCCCGACGCAGGCTCGGACGCTGCCGCGCTGACCACGCGCGCGGTACGCGAAGGCGACCACTACGTGATCAGCGGCACCAAGCGGTTCACGACCAACTCGCCGCACGCCGGCATCTTCACGGTCTTTGCCCGCACGGCCGCAAAGGAAGCCGGCTCGCGCGGCATCTCGGCCTTCCTGGTGGAACGCGCCACGCCGGGCATCACGATTGCGCCGCACTACAAGAAGATGGGCTTCCGCGGCTCTCACACCGCGGACGTGATCTTCGAGAACTGCCGCGTGCCGGCCGCCGCGCTGCTCGGCGGGCAGGAGGGCATCGGCTTCAAGACCGCGATGAAATCGCTCGACCATGCGCGCATCCACATGGCCGCGGTCGCCGTCGGCCTGTGCGAGCGGATCATCGACGAAGGCGTGCGCTACGCCACCGAGCGCCGCCAGTTCGGCAAGCCGATCTCCGATTTCCAGTTGATCCAGGGCATGCTGGCCGACTGCGCGGCGGAGGCCTTTGCCGCTCGCGCCATGGTGGAAAAGGCCTCGCGCGACAAGGATGCCGGCCTCCGGATCACCAAGGAGTCGGCGTGCTGCAAGTACTTCGCCACCGAGGCGCTCGGCCGGATCGCCGACCGCGTGCTGCAGATCCACGGCGGCTACGGCTACATCAAGGAGTACGCGATCGAGCGGCTGTACCGCGACGCGCGCCTCTTGCGCATCTACGAAGGCACCAGCCAGATCCAGCAACTGGTGATCGCCCGCGAAATGTTGAAGGAAGCCCACTGATGAAAAAGCTCGTCACCCTCGTTGCACTCCTCGCGCTCGTCTCCGGACAGGTGCTCGCGCAGTCCTACCCGAACAAGCCGGTCCGCTGGCTGATCCCGTTTTCCGCCGGCGGCCCGACCGACGTCCTCGCCCGCGCGATCGCGCCCAAGCTCAGCGAGTCGCTCGGCGTGCCGGTCATCGTCGAGAACAAGGTCGGCGCAGGCGGCAGCCTTGCGATGGACGCGGTGGCCAAATCCGCGCCCGACGGCTACACCATCGGCATGGGCCACTCGGGCACGCAGTCGATCAATCCGCACCTGTATTCGAAGCTGCCGTACGACTCGCTCAAGGACTTCGCGCCGGTCACGCCGGTGGTGTCGTACGTCAACGTGCTGGTCGTCAACCCGAACGTGCCGGCGAAAACCGTGGCCGAACTGGTGGCCTACGCCAAGGTAAACCCGCAGAAGGTCAGCTTCGCCTCGGGCGGCACCGGCGCGACCAACCACCTCTCGGGTGAACTGCTCAAGGCGGTGACCGGCGCGCCGATGCTGCACGTGCCGTACAAGGGCAGCGCGCCCGCGCTTGTCGACGTGATGTCCGGCAACGCGACCTGCATGTTCGACATCCTGGTCACCAGCCTGCCGCAGATCCGCGCCGGCAAGGTGCGCGCGCTGGCCGTCACGAGCGCAAAGCGCAGCGGCTACGCGCCCGACATCCCGACCATGCGCGAGTCGGGCATCGAAGGCTACGAGGAAGCCGGCAGCGACCTGTGGTTCGGCGTGCTCGGCCCGGCCGGCACGCCCAAGCCGATCGTCGACCGCTTGAACGCCGAACTCGTCAAGGCGCTGAAGACGCCCGAGGTCAGCGAGCGCATCCGCGTGCAGGCCTACGACGTCTGGACGCTTTCGCCGGAAGAATTCACGAATTTCCTGCGCACCGACCATGCACGCTGGGGCAAGGTGGTGAAGTTTGCGGGGGCCAGGGCGGACTGAAAAAGCACGCAAGGTGGTGGCGGGAATTCACGAGCCCCGCGGCTCCAGCCACAAGCTCTATCAAGAACCCGGCGGGAATCGCTTACGCGCGCTCACTTGCGCAACTCGGCCAGTGCGCCGGCAATTGCGGCGGCGTCGAGCTGGTCTTTCGGGCGCGCGCCGGATTTCGTCCTGAGCAGTCCTTCCAGACTCAGGACGCGCACCCGCACGCCGTCGAGTACCACCTCGGTGATGTAATCCCGCAGCGCTTCCCACGCAACGCCGGCCGCTGCCGGGAGAACATCGACCGTGATCTCGTCGTTGATGCGGATAGCGTAGGACTTGTCCCGCGCAAATACGTCCGGTTCCGCCGCGAGTTCGCGCGCCGCGCCATCGGGCAAGCGGGACAGCGCAACGATCCATCGGCGGCTGTTGGCGACGCTCGGGTCGACCAGGATGTCGATGTCCTCCGTGACGCGGACCAAGCCGTGCGCCGCGAGGGCGTATCCGCCGATAAGCGCGTACTCCGCGCCCGCCTCGTCGAGATAGCGCGCAAGGCGCTTCACATCCTCCCA
Source organism: uncultured Bordetella sp. (assembly GCA_964599095.1). Taxonomy (GTDB): domain Bacteria; phylum Pseudomonadota; class Gammaproteobacteria; order Burkholderiales; family SG8-39; genus SZAS-79. The sequence goes on from CAZREB010000001.1 coordinate 326,608, forward strand.
GGTCGCCGGGCGAGTGAACTCAGCCACGCGCCCGGACGGTTTCGACAATGGCCGCCACTCGCCAGCGCTCGCGATCGCGCTCCATCTCGGCGTGGCTCGCGTAGCGGTATACGCCTTTGGGCGCGCGCGTGAGCCGGTCTGCCCATGAATCGAGCGCATCCCGCGCCTCGCGCGACGGCGGAACGCCGGCCGGTGCGTGTGCACGGCGTCCAACGGTGCGGCCGATCGGTTGCTGGTCAGGAGGGATGAAACTCATGCGGCCATTCTAATCAGTTTTCGCTCGAATCTCCGAGCGAGAGCGTGTCCAAAAACCGCACTGCGCACGAGGACCCGCGCGTGTTAGACGGGTCGTGCTTGCGCCAATTGATTCAGGCCGCCGCGCGTTCCGTCGAGGCGCCATTTCGACGGCGGTTCTTCGGCCAGTCGTCCGCGCGATGAGAATTCCTAACACGGTGGTCAAGTTCTCGGGGGCCGACGCGGATTGAACGGATCACAGCACGTGGCAGCATTTTCCCTGGAGAGCCAAGCGGGGCGCGGGGTCCAGCCTGAACTTGGCAGCAATGACCGGGCCCGCCCGGAGACCGGCGCCTAGTCCGGCTCGATCCCGGCGCGCTTGATCACGTTGGCCCAGCGCACGACCTGGCTGCGAATGATGCGGTCGAGCTCCTCCTGCGTGCCGCCGGCCGGGTCGAGGTTGAACTTGATGATCCGGGCGCGCGCCTCCGGGTCGACCAACGCCTCGTTGATGCTGCGGTTGAGCGTGTCGAGCGCCCCCTTCGGCGTGGCCGCCGGCGCGAGGAAGCCGTACCACGAGACCACTTCGAACCCTTGCAGCCCGGCTTCGATCAGCGTCGGCACGTCGGGGAAGGCGTTCGAGCGCTTCGGCCCGGTGGTGCCGATGACCCGCACCTTGCCGGACTGCGAGAGGGGTATTACCGCACCGGTGTCGAACATGAAGCTCACTTCGCCGGTCATCAGCGCGGTCACCGCCGGTTGCGCGCCCTTGTACTGGATGACGATGAAATCAAGACCCGCGGCCGCCTTGAGCATTTCGGCTGCCAGGTGCGAGGTGTTGCCCTTGCCGTGGCTCGAAGCGTTCAACTTGCCCGGATTCGCCTTGATGTAGGCAATCAGTTCGCTGGTCGTCTTGGCCGGCACCGAGGGGTTCACCGCAAGGATATTCGGCGCGGTCGCGGCGAGCACGATCGGCGCAAAATCCTTCAGCGTGTCGTAGGGCAGTTTCCTCACCAGCGTCGCATTCACCGCGTGCGCCGTCACTGCGAGCAGGATCGTGTGCCCGTCGGCCGGCGCTTTTGCGACGACGTCGGTCCCGATCACCGTGCCGGCGCCGGGCCGGTTCTCGACGATCACCGGCACCTTCCATTTCGCCGCCAAACGCTCCGCGACGATACGCCCGACGATGTCGACCGGGCCAGAGGGCGGGAACGGCACGATGATGCGCACGGTCTGCGTCGGAAACTCCTGGGCGAAAACCGCGCCGCAGAAGAATATCGAGAGGACGGCCAGCAGCTTTTTCATGGGCTTCTCCAATTCAAAAACGATCCGGGCGAAACGGCGAGATGTCGATCTGCGGGGTTTCGCCTGCAACAAGTTCGGCGATCGTGCGCCCGGTCCCGGATGCGCCGCACATGCCCACGTGCCCGTGCCCGAAAGCATAGAACACGTTGGCGGCGCGCGGCGAGCGGCCGATGACCGGCAGGCTGTCGGGCAGGCAGGGCCGGTGGCCCATCCAGCGCGAGACTTCGGAAGCATCCATGCCGGGATACATCCGCTTGCCCAGCGTGAGCAGCGCGTCGGCGCGGCGCCAGTCGGGCGCGGCCTCGAGGCCGGCGATCTCGACGGTGCCGGCGAAGCGCATGCCCATTTCCATCGGCGAGGCGAACACGCGCGGGCGCACCCAGTTGACGACCAGGTTCTGCTCGATGCCCGGATGGGCGACCGTGACGTGGTAGCCGCGTTGGGTTTCGAGCGGGATGCGGTCGCCGAGCCTTGCCGCGAGGAAATGCGACCAGGCGCCGGCGGCCACGACGACCGCGTCGGCCGCGATCTCCGCGGGCGCGTTCGCGCCCGGCCCGCCGCCGTCGGTGCGCACCACGACTCCGCCTGCGGCCCGCGCCTCGATATCGCGTGCGCCAGCCTTGACGAGCGTCCCGCCGTCGGCGACCACCTGGTCCGCAATGGCACGCGTGAGCCGGTGCGGATTCAACGTGAACCCGTTTTCCGGCGCGTAGGTGCCCCACTTGAACGCGTCCGCCAAACCGGGAGCCTTTGCGCGGATGTCCGCAGCCGTCATGTCTTCGATCACCGCGCCGACCTTGCGACGCATGGCTTCGACGCGATGGTTCGCCTTGAATTCGGCCTCGGAGTCGTACACGTACAGCGTGCCTTCGCGGCGGATCAGGTTCTCGACACCTGCTTTCTGCACCAGCGGCGCGTAACAGTCGTAGAGGTCGCGCAACAGCGGGCGCATCGCGTTCCCGGTCTGCCACATCGACTCGCTGTTCGCTCGACGCACGAAGCGCAGCAGCCAGGGCAATGCGCGCGGCAGATAGGCCCAGCGCACGGTGAGCGGCCCGAGCGGATCGGTCAGCCAGCCGGGGATGTCCTTCAGCATTCCAGGCATCGCCACCGGCAGCACGGCGGCCGGCGAAAGCGAACCCGCATTGCCGAACGAAGTCGCCTCGCCGGGCCGGTCGCGCTCGATCAACGTGACCTCGAGCCCCTTGCGTTGCAGCCAGCCCGCGCAGCACGCGCCGACGATTCCCGCACCGATGACAGCCACACGCTTCGCCATGGTCAAGCCTCCTTCGTTCGAGTATCGGCGCCGGGTTGCACCTCGAGCAGGATCTTGCCCAGCGTCCCGCGCGCTTCGATGGTCCGGTGCGCCTCGGCCGCCTCGGCCAACGGGAAGATCCGGTGGATAGAGATCTTCAGCTGCCCGCGCAGGATCGCGTCGAAGAGCGCTTGCGCGCAAGCCCGGATCTCCGAAGGGGTGCCAAGGTAGTGGCGCAGCTGCGGACGGGTGAAGAAGACCGAACCGGCCTCCGCTAGCTCCAGCGTGCCGACCGAATCCACCGGGCCGGACGCTACCCCGAACAGGACGCACAGGCCCCTTCGGCGCAGCGAGCGGATGCTCTTCGAGATCGTGTCCCGGCCGACGCCGTCGTAGACCACGTCGACGCCCTGACCTCCGGTCGCCTCCATGACCGCGTCGCGAAAATCCACTTTCTTGTATGGGATCACCACGTCCGCGCCGAGTCCTTTCACGAACGTGGCCTTCTCGTCGCTGCCGACCGTCGTCAGCACGCGCGCGCCGAGCATCTTCGCGAACTGGACCAGCTTCTGCCCCACGCCTCCTGCGCCGGCCTGTATCAGGCAGGTGTCCCCGGGCTGGATCCTGCGGACCCAGTGGCTCAGGTAATAGGCGGTGGATCCCTGCATGTAGGCGGCCGCAGCCGTCTGGAGGTCGATGCCGGCGGGAACCTTGATCGCCCGCCACGCCGGAATCACTGCGTACTCCGCGCTGCTGCCGACATTCATCTGCGCATAGACGATCCGGTCGCCTTCGGAAAGTCCGCTCACGCCGGCGCCGACGGCGGCGATCTCTCCGGCGGCCTCCGATCCCGGCACGAAAGGCGGCATCAGGTCGGGCGCGTGGCCTTCGCGAACCCGGCCCATGCGCCGATAGACATCCGAATAGTTGACGCCGGCATACCGGACCCTGACCTGGACCTCGCCGGCACCCGGCACCGGCGCGCGCAACTCCGAAAGCTGCATCACTTCCGGCCCGCCGAACTGCGGCACGACCATCGCGCGCATGGCCCGGCTCACGTTTGCGCCGCCTGCTGCAGGAGTTCGAACACGCGCTGCGGCGTCAGCGGCATCCTGCGGATGCGGCACTTACGGCCAAGCGCGTCCTCGATCGCGCCGGCAAAAGCGGCCGGCGGCGAAACCGGCCCGCCTTCGCCGGCGGCGCGCACGCCCAGCGGGTTCCTCGGAGTCGGGAAGACGAGGTGCTCGATCTCGAACGGCGGCACGTCCGCCGCGCGCGGCATCGCGTAGTCCATGAAGCTGCCGGTCAGGAGCTGGCCGGTTTCGTCATAGACAAGTTCCTCGCCGAGCGCGGCGCCTATCCCCTGCACGGTGCCGCCCTGCAATTGGCCGTCGACCACCGTTGGGTTCATCGGCACACCGCAGTCGTGGACGATGGCGTACTTGAGCACGCCCACGATGCCGGTCTCCGGGTCGACTTCCACCGCCACCATGTGCACCGCGCTCGACCAGGTGACGGTCCCGGGATAGAAGAACTCGGTGGCCGTCAGGCCGGGCCCGCCCAGTTCGATCATTCCCTTGTTCGCGCGGGCGGCGCGGGCCAGCTCGACGAACGTGCGCCCCTTGGCCGGCTCGGCGACCATGAATGCGCGCTGGCCTTCGATCCCGATTTCGTCCGCGCCCACCCCGAGGACGTGCGCCGCGAAGGCGCGGATCTTCTGCTTCAGCGCGAGCGCCGCAAGCATGACCGCATTGCCCGCGTTCACGCCCACGCGGCTTGCGCCCGTGCCGTAACCGTAGCGCATCAGCGCGGTATCGCCGGCAATCACACGCACGCTCTCATAAGGCACGCCGAGGTATTCCGCGCACACCTGCGCGAACGTCGTCTCGTGGCTCTGGCCATGGCTGTTCACGCCGAGATACACCGTGACGCGGCCTTGGTCGTCCACCGTGATCCGCGCGCCCTCGCAGGGGCCGACGCCCCCGGCCTCGAGGCTGCTCGAAATGCCGATGCCGATCAGCCGGCCTTCCTTGCGCGCCTCCGCCTGCCGCTTGCGCCACGCGTCGTAGCCCAGGCGCTCGGCCGCCAGCCGCAGCATGCGCGGATAGTCGCCGCCGTCGTAGGTGATCGGCACGTTGTCGCGATAGGTCAGCCCGTTGCTGTAAGGCATCTCTTCGGCCGGGATGATGTTGCGCAGGCGCACCTCGAGCGGATCGATCCCGGCGCGCTCCGCCACGAAATCCAGCACCCGGTCCATGACGAACGAGGCCTCCGGCCGGCCGGCGCCGCGCGTCGGCCGCGTGCCCACCTTGTTGGTCGCCACGCACCAGCCTTCGGCGCGGAAAGCCGGCACCTTGTAGTGCGACAGCACGTGGTTCACCGTGTTGGTCGTCTGCACCATTTCGTAATGGTTGTACGCGCCGACGTCCTTGACGATCTTCAGGTCCAGGGCCAGCAGCGTACCGTCCTTGCGCGCGGCGACGCGCACGTCGTGGAACTGGTCGCGCGCGTGCGCGCCGACGAAAGTCTCCGAGCGCGATTCCATCCACTTGACCGGCCGGCCCAATCGCTTGGACATCGCGGCTGCCGCGAGGTCCTCGGCGATCAGCCCCTTGCCGCCGAAGGCGCCGCCGACGTCGCCTGACAGGATCCGCACCCGGTCGTAGGGCAGGTCGAGCATCCGGGCGATCGCGTCCCGCAGACGGTACGGCACCTGGTCGGTCGACCAGATCGTCATCTCCTCGCGTCGCGGATCCCACGAGGCCACGATGCCGCGGCCTTCGATCGACATCGACGCGAGCCTCTGGATGCCCAGCCGCTCTTCGATGACGAAGTCGGCCTTGCCGAACGCATCGTCCACATCCCCGAATTCGACCTTGAGATGACCGGTGATATTCGGGTTCGCGTCATGGACGCGCGGCGCGTCGTCCGACATCGCCGCCTCGGCCGACAGCACCGCCGGCAGTTCCTCATACTCAACCAGCACCGCCCCGGCGGCCAGCGTCGCCGCATGTTTCGAATCGGCCAGCACCATTGCCACCGGCTCGCCCTGGAAGGTCGCCTTGCCGCGAGCCAGCACGTGGTGCGGATTCGTGATGTGCAGGTCGCAATAGGGATTCGAGAGCGTGCCGGGTTCGAGGATCTCGGGCATCGGCCGGTCGAGTTCCGGGTGTTCGCCCGGCACGACGACGGCGACAACGCCCGGCAGTTTCAATGCCGCCTCCTTGTCGATGCCGAGGATGCGGGCATGCGCGTAAGGCGAGCGTACCGTCGCTAGGTAGAGCATGCCCTCGAGCTTGACGTCGTCGACGAAGCGGCCGGCGCCGGTCAGCAGGCGCCGGTCTTCCTTGCGGCGCAACGGCTGGCCGAGGACGCTGGAGGCGGGCGCTTTCATGTCCACGGCCTGCCGCCGTCAGTACGCAAAGCTGCCGCCGTGGCGGACGGGCCGCTCAGGCTGCACGCCAAGGCACGCTGCCACCGCGCGCCTTGCAAGGACGTCGATCAGGTGCGCACGATAGGCCGCGCTGGCGTGGAGGTCGGCAATCAGTTCGCCGGGCGCGACGCAATGCGCCGGCACTGCCTCGGGGCGGAAGTCCTTTTGCAAAGCCTCTTCGATCGCGCGAATCCTGAACACGCCGCTGCGGCCGGCGCCAGTGACCGCGACACGGACGCCGGCGGCGGCCTGGGCAACCAGTACGCCGACCATTGCATAGCGCGAGGCCGGGTTAGCGAATTTCTGGTACGCGGCGCGCATCGGCGCCGGGAACCGGATCGACGTGATCATTTCGGCGCTTTCGAGCGCGGTCGAGAAGAAACCGGTGAAGAACTCCTCCGCGGCCAGCGTGCGGCGATTCGTGACGATGGCGGCACCCAGGCCGAGGCAGGCGGCGGGGTAGTCGGCGGCGGGATCGTTATTGGCCACCGACCCGCCTATGGTTCCGCGATGCCGCACCTGCGGGTCGCCGATGCCGCCGGCCAGCAAGCCGAGCACCGGCAGTCTTGTGCGGACCACGTCCGAGGCTGCTACCGCCGCATGCGGCGTCATCGCGCCGATGACGACCTCGCTGCCTTCGATCGAAATCCCCTTGAGGGACGCGATCCCGCCGAGGTCTACCAGCGCCGAGGGTGCCGCGAGACCGTGCTTCAGCGCGGGGATCAGCGTCATGCCGCCGGCGAGGTAACGCGCGTCCTCGGACTTGCCGAAGACGGTGGCCGCCTCCCCGGCCGAGCGGGGATGGTGGTATGCAAAGGGTTGCATGCTTCAGCCCTTGCCGGCCGGAGTACCGGCGCGCGCGATTGCGGGCGCGGCGGAGGCGATCGCCCTGACGATATTGTTGTAGCCGGTGCAGCGGCACAGGTTGCCGTCGAGCCACTCGCGGATCTCGGGCTCGGAAGGCGCCGGGTTCTTGCGCACCAGGTCGCAGGCGCTCATGACCATGCCCGGCGTGCAGTAGCCGCACTGCAACGCGTGGCAATCGGTGAACGCCTCCTGCATCGGGTGCAACTCATCGCCGCTCGACAGCCCTTCGATCGTGGTAACCCGCCCGCCATTGGCCTGCACGGCCAGCATCGTGCAGCTCTTGACCGAATCGCCGTTGAAATCGACCACGCACGCACCGCACTGGCTGGTGTCGCAGCCGACATGCGTGCCGGTCAGCCTGAGCTCGTCGCGGATCAACTCGACCAGCAGGGTGCGCGAATCGACCCCGGCGGTGACCGGCTTGCCGTTGACCGCCAGGCTCACCTCGTGAAGCAGGGGACTTCCGGTCACCGGCGTCATGCCATGGGCCGCGCGGCGGCGTCGGGCATTCCGGAGATCAGCAGGAATTCGACGTCCTCGATGCCGTCATTGCGGAAGTAATGCGCGCAGCCGGCAGGATTGAACACCGCATCGCGCGGCGCAAGACGCTCCTCGGCACTGTCCCCGTCTTCCTGCCACCCGACGGTCAGGCACCCCTTGGTCACCAGGTAGACCTCCTCGACGTCGCGGCTGGAGGCGGCGACGCCTGCCCCCATAGGCACGTGGACCAGCTCCTTGCGAAAATGCCCGGCCGGCGCTCCGCCTTCGCCGATGTAGGTCATCTTTGCGATTCCCTTGGCGTCGCGCGCGACGCGGGCCTGGCTGTAGCGCGTGATCCAGCGGTCGACGTCGTGCCGGCCGGTGTCGTCCACGCCGCCGAACGTGCGCGCGACCTCGGGCCCGAAATCCTTGGGGTGGCACTTGTAGCGGATCGCCACCGGCTTGTCCTTGAGGTTCGCGACCATGATCGCCATCAGCACCGGCTCGACACCGTCGTTCAGGAAGCCGTGCGGCCGGCCGGGCTCGTTCAGCAGCATGTCGCGGGGGCCCAGCCGCGACCTGACGATCTTGCCGTCGTAGTCGCTCGCCACCGTGAGGACGCCCTGCACGACGAAGAAGGCCTCTTCCACGTCATGCACATGCGAGGCCGCATAGTTGCCTGCCGGCAGGTGGACGAGGCTCAGCGTGAAATGCTCGGCTTTCAACGTCGTGGGATCGGAGACTTTCGGCGAGCCGCCGGCGCCGACGTAGCGGATCTGCGCGCGCGACAGTTCGGGAAAGCCGCGGTTCGACGGGAACGCGTCCCAATCGGGCTGCTTGTCGGAGAACCTGCCGATTCGAGCGCGCAGTGCGCTGCGAATTTCGTCTGTCCCGCTTGCATTCCGGTTGTCTGCTTCAGCGATCGCCATGGTTGTGCTCCTGGGGTGAATGGGTAGCCTGCGACGGGCGGATGAAGTCTTCCACCGCGGCATTGAATTCGCGCGGGTATTCGAGGAAGGCCCAGTGCCCGGCCTTTTCGATGGCCACGAGGTCGGCACCGCGGATCGCGGCGGCGATCTTCCTGTTCAGCTCGAGCGGCGTGACGCGATCGGCCGTGCCGCAGATGACGCGCGTGGGCGCGGTAATCGACGGCAGGTAGCGGAACACGTCGGCCTGGCTGATCATGCGGGTCGCCTGGTGGAATCCGGGCAGCTTGATGCGCGACATCACCTGCACCGCCTCCTCGAATACCGCCGGATCGGGCGACTCGGAAAGCACGTTCGCGACCCGCGTGCGCGCGTATGCCGTGGCGTCGCCGCCTGAAAACGCCGACAGCCGGGTGCGCAGCAGGCTTTCGCGCTTTTCGGCCTCGTAGGTGGCGTGCCCGGAGGAGCACGCCGTCAGCAACAGCCGGACGAACCTTTGCGGGTGCAGCGCCGCGGCGCAGGCTGCGACCAGGCCCCCCAGCGAGTGCCCGAGCACGACAGCCTTTTCAATCCCCAGCGTGTCGAGGAATGCGATGAGGGCCGAGGCATAGTCCTCGACGCCCGGGCTCTCGCCGGCAAAGCAGAACGAGTCGCCGTAGCCAGGCGCATCCCACGCGAGCAGCCGCGCGGCCCCGAACGCGTCGCGCTGCTTGCCCCAGCCGCCGGCGTTCCCGCCGATGCCATGCAGCAGCACCAGCGGCGCGCCGGCCCCCGCCCGCTCGCGGTAGGAGATCGGGCCGAGCCGGGTCCGGGCCGTCGCGCTGGTGAATTCGCTCATCGGGGTCGCTCGCCTCGCGTTCGCACGTTCATCGTGTCATGCCGCCTGCCTGCGCTCGCCTAGCGCCTGCTCCAGCTTCTTTCGCGCACTCCTTGCCGCCGCCGCCAGCGACGGCACCAGGGATTTGAGCCGCTTGTCGGGCAGCCGGACCATCGGGCCGGTCAGGCCGAGGACCGCCAGCGGCTGGGCCGCAAACGGCGCCTCCACAACCGGCACTGCAATCGAAACGATGCCCGGTGTCACCTCTTCCTGCGAAACCGAATAGCCTTGCGCACGAATCTGCTCGAGCTCGCGCTGCAGTTGCGCGAGGTCGTTGGGCGTCCGGGAGGTAAACGCCACGAGGGTGTCCCGCCGGACGATGCGCGTGACATCGGCCGCCGGCAGGAGGGCCAGCAGCATCTTGGCGGCGGCCCCGGCGTGCAAGGGCATCGGCATCAGCGGATTGCTGAACACCCAGCGCAGCTCCTGCAGCCCCTCGGCCTGGTCGACCAGCACCCGCCGCTCCGCCTGCATCACGTGCAACGCGATGGTTTCGCCGCTTGAATCGCGCAGGGCTTCCATTTCGGGACGGCAGTGGGTCACCAGGGGCCGCCACGGAAGCGTTCCGCCGGCCAGTTCGCCGACGAGCGGGCCGAGCGCATACGCCCCGCTCGCGGAGTCCTTCTGGATGAATCGCATTGCCAGCAGCGACGCCGCCAGGCGATGCGTCGTGCTGCGCGGCATCTTCAGCGCCTCGCTCAGGTCGCGCACGGTCGCGGTCCCCCGAAGGGCCACGATCTGCACCGCATCGACCAAGACTCGCAGATTCTTCATTCCCGTTTTATGGGACTTTTTATGCTCATTGAATGGGACAGCACGGTACAAGCCGTCAGGCGTCGAGTCAATCGCGTTTCGCTTGCGGGAGACCATCGGGCGCCGGCCAATCGAAGGTCTCCGGGGCCGCGCTGCGCGGTCGGCGTCGCGTATGCTTCACGCAGGGCAAGCTCCCGAGACTCCGGATCGATGCTATTCGCGCGCCTGCTGGCCGGCCTGGCTGCGTTGCTGCTGTTCACGACTGCCTGCTCTACCCGCGAGCAGCCGCGCGCGCACGCCGGCGTGCTCGACCTGCGCGACTGGAACTTCGCGCGCGACGGCATCGCCGACCTCAGCGGCGAATGGGAATTCGCATGGGGACGCTTCGAGGGTCCCGATGACAGGCGCCCCGGCGGTGCGGCAAGCGGCTTCATCCAGGTGCCTGCACCCTGGAACGATGCGCCCGGCAAGCCGCCGGGCACCGACGGCTACGGCACCTACCGGCTGCGCGTCGAATGCAACGAGAGCGCGCGCCTGTCGCTGGTGATGCCGGTGCAGCACAGCGCCGTGCGCCTCTACGTCAACGGCAAGGTCATGGCGCTGCAGGGCACGCCCGGCCAGTCGCCGGAGGTGGCGAATCCCGCGTTCGTACAGCAGGTCGCTCCGCTCGGCGAGATCGCCTGCCCGCTCGTGTTCGTTGCGCACGTTTCCAATTACGACATGCGCAACGGCGGACTTTTGCGCAACCTGGAGCTGGGCACCGAGCGCCAGCTGGCCGAGCGCCGCGAGCGCGGGCTGGCGCGCGACGTCTTCGCGCTCGGCGGCATCGTCGTGCTGAGCCTGATGGCGATCTTCGTCTACCTCTGGCGGCGGGAGGACCGCGCACCGCTGTGGGTAGGCTGCTACGGCCTGTCGTCGGCCGCCTTCATCGGCCTGGGCGGCGAGCGCCTGTTCCAGCCGTTCATCGCGCCGCTCGGCTGGCAGATGGCATGGAAGATCGCGTTCGTCGTGCTGCTTGCCGGGACCGCGGCCTTCCCGGCCTTCGTGCGGGAGCTGTACCCGCAGGAGTATCCGCGCACGCCGTTCCGCATCCTGACGGCCTTGCTCGGCATGCTGACGCTGCTGGTGTTCGTCACGCCGACCCGCATCTACACGCAGGCCACGCCGCTGCTGTACCTGATTTCGGCGCTCCTCGCGCTGCTGGCGGTGATCGCGCAGGTGCGCGCGGCCCTGCACGGCCGCGAAGGGGCCTGGCTGCTGCTCGCAGGCACGACGGTGCTGGTGTTCACCGCCGTGCACGACACGGTGCTGCTGCCGTACAACATCGCCGGCAAGCTCTCGCCCTACGGCCTGCTCTTTTTCGCGATCACGCCGGCCATGCTGCTGGCGCGGCGCTTCGCGCGCGCTTTACGCGCCGAGGAACTGCGCACGATCGAGCAGCAGCAGCGCGTCGACATGCTGGTCAACGCCACCAAGGCCGGCATCCTCGACACCGACACGGTGGCCAGGCGGACCGCCTACTCCGAGCGCCTCAAGGAGATGCTCGGTTATCCGCCGGATGCGGACACTTCGCACTGGCCGCCGTTCTTCGAGCTGACGCACCCGGCCGACCGCGAGCGCATGCATGCCTCGTTCGCTGCGCAGATGCGCGACCGCAGCGTGAAGAGCGGCGTGCGGCGCTGGAGCGACTCGCCGGACTTTCGCGTCCGCAAGGCCGACGGCAACTACATTTGGGTGCACGGCGAGGCGCTTTCGATCACCGGCGCCGATGGCCGCACGCTGCGCCATATCTGCTCGTTCGTCGACATCACCGATCGCAAGGGCCAGGAACTCGAGCTCGCCGACCGCGTCGAGCGCATCAACAACCTGCTGGCCGAGGTCCACCGCGGCGAGGAGGCGCTGCGCGAAAGCGACGCGCGCTACGACCTCGCGATGCGCGCGATCAACGAAGGCGTCTACGACTGGAACGTGGAGGACGGCTCGATCTTCTACTCCGAGGGCGTCTACCGTGTGCTCGGCGTGCCGGAGTCGATGAAATCGCCCGAGGATTGGGCCGCGCGCATCCATCCCGAGGACCGCGCGCGCTACGACGCCGCGATCCTCGCGCACTTCAAGGGCCAGACCGCGAATTTCGAATGCGAGTACCGCTACCGCGCGGCCGACGGCAGTTGGCGCTGGGCGGCGCAGCACGGCCTCGCGATCCGAAACAAGCAGGGGCGCGCGATCCGCATGGTCGGCTCCACCGGCGACATCACCGAGCGTTACGCAATCGAGGAGGCGCTGGCGCGCGAGAGGGAGCGCCTCGCGCTGCTGGTGCGCGCCACCAAAGCGGGCTTCATGGATTGGGACGCGGCCACCGGCGAGCGCATCTATTCGGACCGCTTCAAGGAAATGCTGGGCTACCCGCGCGATGCCGACACCTCGAACTGGCCGACGCTCTTCGACATGATGCATCCCGACGACAGTGAGCCGATGCGCGAAGCGTTCAAGGAAATGCTCCGCAGCGGCGCGGCCACCGGCGAGCGCATGCACGGCCCGCTCGAATACCGCCTGCGCCGCGCCGACGGAAAATACCTCTGGGTGCGCGGCGAGGGCATCGCGCAGATCGGCGCCGATGGCCACACCGAGCGTTTCCTGACCGCCTACATCGACATCACCCAGCTGCGCGAACTGAACCTCAAGCTCGCCGAGAGCGTGCGGCTGCGCGAGGAGGTCGACCGCATCGGCCGCCACGACCTGAAGACGCCGCTGAACAGCATCATCGCGATCCCGCGCCTGATGCGCGAGAGCGGCCGCCTGACGGCCGAGGACGACGAACTGCTCGCCTTCGTCGAGCAGGCCGGCATGCGACTGCTCGACCTCGTGAACCTGTCGCTCGACATGTTCCGCATGGAGCAGGGCAACTACCCATTCCGGCCGCAGGCGGTCGACCTCGCCGAGCTGCTGCGCAAGATCGCGCGCGACCTGAAGGCCCATTCGGATTCCAAGCACGTGACGGTGAAGATCGAAGGCCCGGCGTTGTACGCCTCGGGCGAGGAACTGCTGTGCTACTCGATGTTCGGCAACCTCGCCAAGAATGCGCTCGAGGCCTCGCCTGAAGGCGGCGAACTGCGCATGACGGTGACAGAGGACCAGGGGAGAATTCGTGTAGACGTGCACAACGCGGGCGCGGTGCCCGAAGCGATCCGCGGCAAGTTCTTCGAGAAATATTCGACCGCCGGCAAGTCAGGCGGCACCGGCCTCGGCACTTACTCGGCCCGGCTGATGGCGCTTACCCAGGGCGGCGACATTGCGTTACGGACCTCGGAGGCCGACGGCACCACGGTCAGCGTGTTCCTGAAGATCGCTTCTGCGGCCGCGATCACCGCCTTGGCGAGCGCACGCACCGAGCGCTCGCGCGGCCCGCGTTCGCAGGCGCCCCTGCCGGCCTTCTCGGTGCTGGTGGTCGACGACGACGAATACAACCTCGTGGCGATGCGCCGCTACCTGCCGAACCCGCTGCGGGTCACGGTCGCGGTCAACGGCAGGGCGGCGCTCGAAGCCGTCATGGCCGACCCGCCGGACGTGATCGTCATGGATCTGGACATGCCGGTCATGGGCGGCCTGGAGGCGGCCAGGCGCATCCGCGCCTGGGAAGAAGCAGAAGGGTTCGAGCGGCGGACGATGATCGCGATGTCGGCGCACGACGACCCGCAGATGGGCTCCTTGTGCCTCGAAGCCGGGTTCGACCGCTTCATCGTCAAGCCGGTGACCGCGGATGGGTTGAGAACTGCGCTGGCCGCAATTGCGCATCCGGGACCGGACCAGACGGTACGCGTGGACTCGGACCTGGAATCGGCGGTGCCGGGGTTCCTCGATTCAAGGCGCGCGCTGGTCGAGGAACTCTCGCTTGCGATCGCGCAAGGCGAAGGCGAGCGGGCGCGCGCAACCGCGCACAAGCTCGCCGGCGGATTCTCGCTTTATGGATTCCTGTGGGCCTCGGGGCAGAGCAGGATGATCGAGTTGCGCGCCAAGGACGGCGCCCTCGAAGGCCTGGCGGCGGAGGTGGAGTCGCTGCGCCGCCACCTCGGCACCGTGCGGGTGGAATTCCGCAAGCGGCGCGAGGAACAAACCGAATAGCCTTGGGCGCGGGCGCCCGCGGAGGGCGGCCTGCGTCCAGCCGCGGGCAGGCAGGCGTCAGGCCGCCTTCTTCTTCCTCTGCGCGTCCTTCACGTGCATCTGCGCGTACGCGCCGTGCGCGGCGGATTCGGCGTCGCCGACGTGGATCGGCAGGCCCATGTCGTCGAGCACCGAGCCGAGCGCCGAGAGGCAGACCATCACGTTTTCCGGGCGGCAGGAGTAGCCCATCAGGCCGAAGCGCCAGATCTTGCCGGCCAGGGGTCCCAGGCCGGCCCCGATCTCGAGGTTGAATTCGTTCAGCAGGCGCTTGCGAACTTCGGCTTCATTGACGCCCTCGGGGCACAGCACCGCGTTCATCTGCGGCAGCTGGAATCTTTCGTTCACGAGGAACTTCATGCCCATGGCCTCCAGCCCCGCCTTGAGCGCGACGTGGTGGCGATAGGCGCGCGCCCAGGCGTTCTCCAGGCCTTCCTCGCGGATCAGCAGGAGCGCCTCGTGCAGCGCGAACAGCGAATTCGTCGGCGCGGTGTGGTGATAAGTCCGCGTCGTCGCGCCCCAGTAGCCGAGCAGCAGGTTCATGTCCATGAACCAGCTGTGGATCTTGTCCTTGCGCGCCTTCACGTGCTCGACGACGCGCTCGGAGAAAGACACCGGTGAAAGGCCCGGCGTGCAGGACAGGCACTTCTGGCTGGCGGAGTAGATCGCGTCGATCCCCCACTCATCGACCAGCACCGGGGTGCCGCCGAGCGAGGTGACCGCATCGACGATCGTCAGCGCGTTGTACTTGTGCGCGATCTCGACCAGCGTCTTGGCGTCGGACTGCACGCCGGTGGAGGTTTCGGCATGCACGAAGGCGACGATCTTCGCGTCGCGGTTCTTCTTCAGGGCGTCCTCGAGCTTCTGCGGGTCCACAGGCTCGCCCCAGGTGTCCTCGACGACGACCGGGATGCCGCCGGTGCGCTCGACGTTCTCGATCATGCGGCCGCCGAATACGCCGTTCCTGCAGACGATCACCTTGTCGCCGGGAGACACCATGTTGACGAAGCAGTACTCCATGCCGACCGAGCCGGGACCGGACACCGGGAAGGTCAGCGGGTTCTTGGTCTGGTACGCGTAGCGCAGCAGCGATTTCAGTTCTTCCATCATCTCGACGAAGACCGGGTCGAGGTAGCCGATCGCCGGCTGGCTCATCGTGGTGAGCACGCGCGGGTGGATTTCGGTCGGGCCGGGTCCCATCAGCGTGCGCTGCGGCGGGTGGAACGACTGGATACGTTTTGCAGGGGCAAACTTGTTCATGGCATCGCTCCCATGGACGGCGCCGGCGAAATCGTCGGGCCTGGACTTCACTCTTACGGGTTTCCTCGCGGCGGCATCGTTCAGCACGTCGGTGGCAGGAATCTGCCCCGCGGTGAGCTGCTCGACTTCCATGGCCCAGCGCGCAGGCACATAGCCGGTCTTCACCCAGTTGTTGACCACCGCGCGGTCGAGCTGGAAGGCCCGGGCCACCTCGGCCTGGCTCCCGAAGATCTCGACAAGGCGTTCAGCGCAGTTCATGGGCGAATTTTAACTGACAAAATAATTTTGACAAAATGTGCTTCGATTTCCGGTGTGCGGAACAGCCTCTTGACGCTGCTTCGTCACGGCGTAGGATGGTTCATCAATCAAACATTCGTTCTTACAAAGAACATTTGATCCTCGCCCGGTCTGCGCCCGGGCCCAGCCAGCCCTCTGGAGGCAACCCATGAAGACAGGTCAAGCCGTTGAATTCAAGCCGGAAACCGTAGGCGAAGCGTACCTCGCCCTGCTCGCGACGCGGGACGTCGACTACCTGTTCGGCAATTCGGGGACCGATTTCCCGCCGCTGGTCGAGGCGCTGGCCAAAGGTCGCAAGCTCGGCTGGCAGATGCCCGAGCCGATCATCGTGCCGCACGAGAACGTCGGCATCGCGATGGCGCACGGCTATTACATGGTCACCGGCCGGCCGCAGGCGATGATGGTCCACGTCGGCCTGGGCACCGCGAACTCGATCAACGGTCTGTTCAATGCGGCGCGCCAGAACATCCCGGTGCTCTTTTGCGCGGGGCGCACGCCGATCACCGAAGGCGGGCAGTTGGGTTCCCGCAACAACTACATCAACTGGGCGCAGGAGCAGTTCGACCAGGGCGGCATGCTGCGCGAATTCGTCAAGTGGGATTACGAGCTGCGCCATCCCTCGCAGGTCGAATCGGTGATCGACCGTGCGCTGGCGATCGCGAAGAGCGAGCCCTGCGGCCCGGTCTACCTGACGCTGCCGCGCGAAGTGCTTGCCGCGTCGCTGGGCGAAACCCGGATCGGCAATCGCACGACGATTGCGCCGATGAGCCCGCCCGCGGCCGACCCCGACTCGCTCGACGAGGTGGCCCAACTCCTCGGCAACGCGAAGAACCCGATGATCATCACCGCCAACGGCGGGCGCACGGTGGAGGCCTCGCAGGCGCTCACGCGGCTGGCCGAGACCTGGGCGATCCCGGTCATCCAGTACCGGCCGCGCTACCTGGCCCTGCCGACCGAGCACCCGATGTTCTGCGGTTTCGACCCGCACGCGATGCTCCCGGACGCCGACCTGATCCTGGTGGTCGACTGCGACGTGCCGTGGATCCCGGACACCGCGAAGATCAGCGCAGAGTGCAAGATCGTGCACATCGGCGTCGATCCGCTGTTCGCGCGCTACCCGGTGCGCAGCTTCCGCACCGACATCGCGCTCGCAGGCAGCCTCGCGCCGACGCTCGACCTGCTCACCGAGCGCACCGAACGGCATGCCGGCTCGGCCACCAAGGTCGCGGCGCGCCGCGCGGCCGTCTCGCAGCAGTCCGCCGATTACCGCTTGCGGATGCGCATGGGCGCGGGCGCAAAGCAGACCACCGGCAAGATCTCGGCCAAGTGGATGACCCACTGCATCAACGCGGTGTCCGACGAGAACACGATCATCATCAACGAATACCCGCTGGTGCTGGAAGAACTCACGATCGACCGGCCGGGCCGCTATTTCTCGCACCCGCCCTCCGGGGGACTGGGCTGGGGCATGGGCGCCGCGCTCGGGGCCAAGCTCGGCAAGCCGGATGCGACCGTGATCTGCGCGATCGGCGACGGCGCCTACATGTTCGGCAATCCCACACCGACGCATTTCGTCGGCGAAGCCCACGCGCTGCCGGTGCTCTACGTGATCAACAACAACGCGCGCTGGGGCGCAGTGCATCGGGCGACGCTCGGCATGTATCCCAAAGGCTATGCCGCCGGCGAAGACAAGCCGCCGTTCTCGACGCTGGAGCCTTCGCCGCGTTTCGAAGAGATCGTGCGCGCGAGCGGCGGCTACGGCGAGCGGGTGGAAGACCCGGCCGAAATGCTGCCGGCGCTCAAGCGCGCGCTCAACGCGGTCAGGAACGAGAAGCGCCAGGCGGTGCTGAACGTCTGCACCGAAGCCAACTACAACCGCACCAGCTAGGCCGCCGCAGAAAGACTGCGCGAGCCCCAAGGCCGCGCGGGGTACACATAAAACAATCCAGGAGGGATGGACATGAAATTGCGTTTTCTGGCCGTTGCACTGCTCGCCGCCGTACCCTGCTTCGCGCAGGCGCAGGCCTTTCCGTCGCGCCAGGTCACCATCGTAGTGCCCTACCAGCCGGGCGGGACGAACGACATCATTGCGCGCACCCTTGCGCCTAAGCTGACCGAAGCCCTTGGCCAGACGGTGGTCGTCGAGAACAAGCCCGGCGCCGGCGGCAACCTCGGCGCGGGCCTGGTCGCGGCGGCGAAGCCCGATGGCCACACGCTGCTGATGGCGCCGGTCAGCGTGCTCACGATCAACAAGTGGCTCTACAAGAACCTGCCCTTCGATTCCGACAAGGACCTCACGCCGATCACGAACACCGGCTCGGTGCCGAACATGCTCGTGGTGCATCCGTCGGTACCGGCGTCGAACGTCAAGGAACTGATCGCGCTGGCCAGGGCGAAGCCGAATGCGATCAATTTCGCGTCGATGGGCACCGGCACCACCGGGCACCTGTGCGGCGAGATGCTCAAGATGGCGATGGACGTCAAGGTCACGCACGTGCCGTACAAGGGCAGCGCGCCGGCGATCCAGGACCTGCTCGCGGGGCAGGTGCAGATCATGTTCGACAACCTGCCGACCGCGCTGCCGCGAGTGAAGGCCGGCCAGTTGAAAGGCCTCGCGGTGACCAGCCTCAAGCGCAACCCGCTCGCCCCCGACGTGCCGACGATGGACGAGGCCGGCGTGCCCGGCTACGAGGCCACTGCGTGGTTCGGCGTGGTCGGCCCGGCCGGGATCCCGAAGCCCGTCGTGAGCCGGCTGAACGCCGAGTTCGTGAAGGCGCTGCGCGATCCGCAGAATTCGCAGCGGCTCGAGTCGCTCGGCGTCGCGATCATCGCCGACACGCCGGAACAGTTCACCTCGTACATCGCGTCCGAATCGCAGAAGTGGCGCAAGGTCGTGGTGGCCTCCGGCGCCAAGGCCGACTGACCGGCGCGCGGCCATGCGGCGCGAATCGGAGCGCTCTGTGCGACATGAATTCCAGCACCTGATCTACACGAGCGAAGGCAAGCTCGCGACGATCCGCTTCAACCGCCCGGAGCGGTTGAACGCGATGTCGTTCCCGGCCAAGCACGACCTCAAGGCCGCGCTTGAACTCGCGGCCGGCGACGACGCCGTACGCGTGCTCGCGTTGCGCGGCGAGGGACGCGCGTTCTGCACCGGCATCGACCTCAAGGATCTCTCGACCGGCAAGATCGGCGCCGACAACTTCGCGCTGTGGGAGGACTGCCTGCGTTTGATCGAGACGATGGACAAGCTCGTGATCGCGCTGATGCATGGTTACGCGCTCGGCGGCGGCGTGCAGCTCGGCCTCGCGTGCGACCTGCGCATCGGCACGCCGACCGCCAAGTACGGCCTGCCCGCGGCGAAGGAGGGGCTGCTGCCGGGCCTGGCCGTGTGGCGCCTGGCAAGGTTCGTGGGCATGGGCCGCGCCAAGGAACTCGCGCTCTGGGGCGAGCCGATCGACGGCAACGAGGCGCTGCGCATCGGCCTGGTCACGCGGCTGGTATCGGACGAGAACCGCGATGCGGAATTCGACGCCTATGTCGCCAAGACCGTCGCCAATGCCTCGCAGGGCGCACGCGCCACCAAGCGCGCCATGAATCTCGCGGCGACCGCGGACTTCGAAGCAGCGCTGGAACTCTACATGGACTTCCAGCGCAAGGGCCTCGCCTCGGACGATTTCGCCGAGGCGATGCGCGCCTACCGCGAAAAGCGCGACGCGCGCTGGGGCTGAGATGAACGCGATGAACCCGCCCGACGACGAGCGTCTCTCCGCGGCCCTGGACCCGCGGTCGGTAGCGATCATCGGCGCGTCGGAAAACCCCGAGAAGATCGGCGGCCGGCCGATCAAGTACATGCTGCGCGCCGGGTACAAGGGGCGCCTGTACCCGATCAACCCGAACCGCCCGGTGATCCAGGGTCTCGAGGCCTGGCCGGGGATCGAATCGGTCCCGGAAGCGCCGGACCTCGCGATCGTCGCGGTGCCCGGCCTGGGCGCGGTGGACGCGGTGGCTGCCTGCGCGAAGCGCGGCGTCAAAGTCGCGGTGGTGATCACCTCCGGCTTCGGCGAGACCGGCGAGGAAGGCAAGCGTGCGCAGGAGGAGATGGTGCGCACCGCGCGCGCGGCCGGAATGCGCATCGTCGGGCCGAACACGCAAGGCATCGCCAATTTCGCGACCGGCGCGATCGCAACGTTCTCGACCATCATCAGCGAAGTCGAGCCGGCCGACGGTCCGGTGGCGGTGGTCAGCCAATCCGGCGCGATGAGCGTCGTGCCGTACGCGTTCCTGAGGAAACAGGGGATAGGCGTGCGCCACACGCACGCCACCGGCAACGAAAGCGACCTGACGGTGGCCGATTTCGCGCTCGCCGTGGCGCTCGACCCGGAAGTCAAGCTGCTGCTGCTCTACCTCGAGGCGATCGCCGATCCGGCCAGGCTGGCCCGCGCCGCCGAAGTCGCGCGAGAACGCGGCTTGCCCATCGTCGCGCTGAAGGCCGGCGTGTCGGCGCGCGGCGCGGCGGCGGCCAGTTCGCATACCGGCGCGCTTGCCACCGAGGACCGCGTGGTCGACGCCTTCTTCCGCCAGCACGGCATCTACCGCGTGCCGGATATCCGCAGCCTCGTGAATGCCGCCGACCTGTACCTCAAGGGGTGGAAACCCGAGGGGCGCCGGCTGGTGGCGATCAGCAACTCCGGCGCTTCCTGCGTGATGGCCGCCGACGCGGCCGACAAACACGGCCTCACGCTCGCCCAGTTCGACGAGCCGACGCGCGCGGAGTTGCGCGCGGTGCTGCCGGAATTCGGCGCCTCCGGCAACCCGATCGACCTCACCGCGGCGCTGCTGACCAACAGCGGCCTGTTCAGCGACGTGCTGCCGGTGCTCGCGAAGCGCAAGGCGACCGATGCGGTGTTCGTCAGCCTCGCGGCCTCGGGCCTGGGCTACGACGTGCCGAGGTTCGTGCGCGACTGCGCGGCCTATGTCGCGCAGACCGGCACACCGCTGGCCGTCGCGGCGCCGCTGGAAACCACGGCAGAGCAGTTCCGCGCTGCGGGCATTGCGGCGTTCGCGCACGACATCGATGCGGTGGCTGCGCTCGCGCAGTTCGTCGACCACTCGCAGCTGATGCGCCGCCCGGCGGCGAAACCGGTGCCGTTCCCGGCAGTGGACCTGCCTGCCGGAGGCAACCGCTTCCTGTCCGAAGCCGACAGCCTCGCGCTGTTGTCCGCGCACGGATTCCCGACCGTGCCGTTCCGTTTGTGCCGTACCGGCAAGGAGGCGCTGGCCGCTTTCGAGGCGATCGGCGCGCCGGTGGCGGTCAAGGCCTGCTCGGCCGAGATCCCGCACAAGTCCGAGCACGGCCTGGTGCACCTGAACTGCAAGAGTGCGGCCGAAGCGATCGCCGCCTTCGAGGACATCGGCCGCAAGCTGGCGGCGATGAAGGTCGCCGACGGTGCGGTGATCGTCGCCGCGATGCGCCGCTCGCAACACGAATTCGTCGTCGGCGCGCGCGTCGATCCGCGCTTCGGCACGCTGGTGATGCTGGGCGACGGCGGCAAGTATGTCGAGGCGCTGCCCGACATCGCGCTGCTGCGCTACCCCTTCTCCGAGGCCGACGTGATGGAGCGCCTCGGCGAACTCCGGATTGCGCCGCTCTTTGCCGGCGTGCGCGGCGAGCCGCCGATTGCGCTCGGCGCCCTGGCGAAGCTCGCAGTGCGCCTCGGCGCGCTGCTGGAGAACGCCGGGGGGAAGGTCGCGTCGATCGACCTGAACCCGGTAATGGCCGGCGAGCACGAGTCGGACACGGTGATCGTCGACGCACTGGTCGAGCGAAGCGCAAAGGCGGGCGCGGCATGACGATCCATCCGGGCTTCCCGATCACGGCGCGCGAATCCGGCGGCCAGTTCGTCGAGGCCTTCGCCCGCGGGCTGCTGGTGATCATGGCTTTCGGCGAGGGCCACGAGCGCATGACGCTCTCGCAGGTCGCGCAACGCGCCGGCCTCACGCGGGCCGGTGCGCGACGGCTGCTCTATACGCTGGAGCAGCTCGGCTTCGTCGGCCACAAGGAGCGCCTGTTCTTTCTCACACCCAAGATCCTGCGGCTGGGTTATGCGTACACCTCCTCCTCGCCGTTCTGGGGCTATGCGCACCCGATCCTGGAGCAACTCGTCGGCGACGTGCAGGAGACCTGCACGCTCGCGGTTCTGGACGGCACCGAGGTCGTCTACGTGATCCGCAACTCGGTCCGCGCCGTGGTCACCGGCGGCTCGGTGGTCGGCACGCGCCTGCCGGCCTATGTGACTTCAATGGGCCGCGTGCTGCTCGGCGGCCTCACCGAGCGCGAGCTGGACGACTACTTCGAGCGCGCGAGCCTGCAGAAGTACACCGAGCGTACGATCACCGATCGCGAAGCGTTGAAGCGCGTGATCGCCGAGGACCGCGAGCAGGGCTGGTCGTGGATCCAGGGCGAGCTCGAGGAGCATATCTGCGGCCTGTCGGTGCCGGTCCGCGACCACGAGAACCGCGTCTGCGCCGCGCTCAACATCAGCGTGAATTCGCTGCGGATGACCAAGGAAATCGCGTTGCACTCGATGCTGCCGCGACTCATGATCGCGGCAGAGCAGTTGCATCGGGGGTTGGAGTTGCGCGCCGGGTAGGCCTCGAACAGGGGCGAATGTACCGGTACCGATACGCCAACTGGCCTGTGAGCCAAGCCCCGCCTGGCTCCCGCAAACCTAATTCCTCAGAATCCGGTCCGGCCCGATGCGCCCGATCAACGGCAGCTTGAGCGCCGGGTCGAACGGGTTCAGGCCGAAGGTGAGGCCCAGCACGTTGAGTTCCAGCCCTTCCACGCCGCTCGCGGTCAGCGCAAGCAACCCCGCGACGCTCGCCTGCGCGCCGCCGCCGCTGGGCGCGGCATCGAAGAGGTTGCGGTTGTAGTCCTTGCCGATCGCGGTCGGCGGGAGATCGACCTGCAACTCCGGCACCGAGCGCGTGATCCACGCGGTGAAGGTATTCGAGTTCGGTCCCGGCCAGAGCGTGTATTCGCCTTTCCACGGATAAGCGCGCGCGGCGGCATCGATGCGCGCGATCAGCGGCTCGGCGGCCGCGCCGCGCTTGTCGGCCAGCAACTCGGGCTCCGCGCCGAACCAGCGCCCGTCGGGCGTGCGCTGATGGATCGCGACCACCGAGTCGTTCCAGCGCGCCCGCCAGCCGATCACCTCGTAGACCGTGTAGGCGCCAGCGCCGGCCGGCTTCACGGCCACCCAGGTGTGCACGCCGAACAGCCCTCGCCAGCCGACAGTGCGCGCGGCATACACCTGCACCACGGCCTCGCGCATGACGGCCGGGTCCGGCGCGCTGCCGACGGACTCGCGGCTCGCGGTGCGCCAGTCGGTGCGCAGGCTTGCGCAGCCGGCGGCGAGCGCGAACAAGCAAAGGATTGCCGCGAGAACCTTCCGGCCGGCTTTCGTCGCTGGCTTTGTTGCTGGGTCCATGCGCCTACTTTACCGCGCCCGCTATGCGTTTTGCGTATCGAGTTGTGACAGTGGCTTACCGCCCGTAACATGCTCCGCACTATGGAACCCGTCGATCGCCTGCCGCTCTCCCCCGACATTTCACGCGAGTCGGTCCCCGTAAGCTGGCCGGACGGGAAGAAATGCGCTGTCATGCTGACCTTCGATTTCGACGCCGAAACGATGTGGCTGTCGCGCGACACGACCAACGCGCGCCGGCCGGCCCTGATCTCGCACGGGACCTATGCGGCCAAGATCGCGATTCCGGAAATCCTCAAGGTGCTGAAGGAATTCGCGCTGCCGGCCACGTTCTTCGTGCCTGGCTGGACCGCCGAGAACCACACCGCGCGTGTCGCCGACATCCTCGAAGCGGGCCACGAAGTCGGCCACCACGGCTACCTGCATTTCTGGCCCGAGCCGGACAAGCCGGCCGAGGAAGAGCGCGAGATCGAGCTCGGCCTCGAAGCGCTGCAGAAGCTCTTCAACCTGAAACCGAAGGGCTACCGCTGCCCGGCCGGCGAGACCACCGACCGGCTGATCCCGATGCTGCAGGAGTACGGCTTCTCGTACGACAGCTCGTTCATGGACGACCTCCACCCGTACGTGCACAAACGCGGCGGCAAGAGCACCGGTGTGGTCGAGGTGCCGTGGCACTGGTCGCTCGACGACGTGCCGTTCACCGTCTACAGCCTGCGCGGCCAGCGCGCGATCCAGACCAACGGGCACATCCTCGACATCTGGAAAGAGGAGTTCCACGAGTACTACCACCGCGGCGCGCTCTTCGACCTGATCATGCACCCGCAGGCGATCGGCCGGCCCTCGCGCCTGGTGTTGCTGCGCGAATTCATCAAGTTCGTCCGCGCCTATCCCGGGGTCTGGTTTGCCACCGGCAGCCAGGTCGCGGACCACGTCCTGAAGGCACCCCAATGAACGCTCCCCAGAAATACGACCTGCTGCTTAAAGGCGGCCGGGTCGTCGACCCGGCCCAGTCGATCGACGCGGTGATGGATGTCGCGATCCGCGGCGATCGCATCGAAAAGCTTGCGGCCGGCATCGATCCGTCCTCGGCCGCCGAAGTGCGCGATGTCGCCGGCCTCGTCGTCACGCCGGGCCTGATCGACCTGCACGTCCACGTGTACCAGCATGTCACCGATTTCGGCCTCTACCCGGACGATGCCGGCGTGAACGCCGGCGCCACCACCATCGTCGACCAGGGCAGCTGTGGCGCATGGACCTTCGACGGGTTCAAGGTCTTCATGGTGGATCCGGCGATCACCGAGGTGCTGTGCTTCCTCTCGGTCAACCTGACCGGCACGCTGCGCGGCTCCAAGGGCGGGCCGGTGGCGCAGAACCCGCAGCTGATCGACCTCGACGTGATGCAGCGCTTCATCGAGAAGTACCCGAAGGTCATCCGCGGCATCAAGGGCCACGGCGAGGCGAGCAGCTGGTCGAACTACGGCAGCGTGATGCTGCAGCGGGCGCGCGAGATCGCCGACCGCACCAACCTGCCGCTCTACGTGCACACCGGCGAATTGTGGAAGACTGACGAGCGCAACCGCCCGCGGCCGGAAACCGTGCTGCCCGAAGTGCTGCACTTCGCCCGTCCGGGCGACCTGCTGGCGCATTGCTATTCGAACCGCGAGGACGGCATCCTCGGCAAGCGCGCCAAGCCCTCGCCGGAGTTGCTCGACGCCCTCGCTTCCGGGGTTCACCTGGACCTCGGCCACGGCGTGAATTTCAGCTTCGACACCGCGCGCAGGATGGTCGACGCGGGCCTCTTCCCGTACACGATCAGCACCGACGTGCAGGGCGACTTCACTTCGCACAACGACGACTCCAAACTCGACTTCAGCCTGTGCGGCGCGATGTCCAAGCTGATGGCGCTCGGTATGGACCTCGTGTTCGTCGTGCGCGCCACCACTGCGCATCCGGCCGAAGTCTTGCGGATGGCCGACGAGATCGGCTCGCTCAAGCCCGGCAGCCGGGCCGATGTGACGGTGCTCGAAGAGATCCGCGCGCCGTGGACTTTCCGCGACCGCCAGGGGGGCTCGGCCGTCGGCCAGTCCCGCCTCGTGCCGCGCCTCGTGGTGCGCAACGGGAAGGCGATCAAGCCGACCAACCGCTTGCTGCGCGACGTCTGCCCGCGCGAAGTCGCGACCGACGAGGCGCTCGCCTGATGGTCACCGTCATCGAACACGGCTGGGTCGTCCCGGTCGCGCAGCCGCCGATCGAAGACGGCGCCGTGGCGTTCGACGGCGATCGGATCGTCGGCGTCGGCCCGACGGCGGAAATCTCCGCGCGATTCAAGGCCCACCGCACGGTGGACGCGCGCGGCAAGGCGGTGCTGCCCGGGTTCATCAACACCCACATCCACCTGATCGGCGGACTGAACAAGGGCCTCACCGAGGACCTGTCCGGCGTCTCGGGCGGCCTGTTCAAGATCGCGATGCCGCTGCATTACGTCTACGCCCAGGCGCCGGAGGTCTACTGGCTCGCCTCGATGCACGCGCTCGAATGCGTGCGCACCGGCACCACGACGGTCAATGAAATGGGCAAGTTCGAGCAGGAGGTCGCCAGGGTGGTGCGCGACGTCGGCCTGCGCGCGGTGATGGCCGAGAACATCCGCGACAGCGCGGTGGTCGATGTGCGGCCCGGCGTGGTCGAGCGCACTTTCGTGCCTGCGAACGCCGAGCACTGCATTGCCGAGGCGATGCGCTTCATCGACGACTGGCACGGCAAGGCCGACGGGCGCATCACCTGCCGCTTCGGCCCGAACGCGCCGGACACCTGCGCCGAATCGACGCTGGTACGCGTGAAGGAGCTGGCCGACCAATGCGGTTTCGGGCTTCACACGCACCTTGCACAGGTGCCGGGCGAGCGCGAATACGTGGTCAAGGCGCAGGGCCGCAGCCCGGTGAAGTACCTCGCCGACCTCGGCTACCTGAACCCTAAGCTGGTCGCCGCGCATTGCGTGTTCTTTTCGGAGGAGGACGCGGAACTGTTTGCCGCCAGCGGCGCGCACATGAGCCACACGGCCTATCTCGTCGGCAAGCGCGGTTATTTCCCGCCGATGAAAGCGCTCTACGCCAACAAGGCGTCGGTCGCGCTCGGCTCGGACTGGCTGTCGAACGACATGTTCAAGATCATGCGCTCGGCGATCCTGCTGGCGCGCCAGCAGGCGGGGTCGGTGGCGGTGGTCGACGGGCCGAAGGCGCTCGAGATGGCGACGCTCGGCGGCGCGAGGGCACTCGGCATGGAACGCGACATCGGCTCGCTCGAGACCGGCAAGAAGGCCGACATCGTGCTGCTCGACCTCGAAGCGCCGTGGGTCAACCCGATCCGGCCGGCCCAACTCGTTTCCAACATCGTCTACAACGCCAACGGCAGCGACGTGACCGACGTGTGGGTGGACGGCCGCGCGGTGGTCGCCGAGCGCCGCGCCACGCAGATCGACGGCGCCGAGGCCCGGCGCGAATGCCAGGCGGCGGCCGAACGCGTCTGGAGTCGCGCGAGCGCCCTGTTTGCGGGCGCGTGAACGCGACGCCTGCTTTCCGAATCTGCATGGCCCACAAAAGAAATCCGGCACGGGACTTGCTCGATGCCGGGACACCCCAAGGAGATCGCATGAACCTCGATTGCATGAACCCACGGCGCCGCTTGCTCATTGCAGCCCTTGCAGTACTCCCGCTTTGCGCAATGCCGCTTGCCGCCCGGGCGCAGGCGGATTTCCCGTCCAAGCCGATCCGCATCGTGGTGCCTTTCCCGGCCGGCGGCACGCTCGACACCCTCGGCCGCCTGCTCGCGCCCAGGCTGCAGGACACGCTCGGCCAGCCGGTCGTGATCGACCCTCGCGGGGGCGGCGCCACCGCCATCGGCACGACCGCGGTGCAGAAGTCCGCGCCGGACGGCCACACGCTGCTCTTCATGGCCAACAGCTTCGTGCTGGTGCCGATGCTGATGAAGAACGCGCCGTGGGACCCGATCAGGGACTTCACGCCGGTGTCGCTGGTCGCACGCGTGAACCAGGTGCTGATCGCGCATCCGAGCTTCGAGGCCAATACGGTCAACCAGCTCGTGGCGCTGGCCAAGGCCAACCCGGGCAAGCTCAACTTCGCCTCGTTCGGCAACGGCACTTCGTCCCACCTGGGCGTCGAACTGTTCAAGACGCTGGCCGGCATCGACATGCAGCACATCTCCTACAAGGGCATGGCGCCGGCGATGCAGGACATCCTCGGCGGGCAGGTCAAGGTGCTGCTGGCGAACATCCCGGACGCGATCCCGCAACTCAAGGCCGGCAAGGTCAAGGCGCTCGGCGTAGCCGACGACAAGCGCGCGGTGCAGTTACCCGACGTGCCGACGTTTGCCGAACAGGGATTCCCGGGCTATGCGGTGTACTCGTGGTACGCCGTCGTCGCTCCGGCGGGCACGCCGGACGCGGCGGTGAAGAAACTGCACGCGGCCTTCAGCACGGCGGTGAAGGACCCGGTGATCCTCGACCGGCTGCACCAGCAGGCGATGACGGTGCTGAACGCGCCGGGCGACGAGTTGCGCCGGTTCATGGAATCAGAGCAGAAGCGCTACGCCGAGCCGATCCGGGTCTCGGGCGCGAAGATCGAATAGGGCCCCGAGCTGCGCGGGCGGCGTCAGGCGGCCGGTTTGGCGTCGCGGACGCGGAGCACGCCTTCCACCGGGACGATCCACACGAGCCCGTCGCCCTTCTGCCCGGTGGTCGCCACCTCGCCGATCAGCGCCGCGATCGGCCCGGCCGTTTCGTCGTCCGCGACGATCGTGATCAGCGTCTTGCCGCTGTAGTCGGTGAGTTCTTCCTTGAGGGTGCGCGGGCCGTCGCCCGGCCCGCCCGGCCGGCTCATGCCTTCCACCCTGGACACGGTCATGCCGTTGAAGCCCGGCAGCTGGAAAAGTGCCGCACGAAGGCGGGCGAGCTTGTGCGGCTGGATCACCGCCTTGACCTCCTTCATGCCTCGATCCTCCTTTCCTCGAACATCCGGTACAACGCAGGGACCACGACCAGCGTCAGCAGGGTCGAGGTGATCAGGCCGCCGATCACCACGATCGCCAGCGGCCGCTGCACCTCCGAGCCGGGCCCGTCGGCAAACAGGAACGGGATCAGCCCGAGCATTGCGACCGTCGCGGTCATCATGACCGGGCGGAAGCGGTTGGTCGCCCCCTCGATCACCGCTTCGCGCAAGCCCATGCCTTCGTCCCGCAGCTTGCGGATGTAGGTCACCAGCACCACGCCGTTCAGCACCGCAATGCCCCACAGCGCAATGAAGCCCACCGACGCCGGCACCGACAGGTACTCGCCGGTCAGCGCAAGCCCGACCACGCCGCCGATCGACGCGAACGGCAGCACGGTGATGATCAGCGATGCAAATCGCAGCGAGTTGAACAGCAGGAACAGCAAGAAGAAGATCGCCGCGATCGTCACCGGCACGATCACCGCCAGGTGGCCGAGCGCCCGCTCCAGGTTCTGGAACTGCCCGCCCCAGACGAGATGGTAGCCCTCGGGCAGCGGGACCTGCGTACCGACCGCCTGCTGCAGTTCGGCGACGAAGCCGCCGAGGTCGCGGTCCTTCACGTTGATGCCGACCACGATGCGGCGGCGGGCGGTCTCGCGGCTGACCTGCGCCGGGCCGTCGGCGACCTCGATCTTCGCCAGGCTCTCCAGCGCCACCTGCGCGCCGCCGGGCGCGGTTAGCGTGATCGCGCGGATCTCGGCTACCGTGTCGCGCAGCCGCTCGGGCAGGCGGACCACCGCCTGGAACCGCCGCTCGCCCTCGTAGATCTCGGTGGCGACCTTGCCGCCGATCGCGGTCTCGATCACGTCCTGCACGTCCGACACGTTCAGGCCCTGGCGTGCGATCGCCTGCCGGTCGATCGAGATCGTCAGGTACTGCTGGCCGCTGGTCCTCTCGACGCGCATGTCGCGCACGCCACGCACCAAAGCGGCCACGCGCGCGATCTCGTTGGCCTTGTCCCTGAGCACATCGAGGTCGTCGCCGAAGAGCTTCACCGCGACGTCCGAGCGCACGCCGGTGACCATCTCGTCGACCCGGTCCGAGATCGGCTGCGCCATCGCGAGTTGGATGCCGGGGATGCCGGCGAGCTTCGCCTGGATCGCCGCCGCGATCTCGTCCTGCGTCCAGCCCTTGGGCCACTCGCTGCGCGGCTTGAGCGAGACGATCGGATCCGACTCGTTCGGGCCGGCCGGGTCCGCCGGCGACTCGCCGCGGCCGAGGCGCGACACCGCCAGCTTCACGCCGGGCACCTCGAGGATCCGGCGCAGTGCGTCCTTCTCCATCGCGATCGATTCGTCCAGCGAGATGTTCGGCACCCGGTCGAACTGCGGCGAGATCGATCCTTCGCGCATTTCGGGGATGAACGAGGTGCCGAGGAAAGGCACCAGCGCGAGCGACCCGAGGAAGAACAGCACGGCGACCAGCATGGTGAGCTTTTCGCGCGAAACCGCGCGGCGCAGCAGCGCGACGTAGGGGCGCTTCAGCACCCGGATCAACCAGGTGTCGTGCTCGGCGCCGCCTTGCAGCAGGTAGGAGGCGAGCGCCGGCGTAAGCGTCAGCGACAGCACGAGCGAAATCGCGAGCGCGATCGCGATCGTGTAGGCGAGCGGCGCGAACATCTTGCCTTCCATGCCCGAGAGCGTCATCAGCGGCAGGAAGACCAGGATGATGATGCCGACGCCGAAGACCACCGGCGTGGCGACCTCCTGCACCGATTCGAGGATCGCGCGCGCCCGGCTCTGGCCGGGGGACTGGCCCAGTCTTGCGTAGGCATTCTCGATCACCACCACCGAGCCGTCGACCATCAGGCCGATCGCGATCGCCAGCCCGCCGAGCGACATCAGGTTCGCCGACA
Organism: uncultured Bordetella sp.; assembly: GCA_964599095.1. Lineage (GTDB taxonomy): Bacteria > Pseudomonadota > Gammaproteobacteria > Burkholderiales > SG8-39 > SZAS-79. The sequence continues at coordinate 356,855 of CAZREB010000001.1, forward strand.
GGCCGTAGCGGTTCATCACCAGGAAAGTCGCCAGCGGCGTGAGCACCAGGGTGCTCACCACGATCAGCGACGAGCGCAGGTCACCGAGGAACAGGAACAGCACGACCATCACGAAGAAGATGCCTTCCAGCAGCACCTTGGTCACCGTCCATAGCGCGGCGTCGACCAGCTCGGTGCGGTCGTAGTACGGCACGATGCGCAGGCCCCCGGGCAGCATGCCGCGGTCGTTGATCTCCTTCACGCGCGCCTTGACCCGGGTCACGATGTCCTTGGCGTTACCGGCCCGGATCATCATGACCACGCCACCCACGGCCTCGGTATAGCCGTCCTTGATCATCGCCCCGTAGCGAACTTCCTCGCCGAACAACACCTCGGCCACGTCGCGCACGTAGACCGGCGTGCCGCCGACTTCCTTGAGGACGATGTTGCGGATGTCGTCGAGGTTCTTCACCAGCCCGATGCCGCGCACCAGGTACTGCTCGGCGCGCTGCGGCAGCACGCCGCCGCCGGAATTGGCGTTGTTGCGCGCAAGGGCCTGCCATACGTCCTGGATCGAGACCTTGTAGTAGCGCAGGCGGTCGGGCTCGACCATCACCTGGTATTGCTTGACGTGGCCGCCGGTGGAATTGATCTCGGCCACCCCCGGGATCGAGCGCAGCAGCGGCCTCACCACCCAGTCCTGGACGATGCGGCGCTCGGTGAGTTCCTGCTTGGTAAGCTCCCGCCTGCCGTCGTCGGGCCGCTCGAGCGTGTACTGGTAGACCTCGCCGAGCGCAGTGGAAACCGGGCCGAGAACCGGCGTCACGCCCACCGGCAGGCGGCCGCCGATCTCGATCAGCCGCTCGAGCACCAGCTGGCGTGCGAAATACACGTCGGTCGCATCGGTGAACACCAGCGTGATCAGCGACAGCCCGGGCTTGGAGAGCGAGCGCAGTTCGGTCAGCGCCGGCAGGCCGGTCATCGCCACCTCGATCGGCGCAGTCACGAAGCGCTCGACCTCCTCCGGCGAGCGGCCGACCGCCTCGGTGGCGATCTGTACCTGCACGTTCGTCACGTCGGGAAAAGCGTCGACCGACAGCCTGCGCGCCGCGTTCAGGCCGAAAGCGAAGAGCACCAGCGCCAGCACGGCCACCACCAGCCGTTGCGTCAGGGCGACGCGTACCAGGGCGTCGAGCATCGGTCAGGCGCGCGTCACTGGCCGGCCAGTGCGCGCCGCTTGCGCTCGTTGTTCAGGTGGAAGGCGCCTTCCACGACGATCTTCTCGCCGTCGCGCAGGCCTTCGAGCAGCACCCGCTGGCCGTCATGTTCGGCCCCCAGGCTGACGGTGCGCAACCGGTAGGCGTCCTTGCCGGTCTCGACGAAGACGGCGTCGCGATTGCCGTCGCGCACCACGGCGGCGGCAGGCACCACCTGGCGCTTCTGCGGCTTGCCGCTGATCACCATGCTCGCGAGCATCGCCGGCTTGAACAGGCCGTCCTTGTTCGACAGGTCCATGCGCGCGCGCACGGTGCGGGTTTCCGGGTTGACCGTCGGGCTGACGAACGAGAGCTTGCCCTGCAGCAGTTGTCCGGGCAGCGCGGCGACCTCTGCGGCCGCCGGCTCGCCGACACGCGCCACGCCCGAGGCCTGCTCCGGGATGTCGGCCACGATCCAGACGCTGGACAGGTCCGCGATCAGGAATACGCTGTCGGCCGGCTGCACCATCTGCCCTTCGGTGACCTTGCGTTCGATGACCGTGCCGCTGACGCTGGCGACGATCTGGGTGCGCGACGTGATCGTGCCGGTGTCGGCGAGCCGCTGGATCGCGGCCTCGGACATGCCGAGCACCTTCAACTGGTCGCGGGCCGCATTCAATTCGGCGTCGGCCTGCGTGAGTTCGCTCTGGCGGCGCTGCACCTCGGCCTTGCCGATCACGTCGGCCTTCAGCAGCTGCTCGGCCCGCTCGGCACCGCGCTGCGCCTGCAGCCGCTGCGATTGCCCGCGCAGGAAACTGAGCTGCGCACTCGACAGTTCGGTGCTGTTGAGCGTCGCGAGCACCTGGCCGCGGCGCACCGTCTGGCCGACCGTCGCATCGAGGTCGGTGATCCGCCCGGCCACCGGCGAACCGATGCGCGCCAGGCGGGCTTCGTCGACCTCGATACGGCCCGGCACGCGCATCGTGTCGCGGACCTCGACCCATATCGGCTCGCCGAGCCGGATGCGTGCGGCGAGCTCGGCACCGGCGGTGACCGCGTTCGGGTCGGGCGGCGCGGCGACGGCCGCAGGCTTGGGCGGCTCGTTCCGGCCGCATCCGGCGAGCAGGGCGGCAACCGCAATCGCGGCCGCCACCAGGTGCGGTAGATTCATACGCAAGACTCGCGCAATGCGTTCATGGCCGGTCCGGGGGAGGGTTGATGCGCTAGTCGCCGGCGCGAAACGGGTCGCGCGCGGTCAGCCGTTCGATATCGAGCCACGCGGCGTTGCGATCGAACAGCGCATGGTTGTAGTCGCTGCGTACGGCGCGCAGGGTTCTCTGCGCGTCGAGCACCTCGAGAAAGCTGCGCTCGCCCGCGCGGTAGGCCGCCTCGGCGACCCGCAGCCCGGCCTCTGCGCTGCGCAACAGGCCATTCTCGAAGGTCGAGATCTGGCGCTGCGTGACGCCCAGCCGCGCATAGGCCGAGTCGAGCTCGCGCAGGAGTTGCGCGCGCTGCGCTTCGATCTGCGCCGATGCGAGGGCGATGCCCGCCTGCGCCTGCGCGATCGGCCCTTCGCGCCGGTTCCACAGCGGCAGCGGGATCGAGATCCCGATCATGGCCTGGCTGGATTCCGGGTCCTGCGAACCGATCGCGCGCAGCGTCGGCTGCGGGTTGCGCAACGAGCGCTCGAGTTCGAGGCGGGATTGGGCGCGCTCGCGTTCGGCGTCGAGCACGCGCAGCGCCGGGTGCGCGGTGAGCATCTTCGGCGTGAGCACGCCGTAGGGGGGGACCTCGGCGATCGCGGGCAGAGTGCCGCCCGCCGAGAAGACCGCCGGCAGCGTATTGCCCGACAGTCGCCGCAGGACGCCGCGTGCCTCATCCACTCGCAAGGTTGCCGAGGCGGCGGCGTTCTGCGCGGCGAGGCCTTCGGCTTCGGCGCGCACCAGCTCGAATCGCGGCGCCTCGCCGACGTTGACCCGCGCCCTGACCTTCTCGCGCATCTGCTCGAGCAGTTGGACCGTCTCGCCTGCGATGCGCTCCTCCTCCTGCCTGCGCATCAGTTCGTAAAATGCAGTGCGCGCCTGGTAACCGACCTGCAATCGCACCGTCTCGGCCTGCGCCGTGGCAGCCGCAAGCCCGGCGTCGGAGACTTCGGCGCGCGCGCTGCGCACGCCGGGCAATTCGATCGGCTGCGCAATGCCGATCGAGCGCACCGACCCGGTCGCCGGCCCGATCCTCGAGCGCCATGCACCGGTGCCAAAGTCGAGTTCAGGGTTCGGATAGGAACGCGCAGTGACCGTTTCGGCCCGCGCACCGGCGCGCACCTGCGCCATCGCAGCCAGTTCAGGGTTCGATGCTTCCACATAGCGCAGCACACCGGGCAGGTCGAATGCCTCTTCGCCTGCCGAGGCCTGCGCGCAAGCCATCAACGCAACCGAGACCCCCGTGCGTAAAAGCGGGAGCACATTGGGTCGGCGCTCAGAGAGAAAACCACGGTCGGGCCTGCATTCGGCGCGAGCCGGCCGGCATTGCAGCAGATGCACTGGGGGCGAGGGATAGCGGTCAGTAAGTCGATAGCAATATATCCTTGACGCCGCACCGCAGCATGAAATCCTTTAATCCAAGCCGGCCTCCGGATCCGCGAACGCCGGCTCGCGGAAGGCCTCCGGATCGAAGGCCTTGTCACCTTCCTCGTCGGCGCGTCCGGTGGCCTCGAGCCCGGCGAAATCGAACAGCTTGCGGTCCATCAGGTGCGTGGTGCGCACGTCCGACATCGCGCGCAGGATCGACTCGATGCGCCCGGGAAAGCGCTTCTGCCACTCCTTCAGCATCGCGCCGACCACCTGGCGCTGCAGGTTGTCCTGCGAGCCGCACAGCGTGCACGGGATGATCGGGAACCGCTTGAGTTCCGCGAATGCAACGAGATCCGATTCGGGTACGTACGCCAGCGGCCGGATCACGACGTGCCTGCCGTCGTCGGACACCAGCTTGGGCGGCATGGCCTTCAGCCTGCCGGCATAGAAGAGGTTCAGGAAGAACGTCGCGAGGATGTCGTCGCGATGGTGGCCGAGCGCGATGCGCGTCGCGCCGAGCTCGCCGGCCACCCGGTACAGCACGCCGCGCCGCAGCCGCGAGCACAGCGAGCACATCGTCTTGCCTTCCGGGATCACGCGCTTGACGATCGAGTAGGTGTCCTGCTCGACGATGCGGAAGGGCACCCCGCGCGCCTTGAGGTACGCGGGCAGCACGTCTTCGGGGAATCCGGGCTGCTTCTGGTCGAGGTTGACCGCGATCAGTTCGAACCGCACCGGGGCCTTTTCCTGCAGCGCGAGCAGCACTTCGAGCAGGCCGTAGCTGTCCTTGCCGCCCGAGAGGCACACCATCACGCGATCGCCCTCGCCGATCATGTTGAAGTCGACAATCGCGTCGCCCACGAGCCGGCGCAGGCGCTTGGCCAGCTTGTTCGCTTCGTACGTTTCGCGCCGCGGGTCCGCGGCGGCCGGGGCCTTGCCTGCGGGAGGGACGATCCGGATCGGACGGGTGCTCATCGCGGGGTCGTCGAGGGATCAGATGTTGATGCTGCGGCCGCCGTCTACGGCGATGATCTGGCCGGTCACGTACGGCGCGTCCGCGGCGAGGAAGCACACCGCGCGCGCGATGTCGTCGAATTCGCCGAGGCGCTTGAGCAACGTGTCGTCGATGATGTGCCTGCGGACCTCTTCCGGAAACTGCCCGTCCTCCGGCCACGCGATCGCGCCGGGCGAAACGCCATTGACGCGCACCGCAGGCGCAAGCTCCATCGCAAGGGAGCGCGTCAGCGCGGCAAGGCCCGCTTTGGCGATCGTGTAGACCACATAGCCCTTGAGGGGCCGCTCGGCGTGGATGTCGACGATGTTGATGATCGACCCGCCGGTCTTTGCGAGCTCCGGGGCCGCGGCCTGCGAGAGAAGCAGCGGCGCCTTGACGTTGGCGCCGATGAGTTCCTCCCAGCCTTTGTCCTCGATCTCGCCGACCGCGGTCGGGAAGAAACTCGATGCGTTGTTCACCAGCACGTCGAGGCGGCGAAAGCGCTCGATCGCCGAGCGCACCAGCAACTCGGGCGCCGCGTGCGCCAGCAGGTCGGCCTTGACACGATGCACGCTGCCCTTGCGGACCGCATTCAGTTCGGCTTCGAGCGCAACCGCCTCCTTCTCGGCGCCGCGATGGTGCAGCAGGACGCTGGCGCCCTGCGCATGGACCCGGCGCACGATGGCCGCACCGACGCGGCGGGCCGCGCCGGTCACCAGGACCACCTTGTCTTTCAGGTCGTGCATAGCCGACGCCGTGAGTGCGAATGCCGGGGAGAATTGCGGATTCTACCCAAATGGGGGACGATGCCGGCCCGATGTCGCGCGCCGAGCTGCCCGTTCCCGAACCCGAAGCGCTCGACGCGAGCGGCCGGTTGCTCGCGCGGATCGAATCCGAAATCGCGGCGCGCGGCGGCTGGATCTCCTTTGCCGACTACATGCAGCTGGCGTTGTATGCGCCGGGGCTGGGTTATTACACCGGGGGCGCGGCGAAATTCGGTCCGGCGGGCGACTTCATCACCGCGCCCTTGCTCGGCCCGCTGTTTGCGCAAACGCTCGCGCGCCAGGTGGCCGAGTTGGCCGGCAGGTGCACGCCGCACATCCTCGAATTCGGCGCAGGGGGCGGCGAACTGGCCGGCGACCTGCTCGCCGAACTCGCACGCCTCGGCTGCGCAGTCGAAACCTACTCGATCCTCGAGCCCGGCGCCGGGCTCGCCGAGCGCCAGCGCACGACGATCGCAAGGCTCGCGCCCGCGGCGATCGGGAGGGTGCAATGGCTCGACCGGCTGCCGGAGCAGTTCGAGGGCGTGATGATCGCCAACGAAGTGGTGGACGCAATGCCGGTGCACGCGATCGCATGGCGTAACGAAGGGGTCTTCGAGCGGGGCGTCGCGATGGAGGACGGCACGCTCGCCTGGGCCGAGCGCGCGGCCTCCGGTGAAGTGCTCGCCGCGGCGCGCGAACTGGACATCGCCCCGCCTTACCTGAGCGAAATCGCGTTGGCGGCGCGCGCCTGGATTCGCTCGGTCGCGGGCGTCCTGCAAAAGGGCGCCCTGCTCGTCATCGACTATGGATTCCCGGCGCGCGAGTTCTATCATCCGCAACGGCTGACCGGCACGCTGATGGCCCACTACCGGCATCGCGCGCATGCCGACCCCTTCCTCTACCCGGGCCTGCAGGACCTGACCACGCATGTCGATTTCAGCGCGCTTGCGAAGACCGCCGCCGCGGCCGGCCTCGATCTGCTCGGCTACGCATCGCAATCGAGTTTCCTGGTCAATTGCGGCATCACCGACGTGCTCGACCGGGCCGACCCGGCGGACGTGAAGCGTTATGCCCCGCTCGCATCAGCCGCGCAGAAGCTGCTGTCGCCGGCAGAGATGGGCGAGCTGTTCAAGGTGTTTTGCGTCGGGCGCAACATGGCACCCGGCACCGACGGGCACGCCGCACCGCTTTCGGGCTTTGCGCGCGGCGAGCGATCGCATACCCTCTAGCCATGCAAAGGGCCCTTCCGCTCCTCCTGCTGTTGCCGGCCGCCGCGCTGGGCGCAGGCCAGGCGGCCGACCCTGGTGCGGCCGCAAGGCAACGCTGGTCCGAAAGCCCGTACGGGCCGATGCTCGAGCGGATCCTCCCGCCGGGCTTCGAACCTTCGATGCTGCCGCAGCCTGGATCGCGCGGCGCTCAGCTCGAGCTGCGCTATTGCGTGCAATGCCACAACCTGCCGAACCCGGCCATGCATCATGCGCAGAAATGGCGGCCGGTCTTCGACCGCATGGCCACGCGCATGGAAGGCCGCGGCAACATGGGCCGGCTGATGGCGGACATGATGGCCGGCGTCTCGGCACCGAGCGCGGAAGAATCGGCCGTCCTGGTCGCCTACCTCGAGCGCAACGCACAGAAGCCGCTCGACCCGAAGGAGGTTCCCGAGGTCAACTCGCCCTCGGCGGAGGCGTTCCGCCTCGCGTGCCAGCAATGCCACGTGCTGCCCGACCCCAGGCGCCACACCGCGCGGGAATGGCGGGCGGTGGTGGCGCGGATGCAGAAGAACATGGAATGGATGAACCGGGTGGTCGGCTCCCAGCCGGTAAAAGGCGAGCCGCAACTCAGGGTCGGGGACATCAACGCATTTCTCGCAAAGTACGCAAGGAGGAGCAGTCAATGAAAACAAGAACTCGTCGACTCGCAACGGGCATTGCGGCAATGACGCGACAATCCATGCTGACGCTGGTGGTCCTGCTGGGCGCCTGCCTGGCGGCCCTCCCGCGCGCCGCCCCGGCGCAGCAGGACTATCCGTCGCGCCCGATCAAGCTGCTGGTGCCGGCCGCGCCGGGCGGCACCACCGACATCCTCGCGCGCACGTTCGGCGCAAAGCTGGGCGAAGCCCTCAAGCAGCAGGTGATCGTCGACAACCGCGCGAGCGCCTCGGGCGTCATCGCCGGCGAGATGACCGCGAACGCGGCGCCCGACGGCTACACGCTGATGCTGGCCTACCACCAGCACACGGTAAACGCGGCGCTCGGGGCGAAGCTCCCGTACCACGCGGTCAACAGCTTCACCGCGATCTCCCAGCTCACCTCGGCCGGCCTGCAGCTCGTGGTGCATCCCTCGACGCCGGTGGAGAACCTCGCGCAGTTCATCGCGTGGACGCGCAGCTACAAGGGCGCGCTCAATTTCGGCTCGGCCGGCATCGGCAGCGGCGGGCACCTTGCGGGCGAGCTCTACAACCAGATGGCCGGCGTCAAGGCGGCGCATATCCCTTACAAAGGGTCCGGGCCGGCGCTCGCCGACCTCGTCGGCGGGCAGTACCACTACAACTTCTCCGGCCTGCAAGCCTCGACGCCGCTGGTGCGCTCCGGCAAGTTGCGCGGCCTTGCGGTCACCACGCCCAAGCGCATCGCGGCGCTGCCGGACCTGCCGGCGGTCGCCGAAGCGCTGCCCGGGTTCGAGGTGGTCGGGTGGTACGGCATGGTCGGGCCGGCGAAGATGCCCGCCCCGATCGTCGCACGCCTGCACGCGGAACTGCTCAGGATCATCCAGATGCCGGAAATCCGCGACCGCATCCTCGCCGACGGCTCCGAACCGGTAGGCAGCTCGCCGGAGGAATTCACCAGGTACCTGCACGCCGACCTGGCCAAGTGGGCCAGGCTGGTGAAGGAATCCGGGGCAAAACTGGACTGAGCGCAGTTACGGTGGTGTGGGCACCGCCATTCCGCGCACCACTGCCGGCCGGCGGTTGATCGTGTCGTACCAGCGCTTCACGTTCGGGAATTCGGCGAGGTCGACCTTGTGCCACTCGTGCCGCGCGATCCACGGGAAGGTGGCGATGTCGGCGATCGAGTATTCGTCGGCCAGGAAGGCCGCTTCCGACAGGCGCTTGTCGAGCACGCCGTAGAGCCTGCGCGTCTCATCCGTATAGCGCTTGATGCCGTAGGGCACCTGCTCGGGCGCGGCGCGCAGGAAGTGGTGCGCCTGGCCGAACATCGGGCCGACGCCGCCCATCTGGAACATCAGCCATTGCAGCGCGACGTACTTGCCGCGCGTCGAGGCGGGCAGGAACTTACCGGTCTTGCCCGACAGGTACACGAGGATCGCGCCGGACTCGAACAGGCTGAGCGGCTTGCCGTCGGGCCCTTCGGGATCGAGGATCGCCGGGATGCGGTTGTTCGGGCTGAGTGCGAGGAACTCGGGCCTGAACTGCTCGCCCTGCCCGATGTTGACCTTGTGGACCGAATACGGCAGCCCGCATTCCTCGAGCATTATCGAGACCTTGCGTCCGTTCGGCGTGCTCCAAGTGTGCAGTTCGATCATGTGTTCTCGCGAATGGCTGTGGGGAGGGGGCGATTAGTTTATCCTGAACCGATGTTCAAATGGCTGCTCACCACGCTGCTCGCGCTGGTCGTGTTCAGCGCGGCGATGCCGTGGCTCGCGCGCCGGTTCGGCATCGGCAACATTCCCGGCGACCTGCGCTTCAGGGTGCGCGGCCGCGACTATTTCGTGCCGCTCGCGAGCACGCTGCTGCTGACTTTCCTCGCCTGGTTCATCGCCAGGGTGATCTAGCACCGCACCTTCAGGGAGCGGCCGGCAGGTGCTTGAGTTTCTCCGCGATCGCGCGGCCGACGAACATCTGCGGATTCGAAGGCGGCGAGAGCTTCTCGGCAATCTCGCGCCTTGCGACGGCTTCCGCGGCGAGCGGGAAGGCGTCGATGAACGACCTGGCCTGCGGCAGCGCCCTGGCGAAGTAGGCCTCGCCGAAATGGGTCCAGTCGTTGCCGGTCTCGCAGCCGAAGGATTGCCGGTCGGCGGCCGAGGCGGTGATGATCAGCGTGTGGTCGTCCTTGAGCGGCTCGATGAAGCCGCCCGAATAGCAGGCCGAGATCACCAGCACCCGCCACTTGATGCCGGCATCGTTCAGCGCACGTGCCAGCACCGTCGGGTTGAGCGGCGCGAGGTCCAGCGGCGGCGCGTGCGCCGAGAGTCCGAAGCCCTGGTCGCCGTGCGCTGTGACGTATACGAACAGCACGTCCTCGTCGGCGTTCATCTGCCCGCCGATCCGCGCCAGCGCGCGGCGCAGGTTCGTTGCCGTGGCAATCGGGTAGCGCTCGGCCGTCGCCGGATTGCTGGCCAGCGTGACGGAGCGCTCCGCGGCGCCATAGTCGCGCGCGACGATCTTCCCGACGGCGCGAACTTCGCGCAGGAACACGTCCTGGCTGCCGTCCGGCGCAAAGCCGAGGAAGTACAACTCGGTCGTCCCGGGCCGCCCCGGCCGGACCGCGGCGAGCGCCTGCTCGATCAGTTCGCCCTGCGCGTGGAAGACGGACTCGCTCGCAAGCGGCGGCGGCATTGTCCCTGTCTCTTGGCCCTCCCAGAGCTCGGCGCGCGGAATCACGAAGAGCGACAGCACCATCATTGCGCCGATGACCGCGGCGCAGGACGCGAGCTGCCGCCAGGGGGCGCCGGTGCAGATCGCGACTGCGCGCACCGCCACCAGCCATCCCCAGGCGACCAGCGCCAGCCAACTCGCGAATTGCGCAGCGGGGTCGGACTGCGCGCCCATCAGCGCTACCGACGCAAGCTCGAAAGCGAGGTCGCTCGCCGACAATGCCACCGCGAGCAGCAGGATCAGCGAGGGTTTGCCGACGATCGTCGCGACAGCGAGGCACGAGAGAAAGAGCAACGGGATCTGCGCGAAGTACAGCGCGATCGCAGTGCCGTTGAGCGTGCCGCCTTCGCCCTGTACCGAAGCCGAGATCGCCCAGACGACAAAATTGAACGCCGCCAGCAGCGCGTACTGCCCTGGCGTCGCCCGGAACTGCAGCCAGCGCACCGGCAGGAACAGCGCGAGCCGTGTTCCCGCCGAGAGGTTGCGCACCAGCCCGCCGAGCACCCTTTCGCGCATCTGCGGCGTCCCCTCGCGGCCTAGGCGGCGCCGACCGCCGCGCGCACCGCTTCGAGCCGCGCGGCATCGATGGCCGCCGGGATACTCGTGCGCGAGCCGGCACGCGTCGCGATCGACCCGGCGTCGATGGCCGAGGCCGCCTGCAGCGCCGTGCGCAATCTTGCGGCGCCGGCCGCCGTATCAGGCGCGGCGAGCCGCGCGGCCAGCAGCAGCGCTTCGAACCGGGTCTTGCGGCGGAAAGCGTCGGCTTCCTTCAGCACGGCGAGCAATTCCGCGGCGCCCGACTGCGCGGCTTCGCGGATGCCCGCGCGGCACCGGCAGGCGACCTGCGCAAGCGCACGCTCGTCGATCGATGCGCGCAGGCGCTCGCAGAGCGCGACGAAATCCTCTTCGCACCGCCCGCCCGCAAACCACGCGAGCACCGCGAATCGCACCGGCATCGGGGCACCCTCGGCGGCGGCGCGTTCGAGCGCGTCGAAGAGCGCTCCGCGCGCAGGACCCGCCACGATCGCCTGCAGTTCGGGCATCAGGTGCGCAAGCGCGCCGCACTCCTCGAGCACGTGGAACATTTCGCGCGGATGCGGTTCGAGCAGCCCGCGCTCGAACTCCTGCCAGACCCGCTCGGGGACGAGGAAATCGACCTCGCCGCCGTCGACCATGTGGCGCATCAGCGCCATCGTCTCCGGCGCCACCCTGAAACGGAATCGCGACGCGAACCGGGCCACGCGCAGGATGCGCACCGGGTCTTCTGGAAAGGACTCGCCGACATGGCGCAATACGCCGGCGCGCGCGTCGGCCGCGCCGCCGAACGGATCGACCAGCCGGCCGTCCTCGCCACGCGCCATCGCGTTGATCGTCAGGTCGCGCCGCGCAAGGTCGTCCTCCAGCGTGACGTCCGGCGCGCTGTAGATCGTGAATCCCTTGTAGCCGCGGCCGCTCTTCCTTTCGGTGCGGGCCAGCGCGTATTCCTCGTGTGTCTCGGGATGCAGGAAGACCGGGAAATCGCGGCCCACGGGCCGGTAGCCGGCCGCGGTCATCTCCTCGGGAGTCGAACCGACCACCACCCAGTCCCGGTCGACCACCGGCAGGCCGAGCAACTCGTCGCGCACCGCGCCGCCAACGACGTAGGCCTGCATGGTTTGCGCTTTCAGCCGTACTGCTCGAACTGCGGCAGGATTTCGGTTTCGGCTTTCGCGGCCGCGATCCACTCCTGCATCGCAGGCAGCGCGAGGACCGAATCGGCATACGCGCGGCACGCGCCGGGCAGTTCGACCTCGTAGACAAGAAAGCGGACCACCACCGGCGCGTACATCGCGTCGGCGACCGAGAAGCGGCCGAAAAGGAAAGCCCCGCCCTGCCCGAACCGCGCGCGGCAGTCGGTCCACATTGCGACGATGCGCGCGATCTCGGCCAGCACCTCGGGCGTGCGGCCCTTGCCGGGCAGGTGCCTGCGGATGTTCATGCTCATGTGGGTGCGCAGGTTCTGGAACCCGGAATGCATCTCTGCCGACACCGCGCGGGCCACCGCACGCGCCGCCGGATCCTGCGGCCAGAGCCAGGGGTGCTTCTCGGCGAGATACTCGCAGATCGCCAGCGAATCCCAGATGGCGAGGCCACCATCCATCAGGCAGGGGACCTTGCCGGCCGGCGAGAACGCCAGGATCTTCTGCTTCGAATCCGGGCCGTAGAGCGGGATGCGCTCCTCGTCGAACGCGATCCCCGCCACTTTCATGGCCAGCCACGCCCGCAGCGACCACGACGAGTAATTCTTGTTACCGACGATCAACTTCATCGGTTGGCTTTGTGGCGCAGGGCTCCAAGCTTTTCGCGCGGCGCGGCGTGCGCCAGGTAGAGCGGCACCACGGCTTCCATCGCCGTCGGCAGGATCCCGAACGGCAACGGCGCCTTGGACACCGAAGGCACGCTCATCGAGCGGACGTTGTCCAGCGTGAGCATCCTGCCGGGGAGGTTCTCGAGCACCGCCGCCTGCAGCACCGAAAGTCCGTGCCCGAGCCCCACGACCAGGCGCCTGTGCCCACCGATCGAACTGGCGTAGGCCGCGATCTCGCGCAGCGAATACTCGCGCGGGCCGACGAGGTCGTAGCTCCGCCCGGCGGCGTCGCGCTCCCCGAGGCAGCGCACGAAGGCCTGTGCCACGTCGCCGACATAGACCGGCTGGAAGCGCGCGTCGGCGCAGGCCAGCGGAAACACCAGCGAGAACCGCGCAAGGCACGCGAACATGTTGATGAACCGGTCCTCGGGACCGAAGACCACCGAAGGACGAAATACCGTGACCGCCAGATCGTTCGCGGCCAGCACGACCGCCTCGCCTTCGGCCTTGGAGCGCAGGTATTCGCTCGGCGCATCGGCCGCGGCGCCGAGCGCGCTCATGTGCACCAGCCGCTTCACGCCGGCCACGCGGCACGCGTTGACGATGTGCTGCGGCAGTTCCACGTGCGCCTGCCGGAAATCTTCGCCGTAGCTCGCGCCCGGCGCGGCCCTGCGGCTGTGGAGCACCCCGGCGAGGTTGATCACCGCATCGCAGCCGCGGGCGAGGTCCTCAAGGACGCCGCGCGCATGCACATCGGCCTCGACCACGTCGACGGTGGGCAGCAGGATCAGGTGCTTGGCGCGCTCGCGCCGGCGCGTCGGAACGACCGCGCGGATGCCGCGCGACGCGAGCAAGTTGAGCACATGCCGGCCGATGAAACCGGATCCGCCGACGACCAGCACGCTTTCGATCTTCATGCCGAAATTATGGCAGTTCTTCGTTGAACTTGTCGCTGACCGACTTGGCCGGGATCGTGCCCAGGCGCTCCTTCAGGGCCGGGGGCCGGCCATCGAGAAGTGCCGCGTACCAGACCGTGTTGGTCATGACTTTCTTGACGTAGTCGCGTGTCTCGCCGAAGGGGATGCTCTCGACGTAGATCGCGCCCTCGAGCGGCTTCACGTCGCGCCAGCGCCGGGCGCGTCCGGGGCCGGCGTTGTAGGCCGCCGAGGCCATGACCGGGTGGCCGAGATCGTCGTACACCAGTTTCAGGTACCGGGCGCCCAGCGTCACGTTGGTGTCCACCTCGATGACCCGGCCGGGATGGAGCGGCAGCCCGATCTTTTTCGCCACCCAGCGCGCGGTCGCCGGCATCAGCTGCATGAGGCCCTGCGCGCCGGCCGAAGACTTCGCGTTCGAAATGAAACGGCTCTCCTGGCGCGTGATCCCGTACAACCAGGCCTCCTCGATGTCGAAGGCCTGGGCCTGCGCGCGAAACGTCTCGCGGTAGGGCGCGAGGTAGCGCACCTTGAAGTCGTGCAGGCCGGTCGTCCGGTCGGCGGTGTTGATCGCGCGGTCGTAGAGCTCGAGGCGCCGCGCCACCTCGGCGGCGGCGAGCAACTGCGCGTCATCCATCGTACGGATCGAATAGACCCATTCGCGCACGCCCTCGCTGCGCAAGTTCAGCCGGAAGAGTTCCACCGCGCGCGCTATGCCCGGGTCGGCCCTGGCGCGCGCCACCTCGGATTCGGTCGGGGCCGCGACCGGCGGCGGCATCGCGAGCGGCTGCCCGAGTTCTTCGCTGGCCAGCATCCCGTAGAAATTCGGCTGGCCTGCGACCTTCAGGTAGTAGGCCCGCGCGCCTTCGGCCTTGCCCTGCGCCGCGAGGCTGCGCGCGTACCAGTAAGCCCACGCCTCGTCCGCATGGCCGGCAACCGACATCGAGTCGATCGCGCCCGCCACCGCGGTCCAGTCGCCGGCGCGCAGCGCTGCGCGGGCCTTCCACGCAAGCTGATCATCGGTGAAATCGGCATCCCGGGCCCGCGCATACCACTCGGCCGCTTCGGGGATCAGGCGCTTGGCCGCCTCGTACGCGACGCATCCCCAGAGGTAAGCGCGATCCGACGGCGGCAGTTTCTGGCCGATGCCGGAGTTGACGTGCTCGGCCGCCCGGCGCGGATCGGTCTTGGCGAGCCGCACGATTGCGAACATCACCATCTCGCGGACCGGCCTGGCTGCGAGGTTTTCGGGCGGCCTTGCCAGCAGCTTTGCCGGCTCGGTGGCCGCGACCGTCAGCAGCCTTTGGTCGGGGCGCTCGTCCTGCGGAAGCAATCCGAGGGTGCGCCGCGCCGGGTTCAACTGGCCGGCCTCGAGCAGGATCCGCGCGCGCCGCCAGATCTGCTTTGGCGGCAAGCGATCGCGAGCGATCGCCTCCTGTGCGACCAGCGCGCAGCCGTCCGGCAGTTCCCGGGGCTGCAACCAGAAGTGATTGTTCCGGACGAACGCCTCGTCGTCGCCGCGCGCGAGGCGCGAAGCGAGCATGTAGCAGCGGATGTCGGAATCGTCGACGACGAGCGGCGCCAATTCGAGGTCGAACGTCTGCCACTCACGGCGCTTGCCGAGTTCCTTCAGCCAGTCGGCGCGCAGGCGATCGGCGAGATAGCTGCCGGGGTACTTTGCAAGGTAAGCGCGCACTTCGGTCGACGGCATCTCGTCGATCCGCAGCTTCAGCTGCCAGTATTCGGCATAGGATCGCAGGGGATGGCGCTCGAGCGCCGCCGCATGGCGGGCAAGCCTGACGGGATCGCCGGCGCGGAACGCCGCATAGGCGGCCAGGAAAGTTTCATCCGGGCTCGCGATGCGTGGCGGCGGAACCGCGGCCGCAACACGTGCCGGCGCTGCCGTCGCCGGACCGGGTGCGCATAGCGAGACGGCTGCCGCGAGGGCCGCTGCTATAGTGCGAAAATACTTCGAAATCATAGGGAAAGAATGATACTCCCCGAGGCCCCCTGAGGAACGCCGGAATGGATGCGCTGACGCTCAAAAACTGGCGCAAGGCCGAGCGCGAAAGGCTCGTGGCCGACCGGCTTGCGGTCGATGCGGCGACGCTGGCCGCATTCCGCACCCTGATCGACAGCCATCTGGAGCGAACGTTCCCGGGCCTGGTGCGCGGCACGCTCGCTTTCTGCTGGCCGTTCAAGAACGAATACGACCCCCGCTTCCTCGGCCACCGGCTGCGCGAGCGGGGTGCGAAGACCGCGCTGCCGGTCGTGGTCGCACCTAGGCAGCCGCTGATATTCCGGCTGTGGAGGCCGGGCGACGAGATGGCCAAGGGCGTTTACGACATCCCTTATCCGGCGCACGGCGACCCGGTCGTGCCGGACGTCGCGCTGGTGCCGATGAACGGGTTCGACTCGGGCGGCTACCGCCTCGGCTACGGCGGCGGGTTCTTCGATCGTACGCTGGACCACCTGCGTTCGACGCACCCGAACAAGCCGGTGGCGATCGGGGTGACGTACGAACTTGCCCGGATGGAGACGATCCATCCGCAGCCCTACGACATCCCCATGGACTACGTGGTCACCGAGCGCGGCGTCTACGAGCGAATCGACGGCCGGCTCGCGCTGCTCGAACCCCCGCCAGGCGAGCACGCTGCGCCGGGCTACAGTTCGCCGGCCTGCCTTGCCCACGAGATCGCGCCGGGTTACTTCGGTGAAACCCCGGGAAAGCCTGAATCTTGAACATTTGATTCCGGAGTGCCCCGCGGGTACTGGATCTCCGGCCAATCGTTGTATCGGTACCGATACATCCTCAGGTTGGATCCGGGGACCGGGCGGAGCGCGATCAGCCCTGGTAGCGCCGCTCCCCGGCGTCACGCAGCCAGGTGCGCACGATCATGCGCCTCTGCGCCGGGTCCTCGAAATCCTCGAACCCGGTGCGGCGGTGGCACAGTTCCCGGTTGTTCGCGAACTGGAGCTGGCCGCGCTCGAGCGTGAAGTTGAAAGTGAGCTCGGGTTTGGCGAAGACTTCCTTGATTGCCGCGATCGCGGCCACGCCCTCGGCGTCCAGCGGCTGGCCCTGCAGCGTATAGCCGCTCTGGATCTGAAAGAGGCCCATGCGCGCGCGCAGCCTTCCGTCGTACGAGAACATCGGCTCGAAGATCACCTGCGGCTCGTCGGGCAGGTATTCCTTCTGCCGGTCGAACCAGAACGGCTTGTACAGGCGCGGCAGCACTTCGGGGCGGGTGCGCAGCAGCTCGTTGTGCACCGTGTAGAAGCTGATCACGTGGCTGATGCCGCCGGAGCGCGCCGGCCGCTCGCACAACAGGCCGACGTATTCGGGCGGCGTAGTGTTGTAGGAATTGTCATTGTGGAAGTACTGCTCCATGTTGGTCTGGTCCGGCCGCACGCCGGAGCCGGCCGCCGCCTTCTTCCCGGTGTCGTGCACGTCGTAGATCATCGTGCCGGTGAGCTTCTGCTCCACCGGGCGGGCCACCATCGACGAGAGGATCCAGTACAGCGCCCGGCCGGTCTCGTTGCCGAATTCGTCGAGCGGCAGGCGGTCGACGATCGCGAAGCGCACGCCGTCGTCGAGCACCTTGCGCACGTCGGCCATCAGCCTGCGGCAGGCCGGCAGCGCGAAGCGGGCCTGGTCGATCTTCTCGGCCGGCCCGGGATGCGGGCCCAGCGTGGCCGCCGTCGTGCGCAACTCGGCCATGCACTCGGGCGACAGGCGGAACAGCCAGTCCTCTTCCTTGATGTCGGCGCGGACCCAGGCCCGCTTGCCGTCCACGACATGGTCGAGGACCCGGGCTGAAGCATCTTCTCGTTTCATGGCGCGATCCTTTCGCTGGACGGGCCGCGCGGGAAACGCGGCCTACCCGAGGAACAGCCGGTAGGCCGGGTTGCGGCTCTCGTCGACGAAAGGATACCCCAGCGTCGCGAGAAACCTGCGAAACGCCGGCATCTCTTTCGCAGGCACCTGCATGCCGACCAGCACGCGGCCGTAGTCGGCGCCGTGGTTGCGGTAGTGGAACAGGCTGATGTTCCAGTCGGTGCGCATGTTCTCGAGGAAGCGCATCAGTGCGCCCGGCCGCTCGGGGAACTCGAACCGGTACAGCAGTTCATTCTTCGCGGCAGGGGCGTGGCCGCCGACCAGGTGGCGCACATGGAGCTTGGCCATCTCGTTGTCCGAGAGATCGAGCGTCTTCAGGCCGTGGCGCTCGAGCGTGCGCACGATCTTCGCGGTCTCGCCGCTGTCGCGCACCTGCACGCCGACGAAGACATGCGCTTCCTTCGGGTCGGCCATCCGGTAGTTGAACTCGGTGATGTTGCGCGCGCCGAGCGTTGCGCAGAAGCGCTTGAAGCTGCCGGGCTTTTCCGGAATCGTGACTGCGAGGATCGCCTCCCGGTGCTCGCCGACCTCGGCGCGCTCGGCGACGAAGCGCAGCCGGTCGAAGTTGGTGTTCGCGCCGCAAGCAATCGCCACCAGTGTCTCGCCCTTGATGCCGGTCTTTGCCGCGTAGGCCTTGGCGCCGGCGACCGAGAGCGCCCCCGCGGGCTCGAGGATCGAGCGGGTGTCCTCGAACACGTCCTTGATCGCAGCGCAGGTCTCGTCGGTGTCGACCAGGATCATCTCGTCGACGTACTTCTGCGCGAGGCGAAAGGTTTCCTCGCCGACCCGCTTGACCGCAACGCCGTCGGCAAAGAGGCCCACATGCGGCAGCGTCACGCGCCTGCCGGCCCTCAGGGACTGGGTCATCGCATCCGAATCGACCGGCTCGACGCCGATGATCCGGATGTCGGGCCGCACGCTCTTCACATAGGCTGCGATGCCGGAGATCAGCCCGCCGCCGCCGACTGCGACGAAGATCGCGTGGATCGCCTTGGGATGCTGGCGCAGGATCTCCATGCCGATGGTGCCCTGCCCGGCGATCACGTCCGGGTCGTCGTAAGGGTGCACGAACGTGAGGCCGCGCCTCTTTTCGAGCTTCTTCGCGTGCTCGTAGGCCTCGTCGAACGAGTCGCCGATCAGCACCACTTCGGCGCCGCGCGCCGCGACCGCGTCGATCTTGATCTGCGGCGTCGTGACCGGCATCACGATCACCGCCCGGGTCCCCAGCTTCTGCGCGGCCAGCGCGACGCCCTGCGCATGGTTGCCGGCGGAGGCCGCAATCACGCCGCGCTTGAGCTTGTCCCGGGGCAGCCCCGCCATCTTGTTGTAGGCACCGCGCAGCTTGAACGAGAATACCGACTGCATGTCCTCGCGCTTGAGCAGGAGGCGATTGCCGATCCGCGCAGAAAGGTTGGGCGCAAGCTCGAGCGGGGTCTCGACCGCGACATCGTAAACGCGCGCGGTGAGGATTTTCTGCAGATAATCGCGGGCCATCGGGCGACCAGGTAGGTGGAAGCGACCTCAAAAGGGCGTCAAGGGTAGCAAGACCGCCGCGGCGCAACAAGGAAACCGATGCAAGAGTGGATTGCGGCCTGGGTCTCGGAAGACGGCGGCCTGGCCGGGCTATTCGCCGCCAGTTTCCTCGCGTCGACCGTCGTGCCGCTATCGTCGGAGGCGGTGCTGTTCGGCTATCTCAAGCTCTACCCGGCCCAACTCCCGGCTGCGCTTGCGCTCGCCACGCTGGGCAATACGCTGGGGGGACTCACCTCGTACGCGCTCGGGCGCCTGCTGCCGGAGCGCACTCGGAAGAAGCTCGACCCGCGGATTCTCGAAAAACTGCGGCGCTTCGGCAGCCCGCTGACCGTGCTTGCATGGCTCCCGGTCGTCGGCGACGCGCTCTGCGTCGCCGCAGGCTGGCTGAGGCTGAACTGGCTCGTGGTGACCGCGTTCATGTCCGCCGGCCGCCTTGCGCGCTACTGGGTCGTGGCGCAGGGCGCGCTGCCGTAGGCCGGGACCGACTCCCGTCCGGCGGGATTGGGCCGTCCGGCAGTGCGCGCGTTCAGGCCGCCTGCAGCTTCGCCACCGCGACGGCCAGCCACTTCACGCCCTGCCGGCCGAAATTGACCTGCACGCGCGCGTCATTGCCCTGGCCCTCGGCATCGACGATTACCCCGCTGCCGAATTTCGGGTGCAGCACGTTTTGTCCGACGCGAAAGACCGGACCGCTGCCGCCCTGCCCGAACCCCTGGTCCTTCGGTGCCGACGGTGTGCGCGTGTTGTTCCACGAGCCGAACCCGCCGGAGGTCCTCGCCGTGCGCCGGTCCGAAAGGCGCGGCGTCAGCCACTTGAGCAGCCCTTCGGGCACCTCGTCGAAAAACCGCGACGGCAGGTTGTAACGGGTCTGGCCGTGCAGCATGCGCGTCTGTGCGAACGACAGGTAGAGGCGCTCGCGCGCGCGCGTAATCGCGACATACGCAAGGCGCCGCTCCTCTTCGAGCCCGTCGCGCGCCGACAGGCTCTGCTCGTGCGGGAACAGCCCTTCTTCGAGGCCGGTGATGAACACCGCCGAGAATTCGAGGCCCTTGGCCGAATGCACCGTCATCATCTGCAGAGCGTCCTGGCCTTCGCCCGCCTGGTGCTCACCGGCTTCGAGAGCTGCGTGCGCAAGGAAGGCCGTCAGCGGATCCATCACCGTCGGGTCCGTCGTCTCGCCGGTGGCCATGTCGACGATAGCCTCGTCGACGTTGAACGCCGCCGCCGCGTTGACGAGCTCGGCGAGGTTCTCGACCCGGTCGGCGCCTTCGCGCTCGTTCCGGTAGTGCTCTGCCAGCCCGCTCCTGGCGATCACGTGGTCCACCGCTTCGGCCAGCGGCAGGCCGCGCGTCTCGCCTTTCATGCCCTCGATCAGCGAGCGGAACGACGCAAGCGAATTGCCTGCCTTGCCGCCGAGCGAGCCGATCGATGCGTACAGGCTCGTGCCGGCGGCGCGCGCCGCGTCCTGCAGCGCTTCCATCGACCGCGCGCCGATGCCTCGCGGCGGGAAATTGCAGACCCGCAGGAAGGCGTTGTCGTCGTCCGGGTCTTCCACCAGCCGCAGGTACGCGAGCGCATGCTTGATCTCGGCCCGCTCGAAGAAACGCAGCCCGCCATAGACGCGATACGAGATCCCGGCGCTGAAGAGCGCATGCTCGATGATCCGGGATTGCGCGTTCGACCGGTAGAGGATCGCCATGTCCTGCAGGCGCACACCGTCGCGCGCGAGGCCCTGCACCTCCTCGACCAGCCAGCGCGCCTCCTCGCCGTCGGACTCGCCCTCGAACACGCGGATCGGCTCGCCCGAGCCGGCCGCGGTCCACAGGTTCTTGCCGAGCCGCCGCTCGTTGTTGGCAATCAGCGCATTGGCCGCATCGAGGATGTTGCCGTGCGAGCGGTAGTTCTGCTCCAGCCGGATCACGCGCTCCACCTTGAAATCGCGCTCGAAGTCGGCCATGTTGCCGACGTTGGCGCCGCGGAACGCGTAGATCGACTGGTCGTCGTCGCCTACCGCGAAGATCGAAGTCTCCGGCCCGGCAAGCAGCTTCAGCCAGCGGTACTGGAGCCGGTTGGTGTCCTGGAACTCGTCGACCAGGATATGCCGGAAGCGCTGCGCGTAGTGCGTGCGCAGCAGCTCGTTCCTCGACAGCAATTCGTAGCTGCGCAAAAGCAGTTCGGGGAAATCGACCACGCCTTCGCGCTGGCAAAGCGCGTCGTAGGCCGCGTAGATCTCGATGTAGCGGCGTGTCAGGTCGTCGGTGGGCTGGACCGCGCTTGCGCGTTCGCCCTCTTCCTTCTTGCCATTGATGAACCACTGCACTTCGCGCGGCGGGAACTTGTCGTCGTCAACATCCAGCGCCTTCAACAGGCGCTTCACCACGGCAAGCTGGTCGGCGGTGTCGAGAATCTGGAACGTCTGCGGCAGGCCCGCATCGCGGTGATGCAGCCGCAGCATACGGTTGCACAGGCCGTGGAAGGTGCCGATCCACATGCCGCGCGGATTCACCGGCAGCATCGCCGCAAGGCGCGTGAGCATTTCGCGCGCCGCCTTGTTGGTGAACGTGACCGCAAGCAGCCCCGAAGGCGAGACGTAGCCGTTCTTCACCAGCCATGCGATGCGCGTGGTGAGCACACGCGTCTTGCCCGATCCTGCGCCGGCAAGGATCAGCGCATGCTGGCGGTCGGGAAGCGTGACCGCCGCAAGCTGCTCGGGATTCAGGTGTTCGAGGTGGAGGGACAAAGCGCGGGGATTATAGCTCGCAGCCTATCGGGCTCTTGGCAAGCCCGCTCCGAACAATTGCACGGACCCCAGGCCGATCACCCGGATTGCGCGCTTGATTCCTGCCTGATTCGTGCGAGCTGGGTGACGAGTCGAGGTACGCTCGATTTCACCGTGTCCCAGACAATATCGAGGTCGATGTCGAAATATCCGTGCGCGATGCGATTGCGCATTCCCTTCATGCTCTTCCAGGGAACATCTGGAAATCGATCGGGGAATGTCGGGCGGTCCTTGAGCAGCCTCGTTGCGACTTCTCCGAGCACGATCATGTTCAGGATGACGGCCTGCTGCGTACGCTTGTCGGCAAGAAAAGCTTCCTTGCTCATGCCTTCGACATATGAGCAGGCAAGCCGTGCGGCTTCGAGCATGTGATCGAGGTATTCGATCAGTCGATCTTCGCTCACACCGGACGCGCCTCGGAAATCACGAGGGCGCGAAATTTTGGCGGAAGATCGCCCGGCGTGATCAAGTCAACCGGTACTCCGAGCATCTCTTCGAGCTCGATCTGCAGGCCGCCGAGATCGAACAGGGTTACGCCGGGAAGCGGGTCGACGAGTATGTCGAGGTCGCTGCCGTCTCGATCGTCTCCATGCACGACGGAGCCGAACACACGCGGGTTCGCCACGTTGAACCTGAGGGCTGCTTGTCGTATGGCGGCGCGATTGACTTCCAGTGCGGCAGAAGGCTTCATGGGCTGCAGAGTATATCGGGGCCGTGGGTCCGGGTGGGTTGGGTCGAGCGAGTGCTGCGTCCTTTAAGTTGAAACCCGCGGCTCGCCAACGCCCATCCTGCCCCGCAACTGCGCGGCGAGCGCCTCGGCTTCCTCCTTCGACGGCAGGTGGGCGATGCGCACGTAGTACACGCGCTTGCCGCCGGCCATGGCCGGATGGATCTCGGCCGGATAGCCATTGGCGCGCAACTGGTCGTACACCGACAATGCGCCGTCCTGGGTATCGGACGCGGCCACGGTGACTTTCCACTTGCCGCCGGCGCGGGCCGCGCCCCTGCCGGCCGCGATCTCGGTCTGCTGCGCCCATTCGCCGAGCAATTTCGGCTCGACGAAGCCGATCGGCGCGGTCTTGCCCTGGGTGCGCTGGTAGAACTGGCGCGCCTGGTCCATGACCACCGGCGCCTCGCCGGGCGCGCCGACCTCGATCTTGCCCTCGATCAGGCAGACGATCTGCTTGTCCGAGGCGTCGGCCTTGCCCCACAGGTCGGTGCCGCGGATGCCGGCGGTCACAGTAGCGACGGTGATGTTGACCTCGCGGCGGCGGCCCTTCATCAGCGCATCGGTGGTGAACCGGAACGCGCCTTCGAGCACCCGGATCGTGGCGCGGAATACGCCGCCCTCATCCGGTTTCAGGTCGTCCATCTTCAGAACGCCGTTCTCACCCAGCTTGACGGCGCTGCCCTCGGCCATCTTGAGCAGGACGCGCGAGTTGGCGCCGGTGCGCACCTGCTCGCCGGATTTCAACTCCATGCCGGGCGCGAGCGGCGCCTTGCGGCCGTCGGCGCGCTCGACCCAGGCGGGCATCTGGACGCCCTCGACGACTGCGGCCGGCCTGGCCGCGGATTGGGCACCGGAAGCGGTCGGGAACACGGCCGCGAAAACTGCAAAGAAGGCTGCGGCGGATGCTGCGGCAATCAGGCGGAACCGGCTTTTCATGGCGTATCTCCTTCGGAACCGGGGTGCGATCACCTCGCGTGATGCCCCGTCGTCACCCCTTATACGCAGCGGGCGGCCGAATGGATTCGGCTATAATTTTCCGTTCGCCCCTGATTTTGCGAACTTTTTCCAATCCCCCACTTCGCTTTACCAACCCGGGGGGGCTCGCGCCGCGGGTCCCGCAGCCACGAAATGTCCGACATGCAAGAACGCTATACCCCGCAATCGGTGGAGCAGGAGGCCCAATCCTACTGGGATGCCTCGGGCTCGTTCCGGGTCACCGAGGACCCGGCGAAGCCGAAGTATTACTGCCTTTCGATGTTCCCTTACCCGTCGGGCAAGCTGCACATGGGGCACGTCAGGAACTATACCATCGGCGATGTGCTGACCCGGTACTACCGGATGCGCGGCTACAACGTGCTGCAGCCGATGGGATGGGATGCGTTCGGCCTGCCGGCCGAGAACGCCGCGATGGCCAACAAGGTGCCGCCGGCCAAGTGGACCTACGACAACATCGCCTACATGCGCTCGCAGTTGAAGAGCCTGGGGTTCGCGATCGACTGGTCGAGGGAACTGGCCACCTGCTCGCCCGAGTACTACAAGTGGAACCAGTGGCTGTTCGTGCGCCTGTTCAAGAAAGGCCTGGCGTACAAGAAGACCGGCGTCGTGAACTGGGACCCGGTCGACCAGACCGTGCTGGCGAACGAGCAGGTGATCGACGGCAAGGGCTGGCGCACCGGCGCGGTGGTGGAGAAGCGCGAGATCCCGATGTACTTCCTGCGCATCTCGGCCTACGCCGAGGAGCTCCTCTCGGCGCTCGACCGCATGACCGGCTGGCCCGAGCAGGTCAAGCTGATGCAGAAGAACTGGATCGGCAAGTCCGAGGGCGTGCGCTTCGGTTTCCCCTATGAACTGGGTGGCGAGAAGAAGCTTCTCAACGTTTTCACGACGCGCGCCGACACGATCATGGGCGTCACGTTCTGCGCGGTCGCGGCCGAGCATCCCCTCGCGCTGCATGCGGCCAAGGACAACCCGGAACTGGCGAATTTCATCGAGGAATGCCGCCAGGGCGCGGTGATCGAAGCCGAGATGGCGCAGCAGGAAAAGAAGGGCATGCCCACCGGCCTGTCGGTAACGCACCCGCTGTCGGGCGAGCAGGTCCCCTTGTGGGTGGGCAACTACGTGTTGATGAGCTACGGCGACGGCGCGGTCATGGGCGTGCCCGCGCATGACGAGCGCGACTACGAATTCGCCACCAAGTACGGTCTCGCCATCAAGCCGGTGATCCGCCATGCCGCGGGAGACACCGTGCCCGCGCCGTGGAAGCCGGAATACGCCGACTACGGCACCAACATCAATTCGGGCAAGTACGACGGTCTCGATTTCGCCGCATCGGTCGACGCGGTGGCCGCCGACCTGAAGTCTAAGGGGCTCGGCGACAAGCATGTGCAGTGGCGCCTGCGCGATTGGGGCATCTCGCGCCAGCGCTACTGGGGCTGCCCGGTTCCGATCATCCACTGCAAGGACTGCGGCGATGTGCCGGTGCCCGAGGAAGACCTGCCGGTGGTGCTGCCGGAAAACCTCGTGCCGGACGGCACCGGCAATCCGCTCGCCAGGCTGCCCTCCTTTTACGAGTGCAAGTGCCCCTCGTGCGGCAAGGCTGCGAAGCGCGAAACCGACACGATGGACACCTTCGTCGATTCGTCGTGGTACTTCGCGCGCTACGCCTGCCCCGACAACGGCAAGGCGATGGTGGACGAGCGCGCCAGGTACTGGATGGCGGTAGACCAGTACATCGGCGGCATCGAACACGCGATCCTTCACCTCCTCTACTCGCGCTTCTTCATGCGCGTGATGAGGGACGAAAAGCTGCTCGACGTGACCGAACCATTCACCAACCTGCTGACGCAGGGCATGGTGCTCGCCGAGCTCTACTACTACGACACCCCCGAAGGCCGGCGCGAATGGATCAACCCGGCCGACGTCACCGTCGTGCGCGACCAGAAGGGCCGGGCCATCGCCGCGAAGCGATCCTCCGACGGCGTGCCGGTGGTGGCCGCCGGCATCGGCACGATGTCGAAGTCGAAAAACAATGGCGTCGACCCGCAGGCCCTGATCGAGAAGTACGGCGCCGACACCGCGCGCTTCTTCATCATCTTTACCTCGCCGCCCACCCAGTCGCTCGAATGGTCGGACGAAGGGGTCGAAGGCTCGTTCCGCTTCCTGAAGCGGGTGTGGAACTACGGCGCGCAGTTCGGAAAACCCGTCGGCAAGGGCGGTGCTGCAAGGCCCGCGCCCGCGCTGCTCAAGGCCACGCGCTTCGAGATCCATTCGGTGCTCAAGCAGGCCAACTACGACCTCGGCAAGCACCAATTCAACACCGTGGCCTCGGCCGCGATGAAGATCCTGAACGCGCTCGAAAAGCTGCAGGACCCGTCCTGCGAGGAGGCGAAGGAAGGCGTCTCGATCCTGCTGCGCCTGCTCTCGCCGATTACGCCGCACCTGTGCCACCACCTGTGGAAGGCGCTCGGCTTCGGCGAGGACATCCTGAAGGCGCCGTGGCCCGAGCCCGACCCGAAGGCGCTGGAACAGGACGAAATCGAATACGTGGTGCAGATCGGCGGCAAGACGCGCGGCAGCCTGACCGCGCCGAAGGCGGCCGACCGCCCGGCGCTCGAGGCGCTTGTCACCGCCAGCAGCCTCGTGCAAAAGTACGTGACCGGGCAGGCAATCAGGAAGATCGTGATCGTGCCGGGACGGCTGATCAACGTCGTGGTGTAAGGAACGAGCAGGGGATCCGGGCCCCTTCCGCCTGCGGCGGGGCCCTCCCGGATCCCCCGCACCCCCTGGGGAGCTTCGTTTGACGAAAATACTCGCTGCATTCGTCGCCTTGTCGATTTCCGCTTGCGGCTTCCAGTTGCGCGGGACGGCGGCGCTGCCGTTCGAGACGATCTACATCCCGAACACCTCGGGGGGCGTCGCGCTGGACCTGAAGCGCAACATCCAGAGCGGCTCGCGCACGCGCGTGATCGACGACCCGAAGACGGCGCAGGCGCTGCTCGATCTCTCAGGCGAGACAAAGGGGCGCAACATCCTGTCGCTTTCCGGCGCCGGGCGAGTGCGCGAACTGCAGCTCGTCTACAGCGTGAACCTGCGCGTCCACGACGGCAAGGGCGGGGAGTTCATCCCGACGACCACCCTCAGGGCGACACGCGACATGACCTACAACGATACCGACATCCTCGCCAAGGAGGCCGAAGAGGCCGCGCTCAACCGCGAGATGCAATCCGACCTGGTGCAGCAGATACTGCGGCGGCTGTCGGCCGCGCAGCCGGCCAAGCCGGTCGTCAGGTAACGCTGCCCCCTATGCAGCTGCGCGCCGAACAGCTCGAGGCGCACCTCAAGAAGACGCTCGCCCCCCTTTACGTCGTGCACGGAGACGAGCCGCTGCTCGCGCTCGAGGCAGCCGACGCGATCCGGGCCGCGGCGCGCGCCAAGGGGTTTGCCGATCGCGACCTGCTGATCGCCGAGCGCGGGTTCGACTGGGGGGAACTCCACCAGGCCGGGGCGAGCCTGTCACTTTTCGGCGGAAAGAAAATTGTCGAGCTGCGCCTGCCGACCGGCAAGCCCGGCACCGAGGGCGCCAGGGCGATCGAGCGCTATTGCAGCGACCTGAATCCGGAGTGCATGACGCTGGTCTCGCTGCCGCGCCTGGACAAGGCGGGGCAGAACTCCGCGTGGTTCGGCGCGCTTGCGTCGGCGGGGATGCAGATCGACATCTGGAAGCTCGACCGCTCGCGCCTGCCCGACTGGATCGCCGGTCGCCTTGCGCGCAGCCAGCAGCGCGCCGGCCGCGAGGTGCTCGAGTTCCTTGCCGACCGGGTCGAGGGCAACCTGCTGGCCGCGCACCAGGAGGTGCAGAAGCTCGCGCTGCTGCTGCCCCCGGGCGAGGTCACGCTCGACGATGCCGAAGCTGCGGTGTCGAACGTGGCGCGCTACGACGTGCAGGGGCTGGTCGAGGCGATGCTCGGCGGCGACATGGTTCGCTATGCGCGTGTGCTTGAGGGCTTGCGCGGAGAAGGGGAAGCCCCCACCTTCGTCCTTTGGGCGGTCTCGGAGGACCTGCGCGCCCTGTCGCGGATCCTTGCGGGGGTCGCAGCGGGAAGGCAGGCCGAGCAGCTGTTCCGCGAGAACCGCATCTGGCGCAACAAGGAACCCGCGATGAAATCCGCGATGCGCCGTTTCCGGCAGGAGACCGTGGACGCGGCGATTTCGCATGCCGCGCTGATCGACCGCGTCATCAAGGGCATCGCCAAGGGCAACGCGTGGGATGAGTTCCTGAAACTGGGTCTAGAATTGAAACATGCACGCTAAGGTCGATCCGAGAAAGGACGTCAGGTCCTACATGCAGGGGTTGGGAAGCGCCGCCCGCGAGGCTGCGCGCGCGCTGGCACGCGCCGACACCGCCACCAAGAACCGCGCGCTGCATGCGATCGCGGCGCGCCTGCGCGCACAGTCCGCGCAACTGCTCGCCGAGAACACGCTGGACGTCGACAAGGCCCGGGCCGAGGGCCGCGACGGCGCCTTCGTCGACCGGCTGACGCTGAGCGCAAAGAGCGTCGAGCAGATGGCCGCCGGCGTCGAGCAGGTGGCCGCGCTGCCCGACCCGATCGGCCGGGTCACCGACCTCGAAAAGCGCCCCACCGGCATCGAGGTCGGCCGCATGCGGGTGCCGCTCGGCGTCATCGGCATCATTTACGAGTCGCGCCCGAACGTCACCGTCGACGCGGCGGCCCTGTGCCTCAAGTCCGGCAATGCGTGCATCCTGCGCGGCGGGTCGGAGGCGATCCATTCCAATCGCGCGATCGCGGCCTGCATCAAGGACGGCCTCGCCGATGCCGGCCTGCCGCTCGCCGCGGTCCAGGTCGTCGAAACCACCGACCGCGCCGCGGTCGGCGAGTTGATCACGATGCCCGAATTCGTCGACATCATCGTGCCGCGCGGCGGCAAGGACCTGATCTCGCGCCTGATGCGCGAGTCGAAGATCCCGATGATCAAGCACCTCGACGGCGTCTGCCACGTTTACATCGACGACAAGGCCGACCCCGACATGGCCGTGAGGATCGCGGACAACGCCAAGACCCAGCGCTACGGCACCTGCAATACGCTCGAGACGCTGCTAGTGGCCGAAGGCATTGCCGGCAAGGTCCTGCCGCAGATTGCCGCGGTCTACCGCGCCAAGGGCGTGGAAATGCGCGGCGACGAGGCCACGCGCAAGCTGGTGGCCGACGCCGTGCCGGCTACCGAAGACGACTGGTACGCCGAATACCTCGCGCCGATCGCTGCGATCCGCGTGGTCAAGGGCCTGGACGAGGCGATCGACCATATCGCCAAGTACGGCTCGCAGCATACCGACGCGATCGTGACCGAGGACCGCGCGCGCGCCGACCGCTTCCTGCGCGAGGTGGACTCGGCCTCGGTCATGGTGAATGCCTCGACCCGCTTTGCCGACGGGTACGAGTTCGGCCTGGGCGCCGAGATCGGCATCTCGACCGACAAGCTGCATGCGCGCGGGCCGGTCGGCCTGGAGGGCCTCACGTCGCAGAAGTTCGTCGTCCTCGGCCACGGAGAGGTGCGCACCTGATGGGCGTTCATTGAGCGTCCAGCTGGTCCTGGCAGGGTCGGGCCCGACGCAAGGCGTGCGGCCCGGCGCGGTCGGTGTGCTCGGCGGCGCGTTCGACCCGGTCCACAACGCGCATGTCGTCATGGCGCGCAATGCGCTCGATTCGCTCAAGCTCGCGAAGGTCCTGTGGATCCCGAGCGGCATCCCGCCGCATCGCGACCCGCCGATCGCTTCGGCCGAAGATCGCGCCGCGATGATCCGGCTTGCAATCCGCGGCGAACCGCGCTTCGTGCTCGACGAACGCGAATTGCGCAAGACCACGCCGTGCTACACGGTAGAGACGCTCGAGGAACTGCGCGCCGAGTACGGCTCGCAGGTGGAGTTGATCCTGCTGATCGGCGCCGACCAGTTCCAGCGCCTGCAGACCTGGCATCGCTGGCGCGACCTCGATTCGCTCGCGCGGCTCGGGCTGTACGCGCGCCCTCCGTATCCGCTCACAGTCGGCGGCAAGGCCTTCGTCGTGCCGATGCCGTTGATGGAAGTTTCCTCGACCGGGATCCGCGACAGCATCGCGTCCGGCGAGTCGGTTCGCGGCATGGTGCCGGACGCTGTTCTCGACTATATTCAAACTCACCATCTCTATTCCCCGCAGGAGCGCAGAACCCGTTAATGGATATCCGCAAAAAGCAGCGCGCCGTGGTCGACGCGCTCGAAGACATCAAGGGCCGCGACATCGTCGTGTTCAACACCGAGCGGCTTTCGCCGTACTTCGAGCGGGTGATCATCGCGAGCGGAGACTCCTCGCGCCAGGTGAAGGCGCTCGCGGAGAACGTGCAGGAAAAGCTGAAGAAGCTCGGCGCCAAGGTCAAGGGCATCGAGGGCGGCGACACCGCCGAGTGGGTGCTGGTGGACCTGGGCGACATCGTCGTGCATGTGATGCACCCTACCGCGCGTGCCACCTACAACCTCGAGGAGCTCTGGGGCGGCAAGGACGTCAGGATGAAGCGCGAGCCCGAGCCGACCGCGCGCGTCGCCCGGAAACCCAAGCCGGCAGCAAAGGCGAAACCTGCCGCGCGACCGAAAGCCAAGGCACCGGCCGGAAAGAAGGCGCCATCCAAAAGGCCGGCCACCAGTCGCCCGCGCAAGACCGCGGCGAAGAAGTCGCCGGCGCGCAAGACCGGCTGACCCGGTCGGCCCACGGCATTGCCGCGGATCTACATCATCGCCGTCGGTGACAAGCTGCCGGCCTGGGCCGGCGCGGCGTGCGACGAATACCTCGAGCGCCTGCCGCGCGGCTACGAAGCGTCGCTTATCGAGGTCAAGGCCGAGGCACGCACCTCCGGCAGGACAGTCCCGCAGATGATGGCCGCCGAGGCGGCGAGGCTGCGGGCCGCCGTGCCGCGCGGCTGCCGGCTGGTGGGCCTCGACGAACGGGGCAAGGACCTGACCACTCCAGAGTTCGCGGCAAAACTGCGGGCATGGCTCGACTCGGCCGTGCCCACCGCGTTCATCGCCGGCGGCCCGGACGGCCTCGACCCGGGGCTGAAGCGCGAATGCGAGGTGCTGCTGCGGCTTTCCAGCTTTACGCTTCCCCATGCGCTTGCGCGGGCGGTTTTCGCCGAGCAGCTTTACCGCGCCGCTACGGTGCTGACCGGGCATCCCTACCACCGGGAATAGCCTCGCCCGCCGGGCGGCCCTGCTACACTCTTCGGCCCTGCCCGCCCCGCCCGCATTGATGATCACGAATCAAGATCGCAGCATCTACCTGGCTTCGCGCAGCCCGCGGAGGCGCGAGTTGCTCGCGCAGATCGGCGTGCGGTTCCAGCTCCTGTTGTTCCGCGAAAGGTCCGACGGCGAGTCCGAGGTCAGCGAAGCCACGCTGCCCGGCGAAAGTCCGCGCGACTACGTAGTGCGCGTCTGCCGCGAGAAGGTGGAAAGCGGCTGGACCCGGATGCAGCAGCGCACGCTGCCGCGCAGCCCGGTGCTTTCGGCCGACACGACGGTCTCGATCGACGGGCGGATCCTTGCGAAGCCCGCCGACCGGCGCGAGGCGGCCGAAATGCTCGCCGCGCTGTCGGGTCGCAGGCACGATGTCCTGACCGCGGTAGCGCTCAAGTACGACGAGCGGGTCGAACTGGCGGTGTCGAGTACCGAAGTCGAGTTCCGTGCGCTTTCGGCGGAAGAAATCCAGCAATACCTTGCGACCGGCGAGGCCGACGACAAGGCCGGCGCCTATGCGATCCAGGGCCGCGCCGGCCAGTTCATCTCCGAGATCCGCGGCAGCTATTCGGGTGTCATGGGCCTGCCGCTCTTCGAAACCGCGCAACTGATCGCGGCGATGGGCATGCACCACGAACGCAGGCTCCCGGGGAGTGCCGGGGGCGTGTAGCCCGTCCTGTGCCTATGAATGAAGAGATCCTGATCAACGTCACGCCGCAGGAGACGCGCGTCGCCGTGATGCAGAACGGGGTCGCGCAGGAACTGCTGGTCGAACGCTCGGCCAGCCGCGGTCGCGTAGGCAACATCTACAAGGGCCGCGTCGCCCGGGTGCTGCCGGGCATGCAGTCGGCTTTCGTCGAGATCGGGCTGGAACGGGCGGCGTTCCTGCATGTGGCCGACATCTGGGAACATCGCCCCAAGGAAGGCTGCGCAAACTCGCCCAAGCCGATCGAGAAGATCCTCGCCGAGGGCCAGCCGATCGTCGTGCAGGTCGTCAAGGACCCGATCGGGACCAAGGGCGCGCGCCTTTCGACGCAGATCTCGATCGCCGGGCGCCTGCTCGTCTACCTGCCGCAGGACCCGCACATCGGCATCTCACAGCGCATCGGCGACGAAGCCGGGCGCACTGCGCTGCGCGAACGCCTCCAGCAGGTGATGCCGCCGGACGAAAAAGGCGGCTTCATCGTCCGCACAATCGCCGAAACGGCCACCGCCGAGGAACTGGCCTGCGACATCGCCTACCTGCGCACGCTCTGGCGCAACTTGCGCGAGCGCGCCGTCGCCGCCAGGCCGGCGGAACTGGTTTACGAAGACCTGTCGCTCGCCCAGCGCGTGATGCGCGACATGGTCTCGGCCGACACCGGCCGCGTGATGATCGACTCGCGCGAGAACTTCCAGAAGCTCGCTGCTTTTGCGGAGACGTACACCCCGCAGGTGCGGCCGAAGCTCGACCACTACACCGGCGAGCGGCCGCTGTTCGACCTCTACAACGTCGAGCAGGAGATCGAGAAGGCGCTGGCGCGGCGCGTCGAGCTGAAGTCCGGCGGCTACCTGATCATCGACCAGACCGAGGCGATGACCACGATCGACGTGAACACCGGCGGGTTCGTCGGTACCCGGAATTTCGACGACACGATCTTCAAGACCAACCTCGAGGCGGCGCAGACCATCGCACGGCAGCTGCGGCTTCGGAACCTCGGCGGCATCATCGTGCTCGACTTCATCGACATGGACTCCGAGGAGCATCGCGCCGCGGTGCTGGAGGAGTTGCGCAAGGCGCTCGCGCGCGACCGCACGCGCATGACGGTGAACGGGTTCACGCAGCTCGGGCTGGTCGAAATGACCCGCAAGCGCACCCGCGAATCGCTCGCCCACGTGCTCTGCGAGTCCTGCCCGACCTGCGGCGGGCGCGGCGAGGTCAAGACTGCGCGCACCGTTTGCTACGAAATCCTGCGCGAGATCCTGCGCGAGGCGCGCGCCTTCAATGCGCGCGAGTACCGGGTGCTCGCCGGCCGGCCGGTCATCGATCTGTTCGAGGAAGAGGAGTCGCAGTCGGTGGCGATGCTCTCGGATTTCATCGGCAAGCCGATCTCGATGCAGGTCGAGAGCAGCTATACGCAGGAACAATTCGACATAGTGCTCATGTAAGGATGCCCATGAACGACCTCGTTTTCCAGTCCGCGAAGAAACTCGCCCGCCTGATCCGCACGCGCAAGCTCTCGGCCGTCGAGGTGATGAAGGCGCATATCGCTCAGATCGAGCGCGTGAACCCCAAGGTGAACGCGATCGTCACCTTCCTGCCGGAAGCCGCGCTCAAGGAAGCGAAGAAGGTCGACGCAAAGCTTGCCAAAGACCCCTCCAAGGTCGGGCCGCTGGCCGGCCTGCCGATCGCCTACAAGGACATGATCGTCACCAGGGGCATCCGCACCACCTTCGGCTCGCCGATCTACAAGGACAATGTGCCGGAGAACGACCATGTGCTGGTCGAGCGCCTCAAGACGGCCGGCGCGATCACGATAGGCAAGACCAACACGCCCGAGTTCGCCGCCGGCAGCCAGACCTTCAACAAGGTGTTCGGCGCCACGCCGAATCCCTACGACCTCACGAAGACCTGCGGCGGCTCATCCGGGGGCGCGGCGGTGTCCGTGGCGTGCGGCATGCTGCCGTTCGCCGACGGCTCGGACCTTGGCGCCTCGTTGCGCAACCCGGGCAACTTCTGCAACGTGGTCGGCTTCCGCCCGACGCCGGGCCGCACCCCGTACTACCCTACCGGCGATGCGTGGGCCACGCTGTCGGTCATCGGGCCGCTTGCTCGCTCGGTGGAGGACACGGCCTTCCTGTTCTCTGCGATGTCCGGGCCGGACCTGCGCTCGCCGATCAGCATCACCGAGCCCGGCTCCGCGTTTGCCAGGCCGCTCAAGCGCAATTTCAGGAAGGTGCGCGTCGCGTGGTCGAAGACGCTTGGCGGCCTGCCGGTCGACAAGCGCGTGACTGAAGTGCTGGAAAAGCAGCGCAAGGTGTTCGAATCGCTCGGCTGCGTCGTCGAGGAGGCCGAACCCGACCTTTCCGGCGCGGACGAGGCGTTCCACGTGCTGCGCGCAGTGGGTTTCGTGCAGAAGTACGCCGGGCTGCTGAAGACCAACCGCGACCAGCTCAAGGACACCGTGGTCTGGAACATCGAGGAAGGCATGAAGCTCGACGGGCCGCGCATCGCGCGCGCGATGGCGCTGCGCTCGGACGTCTACCGCCGGATGCGCGAGTTCATGGACCGCTACGAGTTCCTGCTGCTGCCGGTCAACCAGGTGGTGCCCTTCCCGGTCACTCAGGCCTACATCGACGAGATCAACGGCGTGAAGCTCGGCAACTACATCGACTGGATGAAGACCTGCTACTACATCACCGTGACCAGCCACCCGGCGATCTCGGTGCCGGCCGGGTTTACCGGCGATTCACCCGCGCTGCCGGTCGGCCTGCAGATCGTCGGGCGCTTTCGCGACGACTTCGGCGTGCTGCAGCTCGCGCACGCATTCGAGCAGGAAACCAGGGTCGCGATGCAGCGGCCGGCGGTCGCGCTCCAAGGTTAAGCGAACTCGCTCGATACGACCGCGCCGAGCAGCGCGCGCAATTCGGCTGCGCGCTTCGGCCCGAACGATTGCTCGAAGCCGGCCTGCGCCGACTGCCAGTGCTTGAGGCCGGCGCGCTGCTTCTCGGCGCCGGCCGGGGTCAACTTCACCTCCTTGCTGCGCAAGTCCGCCTCTGCCTGGCCGATCGCAATGAAGCCGTCGCGCTCCAGCGGCAGGATGTTGCGGCCGAGCGTCGAGCGGTCCATGCCCATGGCCGCGGCCAGCGCATTGATCTTCAGCGGGCCCAGGCGCTTCAACTTGGTCAGGATCGAGAACTGCGAGGAGCGCAGGCCGACGCTCGCCATGTGGCGGTCGTAGTATCGCGTGACATGCCGGGCCGCGCTGCGCAGCGCGGCGCAATTGCACTCCAGCGGTTTCGGTGTTTCAACGGCGGCCATTGCATTCCCCGGTTGACGAATAGGAGTATATGCCCTTATTATACGTGCATATACCCTTAATTCAACCGGCCTTTCCCCATGCAGACTGCGGCAGGAACCCCCGCCCCGATGGACCCCCGGACGCGCCGCCTGCTCGAGGGCCCGATCGCCCCGACGCTGCTGCGCCTCGCGGCCCCGAACGTGCTGATGATGTTCGTGCAGGCCTCGGTCGGCCTGATCGAAACCTACTTCGTGGGCAAGCTCGGCACCGACGCGCTGGCCGGCGTGTCGCTCGTGTTCCCGCTGTTCATGCTGATGACGATGATGTCCGCCGGCGCGATGGGCGGCGGCATCGCCTCGTCGATCGCCCGCGCGCTCGGCGGCGGCCGGCGCGCCGACGCCAACGCCCTCGTGCTTCACGCCTCGGCGATCGCGCTCGCGTTCGGCCTGACGTTCACGGTGGCCCTGCTCGGCGGCGGGCGCGCCCTCTACGCGGCCATGGGCGGGACAGGCGCTTCGCTGGAGGCGGCGGTCGCCTATTCCAATTGGGTCTTCGCCGGCGCGATCCTCGTGTGGCTGTTCAACTCGCTCGCCGCCGCGATCCGCGGCACCGGCAACATGGCCGTGCCGGCCATCGTGAGCGTGGCGGGCGCCTGCGTGCTGATCCCGGTCTCGCCGCTGCTGATTTTCGGCTGGGGCCCGGTGCCCGGGCTGGGCATCATCGGGGGCGCGGTGGCGGCGCTCGGCTACTACCTCGTCGGCACGCTGTGCCTCGCCGGCTACCTGTTGTCCGGCCGCAGCGTGGTGCGTCCCGGCCTGAAGGACTTCGCCTTCCGCTGGCCGCTCTTCAAGGACATCCTGCGCGTCGGGCTCGTGGCGGCGCTCACGGCGGCGACCACGAACCTCACCATCGCGATCTGCACCGGGCTGGTCGGCACGCTCGGCCCTGCGGCGATCGCCGGCTACGGCACCGGCTCGCGCCTCGAATACCTGCTGGTGCCTATCGTGTTCGGATTGGGCGCGCCGCTGGTCACGATGGTCGGCACCAACATCGGCGCAGGCCGGCGCGAACGCGCGTTGCGCACCGCATGGATCGGCGGCGCGATCGCCTTCGGCCTGACGGAATCCGTCGGCCTGGCGGCGGCCCTGTTTCCGAACGCGTGGCTGTCCTTGTTCGACAACGACCCGGCGATGCTGGACGCGGGCGTGCGCTACCTGCGCTCGGTCGGACCGGTCTACGGGTTCTTCGGCCTGGGATTGTCGCTTTACTTCGCATCGCAGGGCGCGGGCCGGCTGCTCTGGCCGTTGGCGGCGAACCTGCTCAGGTTCACGGTGGCCGCGCTCGGCGGGTGGCTGGTGCTGCGCGCGACAGGTGACCTGACGCATGTCTTCCTCACGCAGGCGGCCGCCCTCGTCGTGTATGGTGTGGCCAACGCCGCAGTCGTCGCAGGCGGAGCGTGGTTCGGTCCCCTGCGCTGGCCGCGTGCGCCGCGATTGGCATTCGGCAAAGGATGAACATGGGCAAACCCACCGCAGTCGTCGTCGGCGTAGGCGCAGAACAAGGTCTGGGCGGCGCCTTGTGCCGCCGCTTCGCCTCCGGCGGATACCACGTGCTTGTCGCAGGGCGCACCGCGCAAAAGATTGCGCAGGTGGCCCGATCGATCGAGGCCGCCGGCGGCAGCGCCGAACCGATTGCGATGGATGCGACGGTCGAGGCCGACGTGATCAGCCTTTTCGACCGCGCGATGGCCCCCGGCGAAGGACGCGATCCCGCCGACCTGGTCGCCTTCAATGCCGGCGTCAACCAGAAGATCGACTGGCGCGAACTGACTGCCGAGACTTTCGAGGAGTTCTGGCGCGTCGGGTGCTTCGGCGGCTTCCTCGTCGGGCGCGAGGCGGCTCGCAGGCTCGTGCCGCTGGGCCGAGGAACGATCCTGTTTACCGGCGCGTCGGCCAGCCTGCGCGGCAAGCCCGGCTTTGCGCATTTCTCCGCCGCCAAGGCAGGGCTGCGCATGATCGCGCAGAGCATGGCGCGCGAGTACGGCCCCCTGGGTATTCACGTGGCGCACGTAGTGATCGACGGCGGCATCAACGGCCACCGCCTGATCTCGCGCCGGCCCGAGGCGCTCAAGGAACGCGGCGAGGACGGCTTGCTCGGCATCGATGCGATTGCTGAAACTTACTGGCACATCCACAAGCAGCCGAAGACCGCCTGGGCGCAGGAGGTCGATTTGCGCCCCTACAAGGAACCCTTCTAACCGGAATCTTCGACTTTTAGGTTCGAAGAGCCGCGCCGATATTAGCTCTCCGGGCAGTTAGTGTACCGGCTCCGGTACATTTGCCGCGGCCAACACGGCATCGTCGCCGACAGTCTGCATCGGCGCCCAGTTGGTCGAGCGCACGTAGTCGGGTCGCGGCTTTTCGACATCCAGCGGCCGGTTGGCGCAGGTGTTGAAGCAGAAATAGGCCTGCCAGCGGTCGCCGGCCGAAAGGTTGTGACCGCTTGCGTGCATCAGGTTGCAGTGGAAAATCGCGCAGGTGCCGGCCTTGCCGGCGAGCGCCACCGGTGCCGGCGATTCGTTCATGCGCCGCTTCATGTCCTCCGGCGTCACCGACCACAGCCGGTACGCAGTGCTGGTGTCGAGGTAGGCCTCGGTGCGGCCCCACCGGTGGCTGCCCGGCAAGAGGTACAGGCACCCCGACAGTTCCGTCGCATCGTCCAGCAGCACCGCGAACGTCGCCATGTCCGGGCGCTGGATCCCGTCGAGCATCCAGGAGCCGTAGTCCTGGTGCCAGGGCCAGACCGAGCCTTCGATCGCGGCTTTGACGTTGACCTTGGAGTGGTGCAGGTACAGGTCGCGCTCGCCGAGGAGTTGCTGCGCCACGCCGAGCACGCGGGGCGTGCGCGACAGCGCGCGGAACGCCGGCGACGCGCCGGGGCCGTTGTCCTCGTGCAACCGGAACATCGACTTCGGCGCGCCGGTCGAGCCTTCGCGCACCACGCCCGGCGCATCGACGTCGCGCAGGCGCACCACTTCGCTGCGCAGCAACGCGACCTCGGCGGGCGTCACCAGCTCGGGGAAGACCAGGAAGCCGTCGCGCTCGTAGGCGACCTTTTGCTCGGCGCTCAGTTTCATCCGTTCGTCTCCTGCGATCGTCGGGTCGCGAAAGTCTAGCATCCGGTCGATTGGCGCTGAGGCGAGGCCTCGTTTATCGTGCGTCCTCTGCCGTTTCGAGGAGCCCCCATGAAAGCCGTTGGATTCAGGAAAAGCCTTCCGATTACCGACCCCGAGTCCCTCGTCGATTTCGAAACCCCCGACCCCGAGCCGCGCGCACGCGACCTCGTCGTCGAGATCAGGGCGATCTCGGTCAACCCGGTGGACACCAAGATGCGCATGCGCGGCGTCCCGGAAGGCCAGACCAAGATTCTCGGCTTCGATGCGGCCGGCGTGGTCAGGTCGACCGGCAAGGACTGCACGCTCTTCAAGCCGGGCGACGAGGTGTTCTACGCAGGCTCGAACATCCGCCCCGGCACCAATGCCCAGCTGCACGCGGTGGACGAGCGCATCGTCGGCCGCAAACCGAAGACGCTCTCCTTCGCACAGGCGGCCGCCTTGCCGCTGACCTCGATTACCGCGTGGGAGCTGATGTTCGACCGGATGCCTATCCCGAAGCGCGCAGATGCCAAAGGCAGCCTGCTGGTGATCGGCGGCGCCGGCGGCGTCGGCTCGATCATGATCCAGCTCGCACGCCAGCTCACCGGCCTCACGGTCGTCGCCACCGCTTCGCGCCCCGAGACGATCAAATGGTGCCTCGACCTCGGCGCGCACCACACGATCGACCACACGAAGCCGCTGGCCGAGGAGTTGAAGCGGATCGGCATTCCCGAAGTCAACTACGTGGCCAGCCTCACCCAGACCGTGAAGCATTACCCGTCGATCCCGGCGATCATCGCGCCGCAGGGCGCGTTCGGGCTGATCGACGACCCGGGCACGCTCGACATCATGGCGCTCAGGCCCAAGTGCGTGTCGGCCCACTGGGAGGGGATGTTCACGCGCTCGACCTTCACGACGCCGGACATCCAGGCGCAGCACGACCTGCTGTGCGAAGTCGCCGCCCTGGTCGATGCCGGCCGCGTGAAGACCACGATGACGCAGAACTTCGGCACGATCAACGCAGCCAACCTGAAGAGGGCGCACGCGCAGGTCGAGAGCGGCACGACGATCGGCAAGATCGTGCTCGAGGGATTCTGAGATGGGCGCGAGCGTCGTCAAGTCGATCGAGACGCTGGCCTGCGACGCCGGTTGGCGCAATTACCACTTCGTCAAGGTCACCGCCGACAACGGCATCGTCGGCTGGAGCGAGTTCGACGAAGGGTTCGGCTCGCCCGGCGTCGGCGCGGTCATCGTGCGCCTGGCCACACGCGTGGTCGGCAAGCCGGTCGACGAGCACGAAGGCATTTACGAAGACCTGCACTGTGCTACGCGCCCGGGTTCGGCGTGCCCTTCACGCCGGAATTGAACATCGACCGAGTAGTGATCCGGAACCTCGTCATGCACCTTGAGGCCTGCGTGACGGCACCGGCCCGGATGTCGACCTGCTCCTCGATCTCAACTTCAACGCCAAGACCGAGGGCTATCTCAAGATCCTGCGCGCCATTGCGCACCTCGACATGTTCTGGGTGGAGATCGACACCTTCAACCCGCAGGCGCTCGGCTACATCCGCCGCCGGAGCCCGCACCCGATCAGTTCGTGCGAGACGCTGCTGGGGCTGGGCGAGTTCCTGCCGTATTTCCGCGAACAGGCGATGGACGTCGCGATCGTCGACACGCCCTGGAACCGCGTCTGGCAGTCGATGAAGATCGCCGCGGCCGCGGTGCCGAACCTGCGCATCATGGAAACCGACATCGACCGGATCGCCTGGGATCACGAGCTCTTCACGCACGTCCCGGAATTCTTCGACGGCCATCTCGAGATGCCGGATCGCCCGGGCCGGGGCACCGAGCCGAATGAAGAGGCGATACGCGCCCGTCCCGCAAAGGGGCCAACCGGCCTGCTGAGCTACGGCAGCCGCAAAGCTTAGACGCCCGCAGTCCGCGAAGGCGGCGCCCGCCGCGCTTTGACTGCGGCGTCCCCGGTCGAATTTCCTGTTCCGGGAATGAATCCGTGATTTGTGCGTTGACGTACAGACCCCCCGCCGACCCGAGCGCAATCTTCGGTCGACACGCAAGACATCTCTCTGTGCGTGCAACAGTGCGACGGTGTTTCCGCCGCGGAACACCTAAGGAGCTATCCCATGAAATCCGAAATTCGTATGGCCTTGCTGGCATTGGCGACAACGTCGATCCCGGCGTTTGCGCAGGACGTCCCGGAATGTGCAGCCATCTTCAACAGCGCGCAGGACATGTTTTCGTCGAAAGGCGCCCCGGCCGGTGCGGTGAATTCCCAGTGCTTCCTCACCGTGATGCCGAAAGACGGCCCGAAATCGCTGGCCGGCTTCCCGCAGCTCGCGCGTTATCCTTCGCCCCAATTGCAGGAAGGGACGTATGAAATCCTGCTGAGCGGCGGTGGCGGCGGCGGCGGTGCCGGCGGAGCGCTGGCTTCTGGCGGCGGCGGCGCCGGTGCGGTGCCTTCCAAGACGACGCAGTACCTCTCGCCGGGCATCTACCGCCTCACCATCGGCACCAGCGGTCTCGGCGGCACGAACGGCGGCAACGGCGGCAACGGCAACCCGACCAGCATCACCAAGGCCTACACGAACGAGCTCGTTGCCGGGTACGGCGGCGCGCAAAACTCGACGGGCGCAGGGTCGGCCGGCGGTGCGGCGAACGGTTCGGGCGCCAGCGGCGTCGGCGCCCAAAGCGCTGGCG
Source organism: uncultured Bordetella sp. (assembly GCA_964599095.1). Classification (GTDB taxonomy): domain Bacteria; phylum Pseudomonadota; class Gammaproteobacteria; order Burkholderiales; family SG8-39; genus SZAS-79. Next base: position 397,343 of record CAZREB010000001.1, read on the forward strand.
GCGCAGGCGGACGCCAGGCGGACAAGCAAGGTCGCGGCGAAGTCGCTTCGCAGTCGGGCGGGCAGATGAAAGTCGCGGGTGTCGGGACCGGGCAAGCCGGTGTCGGCGGACGCAATGACGGCGGCGGAGGCGGTGGTGCGGGATTCGGCGACGGCGGCGCGGGCAACACCGGCAACCGGGTCGGAAACCGTTCGGGCAACGAAGGCGGCGACGGGTTCGTAAGACTGCGCCCGATCCAGCTGGCCCAGGCCACGCCGGTTGCAGTCCCGGTGAAAGCTGCACCCGCGGCAGTCGCACCGGCGCCCTACGTGGCCCCGGAGCGTGCGGTGAAACGGGATCGCAACTAAGAAGGACCCGGCAGGCCCCGCGTCGCGCAGTTCCGCGGCCCGGGGCCTGTTCCATTTCTGGCGATCCAATGACACAAACCAAGAATTCGAGGGCTGCATCGCGCCTGCTGGTGGCGCTGACGGCCTTTCTTGTCACGTCTGCGGGCAATGCGCAGCAGCCGGCGACCGCCACCACGGAAGCTGCGGCTGCAAGCGCGGATTCCGCTTCCCGCGTCATCAGGCGCGCCGACTTCGGCAAGGAAAAGCCTGGCCGCGACGCGCGCCGGCTGGCCGACTGGGTGATCGACTCCGGCGACAGCAAGCGCATGCCGTTCGTGGTCATCGACAAGACCGCAGCGCAGGTTTTCCTTTTCGATGCGGACGGACACCTTCGCGGTGCTTCCGCCGCCCTCCTCGGCATCGCGCACGGCGACGATTCGGCGCCTGGCGTGGGTGATCTGGAGCTTTCCGCGATCCCGCTCAAGGACCGCACCACCCCGGCGGGCCGCTTCGAAGCATCGACCGGCCGCAACTACCATGGCAAGGAAATCCTGTGGGTGGACTACGACGCCTCGATTTCGATGCACCCGGTGATCAACACCGTTCCGAGCGAGCGCAGGCCGCACCGCCTCGCCACCGAAACGCCGCTCGACAACCGGATTTCGTTCGGTTGCATCAACGTTCCGCTGCCGTTTTTCAAGAACGTTGTCAGCCCGACGTTCAAGGAAACCGGCGGGATCGTGTATGTGCTGCCGGAAGTGCGCCCGTTCGCGGAGGTGTTCTCGACTTACGATGTCGACGAGCGGGCAAGGCAACTCGCGCGATTGGTGGCGGCGGCGGACGCGCACCTGGTGACCGCGGTTCTCGGCGCGGCCAGGTCCAGCGAAGGCGAGTGACCTCCGATACGCCTTCGGGTTCTGCAACCCCCGCTTCGGGCGTACTATCGTCGGCGAGCGTGCTGTGTGCGCCAGCGCACAGATTTGGTTTCAGCGCCGGCGCGATCATTGCCTCCTGAGAGCGGCATGCCCGTGGTTGTTGGGAGGCAGCGTTCCAAGCGCCGGGCGACCGGTCGGTTCTTTGCAGGCGCAGGACCCATCCGAAACCACACAGGAGTAAGTGAAATGAAATCGACGCTCAAGCGGATTCTTTGCAGCTTTCTGGTCATCGCCATGTCGATGGTGCCGTTCCAGTACAGCCAGGCCGGCATGATCGGTTCGGATGCGGTGATCACTTCGGCGGCTTCGCAGGCCGATCGCAACACTGTTAACAACTTCCTCGATCGCTCGGATGCCACCGCGCAACTCATGGCGCTGGGCGTCGATTCGGCCTCGGCCAAGGCTCGGGTCGCGACCATGACCGACTCGGAAATCGCATCGCTCGCCGGGAAGATCAACTCGCTGCCGGTCGGTGCCGATTCGGGTGCCGGCACGCTGCTGCTCGTCCTCCTGATCGTCTGGGCGATCTGGTACTTCGCATTCCGGCGCTAAGTCCCAGGTAAGGCAGGAAAGGCACGCCGGACCCGATTCCTTCAGCAGGGAAAGAGATGCCGGCTGCCTCGTACCGCAGCGCCCGCCTCCTGGCGGGCGCTTTGTTTTTGATCCTCCTCCTGTCCGGCTGCGCGTCGATGGTCCCGCAGACCATGGCGCTGCGCGAAACCTGGCCCGGAGGCGTGCCTTTGCGCTTCGAAAAGGCCCAGGTCCCTTTCTTCCCGCAGGACGACTACCAGTGCGGCCCGGCAGCGCTCGCGACCGTGCTGGCCGACGCCGGTGTCAAGGTGACGCCCGACGAGCTCGTCAAGCAGGTCTACATCCCGGAGCGCCAGGGCAGCCTGCAGGCGGAAATGCTCGCCGCCCCGAGGCGGTACGGCCTGGTCGGCTATCCTCTCGCGCCACGCTTCGACGATCTGCTGCGCGAAGTCGCGGCCGGCAACCCGGTCGTGATCCTGCAGAACTTCGGGGCCGGATTCATCGACCTCTGGCATTACGCGGTGGTCGTGGGTTACGACTACCCCGCCGGGGAGCTTTACCTGCGCTCGGGCAAGACCGAGCGCGAAAAGATGCCGTTCACGATCCTCGAGTACACCTGGAAGAAGGGTGACTACTGGGCGATGGTGGCACTGCCGCCCGACCGGATTCCGGTCACGGCGACCGAAGCCGGTTACACCGCGGCCATCGTGGCAATGGAAAGGGCGGGCGACAAGGCCGCCACCGCACGCGCCTACGCCACGGCCCTCGCGCGCTGGCCGTCGAATCTCGGCGCCAGCATCGGCCTTGCGAACCAGGCCTATGCGCAAGGTGATCTCAAGGGGGCCGAGTCCGTGCTTCGCCGCGCGGCCGGCCGGCACCCGGACTCGATCGTGGTCCTCAACAACCTTGCGCAGGTGCTTTCGGACCAGGGACGCAACGCCGAAGCGCTCGCGCTGATCGACCGCCCCGCAAAACCGGACCCCCGGTATGACGCCGCGGTGGCCGCGACGCGCAGCCTGATCCTGCAGCGCCTGGGCCAGGCGAAATAGCATGAAAGTGAAACTTCGATTCCGGTAGTTCGGCTTGCTGCCTGGCATTGGTGCAAGTCGACTTTCCTAAAATGGAAAGACATCTCCAAACAAGATGCCTGCCTGTCAGTCAGCTTGCACTGCGGATTTGCCGCTTTTGGCGTATCGCACGACCCGCCCGATGAGTTAGTCTAGGCACTCCCGGGAGGAGAAGGGGCCGTAAGCTGAACAACCTGTCGCTGTTTGCGGGCTGCGTAGCCATCTGGAGCACGACCTGGTATGCGATCACGTTCCAGCTCGGGACCGTGGCCGTCGAGGTCAGCGTGGCCTGGCGGTTCCTGTTTGCCGGGCTGCTGGTCGCCGCGTGGTGCCGTGCACGCAGCCTGTCGCTGCGCTTCAATTCCGCCGATCATGCCGCGCTCGCGATCCTCGGCCTCACGATGTACAGCGCGGCCTACATCTGCGTCTATCGGGCCGAGCAGCACCTGGCCTCGGGCCTCGTGGCGGTCGGTTTCTCGGCGGCACCGCTGCTCGCGATGTTCGGCATGCGCGCGTTCTTCGGCCAGCCGCTCACGGCGCGCATGACCACCGGGTCGCTGCTCGGGATCGCCGGCATCGTGCTGGTGTTCTGGCCGGAATTCGGCCGGCTCTCGCAGAACGACGGCGTCGCCCTCGGCGCCCTGCTGACTGCGCTCGCGGTCACCGGCTCGGTCGCCGGCGGGCTGCTGGCGCACGGCAACAACCAGCGCGGGTTGAAGGGCCTGCCGACGATGGCATGGAGCATGGGCTACGGCGGGATGTTCGCATTGCTGATCGCTCTCGCGCTCGGCAGGGAACTGTCGATCGGCACCACGCCGGCCTACCTGCTGTCGCTGGGCTATCTCGCATTTGTCGGCACCGTGGCTGCCTTCGCGGCCTGGCTCACGCTGCTCGGGCGCATCGGCCCGGCGCGCGCGTCCTATGTGGGCGTCATGGTGCCGGTGGTCGCGCTGCTGATCTCGACGCTGTTCGAGAACCTCGTCTGGCACCCGATGATGATCGCGGGCATGCTGGTGTCGATCGCGGGCAACGTGCTGGTGCTCGGCGACCCGCGCAAGAAGGCCGCCGGAGCCCCTGCAACGCCGGCGGCGGCGGTAATCCGCACGGAGCCCTCGGCGCGGGTCTGACGCAGGCGAACCCGGGGTTCGCCCCGCTACATCGGCCCGGTGTAGACGTGTCCCGAAGGCTGGCCAAGCACCGTCGTGCGATGCAGTTCGCGGCGTTTGGTTTCGTCGAAGTCTGCCAGGGCGATGTGCATCGTGCAGCGGTTGTCCCAGATCAGCAGGTCGTGCTTCCTCCACTGGTGCCGGTAGATGAACTCGTGCTTTGCCGCGTGCTCGCAGAGGAATTCGATCAGCGGCCCGGATTCCTCGCGCGTCATGCCTTCGATCAGCTCGACCTTCTCGCTGATGTAGAGCGCCTTCCTGCCGGTCTGCCAGTGCGTGCGCACGATCGGCTGTGCGATCGGTGGGTTCAGCCTGCGGTCCTCCGCAAGCCGCTCTGCCGAAGCGAAGGGCAGCGCCCGCCCAGGGACATGGACGCCGTGCAAGTTCGCAATCAGCTTCTTCATGCCTTCGGACAGCGTGTCGTAGGCCATCGTCATGTTGGCGAACATCGTGTCGCCGCCGACGGCCGGGATCTCGCGGCTGTGCAAGAGCGAGCCGAGCGCCGGGCACAGCGTGAACGACATGTCCGAATGCCACTTGCGGCCGGTATAGCGCGAATCCGACGGCGTGCCGTCGGGTTTCGGCCGGTTGGTCACCATCAGGATCTCGGGATATTGCGGATGCCGGTCGCGCGGCAGCGACTCGTGCCGGTCGAGCTCGCCGAAACGGCGGCTGAACGCAATGTGCTGCCGGGGGGTAAGGTCCTGGTTGCGGAACAGCAGCACGCCGTTGGCGAGGAAAGCCTGCTCGATCTGCGCGAACAACGCGTCGTCCACCGGCCGGGTGAGGTCGACGCCCAGGACTTCCGCGCCGAGCGCGTGCGAAAGCGGCCTGAGCTGGAGTGCCATCGTTTCTGCGATTCCCATTGCAGTGCCCCGCGTGTTTATTCCGCGCCGTTGCCCGGCGCAGCTACTCCGATCGTATGCCGGCCGAGCGCACCACCTTGCCCCAGCGCGCCATCTCGGCCCTGAGGAAGTCGGCGTACTCCGCCGGCGTGCTGGCCACCGGCTCGGCGCCGAGGTTGGCCACCCGCTCCGCCACCTCCGCGGTCTTCAGGATGCGGATCGCCTCGGTGCTCAGCTTCGCGACCACCGGCGCCGGGGTGCCGGCCGGCGCGAAGAGGCCATACCACGCGGTCGCTTCATAACCGGGGACGCCGGCCTCGGCGATCGTCGGCAGGTCGGGCACCACCGCGGCGCGCTTTGCCGTGGTCACCGCGATCGGCCGCACCTTGCCCGCCTTGGCGTGCGGCAGGAACGAGATCATGTCGCCGAACGTAATCTGCGCCTGACCGGCAAGCACGTCGTTGACCGAGGCTTGCGCGCCCTTGTACGCCACGTGCACGAGCTTCACGCCGGTCATGCTCTTGAAAAGCTCGCCCGCGAGATGCTGCGAGGCGCCGATGCCGCCGGAGGCAAAGTTGATCTTGTCCGGGTTGGCCTGCGCGTAGGCGATCAGCTCCTTGACCGACTTCACCGGCAGCGAAGGATGCACCACCAGCAGCATCGGCACGCGGGCCACCTGCGTGATCGGCGCGAAGTCCTTCTCGGTGTCGTACGGCATCTTCGGGTAGATGAACTGGTTGACCGCGTTGGTCCCGATCGCGCCCATCAGGAGCGTGTAGCCGTCCGGCGCCGCCTTGGCCACGAGGTCGGCCCCGATGTTGCCGCCGGCCCCGGTACGGTTCTCGACCACCACCGGCTGGCCCCAGGCTTCGGCGAATTTCTGGCCCATCGTGCGCGCAAGCACATCGGTCGCGCCGCCCGGGCCGAAAGGCACGACGATCTTGATCGGGCGCTCGGGATAGGTTTGCGCATGCGCCGTGCCTGCGACCAGGAACAAGGCGCCGAGGAACAGGCGCAGCAGGGCGCGGCGGTCGATCCGTTTCATCAAGTCTCCTTGGGGATGTGCATCGGGTGCACATTCTGTGTAGTGTTGCGGCCTCCCGGAAAGTACCCGTCACTATTCCCCCAGTCAATGTCCTCGCTGCTGGACCCGTTCATCCTCGTCAAGATCGCCTGCGCGATCGTGATCGTCGTTTCCGCTTCGCGCGCAACCGAGCGGCTCGGTCCGTTCCTCGGTTCGATGATCGCGACGCTGCCGGTGTCGACCGGGCCGATCTATGTGTTCCTCGCGATCGACCACGGGCCACAGTTCATCTCGGATGCCGCGCGCATGGGCGTGGTCGCGACCACGGCGACCGTCGCCTTCCTCGGCATGCATGCGCTGGTCGCGCAGAAGCAGGCGACGTTCCTCTCTTGGCTCGCGGCCACCTGTTCGTGGTTCGTGGTCGCGTGGCTGTTGCAGCAAAGAGAGTGGACGTTCGTCGAAGCCTGCGCGGTGTTCGTTGCGTCCTTCGCCGTTGCGATCCGGGTGCTGCGGCGCTTCGTGGTCGAGGTCAAGGCGCCGCCGATGCCGCGCGTGCGCTTCGATCTTGCCCTGCGCGCGACGCTGGTGGCCTGCGTGGTGATCGCGACGACGATCGCCGGCAATGCCCTCGGGCCGGCGGCGACCGGGACGCTCGCGACCTACCCGGTGGTGTTCACATCCCTCGTGCTGATCCTGCAGCCGCGCTGCGGCGGGCCGTTCACCGCCTCGCTGCTGGTGAATTCGCTCAAGGGCCTGATCGGGTTCGGCACGGCGCTAGGCGTGCTGCACCTGGCCGCGGCCCGCTGGGGCTCGACCGCCGGCCTGCTGCTCGGCCTCGCGGTGGCAATCGGCTGGAACGTCGGACTCTTCCTCCTCCGCCACCCCAAGAAATAGAAGAAATAGTGTCAGGGTCGATTATTTCGCCAAGCGGAATATTCGACTCCGACACCATTTATTGAACGGCCCGGGGCGGGTCAGTGCGTCGGCCCGCCTGCGAGGGTGGTGCGGTGCATGTGGCGGCGCACCGAGAAGTCGTAGTCCGACAGCGCGTAGTGCGTCACGCAGCGGTTGTCCCAGAAGATCATGTCGTTCACCTGCCACTTGTGGCGATAGATGAACTCCGGCCGCGTCGAGTGGCGGAACAGCATGTCGAGGATCGGCTGGCTCTCGTCCTTCGGCATCCCGACGATGCCCTTGGTGAAGCCCGGGTTCACGTACAGCGCCTTGCGGCCTGTGACCGGGTGCACCCGCACCATCGGGTGCTCGACCGGCGGGGTCTTGGCGCGCTGCTCGGGCGTGAGCGGAGGACGCTCCTTGAGGTGCGCGAAATAGGTGTCGTAGGCGTGGCTGTAGTCGTGCACCGCCGAAAGGCCGCCGATGAAGTTCTTCATCGGTTCCGACAGCGTGTCGTAGGCAAGGTACATGTTGGCGAACATCGTGTCGCCGCCGATCTCGGGCATCTCGCGGCACAGGAGCAGCGACCCCATGGACGGATTCTTCATGTACGACAGGTCCGAGTGCCAGTACTGGCCGGCGTAGACGGCGCCCTTGAGCCTGCCCTCCTCCCTGACGTTGGACACCACGAAGACTTCGGGCTTGCCCGGCAGCGCGAAGTCGCCGATCACATGCGCCTCGAGCTCGCCGAAGTGGCGGCTGAATGCGATGTGCTCGTCCGGCGTCAGGTCGGTGTCCCGGAAGAGCAGGATGCCGTTCTCGCCGAGCGCGTGATGCAGGGCATCGACCTCGGCCGCCCCGAGCGGGCGCTTGAGGTCCAGGCCGGTGATCTCCGCCCCGCAGGCGGTGGAGATCCGGCGCGCCTGGATCGATCCGGTGAGGAATTCCTTCTTGAGCGCTTCACCCATTCTGGCCCGCCTGGTCGTAGAGGTAGAAATAGTTGCGCGTGTCGACACGGCTGCGACGCACTTCCACCGGCACGTCGTTGAAGGTGTACGCGGTGCGCTCGATTTGGAGTACCGGGTCGCCGGTGGCGATGCCGAAGGCCTTCGCCGCCGCCGCATCGGCGCGGCCGGCGCGCAGGTGCTCGACCGTGCGCACGATGTTGAGGCCGAACCGCGTCTGGTAGACCGCGTAGAGCGTCGGCCCGGCGTGCTGCAGGATGTCTTCGGTCAGGCCGGGCAGCAGCGAACAGGGGATCGTGATGTCCGAGAGCACCACCGGCACGCCGCCGACCTTGAGGACGTTGCGGATCTTGTAGACCTCGGCCGCGCTCGCCTTGCGCGGCAGCCTGAGCAGGTCCGCAGTCTCGTCGTCGGCCTGCCCGCGCTTGAGAAAGAGCACCTCGCTCACGGGCAAATCCTTGACACCATCGTTCCTCACGACGTGGAAGAACTGGTAGATGCTTCGCCGCTCGCCATGCAGCGAGACGAAAGTCCCCTTGCCTTGTTTTCTCGCCAGGACCTTGGCCGCCACCAGGTGGCCGATGGCCGCGCGGATCGTCGACACGCTGACCCGGAAGCGGTCGGCGAGCCTCGCCTCGTTCGGCAGGACTTCGCCGGGCTTCCACTCGCCCGCGGCCAGCCCGCGGATGATCTGGTCGCGCACCTGCAGGTGCAGCGGCTCGCGCGCGTGCAGCGCGGAGTGCGGCGGGTGGCGCGGCAGCGCGACCCGGTGCGCCGCAGATGCCGTCCGCTTGCCGGGCACCGGCACCTTGGCGTCCCGCGATGCCGCCGCCTTGGTTGTAATGGGGCTCATTTTGTATAATCATACGAATGATTAGAGAGATTCGCAAGGATCCAAGAGGAGACTCCATGAAAAGAGCTTTTGCATTCGCCGCGGCGTGCCTGCTTGCGGCGGCAGTCCCGTTTGCGCAGGCGCAGCAGTTCCCGGCCAAGCCGGTGCGGGTGATCGTGCCGTTCACCGCCGGCAGCGAGACCGACTATCTTGCGCGCGTCGTCGGCCTGCGGCTGGGCGAGGCCTGGGGCCAGCAGGTGGTGGTCGAGAACCGTCCGGGCGCCGGCGGCGTGCTTGCCACGGGCGTCGTCGCGCAGGCGGCAGGCGACGGCTACACGCTGCTGATGGGTTCGATGTCGCACGCGGTCATGCCGGCGATCCACAGCAAGCTGCCGTTCAATACGCTGCGCGATTTCTCCGGTGTCTCGCAGGTGGCCGGGGTGCCGAACGTGCTCGTGGTTTCGCCCTCAGGCGCGAAATCGGTCAAGGACCTGATCGCGCTGGCCCGCCAGAAGCCGGGACAACTCACTTTCGGCTCGGCCGGCAACGGCAGCGGAATGCACATCAATGCCGAGCAGTTCCGCCTGGCCGCCGACATCAAGGTCCTCCACGTCGCCTACAAGGGCGGCCCGGAAAGCCTCACCGACCTGCTGGGCGGGCGTATCGACTTCGTGTTCTCGCCGATCGGCCTCGCGGTGCCGCTGGTCAAGGACAGGAAGCTGATCGCGCTCGGCGTGAGCACTTCCGCGCGGTCGCCCGCGCTGCCCGACGTGCCCACGGTGGCTGAAGCCGGCGTGCCGGGTTTCGAGTTCGATACCTGGTACGGCCTCTTTGCGCCGTCGTCGACACCCAAGCCGATCATCAAGCAGATCTCGGCCGACGTGGCGAAAGCGCTGGCGCTGCCCGAAGTGAAGACGCAGATGGCCACCCGCGGCGCGGTGCCGCGCCCTTCCACGCCCGAGGAGTTCGATGCCTTCGTGCGCTCCGAAGTCGACAAGATGGCCGGCATCGTCAAGGCCGCCGGCCTGAAGACCGACTAGGCGGGGCCACCTAAAATGGGGCCAGGCTCAAAGCTTGCACGCGTACGACGCGTGCAAGCTTTGAGCCTGGCCCCAATTTAGAGCGGATGGCGGTCGGTCCAGCGGGTGGCCTCGCCGTAGGCCCACGCGATGCGGTAGAGGATCGCTTCGTGCATCGGCGCGGCGGCGATCTGCATGCCGAGCGGCAAACCGTCATCGGTGAACCCGGTCGGGACCGCGAGCGCCGGCACCCCCGCCAGGCTGAAAGGCATCCGCAGGTGGCGTGAGTAGGTCGAGGCAATGCGCTGCGCATCATCGAGCCGGCACGGCACCTCGAGGCCCGAAAGGGTGATCACGGCTTCGCAGCGTTGCATCAGAGTTGCATACGCTTCGACCAGGCCGACGCGCTCATGCAGCGCACGCTCGTACTCTTGGCGAGCAATTGACGCGCCGGCGCCCAGCTTCGCGCGGCTGAGCGCGCAGTAGTCCTGCGGCCGGGTGCGCAGCCAGTCCTGGTGGACCGCGTACTGCTCGAATTGCTGGATAGTGCGGCCGCAGGCGTCCCAGTCGGCCAGCGGCGGCAGCCGCACCGGCTTCACGTCCGCGCCGAGTTCGCACAGCACGCGCACCGCATCCTCGAGCGCCGAGACCATGCGGGGATCGGCCGCGGCGTCTTCGGCATAGAAATGCTCGATCACGCCGATCCGCAGCCCCTGGAGGGATTCGCGCATCGCAGCAAGGTAGAACGCGGCCGGCCGCCCGGCCATCGCCGCGAGCATGATCGCGTTGTCTTCGACCGTCCGCGTGATCGGGCCGGCGTGGTCGAGCGACTGCGCCAGCGGGAAGACGCCGTCGGTGCTCACGAGACCGTAAGTGGGCTTCATGCCTACAAGACCGCAACAAGTGGCCGGGTTGCGGATCGAGCCGGCGGTGTCGGTGCCGACCGCGCCGGGCACGAACCCGGCCGCAACTGCCGTCCCCGAGCCGCTCGAAGATCCACCCGGGTGCAAAGCCCTGTTCCACGGATTGCGCGCGGCCGGCCATGGTAATTCCTGCGTCGGCCCGCCGGTCGCAAACTCGTGCAGGGCCAGCTTGCCGAGCAACACGCCGCCGGCTTGGTTCATTCGCGTTACCAAAGCCGCATCGCGGCTCGCCAGGTTGCCGGCCAGGATCTTCGAATGACAGGTCGTCGGCAGCCCGGCGACGTCGACGATGTCCTTCAGCGCATACGGGATGCCATGGAAAGGGCCGCGGTCGATCTGTTGTGCAAATTCGCGCCCCGCCTGCTCGGCCTGCGCCAACGCATGCTCCGCGGTGACGAGCAGGAAGGCGTGGTACTCCGGGTCGAGGCGCTCGATGCGCTCGAGCAGCGCGCGCGCCAGTTCGAGCGGCGAAAGGTCCCTGCTCCGGAAACGCCGCCCCGCTTCTGCGATCCCGAGCCAGGCGAGATCGTCCATTTTCGGCTCAGCCGGCGAGGAAGGCGTCCAGCACCGCAAGGAACCCCTCGAGGTCGTCGAAGGGGATCATGTGGCTCGCATGTTCGAGCTTGCGCACCAGGATCGCCGGCAACAGCTTCTTGACCTCCGCAATGTCGGCATCGTCGATCACGCCGCCCTTGCCCGCGACCATCAGCAGCGCACGCGCGACGATCTTCGGCAGGTCGCCGTGGATGTCCTCCTCGTTGATGCCGCGCAGGCTCTTCTCGATCGCAGTGTCGTCGCAGGTGTGCAACCATTCGGCACGCAGGCGCAGCTGCTCCTCGCTCCAGTTCGGGTAGGTGCGGCGGATCGCCTCGACGTCGGCGCGGCCTTCGCGCGCCTCGTGGATCGCGTCGAGGTAAAACGACAGCGAGCGCACATACTGCCGCCGCCCCGGCCCGGAGAGCGGCGGGTCGATCAGCGCGACGCTCATCAGGCGTTCGCCTTCAATCCGCCCCATGCGCGCAGCGATCCGCGCGCCCATCGAATGGCCGACCAGGTGGTAGCGCTCCAGTTTCAGCGCCGCCGCGAACCCGATTGCATCGTTCGCATAGGTATCGAGGTCGTAAGCGAGGTGCGGCCCGGATTCCGACAGCCCGCGCCCGCGCACGTCGAGTACATAGGTGTCGTACTTGCGCCCGAGGCGCTCGCCGACGAAGCCCCAGGTGATCGCCGGGCTGGTGATCCCCGGGATCAGCACCAGCGGCTGGCCCTTGCCCCCATAGCGCAGGTAATGCTGCCGGATGCCGTTGGCCCGCACATGACCGCCGTAGAGAAAACTCACTTGGTGCCCGCCTTGATATTGGTTTCCTTGGCGATGGCGGCGTAGGTCGCCATCAGGGTGCGCAGCGAGGCGGCGAACTCCTCGGGCGTCTCGCCGCCGCCGGACACGCTTTGCATCGCAAGGCGTTCCTTCACCTCGGGAAGCGCAAGCGCGCGCGCGACCTCGCGCTGCAGCCGGTGAAGGACATCGGGCGGCGTGCCGGCCGGCGCCACCAGCCCGTACCACGACTCGGAATGGAATCCCGGAAACCCTGCCTCTGTCATCGTCGGCAGGTCGGGGATCAGGGGTGAGCGCGCGGTGGCCGAGATCGCGAGTGCCTTCAGCTTGCCGGATTTCATGTGCGGCACGATCTCCGGCAGGTTGCCGAACACCATCGTGATCTGTTCGCCGAGCACCGCGAGGATGCTCGGCGCCGAACCGCGGAACGGCACCTGCACCAGCCTGATCCCGCCGGCGGCCTTCTCGAACATCTTGCCGACGAGGTGCGAGTAGCTGCCTTCGCCGAGCGTGCCGTAGGTGAGCGTGTCGGGCTTCTGGCGCGCCAGTGCGACCAGGTCCTTGACGCTGCTCACCGGCAGCGACGGATGGACCGCGAGCACATGCGGCGTGATGCCGAGCGACGTCAGCGGCGCGAAGTCCTTGACCGAGTCGTAGGGCAGGTCGTTCCGCACCGCCGGGTTCACCGCGAAGCTGTTGGCGATCGTCACCAGCGTGTAGCCGTCGGGCGGCGCCTTGGCCACCGACTGGAAGCCGATCAATCCTTGCGCGCCGGTGCGGTTTTCGACCACCACCGGCTGGCCGACGTTGTCGGCAACCTTCGAGGCCACGAGGCGTGTGACCGCATCCAGCGTGCCGCCCGCGGAGAACGGCACCACGATCGTGATCGGCTTGGACGGGAAGACTTGCGCAACCGCGACGCCGGCAAATGCGGCGTACGCTGCGAAGACGCTTGCAATTAGCCGCAGGCTATTCCGCACGGATGTTCGCCTCCTTGATGATCTTCGCGTAGCTCGTGACCTTCTCCTGCAGGAAGGCGCGGAATTCGTCCGGCGTCGTGCCGGCCGGCTGCAGGCCGACGCCGAGCAGCTTGTCGCGGATCTCCGGCCTCGCAAGTGCGCTCTTCACGCCGGCAGCCATCTTGTCGACGATGTCCTTCGGTGTCTTCGCCGGGGCGACAAAGCCGTACCACGAATCCCACTCCGGCCCCTTGTAACCGGCCTCGGCCAGCGTCGGGATCTGCGACGCGAGCGGCGAGCGGGCCCGCGTGGCGATGCCGTACGCCTTGATCTTGCCGGAGCGCACGTGCGGCATCACATCCGGCAGGTTGCCGAACACCAGGTGGATCTGGCCGGCGAGCAGGTCCGTCTGCGCCTGCGCCTGGCCTCGATACGGCACCAGCACCATCTCGGTCCCGGTCACCGACAGGAACCACGCCATCGCCATGTGCGGCGACGCGCCCACGGCGGCGCCGTAGGGGATCTTGCGCGGCTCGCGCTTGGCGAGCGCGACCAGTTCGGCGGTCGTGTTCGCCGGCACCGAAGCGTGGCCGACGAGCACCAGCGGTGTCGAGCCGATCAGCGTGACCGGCGCGAAATCGCGATCGGTGTCGTAGGGCAGGTCGCGGCGCAGTGTCGGGTTGGCCGCGAAGCTGTTGGCGATCGACGCGAATGCGTAGCCGTCGGGCGCCGACTTGGCCAGGGCATCGGTGCCGATGATGCCGGCGCCGCCGGTGCGGTTCTCGACCACGAACTGGTGGCCGAAATCCTCACCCAGGCGCTGGGCGACCAGGCGCACGACGAAGTCGAGCGTGGCGCCGGCGGGGAACGGCACGATCACCTTCACCGGCTTGTCCGGCCACGTTTGCGCCTGCACAGTCGGTGCCGCGCACGCGAGCACCAGCAGCGCACGCAGGAGGAGCGATTTCGCTTTCATGTGGTTCCCTCTCAAAGCGCGGTCGTCGCCGCGTCGTATTTATAGATCCAATCGTAGCGCGCACCGATCTTGCTCGGGTGCCACTCGGTGTTGATGTACTTCTCGGCGCCCGCGGCATCGGCCATGGTCTCGTTGTGGAAGGTGCCGGCCATGTCGTAGGAGCGATTCACCAGCAGCGTGGTGCGCTCGCGGCGCGCGGCCTCGTAGCGCACCAGCGCGGCCTGCGGGTCGGCAGGCGAAGCTTCGATGCAGCGCGCGAGGACCAGGCCGTCCTCGAACGCGGAGTTCGCGCCCTGCCCGAGGTAGGGCAACATCGCGTGCGCCGAATCGCCCAGCAGCGTCACGCGGCCGACCGTCCAGCGCTCGAGCGGGTCGCGCAGGAACAGGCCCCACTTGTAGAGCCGGGTGGTGTTCTCGAGCATGCGCTGCACTTCCGGATGCCAGCCGGGGAAGTCGGCCAGGCATTCCTCGTGCGTGCCTTCGGTGTTCCACGATTCGACCTGCCAGTCCTCTCGGTCGACCTGACCCACGACGTTGAACAGTTCGCCGCGGCGCACCGGATAGCAGGTGACGTGCGCCTTGGGGCCGATCCAGTTGGTGCCGACCATCCGGCGCTGGAAGTCGGGCAGGCGCTCCATCGGCACCATCCCGCGCCACGCGACCTGGCCGGTGAATTTCGGCTTCGCGGCGCCGAAGAGCTGCGTGCGGATCTCCGAATGCAGGCCGTCGGCGCCCACCAGCACGTCGCCCTCGGCGCGGCTGCCGTCGGCGAACCTGAGCGCCACGCCGCGCGCATCCTGCTCGAAGCCGGTGCAGCGCCGATCGAGGCGGATTGCGCCGGGCCGGGCCTGCTCGACGGCCTTGGCGAGCGCAGTGTGCACGTCGCCGCGATGCAGGAGGAACATCGGCACGCCGTAGCGCTCGCCGATCGGCGCGCTCGCGCGGTTGAAGAGCGACCAGGTCTGCCCGGTATTCCACAGGCGGATCTCCTTGTCCACCGCCCGCACGCCCCAGTACTCGACCGGTTCCCTGAGGCCGAGCTCGTACAGCACGCGCGTGCCGTTGGCCGAGATCTGCACGCCGGCGCCGATTTCCTTGAGTTCGGCAGCCTGCTCGTAGACCTCGACCTCGAAGCCGCGTTGCAGCAGCGCGAGTGCCGCGGCGAGGCCGCCGAGGCCGGCGCCGGCGATCAGCACGCGAGGTTTGCGTGAAGGGGTTTCAGGCACGCAATGACTCCGGCACGATTTTTTCGCGTTCGAGAATCTTCTGGCCGTCGAGACTGAGCGAGCAGTTGCGCATCGGGATGTCGAGGTGGCAGGGCGTGTTGCGCGTGCCGCCGCCTTCGAGGTTCGGGCCGGTGGAGAAAAGGAAATTGCCGTAGAACGAGCGCGCCTCCATCGCGTTGGTCTGGCGCTTGTCGTACATCCCGAGCGCGGTCCAGTGCGCCTTCTTCTGCAGGCCCCAGCCGAGGTGCGAGACTGCATAGCCTTCCGGGTCGTCGAACTTGGCCATGTAGTCGCGCAGGTAGTCCGCGTCGAACTCGCCCTCGATCTTGCGGATGTAGCCGTCCTTGATCGTCAGCCGGATCGGCGTGTGCACGTATTCCTTGAAAGGCAGGATCGTGGTGCCGCGGTCGAGCACCACGGTCCCGTTGGAGGTCTTCTCCGTGGGCCAGGTGGCGACGAAGGTGCTCGGGCAGTGGTCCCAGCGGCCGGGCTCGTCGGCCAGCCCGTACTGCACCAGCATCCCGTACTGGCCGAATTCAACGTGCAGGTCGGTGCCGGCGTCGGAAGTCACGTGCATCGTGCGCGCCTTCTTCAGCATCTCGGCCGCGGCGAGCGCGCGGCGCTTGTCTTCCGGCGTGGGCATCAGGCGCATGAAGATCTCGGGCGGCTCCTTGACCAGCAGGATGCGCGTGCCGGCCTCGAGGATCTCCTGCTGCTCGGTGCCGCGGTCTATGCCCATCAGGTCGACGACCATGTCGGCGCTTTTCATCGCGGCGACCGCGGGCTTGTTGCCGGTGAGCGAGGTCGGACCGATGTAGGCGGTGGTTTCGCCAGCGGCGCGCATCGTCGTCTCACCCAGCTGCAGGCTCAGCACGCGCGCACCGAGCGTGGAGGCGGCCGCGCGCGAGGCCTCGACGTGCTCCGGATGCGAATGTTCGGCGAGGAGGAAGACGAGCGACTCGCCCTGCTTCACCTTGCAGGACGTGAGCACCTGCTGCCAGGCGTTCAACAGCTTGACGTTCATGCGGCCCTCCGCGCGGAAAGAGGGGATCGATGATAGCGGCGTCCGCGCAAAAAACAGAATCGGATTCTGTCCAGTAGAATCCAGGGCGATGACGAACAAGGATTCCGGGGTGGCGGCGGTCGAGCGGGCGCTTACGGTGCTGGGCGCATTCCGCGACGGCGACGGCTCGCTCAGCCTGCACGAGCTGGCCGCGCGCACCGGGTTCTACAAGAGCACGATCCTGCGGCTGCTGGCGTCGCTGGCGCGCGCCGGCTGCGTGCTGCGCCTGGCCGACGGCAGCTACCAGCTCGGGCCGATGGTGCTGCACTGGGGCCGCGTGTATCTGGCCTCGCTGCGCATCGAGGACCACGTGCAGCCGATCCTCGAGCGGCTTGCCGCCGAGACCGGCGAGAGCGCCACGTTCTACACGCGGCAGGGCGACGTGCGGCTGTGCGTCGCGCGCGTGGACTCGAGCTACTCGATCCGCGACCACGTCAAGGTCGGCGACATCCTGCCGCTGGACAAGGGCTCGGGCGGGCACGTGCTGCGCGCGTTCGATCCGGCCGCGCCGAAAACCAGAGCAAGACCGAAATCGTTCATCGTCACTTCGTTCCGCGAGCGCGACCCGCAGGGCGCGGGCATGTCGGCGCCGGTGTTCGGGCCCGGCGGCTCGCTGCTGGGCGCGATCTCGGTCTCCGGCCCGATCGCACGCTTCGGGGACCCGGTGCTGCCGAAGTTGTCGAAGGCGGTGCTTGGCGCGGCGGCGGACTTGACTGCGAGGTTAGGTGGGGATGCGGGAGCGATGCGGAAAGCTTTGCGGTAAGCAAGAAAGTGTCGCCGGTATCAGCCACTTGAAAGTCACGGCCGGTACGCTTGCAGCCTGAGGGTGGGATGGGCAATATGGGTTCAATATCCCAAGTCTCTTCAATATGCGAGGTCCGCCAATGAACGGCACGCCATTTACGGTGCAGCTTTCGAATGGCACACAGGTTACATACAAGGACATTGTCGAAGAGCCGTTCAAGGAAATCGTCTGCCGCTGCGCGCCCTACACGCTGACTTCAACGTTTGGAGCGCATGTGCCGTACGCGCTATATAAAGCGATCGAATATGTCGTTCAGCACAAGATTCCCGGCGACTTTGTCGAATGCGGCGTCTGGGCGGGCGGCTCGTGCCTGCTTGCGGCGCTTTCCTTCAGGCATTTTGGCGACACTTCGCGAAAGATCTACATGTACGACACCTTCAAGGGAATGCCCGAGCCCGGCGAGAAGGACGTCGATTGGAATGGGACACCCGCGTGGCCGACCTGGAAATCGTTACGGGAGGAGGGCAAGAGCTGGGGCGACGGCGGCCCGCTTGCCCTTGTCAAGGCAACAGTCGAATCTTCGGGCTACCCGCAGGGAAAGCTGATCTATGTCGAAGGATTGGTCGAGGACACGATCCCTTCCGTTGCCCCGGAAAGGATTTCCATCCTTCGCCTCGACACGGACTTATACGGTTCGACGCTGCACGAACTGAGGCATTTGTATCCGCGCCTGGCGATCGGTGGCGTCCTTATCATTGACGACTATGGGTACTTTCGCGGTGCGAGAGAAGCCGTGGACGAATACATGCGCTCTACCGGGGCGAAGCTGCTCTTGAACCGGGTCGACGATTCCGTGCGCGTGGCGGTGAAGATCGAATAGCGTTCCTCACGGCACGGCCCGGCCCGGCCCGGCCCGGCAAATACTGCCGAATTTTACGTGAGGGCCGCGTGTTTACTGGATTTCCCGGCGAAATGCTGCCATATGCTCGCCGGGATCCGGCCCACCTCCATCCGTTCCGACCTTGGTTTTCCCGGCTATGCGGCGTGAAAATGTGCCGGCTTGATGAACAGCCGCACGCTTTCTGTAACCCGATGCATCATCGGCTTGAAAGGCTGCCGGGCAAAGAACTCGTCGGTCGCTTTCCGGGCGCCGCGGCACCAGCCATAGTCGTCGACGATGAGTACGCCGTTCGGGACGACCAAATTGTAGAGATGCGAGAGCTCATGCAGCGTCGACTTGTACCAATCGGTGTCCAGCCGCAACAAAGCAATCTGCGAAGGCCTATGCGCCGGGATGGTCTGCAGGACATCGCCGACGATAAAGTTCATCCGGGCTTCCGGATAGCCGGTCTGGAGCAGGTTGGCTTTCACCTCTTCCGCCGATCCACCAAAGCCGATGACATTTCCCGCGCTCGTTGCACCGGCCCATAGCGCGCGCATTTCCGTTCCGTCAAAGTCGACGTCGACGTCATCAGGCTCGGTCATGCCGGCGAAGGTGTCGTAGAGAAGCAAGGCCCGGCTGGTGTCCCCGAAATGCAGTAACGCGCTGGCCGCCAGCATCATGGATCCGCCCCTCCATACTCCGCATTCGACGATGTCCCCCGGAATCCGGTTCTGGGTAAGGTACTTGATGGACTGGAAAAGCTCGTACATCGGCTGCGCACCCGCAGGCGCTGTCGCCGTGTACGAGTGCACCATTTGGATGATTGAGGCAAACGCCCGGTCGTCCGGATCTTCCTCGGGCAGGATGTCTTTGTAGACGACGGTCTCCGGACCTTGCGGACCTCGATCGAAGCTTATGGAAAGCGGCATGGGGACCACCTAGTCCTCTTGGAGTCGAGCGAGTCGACAAGGCAACCTATGGTACCGGACCGCGGGACATCGACCGGAGATACCAGTCTTGCGTGCCTCTGTTCAATCATCTTGCGTTCCGCGAACGCGCTGCATCGACGAGCTTGCACGCCAGGTCGATCGAAGTCCTGACCGATTCCACGTCTCCCACGTAGCCTCCCAACGCTTCCCCGGCGCGTTTGCGCAGGGACTTCGCGTCGATCAGCTTCTCGCGTGCGAGCAACTCGATATCGGCGCGGTCCTGGTCGCTGAAGCGCGAAAGCTTCGACACCGCGAGGTCGAGCGGCGTCAGCACGCGCACCTGCAGGACCTTGCCGTCCACGCCCGGCAGGTCGACACGCTCGGAATCGGCCTGCGCGTCCTCGTGCATCAACCCCAGCGTGTCGTTGTAGTTGCGGTCGAAATAGAGCACGCGCGCCTTGCCGTCCGTGTCACGGTAGGCGACTTCGAGATCGTCGTCGAGCACCACACGGCGCGAAAATACGCCGTCGATGTCCACGCTGACCCGGCTTCCGGTGCGGAGGTGAAGCGCCGCGCCGCCCGCCACATACAGCCTGATCGGCAACAGTTTCGGGTTCACGCCCGCGAGGCGCGACGCGATCTTTTGCACGACGCGGGCAAACGCCTCCAGGTAGCCCGGCTGGGCCCGGCGGTCAGGCCGCAACCGGCCCCCGGCGCGCGAGCATCGGCAGGAACCGGGCCGGCCTGATCGGGCTCCTTTGGAGCCACAACTCGAACACCTCGGGCTGCGTGATCCCGGGATGCAGATCCTCCGCGAGGGCGAGGTACCGGCGGCGATCGAATCCCCGCACGCTCGCGAGCAATGTCGCAAGCCCGCCCATGAAGAAGCCATCGCCCTGCCGGCGCCAGTCCGATGCGTCGAGGCTGCCGGAGGCGCACAGGTCGACAAGCCGCTCTTCCCTCGCCCGGTCGAACGGGGCTTCAGGCTCGCTTGCGACGGGAAGAACGGCCAACGTGTAACCCACGGCCGATGCCAGTGCCGACAGCGTGCTGAGGTCGCACGACTCGCGCTTGCGCAGGCGCGACAAGGTTTCGGGCGGGAGCCTGCACGCCTCGGCCCAGCGCCAGTCGGTGCCGAACTTGCGGGCGGCGGCGGGGCGCAATTGCTCGAGGAGGGCGGCGGGCGTCATTCCCGGACAGATGATTTATAGATCAATCATCGTACTGCGGCATTGATGTTTACGTCAATATCAGGCCCCGAACCGCACGCTCACCCTGCCCAGCCTGGTGAATTCCACCACCGCGTCCCGATCGCCTTTCACCGCCCGTGCCGGCCCTGAAAGCGCACCGGTGATCACGATCTCCCCGGCCCGCAACTTCTCGCCGAACTCGGCCAGCCGGTTGGCCACCGCCGCGACGACGTTGACCGGGCTGCCCATCGCCTCGACCCCCGCGCCCGAGCCGACCACCTTGCCGTTGACGCTGACCACGCAGCCTTCGAGCCGCACGTCGATCTGGCCCGGGGCCAGCAGCGTGCTGCCGACGATCAGGTAGCCGCCGTCGGCCTTTTCCTTGGCGATGATGTGCTGGTTGGTGATCGTGCGCTCGAGCACGCCGGGGCCGAGCGGCGCGATCTCGATCGCCGGGAAGAACCCCTCGATCGCGGCAAGCGCCTGCAGCGGCGTCACGCCCGGGCCTTCGAGGTCGCGCTTCATCAGCGCGCCGATCTCGTTCTCGACGAAGGTGATGCCGGAGTCGGCGTTCAGGTCGATCGTCGCGCCGTCCTCGCGCAGGTGGCTGGCGAGGATCGTCCCGACCAGCGGCGCCGGGAAATCCGGGAACTGCCTGACCACCGCCATCGACGTAAAGGACGCCTTGCGCCCGACGATGCGGTCGCCCCTGGCCACGCGCCGCGCCTTGGCCGCGAACTGCACGCGGTACGCGTCCGCAAACGAAAGGTTCGGGTCGAGCTTGCCGACGTCGTTCTTCGGGTCGCGGTCGCCGCGGTCCTTGTCGAACACCGCGACCAGGTCGTCGAAGAGCGCCATGTTCAGTTCTCGAGCTTGATGTGGGCGGTATCGATGATCTTCCGGTACTTGACCACGTCCGACTTCACCAGCGCCGCAAACGGGTCCGGCGCCAGGTAAAAGATGTCGAGGCCGACCTTGCTCATCGCCTCCTTGAACTTCGGCTCGGCGGTGACTTCGGCGATCGCGCGAGCGAGCTTTTCCACGATCGGCCGCGGCGCGCCCGCCGGCGCAAGCACGCCGAACCAGAACCGCGCATCGAAGTCCGCCACGCCGCTCTTGGTGAACGTCGGCACGTTCGGCAGCCCGGCAAAGCGCTGGCTCCCCGAGACAGCGAGCGCCTTGACGCGCCCGCTGGTCACGTACTGCAGCGCGGTGGCCGGCGTCAGGAACGCGGTGTTCAGCTGCCCGCCGACCAAGTCGGCGATCACCGGCCCGCTGCCCTTGTACGGGACGTTCAGCACCTTGATGCCGGCGAGGATGTTGAACTGCTCGCTCGCCAGGTGCGACACGCTGCCTACACCCAGCGACCCGTGGGTCAGCTTGCCGGGGCTCTCCTTGGCAAGCGCGATGAAGCTCTTGATGTCGTTGGCCGGCACCGAGGGGTGGACCGTCAGCAGCAGCTCGCCGCTGACCACGCCGGCGATCGGAGTGAAATCCTTGACCGGGTCGAACGGCGCTTTCATCAGCAGCGGCGTAGTCACCAGGCTGCTCGAGGCGAAGAGGAGCGTGTAGCCGTCCGGCGCGGCTTTGGCGACCGCCTCGGTGCCGATGATCGTGTTGCCGCCGGGCTTGTGCTCGAGGACGACGGGTTGCTTCAGCCGCTCGGCGATCCCGTCGCCGACGAGGCGCCCGGCGAGGGTCGGCGAGCCGCCGGGGGCGAAGGGGACGATCAGGCGGATGGGTTTGTCGGGGTAGGTGGGTTGGGCGAAGGCGGCGCCCGACAAGAGGAGCAAGAAGGCGGACAGGCGGACGATCAGGAATGGCATGCGAAAGGTCACTTCAGGCTCCTCGTACGAGGTTAGTCTTGTGAGGCAACGCTTCCGGCGGTGAGCCGGGACCCGTTACAAGAGATATTGGCACTGGAAGTCGCTTCGCCGAAAGTCAGGTTCGCAATTGATATAGGGTGATGGCGACATCGCACAACGATAGCTTGAAAGTCAATGCTCCTTCGCTGACTTTCGGGATTGAAACGAAGCTTTCCGCTTTCATGAGGCCCGACCGTTGGTACGCGGTTCGGGTTTTGCCTTCCCTTTCCTCAAGCGCTCAGACGCGACCCATCCTCGACCTGCTGCTTGGCAGCCCGGTAAAGAAACTCCGGCGCGAGGTCCGCACCATTCGGCCAGGTCACGGTATCGAGCTCCGGATGCACCGAAACTTGCGCAAAGAGTGCTTCGTCCTTCAACGGCTCGAAAACAGGTCCCCACAGCTCGGCGCTGAGATCGACGATGCCCGACAAACCATCGTGGAAACGCAGCCATAGCCTGTACCCACCCAGCGGCCTTACTTCAACCACTTTTGGAATCATGATCTATCCCAGAGGCTCGATCTTGTTCAATGGTTGCTTTGCCTGGGCGCGCACCCAGTCTTGCAGCAATTCCGCCTCATGAAGCAATCGCCACTCCTCGACAAGCCTCAGCGCGCGCTCACCCATGTTGCCATCGAGTATCTCACCGTTGTCTATACGGAGCGAGGCTTGGTCATCGCCGTACTTGGCATGGAAATGTGGCGGCGCATGGTCGTTGTAGTACATCGCAATAATGATCCCGAAAAACCGGCTTACCTCTGGCATCTTTACCTCTCCCGGATGTCTCCGTGACAAACGGTTTTTGGCGCCAATCGGTTTACCCTCCAATGGCACATGCATTGCTTGGTAGTCCCCCATGGAAACCCCCTCCACCTGCCCCTACTGCGGCGTCGGCTGCGGCGTACTGATCAAGACCGAGTCCGGCCGCATCACCGGCGTCCGCGGCGACCCTAACCACCCGGCTAATTCCGGCCGCCTGTGCACCAAAGGCGCGACGCTCCACCTGACCGCCACCCGCGCAAACCGCCTGCTTTTCCCCGAAGCCCGCCTCCACAAGGGCCAAAAGCGGCAAAGAACGCCTTGGCCGGCGGCTTTTGGCTACGCGGCGGACAAATTCGCCGAAATCATCAAGGAGCACGGCCCGGACGCGGTGGCCTTCTACATCTCCGGCCAGCTCCTCACCGAGGACTACTACGTCTTCAACAAGCTCGCCAAGGGCCTCATCGGGACCAACAACGTCGACACCAACTCGCGCCTGTGCATGTCCTCCGCGGTGGCCGGCTACAAGCTCTCGCTCGGTGCGGACGCACCGCCGGCGTGCTACGAGGACATCGACCACGCCCGCACGTTGTTCATCGCCGGCTCGAACACCGCCTTCGCCCACCCGATCCTGTTCCGGCGGATCGAGGACGCCAAGGTCAGGAACCCCCAACTGAAGATCGTGGTGGTCGACCCGAGAAAAACGGTGACCGCCGAGGCGGCCGACCTGCACCTGGCGATCAGGCCCGGCACCGACATTGCGCTCTGCAACGCGATGCTGAACGTGATGATCCACGAGCGCCTCATCGACACGAAATACATCGAAGCGCACACCGAAGGCTTCGAGGCGCTGCGCAAGACCGTCACCGGCTACCCGCCCTCGGCGGTCGCGAAGACCTGCGGCATCAAGAAGGACGACCTCATCGAGGCGGCGCACCTCTTCGCGCGGAGCACGCCGACGCTGTCGCTGTACTGCCAGGGCCTCAACCAGAGCGCCGAGGGCACGCACAAGAACTCGGCGCTGATCAACCTGCACCTTGCCACCGGCCAGATCGGCAGGAAAGGCGCCGGCCCGTTCTCGCTCACCGGCCAGCCGAACGCGATGGGCGGGCGCGAAGTCGGTGGCATGGCGAACCTGCTGTCGGCTCACCGCGACCTCGCGAACCCGGCGCACCGAAAGGAAATCGCAAAGTTCTGGGGCGTCGACGACGTGCCGGCCAAGCCGGGCAAGACTGCGGTAGAGCTGTTCGACGCGATCGACAAAGGCGAGATCAAGGCGGCGTGGATCGCATGCACGAACCCGGCGCAATCGATGCCGGACGCGGCCAAGGTGCGTCGTGCGTTGGAAAAATGCGAGTTCGTAGTCGTGCAGGAAGCCTTCTCCAACACCGACACCGCGCAGTACGCCGACCTGCTGCTGCCGGCCACCACGTGGGGCGAGAAGGGCGGCACGGTCACCAACTCCGAGAGGCGCATCTCGCCGGTGATGCCGGCGGTCCTCGCGCCCGGCGAAACGAAGCACGACTGGCTGATCGCCGCCGAGTTCGCGCACAAGCTCGCCGACGCGCTCGGCAAGCGCGCACTGGGTAGGCGGCTCTTCCCGTACACGACAACAGAGCAGGTCTACGACGAGCACCGCGAGAGCACGCGCGGGCGCGACCTCGACATCACCGGCCTCTCGTACGCTGTGCTCGAGGCAGGCGGTCCGCAGCAATGGCCCTACCCGGAAGGCGCGAGCGAAGGCAAGGCGAGGTTGTACGAAGACGGCAAATTCCCGACGCCGTCCGGACGCGCGCGCTTCGTGGCGGCCGAGTGCAAGGGCGTGAAGGAGCCCGTGACCGCCGATTTCCCGATCGCGCTGAACACCGGGCGCCTGCGCGACCAGTGGCACGGCATGAGCCGCACGGGAAGAGTGGCGCAGCTTTTCAATCACGTGGCCGAGCCGGAAGTCGCGCTCCACAAGGCGGACATGACGGCCGCGGGGCTGGAGGACGGCCACCTTGCGCAGGTGACCAGCGCGCGCGGCAGCACGGTGGTGCGCGCCAAGGGCTCGGACGAGCAGCGCGCCGGCAACGCCTTCGTGCCGATGCACTGGGGCAGCCAGTTCATGGCCGGCGCCGGGATCAACGCACTCACCTCGCCGGCGATCGATCCGACCTCGAAGCAGCCGGAGTTGAAGCACGCGGCCGTGAAGATCGCGCGCTATGTGCCGGCATGGCGGGCGGTGTGGATGAAAAGCTGCGCGGACGCCGATGCGGCGGCCAAGCTGGCGGCGGAGA
Organism: uncultured Bordetella sp.; assembly: GCA_964599095.1. Lineage (GTDB taxonomy): Bacteria > Pseudomonadota > Gammaproteobacteria > Burkholderiales > SG8-39 > SZAS-79. The sequence goes on from CAZREB010000001.1 coordinate 422,079, forward strand.
TCGCGCCGCAGATCGCCAAGCTGGATTTCGCGTCGAGCACGCTGGCCGGGCGCGAGGCGCCGCTGGTGCGGCTGGAGATCGCGCACAGCACGAAGCCCGCGGTGGTGGAAACGCTCGACAAGCTGTTCGGCCTCGCGGTCGAAGCCGACCTGCTGCTCTACCGGGACGCGAAGCGCTGCGTGGACAAGCGCGCGCTGTTCGAAGGCGAACACCTCGTCGCCGTGCGCTTCGAAAACGAACTGCAGTCCGCCGGCTGGGTGCAGGAGGCGATGCTCTCGGGCACGGTCGCCGACCTGCGGACGCTGCTCTTCGCGCCGCTCTCGATGCGTCCCGGCGGCCACGCGCCGCGCGGCAAGGTCGTGTGCAGTTGCCTCGACGTGGCCGAGCTGCCGATTCGCGAAGCCTTTCTCGCGGGAAATACGCTGGAGCAGGTGCAGGCCAGGCTCAAGTGCGGGACTTCGTGCGGGTCGTGCGTGCCGGAATTGAAGCGCCTGGCGGCGCAGTGGCCGAAGGCGGCGGCCGCGGCATAAAAAGGGGCCATGCTCCTTTTTTACTTTTTTATACTGCCATTTTAGGCCAGAGGCCCGCGTGTATATTGGCTCACCGGGAGAAATGCTGCCATTGGGGCTTCTAGCCGTGGGCCGCAAGCTCCTCGCGCACGATCTTGCGAACCAGATCCTGGGTGACCGGTTGCTCGGCAAGTCCGAGTTGCGATTTCAACGCTTCGTTGATCAGCGTCTGGTAGCCCTTGCCGGATTTCTCGGACTGGGCCTTGAAGCTTTCCAGCACGGCGTCATCCACGTAAATGGTGATGCGCGTCTTCCCCTTGGCCGGAACGACCGCCCGACGCTTGCCTTTCGAAAAGTCATACGTCTTTTTCATAGCTTCTCCGTTCCTTTGGATCCGCCTTCCGGACAGAAATGATCCGGGAATGCCCGTTACGGGGCGCATGCACTACCACCATCAGCACGCCAAATGTGTTCATGCCAAGGGTCACGAAGCGCTGTTCGTCCTCGGCCGAGTCGTCTTCAATCTCGTGAGGGCCAGCGGATCGTTCAGGACACCGTCGCCTTCGGAAAGCGAAACCCCATGCTTCCGGACATTGGTCGCATCCTTCTTAGGATCGAACTCGACGGGCATGGGACCAATATATGCACGTTATGCATATAAGTCAATTGCCTCAGTGGCCCGGCATTTCCTCTATCTGACCTGCACGAAAACCTCGCCGTTTTCGACCTTGACTGCGAAGGACTTGGCGCAGCCGACATCCGGGGCGACGGCGTTGCCGTCTTCCAGTTGGATGTTCCAGTTGTGCAGCGGGCAGGCGACCTTGCGGCCGAAGACGATGCCCTGCGACAACGGCCCGCCCTTGTGCGGGCACTGGTCGTGCAGCGCGAAGATCTGGTCCTCGGCGTTGCGGAAGATCGCGATGTTGCCGCAGGCGCTCTTCACCACGCGCGCGCCGAGCTGCGGGATGTCCTCGACTCGACAGGCGCGGCTCCAGCCGGCGGCCTCCACGTCTTCCATCTTCATGCGATTTCCAGCGCGGCGAATTCGTGCGCGTCCTCGCCCTTGACGCGCTCTTTCCACGGATCGGGCGTGCCTTCGAGCGCGAAACGCAGGCGCGCGTAGAGTTCCTTGCGGCCGGCGGCATCCTCGACGATCTTGGCCTTGACGTAGTCGAGACCCACGCGCGCGACATAGTGCACCGTGCGATCAAGATAGCGCGCCTCCTCGCGGTAGAGCTGCAGGAAGGCGCCTGCGTACTCCAGCACCTCTTCCTGCGTCTTCACCTTGCAGAGGAACTGCGCGACCTCGGTCTTGATGCCGCCGTTGCCGGCGATATAGATCTCCCAGCCGGAGTCCACGCCGATCACACCAACGTCCTTGATGCCGGACTCGGCGCAGTTGCGCGGGCAGCCGGACACCGCGAGCTTGACCTTGTGCGGGGCGTACATCTTCCACAGGTCCTTCTCGAGCGCGATGCCCATGTTGGTCGAGTCCTGCACGCCGAAGCGGCACCACTCGCTGCCGACACAGGTTTTCACGGTGCGCAGCGCCTTGGCGTAGGCATGGCCGGAAGGCATGTCGAGATCGCGCCAGACGCCGGGCAGGTCTTCCTTCTTCACGCCGAGGAGATCGATCCGCTGCCCGCCGGTGACCTTCACCGTCGGGATCTTGTACTTGTCCACCACGTCGGCGATGCGGCGCAGCTCGGAGGCGTTCGTCACGCCGCCCCACATCCGCGGCACCACCGAGAACGTGCCGTCTTTCTGGATGTTGGCGTGCGCGCGCTCGTTGATGAAGCGCGATTGCGAATCGTCCTTCGCCTGGTGCGGCCAGGTCGAGATCAGGTAGTAGTTGAGCGCCGGCCGGCAGGTGGCGCAGCCGTTGGGCGTCTTCCATTCGAGGAAGGCCATCGTCTCGGGGATCGAGAGCAGTTTCTGCTGTCGGATCACGCGACGCACTTCCTCGTGCGTGTGCTCGGTGCAGGCGCACACCGGCTTCATCTTCGATTCGGTCGGCTGGTAGGCGCCGCCTACCGTCGACGCAAGGATCTGCTCTACCAGTCCGGTGCACGAGCCGCAGGAGGACGAGGCCTTGGTGTGCTTGCGGACGTCGTCCAGCGTGAAAAGGCCCTGGGCCTTGATCGCCTTGACGATGGCACCCTTGCACACGCCGTTGCAGCCGCAGACTTCGGCGCTGTCGGCCATCGAGGCGGCCTTGCTCTGCCCGGCGTGTCCGGCGTTGCCCAGGTGCGACTGGCCGAACATCAGGTGCTCGCGGATCTCGTGCACGTCCTGCTTGTCGCGCAGCAGCTGGAAGTACCACGAGCCGTCGACGGTGTCGCCGTACAGCACGCCGCCGACGATCTTGTTGTCCTTGAGCACGAGCTTCTTGTAGATGCCGCCGACCGCGTCGTGCATCACGATCTCTTCGGTCTCGTCGTTGCCGATGAAGTCGCCGGCCGAGAAGAGGTCGATACCGGTCACTTTCAGCTTGGTCGAGGTGACCGAGCCTTCGTAGCGCCCGATGCCGAAGTGTGCGAGGTGGTTCGCCGCGACCTTGCCCATCTCGAAGAGCGGCGCCACCAGGCCGTAGGCGACGCCGCGATGCGCGACGCACTCGCCGACCGCGTAGATCTTCGGATCGAAAGTCTGCATCGTGTCGTTCACCACGATGCCGCGGTTGCAGTGGATGCCGGCCGATTCGGCCAGCGCGGTGTTCGGGCGGATGCCGACCGCCATGACGACAAGGTCGGCGGCGAGTTCGCGGCCGTCCTTGAATCTCACGCCCTTCACGCGCCCGGCCTCGTTGCCCACGATCTCGGACGTCTGCGTCTTCAGCAGGAACTGCAGGCCCTTGGCTTCGAGCGAAGCCTGCAGCATGCCGGCGGCGGTCTGGTCGAGCTGGCGCTCCATCAGCCAGTCCATCAGGTGCACCACGGTCACGTTCATGCCGCGCAGCTTCAGGCCGTTGGCGGCCTCCAGCCCGAGCAGGCCACCGCCGATCACGACTGCGTGCTTGTAATTGCCTGCCGCTTCGATCATCGCGTTGGTGTCCTGGATGTCGCGGTAGGTGATCACGCCTTCCAGCTTCGCGCCGGGGATCGGCAGCATGAAAGGCGTCGAGCCGGTGGCGAGCAACAGGCGGTCGTATTCGGCCGCGGTGCCGTCGCTCGCGACGACTTCGCGCTTGATCCGGTCGATCTTGGTGATCGTCTTGTTCAGGTGCAGCATGATGCGGTTCTGCGCGTACCACCCGACGTCGTTCAGCATGATGTCCTCGAGCGTCATTTCGCCCGCGAGCATCGGCGAGAGCAGGATCCGGTTGTAGTTCGCGTGCGGCTCGGCGCCGAACACAGTGATGTCGTAGAGGTCGGGCGAGATCTTGATCAGCTCCTCGAGCGTGCGCACGCCCGCCATGCCGTTGCCGACCATCACGAGCTTCATCTTCTTCATCGCTGCTCCTTACGCTGCGAAATCGGGGACAGACCCCATTTGATTGCGCCGGAAAACGTGGTCTGTCCCCGATTCACGCGGCTTCCTTGAGCTGCTTCTGGTAGAGGAACTCGAGTACCGCGCGGCGATAGCCCATGTAGCGGGCGTCGTTGGCGAGGGCCAGCCGCTCGCGCGGACGGGCGAGGCCGATTTCGAGGATCTCGCCGATCGTGGCCGACGGGCCGTTGGTCATCATGACCACCCGGTCCGACAGCAGCACCGCCTCGTCCACGTCGTGCGTGACCATCAGCACAGTGCTGCCGGTCTCGGCGACGATCTTGACCAGCTCGTCCTGCAGGTGCGCGCGCGTAAGGGCATCGAGCGCGCCGAACGGCTCGTCGAGCAGCAGCATCTTCGGCTCCATCGAGAGCGCGCGGGCAATGCCCACGCGCTGCTTCATGCCGCCGGAGATCTCGTGCGGGTACTTGTGCATCGCGGGCGTCAGGTGCACCAACGCGAGGACTTTCTCGGTGCGCTCGTCCAGCTTCGCCTTCGATTCCTTGTCGCCGAAGACGCGCTCGACTGCGAGGTGCACATTCTCGAAGCAGGTGAGCCAGGGCAGCAGCGAATGGTTCTGAAACACCACGCCTCTGTCCGGTCCGGGCCCGCCGATCTCGCGTTCGGCGAGCACGAGGGCGCCGTCCGTGGGCTTGAGCAGCCCGGCCACCAGGTTCAGCAGCGTCGACTTGCCGCAGCCGGAGTGGCCGATCAGCGAGACGAACTCGCCCTTGCGGATGGTGAGGTCGATGCCGGTGAGGGCAATAAAGTCTCCGTTCTTGGTCTCGAACTTCATGCCGACTGATTCGACGCGGAGGTATTTGTCCATTTGGGTGCCTCTAAGTAGGCCGGTTTGTATTGGAAGGCCTGTTCGAATTTGACCTTCCCGGTCTCGTGTTTTTGCACATGCGAGCGCGCGCCGGCGGCGCGCACGGGCATGTGCAAAAACACGAGATCATGGAAAGTCGAAAAAGGCACATCCGGTTGCGCTCGCTATGACGGTTCAGTTGTACGAAAACCGCTTCGCCAGCATGACCATCGAGTACTCGAGCACCAGCCCCACGACACCGATCGTGATGATCGCGATGATGATGTGCTCGACTTTCAGGTTGTTCCATTCGTCCCAGACCCAGAAGCCGATGCCCACGCCGCCGGTCAGCATCTCGGCCGCGACGATCACCAGCCACGCGACGCCCACGGACAGCCGCACGCCGGTGATCATGTAAGGCAGCACCGCGGGGAACAGGATCTTGGTGAACACTTTCCACTCGGAGAGGTTCAGCACGCGCGCGACGTTGAGGTAGTCCTGCGGAATCTGGCGTACGCCGGCCGCGGTGTTGACGATCATCGGCCACAGCGAACACACGAAGATCACGTAGATCGCCGCCGGGTTCGCCGCCTTGAAGACCAGCAGGCCGATCGGCAGCCACGCGAGCGGCGAAACCGGCTTCAGGATCGCAATGATCGGCGCGGCCATGTCGGCGAGGAACTTGAAGCGCCCGATCGCGAAGCCGAGCGGGATGCCGACCAGCGCGGCGAGACCGAAGCCGATGCCGACGCGCTGCAACGACATCAGCACGTTCCAGCCGATGCCCTGGTCATTCGGGCCCTTGCTGTAGAACGGGTCGGAGAAGATCTTGACCGCCGCGGTCCACACGGTGGCCGGATCGGGAATGCGCCCGCCGCCGGTCTTGGAAATGATCTCCCACACGACCACGCACGCGGCAAGGCCGAGCGCCATCGCGATCATCGAGACCAGCCATTCGGGCGCACGCAGGCGCCGGTAGCCGGTCGGTTGATTGACCGTGGCGTTCGCGGCCGCCTTGCGTGCGCGGGTCTTGAGCGTGGCCTCGATCGCGGGTGCCGCGGGATGCGCAGGCGAACTGTGCACCAGCACCGGCGTGCGAAAGGGCTTGTCCTTCAGGACTGTCGCCGTACCCATTCAGGCGACCTTGATCTTGAAGGTGCTTGCGTACTTCTTGGCGTCCTTGCCGTCCCACACGACGCCGTCGATCAGCTTGGCCGAGCGCATAGGCTCCTTCGGCACGCTGGCCTTGGCCGCGGCGGCGGCCTCTTTGTAGATGTCGATCCGATTCACTTTCTTTGCGATCGCGAGGTAGTCCGGGTCTTCCTTGAGCAAGCCCCAGCGGCGGTGTTGCGCCATGAACCACATGCCGTCCGAGAGGTACGGGAAGCTCACGTAGCCGTCGTTGAAGAATTTCATCGCGTTCGGGTCGTCCCACGACTTGCCGATGCCGTTCTCGTAGCGGCCGAGCATCCGGGCGAGGATCACTTCCTTGTCGGTGTTGATGTACGACTTCTCGGCCACCGTCTCGGCGGTCTTGCGCCGATTGGAGAGCGAAGCGTCGATCCAGCGGCCGGCTTCGAGGACGGCGGCGGTCATCGCCCGCGCGGTGTTCGGGTGCTTCTGCACCCACTCGGCCGTCGTCCCGAGCACTTTCTCCGGATGGTCTTTCCAGATGCCCTGCGAGGTCTCGGCGGTGAAACCGACCTTGTCGACGATGGCGCGGTTGTTCCAAGGCTCGCCGACGCAGCAGCCATCCATGGCGCCGACGCGCATGTTCGCCACCATCTGCGGCGGCGGGACGACGATCGCCTTCGCGTCCTGGAACGGGTTGATCCCGTTGGCCGCGAGCCAGTAGTAGAGCCACATCGCGTGCGTGCCGGTCGGGAAGGTCTGCGCGAAGGTGTACTCGCGCTTTTCCTTGTCCATGAGCGTCTTGAGGGTGGCACCGTCATTCACGCCTTTGTCGTGCAGCTTGGACGAGAGCGTGATCGCCTGGCCGTTGTGGTTGATGCTCATCAGGACGTTCATGTCCTTCTTCGGCCCGCCGATGCCCATTTGGACGCCGTATACCAGGCCGTAGAGCACGTGCGCCGCGTCGAGCTCGCCGTTGACGAGCTTGTCGCGCACCGAGGCCCACGAGGCCTCCTTCGACGGGATGATCTTGATGCCGTACTTCTTGTCGAATTCCATGACCGAGGCCATGACCACGGAAGAACAATCGGTCAGCGGGATGAAGCCGATCCTGACTTCCTTCTTCTCGGGCGCATCCGACCCTGCCGCCCAGACGGTGGAGCGAAGCGGAGTGGGGATCATGCCGATGAGGGACGCGGCGCCGGCGACCGTGGAAGCGTTCTTAAGGAAGCGGCGGCGTGAGGCCGCGGCCTGGGGGCGCGCAGCGGTTGCCGCCGGCTTGGCGGGCTTGGGGGTGTCGCTCATCGGTTTTCTCCATTGAGGTCTCAAAAAGCAAAACGGCGTTGCCGCCCCCTTGCGCGAAAACCCGCGGGCAGGGACGAGAACGCCGTTGTTCATTCCATGACCGGACCGCCGTTGGCCCGATCGTTCACCGCTTTCTATGCAAGGGGCATGCCATCGGAAAGGGGGGCGAAAAGCCGGAAACCCGCTCTATTGCGGTGCACAATGCGAATGTTGCGCACCAAATCCGGCGCGCCGGGTTCCCGGGGCGGCCGTCAACCGAGCAGGTCCGACACTGCCAGGAACTGCCGCGAAACCTCGCCGATGGTCAGGTTGCGCTCCATTGCCATCCTGCGCAGCGCCGCGTAGGCCTCCTCTTCGCCGATCGAGCGCGCCTTCATCAGCACGCCCTTGGCCCGCTCGACGACCTTGCGCTCGGAGAGCTTGGACTTGACCTGGGCCAGCTCGGCACGAACCGCCTGGTAGGACTCGAAGCGCGCGATTGCGACCTCGACGATCGGCTTGACGCGCTCCGCAGCGAGACCGTCGACTATGTAAGCGGACACTCCGGCCTGCACGGCCTCGCGGATCGCGTCGCTGCCCCGATCGGACGAAAACATCACGATGGGGCGCGGGTCCTTCTCCGAAATCAGCGCGATGTGTTCCAACGTGTCCCGCGAGGGTGACTCGGTGTCGATGATGATGACGTCCGGCTCGCGGGTCCGGACCGCGTCGTAGATCCTGCGAGGCTCGAACACCTCGGCCACGACCGTGTAGCCGACCTGTTCGAGCATCAGCCGCAGGTAGAGCGATCGACGATGGGCTTCAATTCCGCTGTCGTCGACGATCATGACGCGCAGCATGGCGTACCCCTGTTACATGGTCCTCAGGGATGGAGACTCCGCAAGAAACATGCCCAAGCCAGGCTATTTCGGGGGGTGCAGTTCCTCTACCCAGGTGGTGATCGCCGACAGGATGGTGTCGACCTCGCCGATCGGCGGGGCGATGCGCACCGGGACGCCGGGGTGGCTGGCGCCGAGGGCCTTGACCCGGATCGGCAGGTCTTCGCGCAGGTGGCCGCCGTTCGCGATGAAGACCGGCACCACCGAAAGTTCCGTGGCGCCGCGCGCGACCAGGTCGGAAGCGGCTGCCTCCAGGGTCGGCGCCATATGCTCGAGGTAGGCGCATTCGACCAGCGCGCCGTGCATGCGCTCGGCAAGCATCCGCTTCAGGCGCTCGACCGGGCGGGCCCAGTCGGGCTCGCGGGCGCCGTGCGCGAAGAGGATGATGCCCGTGCTCACGCAGTCATCCCTTGGCCTTGGGCACGCGCCCCATCAGGTAGAACTCGTCGTTCGGCCGCATGCTGGTGAGGTTGGCCATGCGGTTGGAGAGCGCGAAGAAAGCCGCGATCGCGCCGATGTCCCAGATGTCCTCGTCCGAGAACCCGTGCCCCCGCAACGTGGCGAGGTCGTCGTCGCCGACGGTGGCCGCATCGAGCGCGACCTGCATCGCGAAATCGAGCATTGCCCTCTGGCGCGGCGTGATGTCGGCCTTGCGGTAGTTGATCGCGACCTGGTCGGCGAGCAACGGATCCTTGGCGCGGATGCGCAGGATCGCACCGTGCGCGACCACGCAGTACTGGCATTCGTTGGCGCCGGAAGTGGCGACGACGATCATTTCGCGCTCGGCTTTCGTCAGGCCGCCCTCCTTTTCCATCAGCGCGTCGTGGTAGGCGAAGAAGGCGCGGAATTCGTCCGGCCGGTGGGCAAGCGCAAGGAACACGTTCGGAATAAACCCGGCCTTCTCCTGTACACCAATGAGCTTGGTGCGTATGTCCTCCGGCAGGGACTGGAGTTCGGGCACCGGGAAACGGCTGATCGGCTTCATTTTGGACTTGGCGCTGTCGTATGGAAGGAATTCCCCGCGTGGCATAAACTGCGCGGCTGACGCACAGTTCCGATTGTCATTGTAATTGTTCCACCAACAAGGGAGATGCTCGTGAAAAGAGAAGACCTGCCAGGCGGCTTTCCGAACCCGCTCGACGACCCCCATTTCCACAGCCTGGTGCCCGAAGCCCGCCTGAACCGGCGTGGGTTCATCAAGGGTGCGATCGCAGCGGGATTTGCGGTCACTGCGGCGCCAGTTCTGTCGCAAGCCATCAAGACATCGACCGACGGGCTGGAAGCCGGCGACATCGAGATCACCACCCGCTACGGCACGATCCCCGCGTATTACGCGGTGCCCAAGGGCAAGGGCAAGCGCCCGGTAATCCTCGTCGTGCCCGAGATCTGGGGCCTGCACGAGCACATCAAGGACGTCTGCCGCCGCCTCGCGCACAAGGGCTATTTCGCGATCGCCAACGAGCCGTACTCGCGCATCGGCCAGCTTTGGAAGCTGACCGAAATCAAGGACGTGCTCGCCGGCGCCAACAAGCTCACCGACGAGCAGGCGTTCATCGACAACGACGGCACGGTCGACTGGGCTGCCAAGCACAAGCTCGCCAACGCCGCCAAGCTGGGCGTCACCGGATTCTGCCGTGGCGGGCGCATGGTCTGGATGTACTCGGCCTACAGCAAGCGCGTCAAAGCCGGCGTGGCGTGGTACGGCCCGTTCCTGCCGACGCCGCCGGCAATGCCGAACGGCGCGCTCGACATCGCCGACCAGCTGAAGGCCCCGGTGCTCGGCCTTTATGGCGGCGCCGATCAGGGAATCCCGGTCGCCACGATCGAGCGCATGCAGGCCGCGCTGAAGGCCTTCGGCAAGGAGAACATGGCGCAGTTCCACATCTACCCGGACGCGCCGCATGGCTTCAACGCCGACTACCGGCCGAGCTACCGCAAGGAAGCGTCGGAAGACGGCTGGAAGCGCGCCTTCGCGTGGTTCAAGAAGCACGGGGTTGCCTGAGGGAAGGGGGGAGTGTCCCCCCTCGGCCCCCCCATTACGAAGTGACTAAAAGAAAAAGGCGCCCGCGGGCGCCTTTTTTACTTTCGACCGTCGCTACTAGTCGGCGTACACGCCCGCCTTCTTGATGATCGGGCCCCACTTGTCGATCTCGGACTTCACGTGCGCCGCGAGCGCGGCGGGCGTGGCCTTGTCGGCCGGGTAGGCCGTGGCGCCGAGGTCGGCGAAGCGCTGGTTAACGCCGGGGTCCCTGACCGCTTCCTGCAACGCGCCCGACAGCTTGTCGATCGCCGCCTTGGGCGTGCCCTTCGGCGCATACAGCGCGTGCCAGATGCCGACCTCGAAGCCCTTGAGGCCCTGCTCGTCGAGCGTCGGCACGTCGGGCAGCGAGCCCACGCGTTTGAGAGAGGTCACGCCGTAGACCTTGACCTTGCCGCTCTTGATCTGCGAGGTGGTATTCGTGGTCTGGTCGCACATGAAGTCCACGGTGCCGCCGAGCAGGTCGTTCATTGCCGGCGCGGTGCCCTTGTAAGGGACGGTGAGCATGTCGGTCTGGATCGCGCTCATGAACAGCATGCCGCACAGGTGCGAGGCCGCACCGATGCCGGCGTTCGCATAGGTCACCTTGGCCTTGTTAGCCTTGATGTAGGCGAGGAACTCCTTGAAGTCCTTGGCCGGGAAATTCGGCCGCGCGATGATCGTCATCGGCACGTCGTTGATCAGGCCGATGTACTCGAAATCGGTAAGCGGGTTGAAGCGCAGCTGGCGGTACAGCGCCGGCGTGGTCGCCATGCCGATGTGGTGGATCAGGATCGTGTAGCCGTCGGGCTTGGCGTTCTTGACCGCCTCGGGCGCAAGGATGCCGCCGTTGCTCGGCCGGTTCTCGACGATCACGGTCTGGCCCAGGGGCTTGCCCATCGCCTGCGCCGTGACGCGCGCCACCGTGTCGGTCGGGCCGCCGGCAGCATAGGGGACCATCATGGTGATCGACTTGGTGGGATAGGCCTGTGCATGGGCCATCGGGGTGGCGAACGATGCGGCCAGGACTGCGACGGCGAGGACGCCACGGGTAAATTGCTTCGACATCTGGACTTCTCCTAGGATGCGGCGCCACATCGGCGGCCTGCGGTTTTCCCTTTGTTGTGTGCTTGACTGATTATTGTTCTTGCACGAGCCCGTGCGTACCGTGCGGCAAATGCTGGCGCGCCCGACTGGAGTCGAACCAGTGACCCCTGCCTTCGGAGGGCAGTACTCTATCCAGCTGAGCTACGGGCGCCCTGTACAGCCCTTGCGCAAGGCCCTCGGCGCAAGGGGCGTGAGAATATCGGTTTTCCCCCTGTTCGTCCACGCGGGCGGTTTTCGCCGGGCCGACTTTCGCGCTAAAATCATGGCTTTGCTGCCCAAGCGACCCCGAAGGAATCCTGCATGAGCCAGTCCGCCGCCGATCCCGCGCACGACGAGCATTCGTCGTTCATCAAGACGCCGCAGCAGCTCCTCGTGGTGTTGTTCCTCGCGTTCGCGGTGCCGATTACCGGCATCGTCCTGCTCGTCGGGCTGGTGCTCAGCGAGCACGGCGCCGATCCCGCGGCGCTCGAGCCGAAAGCGGTTGCAGCGCGGATCCAGCCGGTGGGCAGCGTGGAGGTGATCGACGCAAATGCGCCCAAGGTCGTCAAGACCGGCGAGGAAGTCGTCAAGGCCGTTTGCGGCGCCTGCCACCTGACCGGCGCGGCCGGCGCGCCCAAGGTCGGCGACAAGGCGGGCTGGGGCCCGCGGCTCGGCATGGGCCTGGATGGCCTGCTGAAGAGCTCGATCAAGGGCAAGAATGCGATGCCACCGCGAGGCGGGGTTCCCGATCTGACCGACGTCGAGCTCGCGCGCGCCATCGTCTTCATGGCCAACCAGTCCGGCGCGAGCTTCAAGGAGCCCGCGGCGCCGGCCGCCGGTGACAAGGCCGCCGCCGCTCCCGCGGCGGAAGCCAAGAAGGCGGCGTCCGCAGCCAAGAAGTAGTCCGGCGCGGATCGCCCGGGGCAGGCCTCGAGCCTGCCCTTTTTTGTTTCACGCCGGCAGCGTCGGAGAGACCCGCAAGATGCAGTTCCTCTTCATCATCGACCCGCTCGAATCCCTCAAGGCCTATAAGGATTCGACCGTCGCCATGATGCGCGAAGCGGCGCGGCGCGGCCACGCGGTGTACTCCTGCGAGCATCACAGCCTTGCGCTGTCCAAGGGCAGCGTGATCGCGCGCGCCGCGCGGCTGCACGTGACCGACGACGACAACGAGTGGTATCGCGCGGAGGCCGCCGAGGACACGAAGCTCGCGTCGTTCGATGCGACGATCATGCGCAAGGATCCCCCCTTCGACCTCGAATACGTCGCCTGCACCTGGCTGCTCGAGGCGGCCGCGCGCGAAGGCGCCCACGTGTTCAACATGCCGGCGGCATTGCGCGACCATAACGAGAAGCTCGCGATCGCCGAGTTCCCGCAGTTCCTTTCGCCGACGCTGGTGACCCGCGACCCGGACCGGGTGCAGGCCTTCATCGACGAGCATCGCGACACGATCCTCAAGCACCTGGACGGCATGGGCGGCGCGCGCATCTTCCGCGTGCGCTCGGACGACGCGAACCGCAACGTGATCGTCGAGACCATGGCCGAGCTCGGCGCCCGTACCGTGATGGCCCAACGCTACATCCCCGAGATCAGCGCCGGCGACAAGCGGATCCTGCTGATCGGCGGCAAGGTGGTGCCTTTCGCGCTCGCGCGCATCCCTCAGGCGGGCGAGACGCGAGGCAACCTCGCCGCCGGCGGCCGCGGCGTGGCGCAGCCGCTCTCGGCTCGCGATCGCGAGATCGCCGAGACGCTCGCGCCGATCCTCGCGCCGCGCGGCCTGCTGCTGGTGGGACTGGACGTGATCGGCGACTACCTCACCGAAGTCAATGTCACGAGCCCGACATGTTTCCGCGAGATCATGGACCAGACCGGCTGCAACGTGGCCGGGATGTTCGTCGACGCGCTGGAGCAGGCGCTGCGGGGAGCCCGGCCGTGATCGGCGTGCTCCTCATCACCCACGGCCCGTACGGCCAGGACCTGCTGGCATCGGCCTCGCACGTGCTCGGCCGGCCGCTGGAGCAGACGGCGCACCTGTCGGTGAGCATCAAGGACGATCCGGACACGATGCTGCGCACCGCGAGAAAACTCCTGAAAAGCGTCGACGACGGCAGCGGCGCGCTGGTGATGACCGACATGTACGGCGCCACGCCCTGTAACATCGCCTCACAGTTGATAGCGGAGGGAAACGTGGAGGCGGTTTCGGGGGTGTCGCTGCCGATGCTGGTGCGGTCGCTGGCCTATCGCGACTCGACGCTGGAAAAGGTGCGCGAGAAGGCGATCGCCGGCGGCACCGAAGGCGTGGTCTACATCAATGCCGATCCCTGCTATGCCAAGCGCTGAAGCACCGATCATCAACAAGCTCGGCCTGCATGCGCGCGCCTCGGCCAAGCTCACCCAGCTCGCGAGCAGGTTCTCGAGCGAGATCTGGCTCACGCGCAGCGGCCGGCGCGTCAACGCCAAGAGCATCATGGGCGTCATGATGCTGGCCGCCGGCAAGGGCTCCACCGTGATGATCGAGGCGAGCGGCAGCGACGCCGACGCGGCCCTCAAGGCGCTGCTGGAGCTGATCGCCAACAAGTTCGGCGAAGCCGAGTAGCCGCGGGTGACTGTCGCCGTGAACTTCGTCCTGCACGGCCACAGCGTTTCGCCCGGCATCACCATCGGGCATGCGCACCTGGTGTCGAGCGCCCGGATGGAAGTGGCGCACTATGAAGTCCCGCAGGCCGAGATCAAGGCGGAGCTCGCGCGCTTCGATGCGGCCGTGGCCAAGGTGCGCCACGAACTCGCCGACGTCGCCAAGCAGATCCCGGCCGACGCGCCGGCGGAGTTCAGCGCCTTCGTCGACCTGCACGCGATGATCCTCAACGACCCGTCGCTCTCCAAGGTCCCCAAGGCGCTGATCCGCGAGCGCTCCTGCAACGCCGAATGGGCGCTGATCCAGCAGATGGAGACGCTCGTCGGCCAGTTCGACGCGATCGACGATCCGTACCTCAAGGAGCGCAAGGCCGACATCACGCAGGTGGTCGAGCGGGTGCTGCAGGCGCTGCTCGGGCGCCCCGGCACGATGGCGCCGGCCTCCACCGCCGACGAGACCAAGCTGATCGTGGTCGCGCACGACCTGTCGCCGGCGGACATGCTCCTGTTCAAGCAGCATGCGTTCGGGGCGTTCGTCACCGACATCGGCGGCGTGACCTCGCACACGGCGATCCTGGCGCGCAGCCTGAACATCCCCGCGATCGTCGGCCTGCACCATGCGCGGCAGATGATCCGCGAGAACGACCTGCTGATCGTCGACGGCCTGCAGGGCGTGCTGATCGTCGAACCGGACGCGATCGTCCTGGCCGAGTACCAGCTGCGCCAGACGCAGCACGAGCTCGAGCGCAAGAAGCTCAAGCGCCTCAAGAAGACGCCGGCGGCAACGCTCGACGGCATCCCGATCGAGCTCTTCGCCAACATCGAACTGCCGCAGGACATGCCCGAAGTGCTCGAGAACGGCGCGCAGGGCATCGGCCTGTTTCGAACCGAGTTCCTGTTCATGAACAGGAAAAGCCTGCCGGACGAGGACGAGCAATTCGAGGCCTATCGCGAAGTCACGCGCGCGATGGAGGGCAAGCCGGTCACGATCCGCACGCTCGACCTCGGCGCGGACAAGGCGCTGCAGACTTCGGGCTCGGGCGTCTCCACGACGATGCCGAACCCGGCGCTCGGGCTGCGCGCGATCCGGTATTGCCTGGCCGAGCCGCAGATGTTCCTCGGGCAGCTGCGAGCGATCCTGCGCGCGTCGCACTACGGCAGGATCCGGCTGCTGATCCCGATGCTCGCGCATGCGCACGAGATCGACCAGACGCTGGCGCTGATCCGCGAGGCGAAGGACTCCCTCGACGCGGCCGGCATCGCCTACGACAAGGACATCCCGGTCGGCGGAATGATCGAGATCCCGGCCGCGGCGCTCGCGCTGCCGATGTTCATGCGCCGGCTCGGGTTCCTGTCGCTCGGCACCAACGACCTGATCCAGTACACGCTCGCGATCGACCGTACCGACGACGCCGTGGCGCACCTCTACGACCCGCTGCATCCCGCAGTGCTGCAACTGGTGGCGCAGACGATCTCGCGCGCCAACCGCTCCGGCGTGCCGGTGGCGGTGTGCGGCGAAATGGCCGGCGACCCGCTGCTCACCCGCCTGCTGCTGGGCCTGGGCCTGCGCAATTTCTCGATGCACCCGGCGCAACTGCTCTCGATCAAGGAGCGGGTGCTGAAAACCAGCGTCGCCGACATCATGCCGATGGCCGCGCGCGTGCTGCGTTCGACCGACGGCCGGCGCACGCGCGAACTGCTGCAGAAGCTGAACGCGTGAGCGGGCCGCTGTCCGGCGTGCGCATCCTCGACCTCACCACCGTGGTGATGGGGCCGTACGCGACGCAGATCCTCGCCGATTTCGGCGCCGACGTGATCAAGCTCGAACCGCCCGAAGGCGACATCGTCAGGTTGAACGGCCCGATGCGGCACCAGGGCATGGGGCATATCTTCCTCAACACCAACCGCAACAAGCGCTCGATCGTGCTCGACCTGAAGAAGCCGGCGGGCCGCGAGGCGGCGCTCGCGCTCGCGAAGACCGCCGACGTGCTGATCTACAACATCCGCCCGCAGGCGATGGCAAGGCTTGGCCTGTCCTACGAGGAAGTGCGCGCGGTCAACCCGAAGATCATCTACGTCGGCGGCTTCGGTTACAGCCAGGAAGGCCCGTACGCGGCATGGCCGGCGTATGACGACCTGATCCAGGCCCGTGCCGGCGTGCCCTGGCTGATGCAGGTGTCCGGCGCCGACCAGCCGCGCTACGTGCCTGCAACCTACGCGGACCGCACCGTGGGCCTGCACGTGGCCAACGCAGTAAGCACGGCCCTCTTCGCCCGCGAGCGCACCGGCAAGGGCCAGCGCGTGGACGTGCCGATGTTCGAAAGCCTGCTGCAGACGCTGATGGGCGAGCACCTGTCGGGCCGCACTTTCGTGCCCGCGCTGCCCGGCGAAGGCTACGCCCGGGTGATCTCGAAGGAGCGCAAGCCCTACCGGACGAAAGACGGCTGGGTCTGCGTGCTGGTCTACAACGACAAGCAGTGGCGCAACTTTTTCGAGCTGATCGGCAAGCCCGAAATGTACGAAGGCGATGCGCGCTTTTGCTCGCAGACGGCGCGCATTGCGAACATCGACGCCGTGTACGCCTACCTCGGCGAGCGCATGACCGAGCGCACCACCGCCGAATGGCTCGAGGGGTTCGCGAAATGCGACATCCCGGCCGCGCCGATGAACACGCTGGCCGACGTCTTCGCCGACCCGCATCTCGCCGCGATCGGCTATTTCGGCCAGGTCGACCACCCGACCGAGGGCCGCCTCACGTCGATGAAGACGCCTTCCGAATGGTCGGAGACCAAGCCCGAGTACCGGCACCACGCACCCCTCCTGGGCGAGCAGACCCGCGAGATCCTGCGCGAGGCCGGCTTCGACGCAGCCAAGATCGACAAGATGATCGCCGCAGGCGCGGCTAAAGAGGCGACACCATGAACGACATGACCCAAAAGCCCTTCGCAGGCCCGGCCATCCGCCTGCACCCGAACGACAACGTGGTGATCGCGCGGATCGACATCGCGCAGGGTGCAGCGATCCCGGCGGAAAACGTCACCTGCCTGAACCGCATCCCGGCCGGCCACAAGGTCGCGGCACGGGCGATCGCCAAGGGCGAACCGGTGCTCAAGTACAACACCGTGATCGGCTTTGCGTCGAACGACATCCGCCCGGGCACGCTGCTGCACCGGCTGAACATGGAATTCCGCGAGTTCGACCGCGACTACGCCTACGCGCAGGACTACAAGCCGACGGCGATGCTGCCCGAGGCCGAGCGGGCGACCTTCATGGGATACCGTCGGTCGGACGGCCGGGTCGCGACGCGCAACTACATAGGGATCGTGTCGACCGTGAACTGCTCGGCCACGGTCTCCCACCGCATCGCCGACTGGTTCACGCCGGAGCGCCTGGCCGGATTCCCGAACATCGACGGCGTGGCCGCGTTCACGCACTCGACCGGCTGCGGCATGGAATTGTCCGGCGAGCCGATGGACCTCTTGCGCCGGACGCTGTCGGGCTACATCCGCCACCCGAACATGGCAGCGGTGCTGGTGGTGGGCCTGGGCTGCGAGAGGAACCAGATCAACACGCTGTTCCAGAGCGAGAAGCTGGAAAGCGGCACGAAGCTCAGGACTTTCGTCATGCAGGACACCGGCGGCACGAGGAAGACGATCGAAGCGGGCATCGAGGCGATCAAGGAATTGTTGCCCGAGGCCGATCGCGTCGAGCGTGTGCCGGTGGATGCGAGCCACATCTCGGTGGGCCTGCAATGCGGCGGCTCGGACAGCTTTTCGTCGATCACGGCCAACCCGGCGCTTGGCGTAGCGATGGACATCCTGGTGCGGCATGGCGGCACCGCGATCCTATCGGAGACGCCGGAGATCTACGGCGTCGAGCACACGCTGACGCGCCGCGCGGTCACCCGCGAGATCGGCGAGAAATTGATCGAGCGCATCCGCTGGTGGAAGGACCAGTATGCGCTCGGCCGCGACGTGCAGATCAACGGCGTCGTCAGCCCGGGCAACCAGGCCGGGGGCCTCGCGAACATCCTCGAGAAGTCGCTCGGCTCGGCGATGAAGGGCGGCAGCACCGGCCTGATGGAGGTCTACAAGTACGCGGAACTCGTCAAACAACACGGGTTCGTCTTCATGGACACGCCGGGCTACGACCCGGTCTCGGCCACCGGCCAGATTGCGGGCGGCGCGAACGTGGTGTGCTTCACGACCGGCCGCGGCTCGGCGTTCGGCTGCAAGCCGGCGCCCTCGATCAAGCTCGCGACCAACACGCCGATGTACACGCGGCTCGAAGAGGACATGGACATCAACTGCGGCGAGATCCTCGACGGGACCGCCGACATGCAGCAAATGGGGCAGAAGATCTTCGAGCTGATCCTCGACACCTGCTCGGGCAAGAAGACCAAGAGCGAACTGTTCGGCCTCGGCGACCACGAGTTCGTGCCCTGGCAGATCGGGATTACGGGTTGACAGTAACCCCCTCCCCGCGTAACTTTGGCCCCCTGCCAGACGCGCCGATTTGAAGTTCAGCTTGCGGGCGCGCAACAAATACCGCTAAAGAGACAGGTCCGCAAAACCCGTTTCCGCGCAAAGCTGAACGGGTTTTTGTTTTTTGGGGCCGCATCGCGCCTGAAATGAACGCTCCGCACAATCCGCCGGGATCCGTAGGCATCGTCGTGCCGAAAAAGGCGACGTTCGCCGAGCCGCTCGCGCTCAAGGGCGGCGCGACGCTGCCCGCGTTCGAGCTCGCCTACGAGACCTACGGGACGCTGAATGCGGCGCGCTCGAACGCGGTGCTGGTCTGCCATGCGTTGAATGCCGCGCACCACGTGGCCGGCGTGTACGAGGACGCGCCGGACAACGTCGGCTGGTGGGACAACATGGTCGGCCCGGGCAAGCCGCTGGACACCAACCGGTTCTTCGTCGTCGGCGTGAACAACATCGGCGGCTGCCATGGGTCGACCGGTCCGATGAGCACCAACCCGGCCACCGGCAAGCCCTGGGGCGGCGACTTCCCGGTGGTGACGGTGGAAGACTGGGTACAGGCGCAGGCAAAGCTGGCCGACTATCTCGGCATCGATAAATTCGCCGCGGTCATGGGCGGAAGCCTGGGCGCAATGCAGGCGATGCAGTGGACGCTCTCGTACCCGGACCGGATCCGGCATTCGCTCGTCATCGCGTCGACGCCCAAGCTCTCGGCGCAAAACATCGCCTTCAATGAGGTGGCGCGCCAGGCGATCACGACCGACCCGGATTTCCACGGCGGGCACTACTACGAGCACGGCGTGGTGCCGCGCTCGGGCCTGCGCCTCGCGCGAATGCTCGGCCACATCACCTACCTCTCGGACGACGCGATGATGGAGAAGTTCGGCCGCACGCTGCGGTCCGGCGCGCTCGGCTTTCATTTCGACATCGACTTCGAGATCGAGTCCTACCTGCGCTACCAGGGCGACAAGTTCTCGACTTACTTCGACGCGAACACCTACCTGCGGATCACCAAGGCGCTCGACTACTTCGACCCGGCCGCCGAATTCGACGGCGACCTGTCAGCGGCAATGGCGCGGGCCAAGGCCGCGTTCCTGGTGATCTCCTTCACCTCGGACTGGCGCTTTGCGCCGTCGCGCTCGCGCGAGATCGTGCGGGCACTGCTGGATAACAGGCGCGTGGTTTCGTACCTCGAGATCGACGCGCCGCACGGGCATGACGCGTTCCTGATGGACGACCCGCGCTACATGAACGCGGTGCGCGCCTATTTCGGGAACATTGCGCTGTGACCGATCAATGAAAACGCGCCATGACTGACGCCGACCGCGCCCTGCTCGCCCGCCGCCCGGACCTCGCCACGATTGCGCAGTGGGTGCGGCCGGATGCGCGCGTGCTCGACCTCGGTTGCGGCGACGGCATGCTGCTGCGCTACCTGTGGAAGCAGCGCAACGCCGAAGGCTATGGCGTGGAGATCGACGACACCAATGTCAGCGCCTGCGTGAAGAACGACGTCAACGTGCTGCAGATGAACCTGGAGAGCGGGCTGGAGACCTTCCAGGACCAGTCGTTCGATTACGTGATCCTGTCGCAGACGCTGCAGGCGATGCGCCATACCGAAGTGATCCTGCGCGAGATGCTGCGCGTGGGCCGCGAGGCGATCGTCTCGTTCCCGAATTTCGGCCACTGGGCGGGGCGGCTGCAGGTGCTGGCCGGCCGGATGCCGGTCTCCGAGAGCCTGCCGCACACCTGGTACGACACGCCCAACCTGCACCTTTGCACGATCAAAGACTTCGAGGACCTGGCCGAAAAGCTCGGCATCCGGATCACCGAGCGCGTCGTGCTGAACAGGGGCCGGCGGGTGAAGACGCTGCCGAACCTGCGCGGCAGCCTCGCGATCTATCGCTGCGCGGCAGAATAGGCGCCGCGCAGACAAACCGGGAGGAACATTGGCGTGAGCACGTTCTTTCGTAGTCTGCCGGGCGCGATCCGCAGCATGCTTGCCGGCCTCGCATTTTTGGTTGCCGCGGCGAGCGCATCCGCGCAATACCCGTCGAAGCCTGTCCGGATCGTCGTCCCATTCCCGCCCGGCGGCGGCGTCGACATCGTTGCGCGCGCGGTCGGCGAGAAGCTCGCGCCGCGCCTCGGGCAGGCGGTGGTCATCGACAACAAGCCCGGCGCCGGCACCACGATCGGCGGCGAAGCGGTCGCGAAGAGCGCCCCCGACGGCTGCACGCTGCTGCTCGGGCCGATCGGCAGCCAGACGATCGTGCTGCTGACCTACAAGAACCTTTCCTACGACATCCGCCGGGATTTCGCGCCGATCACGCGGATCGGCGACGGCACCATCGTGCTCGTCGTCCCGCAAAGCTCGCGCGCAACCTCGGTGAAGGAGCTGGTCGCGCTGGCCAAGGCCAAGCCCGGCTACCTGACCTTTGCCTCTTCCGGCACCGGCGCGCTGATCCACCTGACCGGCGAGATGTTCAAGCAGGCGGCGGGGATCGACCTGACCCACGTCCCCTACAAGGGCACGACCCAGATCCTGCCCGACCTCCTCGACGGCCGGATCGACATGGCGCTCGACAGCCTGCCCGCGTACCTGCCGCACATCCGGTCGGCGAAGGTGCGTGCGCTCGCGATCGCTTCGACCAAACGCTCGCCGCTGATGCCCGAATTGCCGACCATCGCCGAAGCCGGCGTGCCCGGTGTCGTTGCCATGACCGACTACGCGCTGTATGCGCCGGCCGCGACGCCGAAGGACGTGGTGGCGCTGCTCAACCGCGAGATGCAGGCGGTGCTGCAGATGCCCGACCTGCAGGCCAAGCTGGCCGCGCAGGGCATCGAGACCGGCGGCAGCACCCCGGAGGCGCTGCGGGCGGAGATCCTCGAAGAAGTCGCCAAGTGGGACAAGGTGATTCGCGCCGCGAACCTGAAGCTCCAGTAACGGGTAACATTCGCCCAGCAGTTGCGTCCACCACCTTTGGAGGAGGAGGAGGCCGTGACGAAGTCGATCAAGCTCTTTGCCGCAGCGCTTGCCCTTTCTGCGCTTTCGAATACTTCCCTCGCGCAGACCTACCCGAACAAGCCGATCCGCCTCGTCACGAATTTCCCTGCGGGGGGACTCGCCGATGCCGTGTGCCGGACCGTCGCAACGCCGCTCTCGCAGCAACTCGGGCAGCCCGTCGTGGTGGACAACAAGCCCGGAGCCGACGGTGCGATCGCCGGCGAGTTCGTGGCCAAGTCGCCACCGGATGGCTATACGGTCTTCTTCGGCACCAACAGCGCGATGGTCGTCGTCCCGGTGATCCGCAAGAACCCGCCCTACGATCCGATCGCCGACTTCACCCCGATCTCGATGATCGGGCGCTTTCCGTTCTTCGTATTCGCCCACCCTTCGCTGCCGGCGAAGAATCTCGCCGAACTGGTCGACTACGCCCGCGCCAACCCCGGCATGCTCAACTACGGCACCGGCAATACCACGAGCATCATCGCGACCGGCCAGGTGAGTACTCTAGGCAAGGTCCGGATGCAGCACGTCCCCTACAAGGGCGATGCGCCGCTCATGAACGACCTGGTGGCCGGTCGCCTGCACTTTGCCATCGCCAGCACCTCGCCCGCCGGGCCCCTGGCAAAGGACGGCAAGATCAAGGTGCTCGGCACCCTTTCGCCACGCCGCAACGCGCTCTTCCCGGACGCACCGACGATGGCCGAATCCGGATTTCCGACCTATACGCTGGTGTCCTGGGGGGCGATGTTCGGCCCGGCCAACCTGCCGCGCGACATCGTCGAGCGCCTCGCGAAAGAGTTCAACGCCGCGATCCAGAAGCCCGAGGTGATCGGCCCCATGGACCGCTATGGCTTCGAGCTCCAGGGGTCGAGCCCGGCCGAAATGGTCGCCTTCCTGAAGGAGCAGGCCGAGTCCTGGAAGCGCGGCGTGCTCGAGGCCGGCATCACGCCGGACTGAATCGTACTGGTACCGATACACGAACTGCCCGGAGAGCCAACCAGGGCGCGGACCTCCGGAATCGATTCTTCTGGAATTGCCTAGCGCGGCTGCTTCGGCGGGTGCGCCCGCACTGCTTCCTCGTTGACGTCGCAGCCCCAGCCGGGCCGGGTCGGAACCACCAGCTCGCCGTCGACCACCTGCGGCGGGTGCGTCACGAAGTCGTCGTTCCACGGCACGTCGTCGCCTTCGAACTCCATGATGCGGAAATTCGGGATCGCGGCGCAGAAGTGCGCGCTCATCAGCGTGGCCATGTGGCCGTAGAAGTTATGCGGCGCGACGTTGACCTCGAACGATTCGGCCAGGCTCGCGACCCGTAGTCCTTCCAGGAATCCGTTCCACGGCACGTCGACGATCGCGACGTCCACCGCATAGTTCTCGAAGAACGGCCGGTACTGGCGCCGGCCGTAGATCGATTCGAGCGAGGCGATCGGCGTGGTGCTCGAGCGGCGCACGCTCGCCAGGGCCGCAGGTTCGTGCAGGTCCATCTCGAGCCAAGTGAGGTGGAAGGGCTCGACCGCCTTGGCGATCCGCATCAGGCCTTCGGGCTTCTGGCTGAAATTCAGGTCGAGCATGACGCCGGTGTCGCGGCCGAGTCCCTCGCGAAGCGCGGCAAGCTGCGCGCAGATCGCGTCGGTCGTCTTCGCGTCGTAAGTCTGCGCGAGGTCGAGGCCGACCGGCCCGAAGCCCGGGTTCACCATGTGCGGCGGCTTGCTGCCGTCCCTGCCGAACAGGATCGGGTTGGTCTTCACCGCCTTGTAGCCGCGCGCCAGGGCTTCGCGGCCGAGCGCGGTCATGTCATCGAGGGTGCGCAGCGGCGGCGTGCCGATCACTTTCTCGAAGAACTCGTGGTTGCGCGCGCGGAAGGTGCCGCAGTGCGACCAGTAAAGCTGCAGCCTGTCGCGGTACGGACCGCCGAAGAGCTGGCAGACCGGTACGCCGAGCGCCTTCGCCTTGAGGTCCAGGCACGCGTTCTCGATGGCGGCAAGCGCCTGCTGGTTGGTGCCGCCCGCGGCCATGCGCGTGATCGCGGTGAGCGTCGCGCCGAGCTTGCCGACTTCGCGCGGATCCTGCCCGATCGCGTGCGCCGCAAGCCGGCGGATCACGGTGGTGAGGCCGGGGTTCCACACCGCCTCGTTGAATTCCGCCCAGCCGACGATGCCTTCGTCGGTGGTGACCTTGAGCCACGAGAACGTGCGCCATCCGGCGTCGGCGTGCAGGTCTTCGATCTTCGCGATCTTCATGCCGGGTCCTTAAAGGGTCACGACGCTTTCGACCGGCTCACCGGCCGCGAACCGCGCCACGTTGGCGCCCACGAACTCGGCCAGGCGCTTGCGCCCGACCGGCCCGCTCGCGCCGGCGACATGCGGGGTAAGGATCAGGTTTGGACTGTCCCAGAAGGGGTCTTCGGCCGGCAGCGGCTCGGGACTGGTCACGTCCACGGCCGCGCCGCCGAGCTTGCCGCTCTTCAATGCCTCGGCCAGCGCGCGCTGGTCGATAAGCCCGCCGCGTGCAAGGTTGATCAACAACGCGCCTTGCTTGCACGCAGCAAACTGCGGCGCGCCGATCATCTTGTCGGTGGTTTTCGAATAGGGGACGGCGATCAGCACCACATCAGCCCGCGCGAGGACCGGGTGGAGTTCCGAGATCGGCACGATCTCGTCGACCAGAGGATCGAGCCGCGGATGGCGCCGCAGGCCGACGATATGCATGCCGAAAGGCTTCGCGAAGCGCGCGAAGGAGCGGCCGATGCCGCCGTAGCCGACGATCGCAAGCGTCATCCCGTGCAGGCTGCCCATGCGCGACGAATATGCGCGCTCCCACTTGTGGCCCGGTCGATTGAGGATCGGTACCTCGAGCCTCTTCACCATCGCAAGCAGCAGCGCCATGCCGTGCTCGGCGACCGAGGCCGACCAGCTGTCGCCGGCATTCGCGACCACCACGCCCGGCGGCACGCCGTGTTCCTGCAGGCCTTCGTAGCCGGCGGTAAAGGCCTGGATGAACCGGAGCTTCTTTGCCTTTTCGCGCATCAGTTGCGCGGCCTCGGCCTTGAAGAAATGCCCGCCGATGACCAGCGCCTGCATTTCGGGCGCGATCGCCGCGAGCTGCGCCATGTCCTCGACGATGGCCAGGCGCGTCGCGGGGATTTGCCTCAGGCGCGCAGCGATCTCGTCGCCGGCGATGCTCGGCCAGAACGCGATTTGCATTTCAGTCCTCGGGCTTGAAGCCGGACGCCTGCACCACGGTCCGGTAACGCTCCCAGTCTGCTTTCACCATCTGCGCGAACGCCTCGGGCGCAGCGAGGTCGAGCTCCATGCCGAGCTTGCCCAGCCCCGCCAGGCCGCTCTCGGATTTCACCGCGGCGGCCGCGGCGGCATTCATCCGCGCGACGATGTCCGGCGGCGTGCCGGCCGGCGCAAACAGGCCGAGCCAGTCCTGGAACAGCACTTCGGGGTAGCCGAGCTCGGCCATCGTCGGGACCTCGGGCAGGAAACGTGAGCGCTTCGCGCCGGTGACCGCGAGGATGCGGATCGTGCCGGCGCGATGGTGCGGCAGGGCCTCGGCGGCCGGGCTGACGTTGGCGGGCAGGTGGCCGCCGATCAGGTCGGTCATCGCGGGCGCGCCGCCCTTGTACGGGATCTGGTCGAGCTTGATCTTTGCAGCGCGGGCGAAAGTCTGCCCGGCGAAATGCTGGCTCGATCCCGAGGGCGCACCGAACGAGGCCTTGGACGGATTCGCCTTCGCCCACTCGACCAAATCGGCAAGCGTCTTGACCGAGGCCGGGATTGCGGGACCGATCGCGAGGCACAGCATCGAGCGCGCGCCGATGCCGACCGGGACGAAGTCGCGAAGCGTATCGTAGCCGAGCTTCGGGTACACATGCGGCGTGATCAGCATCGGGAATGCCGGCGTGAAGAGCACCGTGCTGCCGTCGTTCCTCGCGTTCTTGACGAGCTCGACGCCGACTCGGCCGGCCGCGCCCGCGCGATTGTCCACCACCACGGCCTGCGCGTAGGTGCCGCGCATGCCGTCAGCGATCAGCCTCGCAAGGATGTCGGTTGCGCCACCCGGCGGGAAGCCGACGACGACGGTGAGCTGGCGCAGCGGCTCCTGCGCAGATGCGCTCTTCGGCACGAGCGCGGCAGCGGCAGCGCCGAGCAGGAACGTGCGCCGGGAGATCGGGTTCATGCCGCCAGTGTGCCATGACCGGGAAGCGCTCCCGGCCCGCATGGCGAACGCGGCGGCTCCCTATTTCCCGCGCGGGCCTTCGGCGGCGATCGCCTCCTGCACTGCCGGCCGCGCAGCGACGCGTTCGCGAAAGGCGAGGAGATTCTTGTAGGGCGACAGGTCGACCCCGGCGCGCTCGGCGCGATAGGGCATCGTCACCGTGAAGAGGTAGGCATCGGCCACGCTGAAGTCGTCGCCCATCAGGAACTTCTTTCCTGCGAGCTGCTCGTCCAGCCACTTGAGCGGCGTCGCCAGCTTGGCGCGGATCGCGGCCCTGGCTTCCTCGTTCAGCGCGGGATTGAACAGCACCGCGATGCCCTTGTGAAGCTCGGTGCTGACGAAACCAAGCCACGACTGGAGCTGGTAGCGCTCGCGCGTGCCGTTGGGCGGCGCGAGCTTCTTCGCCGGCACGCGGTCCGCGACGTATTGCACGATCGCCGGGCCCTCGGCCATCCGGGTGCCGTCGTCCAACTCCAGCAGCGGCACGTAACCCAGCGGCTGCAGCTTGAGGAAATCGCTGCCGTCGGGCAGCGTGCGCGTCTTGACGTCGACTTTCACCGCCTCGAAAGGCAGGCCCGATTCGCGCAGCACGATGTGCGGCGAGAGGGAACAGGCGCCGGTGAAGTAGTAGAGCTTCATGGTGGTTGCGTCCTAGTCGTTCGAAATCCTTGCGGCCTTCACGAACTTGATCCAGCGTTCGATCTCGGTACGGATCAGCGTGTCGAATTGCTCGGGCGTGACCGGCTGCGGGTCGAGGCCGATATCGGCGAGCTTCTTCGCGATCTCGGGTGTCTGCAACACGCCGGAGATATCGGTGTAGAGCTTGTTGACGACGTCGCGCGGCGTGCCGCTCGCGACGACGACGCCGAACAGGCTGTTGACCGCAAATCCGGGAAACGCATCGGCCACGACCGGCACGTCGGGCGCCACCGCGGAGCGCTTCGCGCCGGTGACCGCCAGCGCCTTCAGCTTGCCGGCCTTGACATGGGACAACGTCGGGAACAGCGGGTCGATCAGGAACTCCACCCTTCCGGAAAAGACCTCCGGATAGGCCGGGCCACTGCCCTTGAACGGGACATGCAGCAAATCGATGCCGGCGCGCTGCTTGAGCAATTCCATCGCAAGGTGCATCGAGCTGCCGGCGCCCGGGCTGGCATAGCTGTACTTGCCCGGGTTCTTGCGGATCAGGTCGATCGCATCGCCCAGCGTATTGGCCGGGAACGAGGGCGTCGCCGTGATGATTGCATTCGATACGCCGATCAGCGTGATGCCCGAGAGGTCTTTGACCGTGTCGTACGAGAGCTTCTGCATTGCCGGGTTCAGCACATGCGGCGTAGTGACCACGCAGATCGTGTAGCCGTCGGGCTTCGCGCGCGCGGTGGCTTCCGTGCCGACTGCGGTGGTCGCGCCAGGCTTGTACTCGACGACGACGGTCTGCTTCCACAGGGCCTGCAGCGGCGGCTGGAGGATCCGCGCGAGCACGTCGAGCAGGCCCGATGGCGCGTTCGGCACGATGATGGTGACCGGCCGCGAAGGGAAGTTCTGCGCGATCGGCCCTGCCGTCTGCGCTGCGGCCGGAAGGCCGGCGGCCAGCAGCAGGACCGCAAGCACCCGGCGCAGCGGGGTCCGCAGTGGGATCGTCAGGGTTTTCATTGTTGTGGTCTCCTCCTTGGCACGGAGCATGATCGCTGCGCCCTGGAGAATAAATGCGCACAGGTGTAATAGATTGCTCCAGATGCCGGAGTAATATCGCCCGATGGACAAGCTGCGCGCCATGGACACCTTCGTGCGCATCGTCGACCGCGGCAGCCTGACGGCCGCGGCCGAGGCGCTGCGGGTGTCGCTGCCCTCGGTGGTGCGCACGCTGGCCTCGCTCGAGGCGGCGCTCGAGGTCAGGCTGCTCAACCGCACCACGCGCCGCATCGCGCTGACCGACGAAGGGCGCGAGTACTACGAGCGCTGCAAGCGCGTGCTGATGGAGGTCGACGACGCCGAGGCTTCGCTCACGGCGCGGCGCATTTCGCCCAAGGGCAGGCTCCGGATCACGTCGTCGGTGCTGTTCGGGCGGATGCACGTGGCGCCGATCCTCACGGCGTTCGTGGCGCAGCACCCCGATGTGCGCGCCGACATCCTGCTGCTCGACCGCGCCGTGGACCTCGTGGAGGAAGGCATCGACGCCGGCGTGCGGATCGGCCGGCTGCCGGATTCGTCGCTGGTCGCGATCCCGGTCGGGCACGCGCGCCGGGTGCTGTGCGCAAGCCCGGGTTACCTGCGGCGCGCCGGCACGCCGAAGGCGCCCGCCGACCTCGTGCGCCATCGCTGCGTGAGTTCGAGCGGCCCGGCGCGCGGTCACGAGTGGGCGCTCGGCCGCGGCGCCGAAGCGGTGCAGGTCAAGGTCGCGCCGGTGTTCAGCTCGAACCAGATCTCCGCGGCGATCGACGCGGCGGTGGCCGGCGCCGGCATCGGCCAGTTCCTCGACTACCAGGTCCAGGCGCTGCTCGAGGGCGGCAAGCTCAGGCGCGTGCTCTCCGCCTACGAACCGGAGAAGCTGCCGATCAACGTGATCTACCCGCATTCGCGGACGCCCTCGCCGAACGTGCGGGCATTCGTGGAGTGGGCGGTGCCGCGCCTGCGGGCACGGCTCGGCCACCAAGGCAGCCCGGCATGAAATGTACCGGTTCCGATCCATTCGTTGCCCGGAGAGCCAGGCAGGGAGCCGATCTCCGGAATCGAATGTTCAGGATTCTGGCGTGGTGTCGAGCGCTTCGATGCGGCCTTTCTGCCAGCCGAGCATCGCGATGCCCGGCAGCGCGATCAGGAAAGTGACGAAGAAGAACGTCGTCCACCCGAGGTCCGTGGCCATCACGCCGGCCGCCGGCCCGACGAACACCCGGCCGACCGCCGAAAGCGCGGATAGGAGCGCGTACTGCGTGGCCGAGAAGCGCCGCTCGCACATGGCCATCAACAGCGCGACGAACGCCGCGGTGCCCATGCCGCCGCACAGGTTCTCGGCCGCGACCGCCGCGATCATCAGCGGATAGCTCTTGCCGACGATGGCAACCGCCATGAAGCCCAGGTTCGTCACCGCCTGCAGGATCCCGAACAGCATCAGCGAACGGTAGAGCCGCAGGTGCGCCATCAGCGCGCCGCCGGCCAGCGCGCCGAGGATGGTCGCGATCAGCCCGAGCCCCTTGTTGATCGCGCCGACGTCGGTGGCGGAGAAGCCGGCGCCGCGGATCAGGAAGGCGGTCGACAGGCTGCCGGCGAACGCGTCGCCGAGCTTGTAGAGGACCACCAGCGCGAGCAGCAGCCAGGCGGCGTCGCGGGAGAAGTATTCGGCCAGGGGTTCCTTCACCGCGGCGGCGAGCGTGCGCGGCGATGAGCCTGCCGTGGGCGGTTCGAGCGAACTCCAGGTCGCGATCACGCCCGCGGCCATCAGCCCGGCCATCAGCCAGTAGGTCGATTGCCATCCGAGGACGCTGTCGGCCAGCACCAGCGCGAGCCCGCCCGAGACCAGCATCGCGATCCGGTAGCCGAACACCGACACCGCCGCGCCGGCGCCGCGTTCCTCGGCCGCGAGGGTGTCGGCGCGAAACGCATCGAACACCACGTCCTGCGAGGCCGACAGGAAGGCCACCAGCAACGCCAGGCCGGCCAGCAGCCAGGGCGAGTCCCGGGGCGAAAGCGTGCCCATGAAGGCGATCGCGGCCGCAAGCGCGACCTGCGTCAGGACCAGCCAGCCCCGCCGCCGGCCGAGGAACGGCAGCGAGTACCGGTCCATCAGCGGCGCCCAGAGGAACTTGTAGGTGTAGGGTTGCCCGACCAGCGCGAACCAGCCGATGGTCTTCAGGTCCACGCCCTCCACCGTGAGCCAGGCCTGCAGCGTCCCGGCCGTCAGCGCCAGCGGCAGGCCCGAGGAGAAGCCCAGGACGAGGAGGAGGAGGATCTTCCGGCTGCGGAAGACGAGGAGGGTATCCGCGAGGGCCATGGGATGCGCCGATTCTAACCGCCGCGGCCGGTCGCAGCAGTCGGCCGCAGGCCCCTTCGGAGCGGGCCTATTGCCTTGCTTCGCGAGGCAAAACTCGGTAGCCTTGAATTCATTGCGCGTCGCATCAATAAACGCAATCTCAGGGGCCGGAATGCCGTCCCTGTTTCTCCCGTACAAGCCATGAAGGCACCCTCATGACCGCAGATAGCCAAGTCTCCAAAGAAAAGCTCGTCACCGACCTCAAGATCCTGATCGGGGACACCGAAGAACTGCTCAAGGCCACCGCAGGCCAGGCCGGCGAGAAGATCGCCACCGCGCGCGAGCGCATCCAGGCCTCGCTCGCCGTGTACAAGGACAAGCTTGCCGACGCCGAGCGCGCATTGCTGGAGCGCACCAAGGAAGCGGCGCGCGCAACCGACGAGTACGTCCACGACCATCCCTGGCAGGCCGTGGGGATCGCAGCCGGCGTCGGCCTGCTGCTCGGCATGCTGATCGCACGCCGCTGATCAACCGGCACGCGTGGTTTTGGCGATGGCACTAGGGGCGCCGTCCGACGGGCCGTCCGCGGGCGAGCCGGCGCAGCCGACTTCGCTGCGCGCCGGGCTGCGTTCGCTGCTGGCCCTGGCCGAGACGCGGGCCGCGCTGGCCGCAAACGAATTCGAAGAACAGGTCCTGCGCCTGCTCGAGGTCGCGCTCTGGGCTGCGGCCGCGCTGTTTCTGTTCTCGATCGCGCTGGTGTTCGTCGCCCTCTTCGTCGTGCTGATGTTCTGGGACGCCAACCGGCTGCTCGCCGCGGGCCTGGTCGCCGCGGCGTTCATCGCGGGCGGGGCCGTCAGCGTGATGATGGCGCGTGCCGGGCTCGCCGCCCGGCCGAGGTTCCTGGCCGCGACGATCGCCGAATTCAGGAAGGACCGCGAGAAAGCGGAACGGCCGTGATGCGCGAGCGCCTGATCGCTCTGCGCGAGCGTCGCGCCCAGCTTGTCGCGCGTGCCGACACGCAGCGTGCCGAATCATTCGCACTGTTCGACAGGGCCGACCGGGTCGCGGAATGGTTCGACAGGGCGCGCGCCGCGGGCCGCGAATTGCGCGCGAACCCTGCGTGGATCGCGGGCGTCGTCGCCCTCGTCGTCGTCCTGCGCCCGCGCAGGGTCCTCAGGCTGGCGCTCTCCGGCTATTCGCTTTGGCGCGGATGGCGCCGGGTGCGCGCGATGATCGACCGCCTGGTGTCCGCGCCGCCGTCCGGCGCGCAGCGCGCCGCTTCCTGAAGACCGCAATGGCCTTTCCGCCGAAAGTCGTTCGAAGTGCGTGGGATCTCGCCGACCGCGAGAGGAAAGCGCTGCTGTCCGAGATGGTGCAGGTCAAGGGCCTGATGCCGCTGCTGATGAAGCCGCGCAACAAGCAGAAGTGGAGCGACGCCGACCTGCGCGAATTGCAGGTGCACCTCAAGCGTCTTTCGAAACTCTCCCCGTACATCATCGTCTTCGTGATGCCGGGCGGGTTCGCGATGCTGCCGGTGCTCGCGTGGTGGCTCGACCGCCGCCGCCAGCGCAACCGCATCCCGCCGCCGACCGGCAACCTGCCGCCCGGTACCGCCGCGGGACAGCGCACGCCCTAGATTTTCCAGTCGTAGTCGATGATGAGCGGCGCGTGGTCGGAAAAGCGCTTCGCCTTGTAGATCGATTCCTTCTTCGCGGTCTTCGCGAGGCCTTCGGTGGCCACGTGGTAGTCGATGCGCCACCCCACGTTCTTGTTCCATGAGTCGCCGCGGTTCGACCACCAGGTGTACTGGTCGGGCTTGTCGTTGAGCCGGCGGAACACGTCGACCAGGCCTATCCCGTCGAAAACGTGCGAGATCCATGCGCGCTCCTCGGGCAGGAAACCGGAGTTCTTCTGGTTCGAGCGCCAGTTGCGCAGGTCGATTTCCTTGTGCGCGATGTTCCAGTCGCCGCACAGCACGACCTCGCGGCCGCAGTCGACCAGCGCCCGCAGGTGCGGCGTCACCTCTTCCAGGAAGCGGAACTTGGCGAGCTGGCGCTCGGGGGAGCTGGCGCCCGAAGGAAAGTAGACCGAGATGACCGCCAGGTTGCCGAAGCGCGCCTCGACATAGCGGCCTTCGGCATCGAACTCCCTGCTGCCGAATCCGCGGTGCACGCTGTCGGGCTTGTGCCGGCTGTACAGACCCACGCCGCTATAGCCGCGCTTCTCGGCGAACGAAAAAGCCGCGTGGTAATTCCTTGGCGCGAGGATGGAAGGCTCGAGGTCGGCCTCGTGCGCCTTCATCTCCTGCATGCAGACGAAGTCGGCGCGTTGCGCCCGCAGCCAATCGTAAAAGCCCTTGCGCGCGGCCGAGCGGATGCCGTTGACGTTGACGCTTACGACTCTCATGTCGAAGCGGGGGCTCGGCCCCCGCACCCCCGTACGAACAGTGAAATGAAAAAACTAGCTGGACGGGAAACTTGCGACCCCGCCATGCGCGGCAGACCACTTGGCCGGCTCGTGCAGGAACTTCTCCACTTCGTCGATCTGCGCGGCCTGCAGGTAGCCGCCCTTCTTGACCACCGCGAGCACATCCCACCACGTCGCGAGGTAGTGGAGCTCGACGTTGAGGTCGGCCAGGATCTTCTTCGACTCGGAAAAGATGTCGTAGTAGAAATTCACGTACACGTGATCGACGATCGCGCCGGCATCGCGCAGCGCCTTGCAGAAGATCACCTTGGAACGCCCGTCGGTCGTCAGGTCCTCCACCAGCAGCGTGCGTGCGCCCTCTTCCACGTGGCCTTCGATCTGCGCATTGCGGCCGAAACCCTTGGGCTTCTTGCGCACGTACTGCATCGGCAGCGCGAGCCGGTCGGCAATCCAGGCCGCGTAAGGAATGCCCGCGGTCTCGCCGCCGGCGACCGTATCGAACTGCTCGAAACCGACGTCGCGCACCACGGTGGCGGCCGCGAACTCGATCAGCTGGCTGCGGATGCGCGGGTACGAAATCAGTTTCCTTCCATCGATGTAGACCGGGCTGGCCCAGCCGGAAGTGAAGATGAAAGGCTTTGCATCCGAGAAGAGCACGGCCTTGACTTCGAGGAGCATCTTGGCGGTGATCTCGGCGATCAGCGCCTTGTCGGTGAATACCATGGGGTGCGCGGTTTTCCGGGGGATGGAAAGTGGCGGGATTCTATCGCATCCCCGCCGCGGGACCCGGCGCCCTGCGGGCCAACGCCGCGCGGCGCCCCCGCGTTCTTCCACTGTGTTGAGCGCGGGCGTCGAAAGGCGCAAAATGCGCGCTCGCCCACGAGTGGGCAACGATGGGGGCTCAGCAATGACAAGGGCAATTCTCGTATTGGTCGCGGCGCTCGCCGCCTGGTCGGCGCAGGCCCAGACGATCATCAAGTGCGTCGGCAAGGACGGCAAGACCTACGTGGGTTCCACGCTCCCGCCGCAGTGCGCCGGCCAGGCCGTCAACGAAATGAACAAGCAGGGGCAGGTGGTCAAGCGCACCGAGGCTGCGCTTACGCCGGAACAGCGCGCCGCGAAGGAAGCCGAAGAGCGGGTAAGAAAGGAAAAGGAAGAAGAGGCGGCCCGCAAGGAGAAGGAAGAGACGCGCAAGAACAAGGCCCTGCTGTCGACCTACGGCAGCGAAAAGGACATCGAAGTCGCGCGCAGGCAGGCGCTGACCGACAACGAGAAGGCCGTCACCCAGACCCAGGCGAAGATCGCGCAGATCCGCAAGGTCGGCGAAAACATGAAGAAGGAGCTCGAGTTCTACCAGGGCAAGAACAAGCCGCCTGCCAAGCTCATGCAGGACATCCAGAACAACGAAATCGACCTCAAGGCGCAGGAGAACCTGCTCGCGGCCAAGAAGAAGGAGGTCGACGTGATCAACGCCCGGTACGATGAGGACAAGCGCCGCTACCTGGAGCTGACCAAGGGCCCCGCTGCTGCTGCTGCCGCGGTGCCGTCAAAAGCGGCGCCCGCCGCCGCCGCGAAGAAATAGCGGCGGGCCCCGCGAACTAGGCCCCGAGCTTCTTCTTCAGGATCGCGTTGACCTGGCCGGGGTTCGCCTTGCCTTTGGCCGCCTTCATGACCTGCCCGACCAGCGAATTGAAAGCCTTCTCCTTGCCCGCGCGATAGTCCTCGACCTGCTTCGGATTCGCGGCGAGGACCTCGTCGACCATCTTCTCGATCGCGCCGGTATCGGAAATCTGCCGCAGGCCCCGGGCTTCGATGATCGCATCGGCCGCACCCGCACCCTCGGCCTCCCTGCGCCACATCGCCTCGAACACCTCCTTGGCGATCTTGCCGGAGATCGTGCCGTCCGCGATCCGCCGCAACAACGCACCAAGGGCTTTGGCGTCCACCGGGCCCTCGCCGATCTCGAGGCCGTCGCGGTTCAGCGCGGCCGCGAGGTCCCCGGTCTGCCAGTTGGCGCAGATCTTGGGTTCGGCGCGGGACTCGCGGACAAGATCTTCGAAAAAGTCGGCTGCCTCGCGTGATGCAGTGAGCAGTTCGGCGTCGTAGGCGGTCAGGGCGTACTCCCGCACAAAGCGCTCGCGCCTGGCCTGGGGCAATTCAGGCAGCCCGGCGCGCACCCGCTCGATTTCGGCCTCTGCGATCACGAGCGGCATCAGGTCCGGGTCCGGGAAGTAGCGGTAGTCCTGCGCGTCTTCCTTCGATCGCATCGAACGCGTCTCGTTGCGCTCTGCATCGTACAGGCGGGTTTCCTGCACCACCGTGCCGCCGTCCTCGATCAGCTCGATCTGCCGGCGCGCCTCGTACTCGATCGCCTGCTCCATGAAGCGGAAAGAGTTGAGGTTCTTGATCTCGCACCGGGTGCCGAGCGGCGCGCCGGGGCGCCGCACCGACACGTTCGCATCACAGCGGAAAGAGCCTTCCTGCATGTTGCCGTCGCAGATGCCGATCCACCGGACCAGCGAATGCAGCGCCTTCGCGTACGCGACCGCTTCCTTAGCGCCGCGCATGTCGGGCTCAGTGACGATCTCGAGCAAAGGCGTTCCGGCGCGGTTGAGATCGATGCCCGAGAGGCCCTTGAAGTCCTCGTGCAGCGATTTGCCGGCATCCTCCTCGAGGTGCGCGCGCAGGATGCGGACGGTCTTCTCGCCGCCCTCCACCCTGATCTTGAGCGTGCCGTGCCGAACGACCGGCAGCTCGTACTGGCTGATCTGGTAGCCCTTGGGCAGGTCCGGGTAGAAGTAGTTCTTGCGCGCGAACACCGAGCGCGGGCTGATGGTCGCGCCGATCGCCAGGCCGAGGCGGATTGCGAATTCGACCGCCCTCGCATTCAGCACCGGCAGCACCCCGGGCAGGGCGAGGTCCACCGCGGAGGCCTGCGTGTTCGGCGCCGCCCCGAACGCGGTGGAGGCGCCCGAGAAGATCTTGCTCCTGGTCAGCAGCTGCGTGTGCGTCTCGAGCCCGACGACGATTTCCCAGTCCATCGCCATGCCTCAGAGCGGGGCCCCGGCCGGCACGCGCAGGTGCCAGTCGGTCGCCTTCTGGTACTGGTGCGCGGCGTTCAGCAGCCGCGCCTCGGAAAAATAGTTGCCGATCACCTGCAGCCCGACCGGCAGGCCTTTGGCATCGAAGCCGCAGGGCATGGACAGGCCGGGCAGCCCGGCAAGCGACGCCGGGATCGTGAAGATGTCGCCGAGGTACATCCTGACCGGGTCGTCGGACATGGTGCCGATGTCGTACGCGGTGGAAGGCGCCACCGGCCCCATGATGAGATCGCACTGCGCAAAGGCTTCGGCAAAGTCCTTCGCGATCAGGCGGCGGACCTTCTGCGCCTGCAGGTAGTAGGCGTCGTAGTAGCCGTGCGAGAGCACGTAAGTGCCCACCAGGATCCGGCGCTTCACTTCGGCGCCAAAGCCTTCGGCCCGCGACTTGCAGTACATGTCGTAGAGGTCGGTGTATTCGGCAGCGCGATGGCCGTAGCGCACACCGTCGAAGCGCGAGAGATTCGACGAAGCTTCCGCGGGCGCCAGCACGTAGTACGCCGGGACCGAGAGCCTGGTGTTCGGCAGCGCAACCTCGGCCGTCCGGGCGCCCTGGCCCTCGAACCAGCGGATCGCTTCGCGGATGCGCGCTGCCACCTCCGGATCCACGCCCTCGCCGAAGTATTCCTTCGGCAGCCCGATGCGCAGGCCGTCGAGCGGTTTGGCCGAGTCTGCCCCCCACCGGCGATCGAGGTCGCGAGCGTAGGCTTCCGCCGGCCGCTCGAGGCTGGTGGAATCGCGCGCATCGAACCCGGCCATGACGTCGAGCAGCGCGGCGAGGTCCGCGGCGCTGCGAGCCATCGGCCCGCCCTGGTCGAGCGACGAGGCGAACGCAACCATTCCGTAGCGCGAGACCACGCCGTAAGTCGGCTTGAGTCCGCAGATGCCGGTGAACGAGGCCGGTTGGCGGATCGAGCCGCCGGTGTCGGTGCCTGTCGCCGCTGGGGCCATGCGCGCAGCCACGGCCGCGGCCGAGCCGCCGGACGACCCGCCCGGCACTGCGCTCTTGCGCCAGGGATTCCTCACCGGGCCGAAATGGGACGATTCGTTGGACGAGCCCATCGCGAACTCGTCCATGTTCGTCTTGCCGAGGAGCACCGCGCCGGCCGCCCCGAAGCGCTCGATCACGTGCGCGTCATAGGGCGAGACGAAATTGGCCAGCATCTTCGACCCGCAAGTGGTCCTGATCCCGCGGGTGCAGAAAATGTCCTTGTGCGCCACCGGGATACCGAGGAGCGGCCCGGTCTCGCCGGCCGCGCGGCGGGCATCGGCGGCCGCGGCATCCTTGAGCGCCCGCTCGGTGTCCACGGTGATGAAGGCATTCAACTCGCCGTTCAGCCCTGCGATCCGGTCGAGGAAGAGCCGGGTCAGCTCGACACTCGAAATCCGACGGCCGTCGAGGGCTGCCGCCAGCTCGGAAAGGGAAGCGTTCAGCACGGCTATTCGACCACCCGGGGCACCAGGTACAGGCCGTCCTGCACGGCAGGGGCGCAAGCCTGGTAGTCGGCGCGCCGGTCGGGCTCGACGGCCGCGTCCTCACGCAGCCGCTGTGCGACCTGCACCTGCGCGTCCAGCGCGTGCGCCATCGGCTCGATGCCGGTGGTATCGACCGCCTGCATTTCGTCGATGAGGCCGAGGACCCCGTTCAACCGGGCTGCGGTGTCGGCGGCTTCGGCATCGCTGACGGCGATGCGCGCAAGCCGGGCAATACGACGGACCTGCTCGATGTCGAGGGACATGTGGCGATGCGGAAAATGGGGTCTGGAAAGGCCGCGCGCGGCTTACTCCGGGGCATGCTTAGGGTATCATAGTGACCTTTCAATACACAGCCTTAGCCCTCGAAGTTAAGGCCCAACGCAGAAGGTTTCGGCACCCCCATGTTCGGTTTCCTGCGCAGCTATTTTTCGAACGACCTCGCGATCGACCTGGGCACCGCGAACACGCTCATTTACGTGCGCGGCAAGGGCATCGTACTCGACGAGCCCTCGGTCGTTGCGATCCGCCAGGAAGGCGGGCCGAACGCGAAAAAGACGATCCAGGCCGTCGGCAAGGAAGCCAAGATGATGCTCGGCAAGACGCCGGGCAACATCACCGCGATCCGGCCGATGAAGGACGGCGTGATTGCCGACTTCACGGTGACCGAGCAGATGTTGAAGCAGTTCATCAAGAAGGTGCACGACTCGCGATTGTTCTCGCCCTCCCCGCGCATCATCATCTGCGTGCCGTGCGGCTCGACGCAGGTCGAGCGCCGCGCGATCCGCGAATCGGCGATCGGTGCCGGCGCCGGCCAGGTGTACTTGATCGAAGAGCCGATGGCCGCTGCGATCGGTGCGGACCTCCCGGTGGCCGAGGCCACCGGTTCCATGGTCGTGGACATCGGCGGCGGTACGACCGAAGTGGGCGTGATCTCGCTCGGCGGCATGGTGTATTCGGGCAGCGTGCGGGTGGGCGGCGACAAATTCGACGAAGCGATCATCAACTACATCCGCCGCAACTACGGCATGCTGATCGGCGAGACCACTGCGGAGATGATCAAGAAGACGATCGGTTCGGCGTTCCCGGGCAGCGAAGTGCGTGAAATGGAAGTCAAGGGCCGCAACCTCGCCGAAGGCATCCCTCGCAGCTTCACGATCAGCTCCAACGAAATCCTGGAAGCGCTCACCGAACCGCTCAACCAGATCGTGTCCGCGGTCAAGTCGGCGCTCGAGCAGACGCCGCCGGAACTGGGCGCCGACATTGCCGAAAAGGGCATGGTTCTCACCGGCGGCGGCGCGCTGCTGCGGGACCTCGATCGCCTGTTGATGGAAGAGACCGGCCTGCCGGTGATCGTCGCCGAGGACCCGCTGACCTGCGTGGTTCGCGGTTCGGGCAAGGCGCTTGAGAAGATGGAGCACTTCGGCCCGATCTTCACGAATGACTGAGTGAAGGGGGGATGGAGCACACTCCCCCACCGTTCTTCAGGCGCGGTCCGGCGCCACTCGTTCGCCTCGTATTCTTCGCCTCTCTTTCCATCGCGCTGCTGGTGCTCGACGCGCGCTTCAAGTACGCCGAGGCGTTGAGGAGCGTCATCGCGCTGGCGGCCTACCCGCTGCAACAGGTGGCCACCGCGCCGTCCCATGTGGCCGAGCGCGTCGCGGGATTCTTTGCGTCGCAGGCCTCGCTCCAGCGCGAGAACGCGGAGCTGCGCGCCAAGCTCGTCGAAAGCGCGCAGGACGCGCAGCGGTACGAAGCCACGGCGGCAGAGCTTGCGCAGCTGCGCCGGATCAACGGCGCGCAGGAGCGCCTCGGGATCAAGGCGACGCCGGTCGAGGTGCTGTATTCGGGCCGCGACCCTTTTTCGCGCAAGCTGCTGGTCGACAAGGGCTCGGCCGACGGCATCACGCCGGGGCAGGCGGTGATCGACGACGCGGGCGTGGTCGGGCAGGTGACGCGCGTACACCCCAAGGTCTCCGAGGTCACGCTGCTTACGGACAAGGACCAGGCGATCCCGGTGCAGGTGGTCAGGAACGGCCTTCGGGCGGTGGCTTTCGGATCGGGCACGCCGGGTGCGCTGGAACTGCGCTTCATGGCCGCGAACGCCGAGATCCAGAACGGCGACAAGCTCGTGACTTCGGGCATCGATGGCACCTATCCGGCCGGGCTCCCGGTGGCGACGGTGGTGCGCATCGAGCGCGACGCGGTGGCGGCGTTCGCGCGCATCCTTTGCCAGCCGGCCGGCGGCGACGAGAAGAACCGCTACCTGCTGGCACTGCAGAACGAAACCAGGCTCCCCGCCTACCCGGTCGATGCAACGAAACCGGAATCGAAGCCCAAGGGCGTCAAAGGCAAGCGCCGCAAGGAGCCGCCGAATGCAGGTTGATGCCGTGCCCGGCCACGTGGATTCGATGGGCGCCGCCTGATGCTCGCCGAGCGACCGCAGTACATCCTGCTCCCGGTGCGCATCGGGACGATCGTGCTTTCGTTCGCAATTGCGCTGCTGCTCGATTTCCTGCCGTGGAAGGACATCGCCCTGGTACCCGACTTCGTCGCGCTGACGCTGACTTTCTGGTGCATCCGCCAGCCGCGCCTCGTGGGGCTCGGCGTGGGCTGGCTGCTGGGCCTCCTGATGGACACCGGCAACGCCGTGCTGCTCGGCCAGCACGCGCTTGCCTATTCGCTACTTGCGTTTTCGGCCATCAGCCTCTCGCGCCGGATCCTGTGGTTCCCGTGGCTGCTGCAGGCCATGCACGTTGCGATCCTGCTGGTCGGCGCGAAAGTCGTCGAGCTGCTGGTCCGGCTCGCGGCCGGCGCCCAGTTTCCCGGATGGACGCTGCTGGTCGGGCCGCTGATTGCCGCCGCTCTGTGGCCGGTGGTGAGCTTCGTTCTGCTCGCACCGCAGCGCCGCCCGGTCGAAGTCGATGAAACCCGGCCGATCTGACATGATCGCCTTCGCATTCACGGCGCAGGGGGTCCGAGGGGGGCGGCAACCCCTCTTCCCACGATGCGGTTGACCGAGCTCAAGAACCACGAGCGCGAGCTCTACTACTTTCAGCTTCGCGTCGGCGCGGCGGGAATCGCGGTGCTGGTCGCCTTCGGGATCCTGTTCGCGCGCTTTTTCTACCTGCAGGTCGTCCAGCGCGACTACTACCACACTAAGGCCGAGGACAACCGGATCTCGATCGTCCCGATCCCGCCGAACCGCGGCCTGATCCTCGACCGCAACGGCGTGGTGCTCGCGCGCAACTACTCGGCCTACACACTCGAGATCATGCCGGCCAAGGTGGCCGACCTCGAGACCACGATCAACGGCCTGGCCGAAGTGGTAGAGATCCAGGCGCGGGACCGCGCCCGGTTCAAGAAGCTCCTCGCGGAAACCCGGAACGCCGACAGCCTGCCGATCCGCACTCGGCTCACCGACGAGGAGGTGGCAAGGTTCGCGGCCAATCGCTACCGGTTTCCCGGCGTGGAAATCAGGGCCCGGTTGTTCCGCCAGTACCCGTTCGATGCGCTCGCCTCCCACGTGATCGGCTACATCGGGCGCATCAACGACAAGGACCAGGAACGCCTTGAGGAGCAGGGCGTCGATGCCAACTACCGGGGGACCGATTTCATCGGCAAGTCCGGGCTTGAGGGCAGCTACCAGAACGAGCTGCACGGCACGACCGGGATCGAACAGGTCGAGATCGACGCCGGCGGCCGGGGCATCCGCACGCTGTCGCGCACGCCGGCCCTCGCCGGCAATGACATCACGCTGGCGCTGGACATCAAGCTGCAGCAGGTCGCCGAGAACGCCTTCGGCGACCGCCGCGGGGCGCTTGTCGCGCTCGAACCCTCCACCGGCGGGGTGCTCGCGTTCGTGTCGAAGCCCGGGTTCGACCCGAACCTCTTCGTCGAAGGCATCGACCCGCAGAGCTGGGCCGAGCTCAACAATTCGCCCGACCGTCCGCTCAACAACCGTGCGATCAACGGGCTCTACCCGCCCGGCTCGACCTTCAAGCCCTACCTCGCGCTGGCCGCGCTCGAGTTGGGCAAGCGCAAGCCCAACCAGACGATCTTCGACCCCGGATACTTCGACTTCGGCGGCCGGCGCTTTCGCGACGACAAGGTCGGCGGGCACGGCACGGTCGACATGTACCGGTCGATCGTCGAGTCGTGCGATACGTACTACTACATCCTCTCGAACGACATGGGCATCGATGCGATTGCCCGCTCGCTCGCGCCGTTCGGGTTCGGCAGCCGCACCGGCATCGACCTCGACGGCGAGTCGGTCGGGATCCTGCCCTCGCCGGAATGGAAGAGAAAGCGCTTCCGCAAGCCGGAGCAGCAGAAATGGTACGCCGGCGAGACGATCTCGATCGGCATCGGGCAGGGCTACAACTCGTACACGCCGATGCAGCTGGCGCAGGCGATGGCCGGGATCGCGAACAACGGCGTGCTGTACAAACCGCACCTCGTGAACTACGTGGACAACCAGCGCACGAGCACGCGGAGGACCATCGAGCCGGAGGTCTCCCACAGGATCCCCCTCAAGCCGGAGAACATCGAGTTCATCAAGAATGCGATGGCAGGCGTGAACACTGCAGGCACGGGCGCGCGCGCATTCGCCGGGGCGCAGTACACGAGCGGCGGCAAGACCGGCACCGCGCAGGTGATCGCGATCAAGGCCAACGAGAAGTACAACGAGAAGAATGTCGCCGAGCGGCATCGCGACCATTCGCTGTTCATCGCCTTCGCGCCGCTGGAGAATCCGAAGATCGCGCTCGCCGTGATCGTCGAGAACGGCGGGTTCGGCGCGCGCGCCGCCGCGCCGATCGCGCGGGCGGTGCTCGACTACTACCTGCTCGGCAAGGCGCCGCCGGACCCCAGGCAGGTGCCTGAGAACGAAGCGCCCAGGGAAGGCGACGGCGACTGATGGCGCTCGACGCGACCCACCTGTCGATCCGGCGGTTTGCCAACCGGTTCACCAGCGGCATCGACGGGCCCCTGTTCACGCTCGCGCTGTCGCTGGTGGGCATCGGCCTGGTCACCCTGTACAGCGCGAGCTACGAATATCCGGCGCGAATCACCTCGCAGCTGGCCAACCTCGCGGTCGCGTTTTTCGCGATGTGGGTGCTCGCGCAGACTGCGCCGCAGACCCTGATGCGGTTCGCGGTCCCTGTGTACTTCATCGGCCTGCTGCTGCTGGTCGCCGTCGCGCTGTTCGGCGACGTAGCCAACGGCGCGCGCCGCTGGCTGCACGTGGGCGTGACCCGGTTCCAGCCTTCCGAAATGATGAAGATCGCAATGCCGCTGATGCTGGCGTGGTACTTCCATCGCCACGAGGCCACGCTGCGGGCGCTCGATTTCATCGTCGCGGGGCTGCTGCTGGCAGTGCCGGTCCTTCTGATCGCGCGCCAGCCCGACCTCGGCACCGCGGTGCTCGTGCTTGCGGCCGGCTGCTATGTGATCTTCTTCGCCGGCCTGTCGTGGAAAGTCATCGTCGGCCTTGCGTTCGCGGGACTCGCTGCGCTTTTCCCGTTGTGGGGCATGCTTCACGATTACCAGCGGCGGCGGATCCTGACCCTGCTCGACCCGACGACCGACCCGCTGGGCGCGGGCTACCACATCATCCAGTCGACCATCGCGGTCGGCTCGGGCGGGATCTTCGGCAAGGGATGGCTGCAGGGCACGCAGACGCACCTGGAGTTCATCCCGGAGCGGCATACCGATTTCATATTTGCGGTGTTCTCCGAGGAATTCGGCCTGGCGGGCAATTGCGTGCTGCTCCTCCTGTACCTGCTGCTGATCGCGCGCGGCCTGATGATCGCGGCGAACGCACCGACGTTTTTCAGCCGCCTGCTGGCGGGCGCGGTCACCTTGATCTTCTTCACCTACGCCTTCGTGAACATGGGCATGGTGTCCGGCATCCTGCCCGTGGTCGGCGTTCCGCTGCCGTTCGTATCCTACGGAGGCACTGCGCTCGCGACCCTTTTTGTCGGGATCGGCATCCTGATGAGCATTCACCGGCACCGCAAACTGGTCCAGACCTGAGCGGCTGCATTGCGCAGCGTGAAATCCTGTTGCGTCGCGACAATTGCCTGAACTTTTCTCTCGACAGATGAAAATATTCCTGTCTGAGTTAACTTAACCATGTGAAATTTTTGAAGTCTCATTTTCCTGGTTTTGTTGTTGCGATGCGGGATCGGCGAAGACTATCCTGCGGCACCCGATCCCAACCGAAAGGAAGCCGCAAATGATGAATCGTGAACAGGAAGTCGCCGCACTCAAGAAGGACTGGGCCGAGAACCCGCGCTGGAAAGGCATCAGGCGCGGCTACACCGCGGAGGACGTCGTCAGGCTGCGCGGCAGCCTGAAGATCGAGTACACGCTTGCGAAGCTCGGCGCCGAGAAGCTCTGGAAGATGGTGAACGAGCGGCCGTTCGTGAACTCGCTCGGCGCCCTCACGGGCAACCAGGCGATGCAGCAGGTCAAGGCCGGCGTGCCGGCGATCTACCTGTCGGGCTGGCAGGTCGCGGCCGACGCGAACGATTCGCTCTCGATGTACCCGGACCAGTCGCTGTACGCGGTGTCCTCCGTGCCGACGGTGGTCAAGCGCATCAACAACGCGCTGGCCCGCCAGGACCAGATCCAGACGATGGAAGGCAAGGGCGACGTGGACTGGTACGCGCCGATCGTGGCCGATGCCGAAGCCGGCTTTGGCGGCGTGCTGAATGCGCACGAACTGATGCGCTCGATGATCGAGGCCGGCGCGGCCGGCGTGCACTTCGAAGACCAGCTCGCCTCGGTCAAGAAGTGCGGCCACATGGGCGGCAAGGTGCTGGTGCCGACCCAGGAAGCGGTGCAGAAGCTGGTCGCCGCTCGGCTTGCCGCCGACGTCATGGGCGTGCCCACGGTGCTGCTCGCGCGCACCGACGCGGAAGCCGCCGACCTCGTGACCTCGGACGTCGACGCGAACGACAAGCCTTTCCTGACCGGTGAGCGCACGCCCGAGGGCTTTTACCGCACGAAGAAGGGGTTCGACCAGGCGCTTTCGCGCGGCCTCGCTTATGCCGAAGTGGCCGACATGGTGTGGTGCGAAACCGGGACGCCGGACCTCGAGTTCGCGCGCAGGTACGCCGAAGGCATCCAGAAGAAATTCCCGGGCAAGATGCTCGCCTACAACTGCTCGCCCTCCTTCAACTGGAAGCGCAACATCGACGATGCGACGATCGCGAAGTTCCAGCGCGAACTCGGCGCGATGGGCTACAAGTTCCAGTTCATCACGCTGGCCGGGTTCCATTCGCTCAACTACTCGATGTTCGAACTGGCCTACGGTTATGCGCGCAACAACATGACCGCGTTCGTCGAACTGCAGCAGAAGGAGTTCGCCGCCGCCGAGAAAGGCTTCACCGCGGTCAAGCACCAGCGCGAGGTCGGCACCGGCTATTTCGACGAGATCACGCAGGCCGTCACCGGCGGCAGGGCCTCGACGACCGCACTGCACGGCTCGACCGAGGACGAGCAGTTTTTTGACGAAAAGAAGAAGGCGAAGCTCGCCGCCTGACGCAAAAGGTATTTGGAGGAGGAGACCGGCCGCCGCGCCCCAGGGTGCGGCGGCTTTTTTCGGCAAGGCCGGAGGACGAGGCGCAGCCCCCCTCCGCGCGTCACGCTATTGCCAGAGCCGGGCCGAATAGCCGCCGATCAGCGGCCGCTGCAGCATCTCGCGGAAGATCTGCCGGCCCCAGTTGAACTCCTTGTAAAGCACGATGAAGCGCCACATGTCGCGCAGCACCTTGGCGCGGTCGCGCCAGCCGAGCGCCATCAGCGCCGCCGGAAAATCGGCCTCGTGCGGCTTGTCGAAAGCAATCTTGAGCGGGTTCCACTGGTCCGTCGTGCGCCGCACCTCGGAGGCGATCATGCGGCGGTACATCTCCTGCACCGGTTTGTTGGTCACGCGTGCTTCCACGACAGCCTCGCCGCAGATGGCGCCCGAGTGCAGCGCGCAGCTCATGCCTTCTCCGATCATGTTCAGGAACCCGGCGGCCTGCCCCGTGATCAGCACGTTACCCTTGCCGAAAACGTAGCGATTGATCAGGGACGGCCCGAAATTCTCGGCGCAGCCTTCGTCGTCGGTGTGCTCCCT
Organism: uncultured Bordetella sp.; assembly: GCA_964599095.1. Taxonomy (GTDB): domain Bacteria; phylum Pseudomonadota; class Gammaproteobacteria; order Burkholderiales; family SG8-39; genus SZAS-79. The sequence goes on from CAZREB010000001.1 coordinate 466,738, forward strand.
GAGCCGAACGCCGTGCTTTTCGGACAGGTAGTTGACGACATTGGCGTGCTTGTTAGCGAAGTTGTCGCCGCGCTTGAACCCGACCCCGACGATCTGCCGCCCGTCGCGCGCATGGCTCCAGGTGTAGTGCCCGAGCCCCGGGTGGAACCAGAAGTGGAAATACGCCTCGTCCAGCGGGCATTCGATGATGTCGTGGAATTTCTGCCCGACGAAGAACCACGGGATCTGCTGCGGGTAATCCGGGTAGATCGCGCGGATCACGAGCGAACTCGGACCGTCCGCGCCTATTACGGTACGCGCCCGGTACTCGACCGGCTCGCCCTTCTTGCGCGCGTGCACGAGGACATGGTCGCCGTTGTCCTCCAGCCCGGCGAACGACGTCTGGTCGTGGACTTCGGCGCCGCTTCGCTTGATGGCCCAGTAGTCCGAGTACTTGCGGTGCAGGTGCGGCGTGGTGCCGCCGAAGAAATCCATCGACAGCGAGACCATCGACGGAAAATGGAAAGTCACGCCGCGGCAGGCGGTGGGCTCGTGCAGCGCCTCGCGCGGTAGCGGCCCGAAATTCTCGATGAGGAACCGGTGCCCGCGCGGCGAAAGGATGCCGCTGCAGATCTTGTGGCGCGGCAGTTCCTTGCGCTCGAGGACGATCGTCTCCAGCCCGGCGTCCACCAGCCGCTTGGCGGCAGCCGCGGCCGACAGGCTCGCCCCGACAATGACGACGTCAACGGTCCGCATTCGAGTTTCTCTCAGGCATGACCTTCAATGATCTGCCAAATCGGCCAGGTGCACCACCGGGTAGCGGCCGAGCGCCACGAATGGTTCGGCATCGTCCTGGCGCTCCACCACGATCCGTTCGACGGTCCGGCCCTTAAGGATCCAGTCGGCCTGGCCTGCGGCCGGGATCGCGATGCGCTGAAGGTCCAGGTTGAAGGTACATCCGCGCTCGGCGCCCAGGCGGTCGTAGTACCTGACCAGCCTCTCGTAATCGCCGTGGTAGGCACGCGGCTCGATGACGTACAGGTCGGTCCGACGCAGTCCCCGGCGCACCGAATCCAGCCTGCCCAGCGCTTCGCCGAGGCTTGCGAGGCGCATACCCGGCAGCCATGCACGCAGGTGCCGCATCCACAGGCCGTCCTCCACGATGATCGATTGCGCCCCTCGCAGGTGCGCGAGAAACGACCGAAGCCGCTCGCCAGGCACGCCAATCCCGGATGCAACCGCATGTGCAATGTCCTCGCCGCCGTCCGCGCAGGCGGTCGCCCCCAGCAGCGAGGCAATCTTCTCCATCCGATCAGGCCGTGCGCGCAACGCCGGGCCGGGAAGGAAGACAGTCGTCGCATGGGCAGGCGGGCGGGCGCACGCGGCGAGTTCCTTCATGCGCGCTTGCGTTGCCGCCACGTCTTCCGTATCCGCCAGGCGAGCGCGCAGGTCGAGCGTCATACCGATGAGGTCGATCCTTTCCGGGCAGACCGGCTCGCACGCGCCGCACAGCCTGCAGGCTTTCGCCGAAGCCGCGAGTTCCCCGGCCGGGGCGCCATGCTGGAGCGCTTTGGCGCGGCCTTCGGGCGACAGGCGCGGGTCGCGCGACTCGCGCCAGACCGGGCAGACGAGCAGGCACAGGCTGCAGCCGCTGCAGGCGGCTGGACCCTTGCGCACCGCAGTTCGACGGCCTGCCGCAGGCATCAGAAGATCACGTCCCGGTTGAGGATCATCGCCGGGTCGGCCTTCTTCTTCATCGCGAGGTGCCGGTCGACGATGGCGTCGCCGAATACGCGCCGGATGTAGCCTTTCATCATTCCGCCGAACCGGTAGTAGCTCGCACCGATGTCGACCCCTATGTCGTAGATCGCATTCTTGAACGATTGCAGGTGGTCGCGGCTGTAGGTCCGGCCGTTGTTCATCGGCTCGAACTCGCAGCCGTAGGCCCAGCCCTCCGCATCCGGCGGGATACACGACATCTCGTAGTGCTCGCGGTGGTCGCTTCGCAATCGGATGCCGACGCAGTAAAGCGTGTAATAGGGAAAGTACCTGCGGCAGACCGCGTTCCCGCGCACGACCGCATCGGCGAATTTTCCGGCCGAGGTCGCCAGGTCCGGGATCACCATCTGCCGGCCGCCCCAGAACTTCCATACGGCCCGCGAAAACACGACCGTGCGGTCGAGCATCTCGGGGCCGCGCATGTATTCCGGGCGGCGCAGTTCGGGAAACAGCTCGCGCTTCCTCTGGAGCAGGAACCACGCCTCCCCGAGCTTCCAGGGGCGTAACGCATAGCGCCCGAGCATGCACAGCGCGAAGCCGAACTCGCCGTACCCCCGCAGGCGGGATTCCCATTGCGCCTTGAAGGCCGCCTCGCGCCCGGCCGAATCGAAGGCCACCAGGAGGTTCACCGCGCAATCGAGGATCGTCAGGATGCCCGAGTAGTCGCTGGCGTCGTTGCGGTCGATCAGCTGCAGGTCCTCGATCGCGGTGCGCAGCGAGGAGTAATAGTAGTAATGCATTCGCAGCGGCGTATAGCGCCGCACCTTGAGGGTAGCCTCCGTGATCACGCCGAACTGCCCGTAGCCGAGGATCACGCGCTCGAAGAGTGCGCGATTCTCGGTGTCGGAACACTCGACGATCTCGCCTGTGGGCGTGACCACCTGCAGCGCAACCGCCTGGTCGGCGCTGCAGCCCAGGCGCGGCGAATTGACGTCGATGCCGCCGACGCCCAGCGTGCCCCCGACCGAAGAGGTGAGGTTGAGCGGCGCCGACAGGTAGTCGAGGCCCTCGCGGCGCAATTCCTCGGCCAGGCTGTGCCAGAAGATGCCGGCCTGGGTGCGCACTGTCAGCGCTTCGTGATCGATCGCAATCACCCGGCTCATCCCGGTCATGTCGAGCAGGACACCGCCGAACGCCACCGATTCGCCTTCGGTCGTCAGGCCGCCGCCGCGGACCGTGACCGGGACGTGATGAGCCTGCGCGGTGCGCAGCAGTCCGGCGACCTGTTCCGCGCTTCTCGCGACCACCACGCCGTGCGGCAGGCCGTACGCGGTACCGCCCGCGTCGGTGGCATAAGCACCGCGGGCCGAAATCGATTCGGACAACTCGATGCCCAGGGAGCGCAACGCCCCGGCAAACGCCTCCCAGCCATCGCCTCGCCACCGCGCGGGGTTGGTCTGCTGCCGCTTGATGCCCTGCAGCGCATCCGGTGCGACCGGGCACGGGCCGACCGTGCCCGGCGTCACTTCGGGAACCTCAAGCAAAGCGCTCAACCTTTCCACAGGGCCTCCGGACCACGGGCCGGCGACTGCACGCTCACCCGCTTTCTTCGGGAGGCCGCACCGCTGTCGATCGACACCGCACGTTTCGCCACCCCGAGGGCCTCGGCCAGGAAACCCACCAGGCATGCGTTCGCCTCGCCGTCGATCGGCCGCGCCGCAAGGCGGATCTTCAGGCAGTCGCCGTGCAGACCGGCAACTTCGGTCCGCGCGGCGCCCGGCTGGACGTGGACTTGCAGCACGAGTCGCTCGCCTTGCGCCCGGTGCCAGGCGCCCACGCTCAGAACAGCCCCGCCACCATGGCCCGCCCGTAGGTGAGCGGGAACAGCAGCACCTGCAGCAGCACGAGCAGCACCAGCGGCGAGAGGTCGATGTTCGAAATCGGCGGGACGAAACGCCGGATCGGGCGCAGGAAGGGCCGCACCATGGCGTCGAATGTCGCCCCGATCGGCGAATAGGGGTTGGTCCACGACAGGACAGCCTGGACGACCAGCGCGAAGATCAGCAGGTAGATGCTCATGCGCACCAGGTCGACCAGCGCCAGGGAGAACAGCATCGCGGCGGCCATGCCCGGCGCGGCCGACAGGTCCGCTCCGCGAATTACGTGGATCGCGGCCAGCGTCGCCGCCTGCAGGCACAAGGCCGCCAGCAGGGTGGCCATGTCCAGGCCGGCCACGCCCGGAATGACGCGCCGCGCGGGCATCACTATCCAGTTCGTCAGCGCGATGATGAAATGGCCGAACTGGTTGCGGAAAGACACCCTCAGCCACTGGAAATGGAAGCGCGCCAGCAACAGGAACACGAAGAACCCCGAGATCGTGTCGACCAGGAACTCGAGGATCTGCGCAAGCATCGTCTAACCGTCCTTGCCGAGGATTTCGCCGAGCTCCGCGCCGCGGTCGCTGGCCGCTTTGAGCGCCTTGCCGATGCTGCCTGCGATGTCCTGCGCGGCGAACACCTTGAGCGCGGCTTCGGTAGTGCCGCCCTTCGAAGTCACCCTCTCGCGCAACGTGCCCGGCGGTTCGGCGCTTTCCGCCGCAAGACGCGCCGCGCCGACGAAAGTCTGGATCGCCAGCGTGCGCGCCGCCTCGGGTGCGAGGCCGAGCTGGACGCCGGCCTTCTCGAGCGACTCGATGAAGTAGAACACGTAGGCCGGGCCGCTCCCGGACACCGCGGTGACCGGGTCGATCAGCGACTCGTCCGCGACCCAGACCGTCTTGCCGACCGCGCCGAGGATCGCCTCGGCCCGGGAGCGCTCGTCCTGGCTCACCTCATTGCCGGCATACAGGCCTGCGATGCCTGCGCCGATCAGCGCAGGCGTGTTGGGCATCACCCGCACCAGCTTCGCGTAGCCGCCGAGCCAGCGCGAGAGATCCTGCAGGCGGATGCCGGCGGCGATGCTGATGACGAGCTGGTTCAACAGGCGGCCACCAAGCGTCGCGACGGCACTGCGCATGTCCTGCGGCTTGACCGCGAGCACGATCGTGTCTGCGGCGAAGGTGTACTCGTCGGCCGACTCGCTGACGTGCACTTTGTAACGCGCGGCAAGGGTGTCACGGGATTGGGCGACCACCTCGACCACCGACACCGAGTCGCTTGCATAGCCTTTTGCGAGCAGGCCGCCGATCAGGGCGCCCGCCATGTTGCCGCCACCGATGAACGCGATCTTCATGCCGCCGCCTTTGCCCTGGGTCGCTCGCCGAAAATTGCGGTGCCGATGCGCACCATCGTGGAACCTGCCGCCACTGCGGCCTCGAGGTCCTGCGACATCCCCATCGACAGCGTGTCGAGCTCGAGGCCCTGCTCGTTCAGCGCGTCGAAAAGCTCGCGGACCGTCCTGAACCGTTCGAGTTGCATTTGCCTGTCGTCGGTCGGCTCGGGGATCGCCATCAGCCCGCGCAGGCGCAGGCGCGGCATTGCCGCGATCGCTCGCGCAAGCGACGCCGCTTCCGCAGGCGGAACACCGCTCTTGGTTGCCTCACCGGACACGTTGACCTGCACGAGCACGTTGAGCGGCGGCGCATCCGCGGAGCGCGCCTCCGACAGCCGGCGTGCGACTCTTTCGCGGTCGACGGTCTGGACCCAGTCGAAGTGCTCGGCGGCCACACGCGTCTTGTTGCTTTGCAGGGGGCCGATCAGGTGCCACTCGATCCGGCCCTGGAATCCCGAAGCCGCAAGAGCAGATTGCTTCTCGAGGGCTTCCTGGACGTAGTTTTCGCCGAAATTGCGTTGGCCGGACTCGAAAGCCTCCCGGATCGCGGCCGCAGGCACGGTTTTGGTCACCGCCAGCAGCCGGATCATCGCGGGGTCGCGGCCGGAGGCAAGCGCCGACGCGCGGATGCGCGCCGCGACGGCTTGCAAGTTATCATTGATTGCCGCCATAATTTTCCATCTGCGTTTCGCACGCGGGTTCGATCGGGCACCGCGCAAGCGATGCACCGGAAAACCGCGCCCACTCCGCACCATCTTCCCCCGGGGGAATTGTAATGGATCTGACCGAACTCCTCGCCTTCGTCGTCAAGAACAAAGCCTCCGACCTGCACCTGTCCTCGGGACTTCCTCCGATGATCCGGGTCCACGGTGACGTGAAGCGCATCAACCTCCCGGCCATGGACCACAAGGACGTGCACGGGATGATCTACGACATCATGAACGACGGGCAGAGGAAGTTCTACGAGGAAAATCTCGAGTGCGACTTCTCGTTCGCGGTGCCCAACCTCGCTCGTTTCCGCGTCAACGCCTTCGTGCAGCAGCGCGGCGCGGCCGCCGTCATGCGGACGATCCCGTCGAAGATCCTGTCGCTCGAGGACCTCAAGGCACCGAAGATCTTCAAGGACATCTCCGACTACCCGCGCGGCGTGGTGCTGGTCACCGGCCCGACCGGATCGGGCAAGTCGACCACGCTCGCGGCGATGGTGAATCACAAGAACGAATCGGAAGAAGGCCATATCCTCACGATCGAGGACCCGATCGAGTTCGTCCACGAATCGAAGAAATGCCTGATCAACCAGCGCGAAGTCGGTCCGCACACGCTCTCGTTCTCGAACGCGCTGCGAAGCGCGCTGCGCGAGGACCCGGACGTGATCCTGGTCGGCGAGATGCGCGACCTCGAAACGATCCGCCTCGCGCTCTCCGGCGCGGAAACCGGCCACCTCGTGTTCGGCACGCTGCACACGTCCTCCGCAGCCAAGACCATCGATCGCGTGATCGACGTCTTCCCGGCGGCCGAGAAGGACATGGTGCGCGCGATGATCTCGACCAGCCTGCGCGCGATCATTTCGCAGACGCTGCTCAAGACCAAGGACGGGGCGGGGCGCGTCGCGGCCCACGAGATCATGATCGGCACGCCGGCGATCAACAACCTGATCCGAGAGAACAAAGTCGCGCAGATGTACTCGGCGATCCAGACCGGCGCGCAGATGGGCATGCAGACCCTCGACCAGAACCTCGCGGATCTGGTCAAGCGCAACATCATTTCGGTGGCCGAGGCACGCAGCAAGGCGGCCAACAAGGAAAATTTCGCGGGCTAGGGACAGGAGCGGACCATGGAAAGCGAACAGGCAACAAAATTCATCTACGATCTTCTTCGCGCGATGCTCGCGAAGAAGGGGTCCGACCTCTTCATCACCGAGGGATTCCCGCCCGCGATGAAAGGCGACGGCCGCATGCAGCCGCTGTCGCAGACGCCGCTCACCGCGCAGCACACCGCGATGCTCGCGCGCGCCGTAATGAACGACAAGCAGGCGGCACAGTTCGAGGCGACCAAGGAGTGCAATTTCGCCATCAGCCCCTCGGGCATCGGGCGCTTTCGCGTGAACGCGTTCATCCAGATGCAGAAGGTCGGCATGATCATGCGGACCATCACCACCGCGATCCCCGAGTTCGACGACCTCAAGCTCCCGCCGGTGCTGAAGGACGTGATCATGACCAAGCGCGGCCTGGTGCTCTTCGTCGGCGGCACCGGCTCGGGCAAGTCGACTTCGCTCGCGGCGATGATCGGCTACCGCAACGCCAACTCGCACGGCCACATCATCACGATCGAGGATCCGGTCGAGTACGTCCACCCTCACCGCAATTGCGTGATCACGCAGCGCGAGGTCGGCGTGGACACCGATTCGTGGGAGAACGCGCTCAAGAACACGTTGCGCCAGGCCCCCGACGTGATCCTGATCGGCGAGATCCGCGAGGCCGAGGTCATGGAGCACGCGATCGCGTTTGCCGAAACCGGCCACCTGGCCCTGGGCACGCTGCACGCCAACAACTCCAACCAGGCGCTCGACCGGATCATCAACTTCTTCCCCGAGGAGAGGCGCCACCAGCTGCTCATGGACCTGTCGCTGAACCTCAAGGCGGTGGTCTCGCAGCGCCTGATCCCGCTGAAAGAGGGCAAGGGGCGCGCCGCGGCGGTCGAGGTGCTCCTCAACTCGCCGCTGGTGTCCGACCTGATATTCAAGGGCGAGATCACGGGCATCAAGGAGATCATGAAGAAGTCGCGCGAACTGGGCATGCAGACCTTCGACCAGGCCCTCTTCGACCTGCACGAGGCCGACCGCATCAGCTACGAGGACGCGTTGCGCTTTGCCGACTCGACCAACGAGGTCCGCCTCAACATCAAGTTGAACGGCAAGGCCTCGAAGAGCCGCGACCTTGGCGAGGGCATCGCGCACCTGGATATCGTCTGAACGGCGCGTCTGAACGGCGCGTCCGGCCGGCGGTTTCCGGCGTGCCGCAACGAGAGACGCGAGAGCGTCTCTCGTCGTTTTTGCTATTACAAATCTTGTATCCGGATTGGCCTGAGAACCGCTCCCGGAGCCAGTCTCCCGAAATGAATCCGCGGAATTGCGAAGGAAATCAGGCATGAAGAAGACCGATCTCGAGAAACTCAAGGGACTGCGCCTCAGGCCCCAGCCGGGTGCCGCCGGCGGCGCGGCGCCGTTCGGCAAGAACCCGCCGGCGCAGCCGAGCCGGCGCGAGCAACGGGAACTCGACCGGGCCGCCGGCCTGGTACCGTTCGCGGTCAAGCTGAACGAGGACCTGGTCGCGAAGTTGCATTCGCTTGCAAAGGACCGCGCCGGCGGCCTCAACGAGGTGGTGACCGAGCTCCTCCGCAAGGGCATGGAGAGCAAGGCCAAGTAGGCATGTCTCCCGGCGACGTCATCGTCATCCCCGAGGACGAAGTCGAGATCACCGCCGTGCGCGCGCAAGGCGCCGGCGGCCAGAACGTCAACAAGGTTTCCAACGCGATCCACCTTCGCTTCGACGTGCGCGCCTCTTCGCTGCCCGAGGCGATCAAGGAACGCCTGCTGAAGTTCGCCGACCAGCGCATTACGCGCACCGGCGTGGTCGTCATCAAGGCGCAGCAGCACCGCAGCCAGGACATGAACCGCGCGGAGGCGCTGGCCCGCCTTCACGAGCTGGTGCGCGATGCGGCGTTCGTCCCCAAGAAGCGCCGGCCGACCAGGCCGAGCCGCAGCGCGAAGAAGAAGCGGCTGGAAGGCAAGGTGCTGCGCGGCAGGATCAAGGCGCTGCGCGGGAAAGTGGTCGAATGAACGCGTCTCGCGCAAGGTTCTCGGTGGTCCGCTTCGGGATCGATCCCTTCGCAGAGGCGCGGAACATCGCCGGCCGCCTCGCGGTAGTCCTCGCAGCGCTGCTGGCCGGAGTACAGCCGGTTCACGCCCAGCGGGCACGGTCCGCCGGAGCCGACCAGAACTTCGAGAACCCGAACGTCGTCGTCACCGTGCCGCGGGACGGGTACGCGATCGCGGGACTGGTGACGCACCTCGAGGGCGCGAAATCGTTCAGGTACGGCATTGCCCTCTTTCCGGGGCATCCCGGCATCATGCGGCTGAGGGACGAGGACGGACAGGCGAAGTTCGAGCTGGGCGGCAATTTCCTGGTCCGCTCGCGCAGGCACTGGCTCGACGGGGAAACGCTCGTTGTCGCCGTCGATGCGCCTTCCGACCAGTGGGGCTCGTTCGCTCAGCACTTTCGCGAGACGCCCCGTTATGGCTCCGACGTGGAGGCCCTGCTTGCCGCCGTCGGCCGGCGTTACGGCATCGATGATTGGACTTTCGTCGGGACCAGCGAAGGGTCGATCAGCGCTTACCATGCCGCACGCATGAACCCGAAGCTTGCTCGGCAAACGATTCTGACCGCATCGGTGTTCCGGCCTTCACGCCACGGGCCCGGCCTGTCCGGGGTGAACTGGGGTGAGCTCTCCGCGCGCCTTTTCTGGGTGCATCACGAGGACGATCCCTGCCCCTTTACGGCCCACAAGGATGCGCAGTCGTTTGCGCGCAGTACCGGCGCACCACTGCTCACCGTGCATGGCGGCGGGCCCTGGCGAGGCGATGTCTGCCAGGCATTTACGGCCCACGGATTCGCCGGCGTCGAGCGCGAGACGGTGCTGGCCATGCGCTCGTGGGTCAAGACCGGGGTGGTCCCGCCGGAACCCGGCCGCTAGCTACTTGCGGTTCGACCCCGCGACCACCACGAACTCGAACAGCCGGCACTCCAGCGCGCCGTTGAAGAGCGGCACGCGCCGGCTGGGTGACAGGCGGATCAGCTTGGCCATGCGCAAATCCGACGTCAGGAAATTGCAGCGCCAGCCGGCAAAGCGTTGCTTCAACGCATTGCCGAGCTGCGGATAGAAGGCGGCCAGCTGGTCGGCATCCGAAAGCCTTTCCCCATAGGGCGGGTTTGCCACCATCACGCCCGAGCTCGCCGGAGCCTCCACTTTGAGGATGTCGGCGCGCTGGAGCTTGACCAGGTCGAAGAATCCGGCGGCCATCAGGTTCTTCTTCGCGCTCGCCACTGCGCGCTGCTCGATGTCGCTGCCGAACAGCGCCGGGCGGATCTTGTTGCGCGGCGGCCGGCCGTCGCGCACGCGGTTCCAGGCCTTGAGGTTGAATGTGGCGAGCTTTTCGAACCCGAAGCTGCGCCCTGCGCCCGGGGGCTCGTTCAACGCGATCGCCGCCGCCTCGACCAGGAAGGTGCCGCCGCCGCACATCGGGTCGAACAGCGGTTCGTCGGCCTTCCAGCCGGTGAGCTTGATGATCCCTGCGGCGAGGTTCTCGCGCAGCGGCGCCTCGACCGCGGCATGGCGCCAGCCGCGCTTGAAGAGCGGCTCGCCGGAGGTGTCGAGGTACAGAGTGCCCGCGGCCTGCTCGAGGAAGCAGTGGATGCGCACGTCGGGCGCGAGGCGCTCGACATTCGGTCGCAGGCCGGTTTCGTCGCGAAAGCGGTCGCAGACCGCGTCCTTGATGCGCAGCGTCGCGAAGTCGAGGCTCTTCAGCGGGCTCTTGATGGCGGTGAGGTTGACCCGGATGCTCCTGTCCACACCGAACAGGTGCCGCCAGGACACCGAGCGCGCAGCGAGATAGATATCCTCTTCGGTCGCATAGTCGAACGAGCCGAGGCGCCACAGGATGCGCGACGCGATGCGCGAGTGGAAATTCGCCAGGTAGCACGTTTCCCACGATCCGCCGAAAGCAACGCCACCGGCGGCGACCTTTACGTTCCGGGCCCCGAGCGCCCCCAACTCGTCGGCGAGCGTCGCCTCCAGCCCGCGCGGGCTGCTCGCAAAGAAGGACTCCGGACCCGGTTCAGAAAGGTTTGGCGACAACGAGGATCACGATCGCAAAGAGGAGGAGCACAGGGAACTCGTTGAACCATCGGAACCAGACGTGGCTGCGCGTGTTCCGGTCGTGCTTGAAGTCGGCGAGCAGCTTTCCGCACCAGAGATGGTACGCAACAAGGACGGCGACCAGCGTGAGCTTGGCGTGCAGCCACCCGCCGGAGAATCCCCAGCCGAACCAGAGCCACAGGCCGAAGGCGATGGTCAGGACCGCCCCCGGAGCCATGATCCCGTAATAGAGCTTCCTTTCCATGACCTTGAACCGCTCTTTCGACACGCTGTCTTCGCTCTGCGCGTGGTAGACGAAAAGCCGCGGCAGGTAGAAAAGGCCCGCGAACCAGGTGACCATGAATACGATGTGCAGCGCTTTGATCCAGACCACGCGCGCTCTCCTACTTCGACAGCCGCCGGCGCGTCAGCACCAGCGCGACATAGAACCCGAAGGCAGCATATACGACCGGCACGGCCAGGTGCAGCAGGATTCCGGAAGGCAGTTCACCGAACATCAGCGGCCGCGCGAGCGCCACCGCATGATAGAGCGGCAGCAGGGCGGCCACGTCCTGCAGCGCGGCCGGCAGCCGGTCGGTCGGGAAGAACACGCCGGAAATCAGCGAGGTCGGCGTGATCACCAGCGTGAAGTAGTACATGAAAAAATCGTAGCTCGGCGCAAGCGCATTCATCGCGAGGCCCACGGCCGCGAACGCGAGCCCGGTCAGCACGATCACGGGCAGCAGCGCGAGCGCGAATTTCGGCGTCGCGAAACCGAGTACCGTAACGACCGCGAGGATCGAAACCCCGGACAGGGTCGCCTTGGTCGTTGCCCAGACCAGTTCGCCGAGCACGACGTCCTCGAGCAGGATCGGCGCATTGAGGATGCCCTCCCAGGTCTTCTGCTGGTGCATGCGCGAAAACGCCGAGTACATGGCCTCGAACGTTGCGGCGTACATCGTGCTGGAGACGACCATGCCGCCGGCGAGGAACGCGATGTACGGCACGCCCTGCACCGCCGGCATCATCGCCCCGAGCCCGTAGCCCAGCCCGAACAGGAAGATCATCGGGTCGGCAAGGTTGCCGAGCATCGAGGGAATCGCAAGCTTGCGCCATACCAGCAGGTTGCGCCGCCACACATGCACGAAGCGCATCGACAGGTTGGGCAGCGCAAATACCCGGGCGGACATCGATTGCCGTCCTAGTCGCGCAGGTCGCGGCCGGTGAGCTTGAGAAACACGTCCTCGAGGTTCGCCGGGCGATGCAGGTAAATCAGCTGGGGATGCGACTTGAGGCTGGCAACGAGCGGTTCTTCGTCGGTGGCATAGCAGAAAGCGGTTTCCCCGGCGACCTCCACGCGGCCCGCGAGCCTGCGCGCAGTCTCGGCCCACGCCCCGAATCCCGGCCCGTGCACTTCGACGACGTTCGGCTCGATGTGCTTCGAGATCAGCTCCCGCGGCGACCCGAGCGCGATGATGTGGCCGCGGTCCATGATCACGAGGCGCGAGCACAACCGCTCGGCCTCCTCCATGAAATGCGTGGTCAGCAGCAGAGTCTTGCCTTCCTGTTTCAGGCGCTTGAGCCGCTCCCAGATCAGGTGGCGCGCCTGCGGATCGAGGCCGGTGGTGGGCTCGTCCATGAACACGACTTCGGGATCGTTCACCAGCGCACGGGCGAGAGTCAGCCGCCGCTTCATCCCGCCCGACAGCGCCTGGATCTTCCCGGCGCCGCGGTTGGCGATGCCCGCGAATTCGAGGAGTTGCGGGATCCGCGCATCGATCTCGGCCTTCTTCAGGCCGAAATAGCGGCCGTAGACCCGCAGGTTCTCGCTCGCGCTGAAGTCCGGGTCCAGGTTGTCGAACTGGGGCACCACGCCGACTTTCTGGCGCGCCTCGCGCGCCTCCTGCGGCACCGGCCGGCCGAGCAGGCGGATCGTGCCTGCATCCGGGTCGATCAGGCCGAGGGCGAGCTTCAGTGTGGTGGTCTTGCCGGCGCCGTTCGGGCCGAGCAGCCCGAAGCACTCGCCGGCCTTCACGTCGAAATCGATGCCGGCGACGACCTCCTCGCCGCCATAGCGCTTGCGCAAGCCGGCCACCGAAAGCACGGCGCGATGCTCCGCCGCCAGGTTCATCGCCCGCGCCAGTTCGACCGCACGATCGTGCGCAGGACATTCAGCTTCTGGTGGAAGAAATGGTCCGCGCCGGGAACCACGACCACCGGCAGGTCTTGTGGCCGCGCCCAGTCGAGCACGTCGGCCAGCGGCACGGTCTGGTCGACTTCGCCATGGATGACGAGCGTCTCGGGGGGCACCGGGCGCGCATCGAACCGCTTTACCGCAACACCGACCAGCACCATCCGCTCGGGCACAACTCGCTGCGCCAGATGCGTCTGCACGAAGGACCCGAACGAGAACCCGGCCAGCACCGGCGGCCCGCCGCCGAATTCGGCCTGCGCCCACGACAGCACGGCCGCCATGTCCTCGAGTTCGCCGCGGCCTTCGTCGTGCACGCCTTCGGTGGCGCCGACCCCCCGGAAATTCGGCCGCACGGCCGCGTAGCCCAGGTCGACGAATGTGCGCGCAAGCGTCTGCACGACCTTGTTGTCGAGTGTGCCGCCGAACAAGGGATGCGGATGCGCGATCAGCGCGACGCCCTGCGCACGGTCCGGGACATCGATGGCGCACTCGATGCGACCGGCCGGGCCGGGCACCAGTTCGCGGCGCGTGGACGCGCGCATCAGATCCGCAGGCGCTCGACGACCCGGCCGTTCCTGACGTGCTCCTCGATGATTTCGTCGATGTCGGTGCGGTCGACATAGGTGTACCAGACCGCTTCCGGGTAGACGACGATCACCGGACCTTCCTCGCAACGGTCAAGGCAGCCCGCCTGGTTGATGCGCACCTTGCCCTGTCCCGCGAGGCCGAGCTCCTTGACCTTCGCCTTGGCGTAGTCGCGCAGTCCGGAAGCGCCTTTGGGATTGCAGGATTCGCGCGTACCGTCGCGCTGGTTGCAGCAGAAGAAGACGTGCTTTTCGTAGTAAGACATGGGATCGGGACGCAGGAGGAAGGCGCCATTCTACCCGCGGGTACCGTCTTCGCCCGGACGCGCAGCGACCAGCATCAGGTACAGCAGCGCCGTGAACGGCCACAGCACGGACAACAAACGAGTCAGGCCGTTGAAGTTGAGGAAATGTCCCTGCGCCCAGACGGCGAGCGTGGAGGCGAAATAGGGGTTGGCGGGGGCCAGGTTGACCAGCACCGTGGCGCCCATGAGCAGCACCGCGGCCAGCGCAAGACGAAGAACTCGAGGCAGCATGGCGGCCGCGAACAGGAGAGGGAGCCCTGCCGCCAGCCCGATCAGGGCGCCCGGCGTCAGCCAGTGGAAGACGTCCTCGGCCTGCCTGAGGATGGCGAAGGCCGCCGTCTTTACGATCAGGCCCAGGCCGATCAGCCCGAACATTGCGCGCACGTGCGGCGCCCCCGGCTTCAGGACTGCCGACAGCGTCAGCCCCACGGCGACGAGGTTGCTTGCCGCAGTCAGCGCTTCGATTGCGACAAATACATCAGGCTCGTAAGCGCTCCCTGCAGGCTGTCGAAAGAGGTCGCGCAGGTCGCCGGCACCGAACAGCAGGCTCGCCGGGTTGAGTTGCGTCCCCACCCACAGCGCCAGGAGCACGACGCCGGCGTCGGCGCGAGCCCCCGGCAGGAGGTGCTGCGTGCGCCACTGGAGCAGCAGGCTGGTGCTGAACAGCCAGCGCGCGCTGCGGATCCCGGCCAAGGCGCCGAGCGCAGCGCCTGCCATGTTGCACGCGACATCGATGTTGGATGCAAATCGCGCAGGCAGGAAGGTCTGCGCGGCTTCCAGCATGAGCGCGAGCGCTGTACCGGTTGAGAGCGCGGCCACGAACGACGCGCCGCCGGTCACGCGCGGGTACATCGCGAGCACGGCGAGCGTCCCGTACGGGACGTACCCGAGGACGTTTGCGGCCAGGTCGAACCCGGTGATGTACGGCGGCCGGGCCGCGGTCAGGTAGGCGAACGCCGGGATGCCGGCGTCGCGCCAGCCGGAAAACGGGTACAGCGTCGCATAGATGACGAGCAGGACATAGGCGAGAAAGAGGTAGCGCGCGAGGGGGGAAGGGCGCGGGGCAGTGTCCACGGCGCGAGGCTGGGCGGCTTCTAGAACACCTGGAAGAATGCCCAGGCCTGCAGCGCGACCCAGGCGGCCAGCACCAGGAGCAGCGCGGCGAGCAGGCGATTGCGCCGCTCGCCCTGCGCGTGCAGGGCGCCGAACGCCTTGTCCATTCTCTCGACCCGCTCCTCGGCAAGCAACCGGTGCATCAACCTAGGAACCTGGGGAAGGGTCGAGGCCCAGTACGGCGCTTCCCGCTTGAGCGTGCGGACGAACCCGCGCCAGCCTACCTGGTCGGACATCCACCGCTCGAGGTAGGGCTTGGCCGTCTTCCAGAGGTCGAGATCGGGATCGAGCTGCCGCCCGAGGCCTTCTATGTTGAGAAGCGTCTTCTGCAGCAGGACCAGCTGCGGCTGGACGGCAACGTTGAACCGCCGCGAAGTCTGGAACAGGCGCAGCAGCAGCCGGCCGAAATAGATTTCCTTCAGGGGCCGGGCGAAGATCGGCTCGCACACCGAGCGGATGGCGGCTTCGAATTCGTCGATGCGTGTTTCCGGCGGCACCCAGCCCGCATCCAGGTGGGCCTGCGCGACGCGCGTGTAGTCGCGGTTGAAGAACGCGATGAAATTCTGTGCGAGGTAGTTCTTGTCGACGTCGGTGAGCGTGCCCATGATGCCGAAATCGAGCGCGATGTAGCGGCCTTTCATTGGCCCTTCCGTGGCGACGAAAATGTTGCCGGGGTGCATGTCGGCGTGGAAGAAGCCGTCGCGGAACACCTGCGTGAAGAAGATCTCGACGCCTGCGCGGGCGAGGCCGGGTACGTCGACGCCCTTTTCGCGCAAGAGTTCGATCTGCGAGATCGGCGTGCCGTACATGCGTTCCATCACCATCACGCGCTGCGCACAGTAGTCCCAGTGGATGCGTGGGACGAGCAGGAGCCTGCCGTCCTCGAAATTGCGGCGCAGCTGGCTCGCGCTCGAGGCTTCGCGCATCAAATCGAGTTCGTCCTCGAGGTGCTTGGCGAACTCGGCCACGACTTCGCGAGGCTTGAGGCGCCGGCCGTCGGCCCAGAGCTTCTCGACCAGTTCGGCTGCGGTCTCAAGCAATGCGACGTCGCGCGCGATGATCACTTCGATGCCGGGGCGCAGGACCTTGACCGCGACTTCGCTGCCGTCGGCCAGCGTTCCGAGATGCACCTGCGCGATCGATGCGCTCGCGACAGGGTCGCGCTCGAACGTGGCAAACGCCGTGCTGATCGGCCGGCCCAGCGCGCGCTCGATCTCCTCGGCGGCGGCGTCCGACGGGAACGGCGGCACCCGGTCCTGCAGTTTCGCCAGCTCTTCGGCGAGATCGTTCGGCATCAGGTCGCGGCGGGTGGACAGCATCTGGCCGAACTTGACGAAGATCGGCCCGAGTTCCTCCAGTGCGCTGCGCAAGCGCTCCGCCCGCGGCTCTTCCCGGCGCGCAGCCGCGAGGCCCAATACCGTGCGGGCGCGGCCGCGCGGCAGGAATTCGTGCAGCGCGTAGCGCAGGCCGACCGACAGGATGCGCAGCAGTCTGAGAAGGCGATTCACGGCAAATCAGGCGCCGTTGCGGTCGCTCTGCCGCTGGATGCGTTGTTCCAGCCGCGCAAGGTCGTCACGCAACCTCGAGACTCCCGCGGCGAATTCGTCGAATTCGGCGCGGGACACCACGTGGCGGCGTTCCTCTACGGCGTACTCCATGATGTTTTCGCCCATCCGCCGGGCCGCGTCGGCCTGCCATGCGAAGAAATCACGTGCGGTGCCCACCATGCGGTGAGCGAGAACATCGCCGAATACGCGGGAGAGATCCTCCTCGACGTCCCAGCGAAGATAGCGAAGGAGCGCGAGGATCTCGGCGGCGAGCTGGGCATTGCCCGCAATGTCGACCGAGCGCATCAGGTGTTCCTCGCCCTTCGGCAGGGCCGCGAGGATTCCCGGCTTCGCGGTGATCGTCAGCGTGGTGGCCGCGGCTGCCTCTGCGGGCCTGACCTGCCCGCCATGCACGACTTCGAGGCGCAGTGGCGGCAAGGGTGCAAAGCGCAGCTCGACGATCTCGCCCTCGAACGGCACGAGTTTCTCCCGCGCCCAGGCTTCACGCCTGAGCAGGAGGTTGAGCGCGCCGGCGGCGCCGTCGTCGAAGAAACCCATGGTACGGACCCGGAGTGGGAGAAGCCGCCTTGCGGCGCCACAAAGAACAAGGCCACCTTGCGGTGGCCTCGGGGTGAATTATGGCAGAGGATGCTTCAGTGCATCTGCTGGATGCCCGAGAGCAGCCATCCGGTGGAACCGTCGGCCGGCTTGGACAGGTTCCAGATTTCCTCGAAGCTGGCGGGCGCCTGGCCGGGGACTTCGCGCACCAGCCCGGAGAAGCGAACGCTGGCCCAATGCGTGCTGCCCTCGGTGACCACCTCGAGCAGGTCGGCATTCAGCGTAACGACGTCGGTGAACTGCTTCGCGCCGCCGCGAGCGTCGATGTCCGTATTGAGCGCCTCGAACACTTCCGGCGTGGTGAATTCGCGCAGTTCCGCCAGGTTGCCGGCGTCGTTGGCCGTCTGCATGCGGATGTAGGAGAGCTTCGCCTGGCGCAGGAAACCTTCGCCGTCGAAACCGACCGGGATGTTGGCTGCGCGCACCGAGGGCTGGGCCTCGAAGCCGGCCGACTGCGAGGGCGGCGGGGCGGCGACCGTCTCGTTGCCGAGGCCGGAATACTGCGTCGGCCCACCCGCCGGGGCTGCCTGCGGAACGCCACGCCCGCGCATCAGCAGGCGAATCACGAAGAACACCGCAAAGGCGAGCAGGGCCATCATCAGCAGGCTGCCGATCGCGCCGCCGAACCCGCTGCCCGCAAACATCGATCCCAGCAGCCCGCCGATGGCGAGGCCGCCGAGCATCGGCGCCCAGCGGCTCAGCGCCGACTGGGGTTGCGGAGCCGCAGCAGGCGGCGTCGAAGGCGCGGCCTGCTGTACCTGGCGAGGCGGGGTCGCAGGTGGTGCTTTCGTGATGCTGCGTTGGGTACCGATGCTGCGGCTGCCGCCGAGCTTGGCCGCGTCGGCCTCGCCCACGGCCAGACCGACACCGAGGAAAACTGCGATCAATCCCACCAGAATCCGCTTCATCTTGTCCCAGTCCTGTTAGTTTGTCTGTCTGTCTTCTTGTTATCCGATCATCCTACAGCGTCTTCGGATCATTTTGTAGCTATACGCGGTAGCCCCTGTGGAGGGCAACCACCCCGGCCGCAAGGTTGAAGTATTCGACCCGTTCCAGGCCGGCACGTTCAATCATGAACTTTAATGACTCCTGATCCGGGTGCATCCGGATCGACTCGGCGAGGTATCGGTAGGCATCGCCGCCGCCGGCGACTTTCTCGCCCAGCCACGGCAGCACACGAAAAGAGTATGCGTCGTACGCCTTCTCGAGGGGCTTCCAGACCTTCGAGAACTCGAGCACCAGCAGCCGGCCGCCGGGCTTGAGCACGCGGGCCATTTCGGCCAGCGCCGCTTCCTTGCGGGTCATGTTCCGCAACCCGAAAGCCACGCTCACACAATCGAAGTAGGCATCGGGGAAGGGCAGCCTCTCGGCGTCGCACTGGACGGCCGGGCAGACCCGGCCGTCGTCGATGAGCCGGTCGCGGCCCACCGCCAGCATGCTGCCGTTGATGTCGGTGACCCAGACTTCGCCGCTCGGGCCGACGCGTCGCGCGAAGGCGCGCGAGAGATCCCCGCTGCCGGCCGCAACATCGAGCACCTTCTCGCCCGAACGCACCCGGGAGAGCTCCACCGCGAAGGCCTTCCAGGCCCGATGCAGGCCGAGCGACATCAGGTCGTTCATCAGGTCGTAGCGGCCGGCGACGCGGTCGAAGACGTCCCGGACCTTGCCGGCCTTGGCGTCTTCCGGGACCTTCTGGAACCCGAAATGGGTCTCTGAACTCATCCGCAATGCCCTTTATCAACAGGCGTCTTTACGGAGGTAAGGACTTGCTCCTGATCTCGGCTCGCACCGGCGGCAGCGAGCTTGTCGAGATATTCGGTCCACAGCCTGTCGTGATCCTCACCGAGCGTATAGAGATAATCCCATGCATAAATCCCTGTCGCGTGACCGTCCGAAAATGTGGGCTGTACCGCGTAGGAGCCGACCGGATCGAGTGCAACGATGTCGACGTTGCGCTTGCCTGTCTGCAGTACCTCCTGCCCCGGACCATGACCGCGCACTTCGGCCGAAGGCGAGAACACGCGCAGAAATTCAAACGACAGCGAAAAGCTGCGACCGTCCGAGAACGCAATTTCGAGCAGGCGGGACTTCTGGTGCAGCTTGATTTCGGTCGGAGTGGGGAAGTCGCTCATGGGGGCCAATCATACAGCGGCATCACTACCGGCCGACCGGGGGAGGTTCCCGTCGACCCCGGGCAGCTTTATTCTCGGGTACCGCATGGGACCACGCCCCGGCCTGCCCGCCCCTTCCACGCTAGTCCGGCAGCACCTCGTAGGTCATGCGCTCGAAGTCGGTGCCCCGGTCGACGAGTTCCAGGAGTTTCACGCGCAGCGGCTTCTGCACGAAGACTTCAACCACGCGGTTGGGCTTGTACCAGCCGGCAGGCAGGATCAGGGTCGGCGGCGACTTGAGCGCGGCGACTTCGGTCAGCGTCAGCGCCTGGACGTATTTTTCCTGGGCGACATTGAGCCCGTAGTGCCTCACCGCGATCGTAGCCGGCAAGCCCGGCAGCAGGCGCAGGCCGGCATTCAGGGCGCCGTTGCTGCCCTGCATCAGCCAGCGCGCCTGTGCCAGCATGAAATTCTTCGCATCCCCGGGCCGCACGGCGACCAGCTGCCCGTGGGCGAAGCGCCTTCCGGGCGAGCCCGTCGGCCGCGCCATCCGCAGGCCCGACACGCTCTCGTCCTCGACCTGCCAATGCTCGAGCAGGAATCCATGCACCGCGCTGTAGTCGTCCTCGTCCTTGGTGCTCACGCGGCCGAAGGTCGCAATTTGATCGCGTTCCTTCTGGGTCAGTTCGGTCTGCACGCCGGGCTGGCGGAACACCTTGCCGGAAATGTAGTAGTGGATTGCCGCCATCTCGTTGCTGACCATCGCCTCCTGCTGGACGCGCTTACGCTCGGCGCGCGGCGCCCGGGGCTGACACCACTGGCGGTACAGGAAAATCAGCAGCTGCTCGCAGGACGGTTGCACGCAGTCCTCGCCGAGCGCGAGCTTGGCCGGCGACTCGCCCTTGCGCAACAGGCCGATCCGATTCTTGAGGCTCTTGGTAAGCCGGCTCACATCGAGGAAGCGCGGCTCGACGATCTCGGTGTCGCCTTCGCCCGTGAGGCGCTCGGGCGGTCCGTCCCCGGCGAGGTCGACCACCAGCGGCAGCATGCCTTCCTCGGCGACAGGGGTGTGGGAAACCTCGACTTTCTCGGCCCAGCGTTCGAGCAGGAACCCGACGAACGAAAGCTGGCGGCGCGCAAGTTCGTTCGGGTTGGCCATGCCGGTGAGCAAAGCCCGCATGTACTGGATGCGGGGCGTCGCGTCGTGCACGTCGCGGTTGAGGTAATCCTTGACTTCGGATTCGGCCACGCCCAGGTCCTCGGCGACCTTGTAGGCCTGGTGCAAGTGCCGCCAGTCGGCCTTGCTGACCTCCCGGTAGGCACGATAGTGGTGGAACATCTTCAGGCCGCAGTACGCGAGGATGCGCTGGGCCAGCAGCGGCGCCTGCGCCCGCATGCCGGATTCGTCGGCCACGCCCGCCGCCAGGCAATGCAGATAGCCGATGCGCATCTGGTCCCAGAGAGCCGTGGTCGCCTCGAAGATCGCGGCCTCGGCATCGGCCATCGGCAAGGCCCGGTTGGTGAACCGCTTGGCCTGCTCGATCTGGACGAAAGCCACCGCTTCGCGCAGCGCCTCCATGACCTGCAGGCGCATTGCGGCCTTGCAGGGAAAACGGTTGAATTCGGTGGTCTGCGCGAGCAACTGGCTCTGCGCTTCGGCCACGTTGGCCAGCGGCACATGCTCGAGCCAGGCCTTGCAGGCAAGCACGTCGCTGAATTCGGGCGCGGCTTCGGCCGAAATCCCGGGCAGGTCGAATGCGGTATCGGTCATGTTCGTGAGGGTCGGTTCAGGGTCTCGGCCAGCCGGTCCGCGATCTCCTCGTCGCCGACCGCAGCACGCGGTGCGGGAGCCGGGCGCTGCGGGGCGCCCCAGGAAGGCTCCGGAAAGTGCGGGTCGTCGGCGGTACGCGGGATCACGTGCCAGTGAAGGTGCTGGACCTTGTTGCCAAAACTGGCGAGATTCATCTTGTCGGGGCGGAAGAGGTCGCGCAGCACGCGCTCGGTCGCAAAGACCGCTCGCATCAAGCGGGCCCTTTCGTCCTCGCCAAGGTCGGTCATTTCAACCGCGTGGCGATTGAGCACCACGCGGCACAGGCCCGGGTAGTCGGCGCCCGGGATGCGCACGATCCGGCAGAAGTCGTCGCGCCAGAGCAAGGTTCCGCCCTCCTCTTCGCACAGCAAGCAGCCCATCGCCCGGTATCCCTTCAGAGCAGCACGCGCTCGATGCCGCCGTTGTTGGCCTTCTGCACGAATCCCGGCAGCCAATCCGGGCCGAGTACATGGCGGGCCAACTCGACCACAATATAATCGGACTGCACCCCGGTGTCATCCGCAAATCGCGCCAATCCCTGCAGGCACGAAGGGCACGATGTGAGCATTTTCACAGTCCCCTGGTGACCCGCCGCTTCGATGGCGGCCACGCCCTTGCGGAACTCCTCCTCCTTGCGGAAACGCACCTGCGTCGACACGTCCGGACGCGTCACCGCAAGCGTGCCGGATTCGCCGCAGCACCGCGCCGATGGTGCGACGTCGCCGCCCATCAGGGCATTGACGACCTTCATCGGCTGCTGGGTCTTGATCGGCGTGTGGCAGGGGTCGTGGTACATGTAACGCGTGCCGGAAACGCCTTCGAGCCTGACGCCCTTCTCCAGCAGGTACTCGTGGATGTCGAGCAGCCGGCAACCGGGGAAGATCTTGTCGAATTCGTACTTCTCGAGCTGGTCCATGCACGTGCCGCAGGACACGATCACGGTCTTGATGTCCAGATAGTTCAGCGTCGTGGCCAGGCGGTGGAACAGCACCCGGTTCTGCGTGATGATCCTTTCGCCCTTCTCGGCTTCGCCGGCCGAAGTCTGCGGATACCCGCAGCACAGGTACCCCGGCGGGAGCACGCACTGCGCCCCGACCTCGTACAGCATCGCCTGCGTGGCAAGTCCGACCTGCGAGAACAGCCGCTCGGAACCGCATCCGGGGAAATAGAACACGGCGTCCGAGTCCTCGGTCACCTTGGCCGGGTCGCGGATGATCGGCACCATGCGCGGGTCCTCCACGTCGAGCAGCGCGCGCGCGGTGCGCTTGGGCAGGTTGCCGGGCATCGGCTTGTTGACGAAGTGGATCACCTGCGCGGCGAGCGTCGGGCGCCCGCCCGTCGTGGCGGGCGGATGCCGGGTCTGGCGCCCCGCGATCCGCAAGCGCTTGGCCAGCCCGTAAGCCAGGCGTTGCAGGCCATAGCCCCATTCGATCATCGCGGCCCGCACCGCCTTGATCGTGCGGGGATCCGTCGCATTCAGGAACAGCATCGACGCGGCGGTACCCGGGTTGAAACGGCGCTTTCCCTGGCGGCGCAGGAGGTTCCGCATTGCGATCGACACGTCGCCGAAGTCGATGTCCACCGGGCACGGGCTCTCGCACTTGTGGCACACCGTGCAGTGCTCGGCCACGTCGGCGAACTCGTCGTAGTGCGCGAACGACACGCCGCGCCGGGTCTGCTCCTCGTAAAGGAAGGCTTCGGTCAGCAGCGACGTGGCAAGGATCTTGTTTCGCGGCGAATAGAGCAGATTGGCGCGCGGCACGTGAGTGGCGCACACCGGCTTGCACTTGCCGCACCGCAGGCAGTCCTTGATCGATTCGTTGATCGCGCCCAGGTCCGATTGCTCCAGGATCAGCGACTCTGCGCCGAGCAGCGAGAAGCTCGGCGTATAGGCCATCGCAAGATCACCGCCGGCGAGCAGTTTCCCGGCATTGAAGCGGCCTTCCGGGTCGATCTTCTGCTTGTAGGCACGGAACGACTCGATCTCGGCCGGGTCGAGGTAGTCCATCTTCGTGATGCCGATCCCATGTTCGCCCGAGATCACGCCGCCGAGCGACTTGGCGAGCGCCATGATCCTCGCCACCGCCTGGTTCGCCCGCTGCAGCATCAGGTAGTCGTCCGAATTGACCGGGATGTTGGTGTGGACGTTGCCGTCGCCGGCATGCATGTGCAGCGCGACGAACACCCGGCCGCGAAGGATTTTCTTGTGGACCGCCTGGGCACCTTCCACGACCTTGCCGAACGCAAGACCGCCGAAGATCCGCATCAGGTCGTCGCGCAATTCCGCCTTCCAGGAAACCCTCAATGCGTGCGCCTGCACCGCTTCGAAGACCGTCCGGTATTGACGGGACAGGTCCGCGTGCAGCGCCCCCCACCCGGACATCCCGGACGTCAGGTCGGCCGCAGGCGCGTCGAGATGCTCGAGCAGCCATTGCCAGCGGGCGCGGACCCGTTCGATCGCTTCGAGCGCCCGCTGTGGCCGGTCCCCGAGCAATTCTGCGGCCGATACCAACACGTCCTGCTGTACCAACGGCAGTTCGCCCGCGAAATAGGCCGACAGCGCATCCAGCAATTCGAGCTTGTTGGCGATCGACAGTTCGATGTTGATGCGCTCGATGCCGTCCGAGTAGTCGGCCAGGCGCGGCAGCGGGATCACCACGTCCTCGTTGATCTTGAAAGCGTTGGTGTGCCTGGCTATCGCGGCAGTACGTGCCCGGTCCAGCCAGAAGCGTTTGCGCGTCTCCGCGCTGACCGCGATGAATCCCTCGCCGCCGCGCGCATTGGCTAGGCGCACCACCGCGGAGGCGGCGCTCGCCACGTCGTCCACGTTGTCGCCCACGATGTCGCCGAACAGCGCCATCTTGGGCCGCTGGTTCCGGCGCGCCTTGGTGGCATAACCGACCGCCTTCAGGTATCGCTCGTCCAGGTGTTCCAGGCCGGCAAGACGCGCGGTCGGGTGCGCGTCGAGGTAATCCTTGATTTCGACGATCGCCGGAACTGCATCGTGCGCATTGCCGAAGAACTCCAGGCACACCGTGCGGATATGGGCGGGCATTCGATGCAGGATGAAGCGGGCCGAGGTGATGATCCCGTCGGTGCCTTCCTTCTGCACCCCGGGCAGGCCGGACAGGAACTTGTCGGTGACGTCCTTGCCCAGGCCGGTCTTGCGAAATCCCGCGCCGGGGATCTCGATGCGGGATTCCTCCAGCAGCTTCCTGCCGTCCGCGGCATAGCGGCAGACGCGGAAGGTCGCCTTTTCGGCATCGTGGATCTTGCCCAGGTTATGGCCGACCCGTTCGATCTCGAGCCATTCGGCATCCGGAGTCACCATCCGCCAGGAAGCGAGGTTGTCGATCGCGGTGCCCCACAGGACCGCTTTCTTGCCCCCGGCATTCATTGCGACGTTCCCGCCGATGCACGAAGCGTCGGCGGAGGTGGGGTCCACCGCGAACACAAGGCCGGCCTCTTCCGCCGCGTCCATGACGCGCCGCGTGACTACGCCGGCGCCGCACCGGATCACCGTCGTCGTCCGCTCGAGGCCGGGCAGCACGGTGTCCTCGACCCGGCCGAGGCTCTCTAGCTTCTCGGTATTCACGACCGCCGAGCGGCGCGTGAGCGGAACTGCGCCTCCGGTGTAACCGGTGCCGCCGCCGCGCGGGATGATCGTGAGCCCCATCCGGATCAACTCGCGCACGATGGGCTGGACCTCGTCCTCGGTCTCCGGAGAGACGACCACGAACGGATATTCGACGCGCCAGTCGGTGGCGTCGGTCACATGGGAAACGCGGGCAAAACTGTCGAACGCGATGTTGTCCTTGCGCGTTACGCGCGAAAGCCTGCGCAGGGCCTTCCGGCGCAGCTTGCGCGTGAGGTCGAACTCCGCATCGAACCTGGCGACCGCCTCGCCCGCCGCAGCAAGCAGCACGCTGACCTTGTCGCTTTCGCCGCGGCGAGCCTCGATTTCCTCGAGGCGCTTGCGCATCCCGGACAGTACCTGTGCACGCCGTTTCGGGTGCTCGATCAGGTCGTCTTCGAGGTATGGATTGCGCTGCACGACCCAGATCTCGCCGAGCACCTCGTAAAGCATGCGCGCCGACCGGCCGGTGCGGCGCTCGGCCCGCAGTTCGCTGATCAGGTCCCAGCCTTGCGGGCCGAGCAATCGCAGGACGATCTCGCGGTCCGAGAAGGACGTGTAGTTATAGGGGATCTCGCGAAGGCGCTGCATGCATGCGATGCCACGGGCGGGGCACGAATTCTAACTTACGGCCCTCTCCGGCCACGCACGCAAGGAGGGCGCCCGCGCCGCAATCCCCGGTGCGCGGCAAGGTCATTGCGCAGGCGGGAGATCCGCCGGCGATTCAGGTGCCGGGGCCGGTGCGAAGATGTCGCGGTAGCTCGCATAGAAGCTCGCGAAGAGCGTCGGCATCATCGACAGCACGAACGGAAACAGCACGGCCATCGCCGCCGGACGCAGCGCGCCGCCGGAGGCCAGCATCAGGGCAAACAGCACCACGAACGGCACGACAAGGAGCACGATGGCCGAAGCTATGCTGTAGATCGTGAAGGCGCGCCAGTTCATCAGGCAGGCGAACAGCGAGAAGAACAGCGCCTTGGCGACCGGCATGCCGTGCCAGGCGACCAGCGTGGGCGCGAACCAGAACAGCATCATGACCGGCATGTAAAGCGTCGCCGCGATAGTCAGCGAATAGAAGAAGGCATCGGACTGGATGACTTGCGTGGAGGGTCGCGCGCCGGTAACCATCCATCGCGCCAGGGCGCCGTCGTCGCCAAGCGTGCTGGCGGCCAGCAGCAGCACGATGGAGGCAAAGTAGACGAACCCAAGGATCACCTGCCCGCGCGGATTGTCCCGGAAGCCGGCAAGGAGCAGCCCCAATTGCACGGGCTGGCGATGCTCCGACGCGCGGCTGGCCGCCATGAAGGCCACCGAAAATCCCGGCACCAGCACCAGCACGGCGACGACGCCGACGAACGGCACGACGCTCACGACCGTCATCAGCATCCAGTAGCCGAATACCAGTGCGATCCACGACAGGGGCGCCGCGCGGAACATTTTCCAGCCGTCGGCCAGCCAGCGCCAGCCGCGCCTGCCCGGCACAAGCCGCGCCTGCGCGCTCATTTCACCCATGGCGGGACGAAAGCCGGGTCGGCTCGCAGCGCAAGGATTTCGCGGAAATGCTCGGGATCATGCGCATGCACCAGTTCGCCCGGTCGGGGGAGGTGGAAATCGTAGAGCCGCGACAGCCAGAACCGCAAGGCTCCCGCACGCAGGAGCGCCGGCCACGCCTCCCGCTCGGCGGGCGTGAACGGCCGCACCGCGGCATATTCGGACAGGAAAGCCTTGACCAGCGCCGGCTCGAAACGGCGGTCGGACCCCGGATCGACCAGGCACCAGTCGTTCGCGCAGACCGCAACGTCGAAGAGCAGCACGTCTACGCCCGCGAAATAGTAGTCGAATATCCCGCACAGCCGCCCGCCGTCGAAAATCGCGTTGTCGCGGAACAGGTCCCCGTGGATCGGGCCGCGCGGAAGGTCCGGAAACCGGTGCCGCGACTGGTAGGCCATTTCCGAATCGAGCAACGCGCGCCGCGCCGGGTCGAGGAACGAGCGGACCTGCGGCGCGGTTTCCCGCCACCAGCGCGGGCCGCGGGGATTCTCCAGAAACCCGGGATACGACCGGCCCGCAAGGTGCATGCGCGCAAGCAAGGCCCCCAGCTGCCCGCATTCCTCGCGCCCGGGCCGCATCACCGATCTGCCCGGCAGGCGGGTGACCAACGCTGCCGGCTTGCCGTTCAGTTCGCCCAGGTACTGGTCGGCCAGGTCGGCAATCGGCGCCGGGCAGGGAATCCCGTGACGCGCAAGGTGCGCCATCAGGTTCAGGTAGAAAGGCAACTCCTTCGCACCGAGCTTCTCGAACAGCGTGAGCACATAGGCGCCCTGCGTAGTGGTGACGAAATAGTTGGTGTTCTCTATGCCTGCGGCGATCGGCTCGAGCTGCGTAAGCGACCCGACCGAATAATGCTTCAGCCAGTCGGCCAGCTGGGCTTCGGAGACCGGCGTAAAGACCGACAAGCGATCAGTCGAACGTGCGGATGGTCCACATCGGCACGCGCACCCCGGGGTCGAGCGAGTCGCGCCGGATCCAGTTGCCGTTGCCGGTGTTGTCCATCAGGTAATACGGGACGCCGTTGGGTGGCGTGACTCTCATCATCACGACGCGTCCGTTTTCGCGGACTTCCTCGACCTTGTCTTCCTTCTGCACCGGGATGTTCACTCGCGGGCCGCTGTCATCGGCATCCGAGAGCCCGGGCGCCATCGGCGGTGGCGCCGGCAGGGGCTCGAGCTTGAGCGGCGCGCCCGACTGGGCAAAAGCCGGCAGCGCGGCGGCAAGAAAGACGGCGGGGAGGAGTTTGCGCATGGCGATCGGCGGTCGAGGGGATTCTAGCAGAATCGCCCCTGCGCACCGGCGCCCGCGCGACGAACTCTGGGATAATCGGCGCTCCAGCGGCGCCCGATCGAGATCGGTGCGCTCCCCCAGAACCGGATGCCTGCCGCCCCTGCCCGTCCCCGTGGATTCACTGGAACATTCGCCAAGAACGCTGCTGCTGGTCGACGGCTCGTCCTACCTGTACCGGGCGTTCCACGCGATGCCCGAGCTGAGGAATGCGGCTGGAGAACACACCGGCGCGATCTACGGCGTGGTCAACATGCTCCGGCGCCTCGCCACCGACTATCGAACCGACTGCCGGGCCTGCGTCTTCGACACCAAGGCAAAGACTTTTCGCGACGAAGCGTACGCGGACTACAAGGCGAACCGCGCGCCGATGCCCGACGACCTGGCCTCGCAGGTCGAGCCGATCCGCGAGATCGTCGCCGCGCTCGGATGGCCGGTCATTGCGGTCGACGGCGTGGAGGCCGACGACGTCATCGCCACCCTCGCCGAGCAGGCCAAGAAGGCCGGCATGAACTGCGTGATCTCGACCGGCGACAAGGACCTCGCGCAACTGGTCGACGAGCGCGTCACGCTGGTCAACACGATGACCAACGAGAAGCTGGACATCGAGGGCGTGAAGCAGAAGTTCGGCGTGCCGCCGGAGCTCATCGTCGATTTCTACTCGCTGGTGGGCGACGCCGTGGACAACGTGCCGGGCGTCTCCAAGGTGGGTCCGAAGACCGCAGTCAAATGGATCTCGCAGTACGGCTCCCTGGACGCGATCGTCGCCAACGCCGGCAGCATCGGCGGCGCGGTCGGCGAGAACCTGCGCAAGGCGCTCGGCTGGCTTCCCAAGGCGCGCTGGTTGCTGACGATGAAACGCGACTGCCAGCTCCCGGTCGGGCTGGCGGACCTGCATGCCGACGGGTACGACGCCGCAAGGCTGCGCGAGCTGTTCTCGCGCTATGGCTTCAAGACGTGGCTGCGGGAAATCGACGGCTCCGCACCGGCGCCGAACGAAGCACTTCGCACGCGCGAGCCTCGCACCGCTTCCGGCAGCGCGCCTGCCTCGGCGCCGGGCGGCCCGGATGCCCTGCCATCGCACGCGGCCGAGGAGGCACCGCGGCGAAAATACTCGATGATCATCACCGAGCCGGACCTGCGCGCACTGGTGCCCAGGCTCGAAGCGGCGAAATTGGTCGGGTTCGATACCGAAACCGACGGACTCGAGCCGATGGTCGCCAACCTCGTCGGCCTTTCGTTCGCCTTCGACGAGGTCGCCTTTTACGTTCCGGTAGCGCATCGCTACGCCGGCGCGCCGGAGCAGCTGGGCGTCGCCCGGGCGCTCGCGATCCTCAGGCCCTGGCTGGAGAGCGACAGGAAGACCAAGGTCGGCCAGAACCTGAAGTTCGACGCGCACATCCTCGCCAACCATGGCGTGACCTTGCGAGGCATCGCGCACGACACGCTCCTCGAATCGTATGTGCTCGAGGTCCACGAGCGGCACGACCTCGAAACGCTCGCGCGCCGCCATCGCGGCTGGGAAACGATCAGCTACGACGCGGTGACCGGCAAGGGGGCCTCGCGCATATCGTTCGCCGAGGTCGACGTGGAGAAAGCGACCGACTATTCGGCCGAGGACGCCGATTGCACCTTGTCCGTCCACGAGGTGATGTATCCGAGGATCGCCGCGGACGACAAGCTCAGGCATGTCTACGAGACGATCGAGATGCCGGTGCTGCCGGTGCTGCTCAGGATGGAAAGGAACGGCGTGTTGATCGACGCCGGCAAACTCGAAGCGCAAAGCCACGAGTTGGGCAGGGAGATGCTCGAACTGGAAAAGAAGGCGCACGAGGCCGCCGGCCAGCCCTTCAACCTCAATTCGCCCAAGCAGATCCAGGAGATCCTGTTTGTGAGGCAGGGCCTGCCGATCCGCAAGAAGACCCCCGGCGGACAGCCCTCGACCGACGAGGACGTGCTGCAGGAACTTGCGGCCGACTTCCCGCTGCCCAGGCTCCTGCTCGACTACCGCGGCATCGCCAAGCTCAAGTCCACCTATACGGACAAGCTGCCGCGGATGATCGACGCGAAGACCGGGCGGGTCCACACGACCTATTCGCAAGCCGTGGCGGTGACCGGGCGGCTCGCCTCGAACGATCCGAACCTGCAGAACATCCCGATCCGCACGCCGCAGGGCCGCCGCATCCGCGAGGCATTCATCGCGCCGCCGGGCTGGAAGATCGTGAGCGCCGACTATTCGCAGATCGAACTGCGCATCATGGCGCACCTTTCGGGCGACGCCGGCCTGCGGCACGCATTCGAGCACGGGCACGACGTGCACCGCGCGACCGCTGCGGAAGTCTTCGGACGCAAGATCGAGGAAGTCACTTCGGACGAGCGCCGCGCGGCCAAGGCAATCAATTTCGGCTTGATCTACGGCATGTCGGCTTTCGGGCTCGCGCAGAACCTGGGCATCGAGCGAGCCACCGCGCAGGCCTATATCGACAGCTACTTCGCGCGCTATCCAGGAGTCGCCCGCTACATGCAGGAGACGCGTGAGCTGGCGCGCACCCGCGGCTACGTCGAGACCGTCTTCGGGAGGCGCCTATGGCTGCCCGAGATCAGGAGCGGCGGGCCGCAAAGGCGCCAGGCAGCCGAGCGTGCCGCGATCAACGCGCCGATGCAGGGCACGGCCGCCGACCTGATCAAGCTTGCGATGATCAAGGTGCAGGACTGGCTCGATACCGGCAGGCACGCCACGCTGCTCGTGATGCAGGTACATGACGAGCTGGTCCTGCAGGTGCCCGATGCCGAACTCGGCGCCGTCAAGGACGCATTGCCCGGGCTGATGCAGAACGTCGCCAAGCTCGACGTTCAGTTGATCGTCGACGTGGGTGTCGGCGAGAACTGGGACAAGGCGCACTGACCCTTACTTCAGCGCGCCGAATACCTTTTTGAGGATGCCGGAGGCGGCCTCGGCCGGGTTCTGGCGGATCTTCGCTTCCTGCTCGGCCACCATTACGAACAGTCCGTCGAGCGCCTTCTGGGTGACGTAGCTGTCGAGATGCGCGTCCTCCTTCTTGACCAGCCCGAACTTGGCGCCCTTGCCGGCGTACTCGTCGTATTTCTGCGCGAGCTGCACCTTGGCAGTGGCCTTCTGCACGATCGGCAGAAACTTCGCGCGCAATTGCTCGCTCGTGGTGCGCTTGAAATACTGGGTCGCCGAATCCTGTCCGCCGGTCAGGATGGTCTTGGCATCCTGCACGCTCATCTTCCTGACCGCGTCGACCAGCAGCGTCCTGGCCTCCGGCACGGCCGCTTCGGCGGCGCGGTTGATCGTCAGGATCAGCTCGTCGGCCTGCTTGGACATGCCGAACTGGCGCATCAGTTTCTCCGCGGTCCGCGCCGATTCGGGCAGCGGGATCTTTACCTTGCCGTTGCCGAAGAACCCGTCCTTCTTGCCGAGCGTGTCGACGGCGTATTGCGCTCCGGTAACCAGCGCCTCGCGCAAGCCGGTCGTTGCGTCCTGGTTGGTGATCGACTCGAGCCCCGCGATCGCGGGCGCGGCCAGGAAGAAGCAGGCGAACCCCGCGCAAAAGATCTTTCTCATGCCGATCCCCCCGAGAATAGTCTGAACGCAATTCTTAAACATTCCATGTCCAAAGTCCGCGTGGATACTAACGCTGCGGTCAATTGATGCACCGGTACCAGTACATTTCCGGGTGAACCGGGTTATCCCACTCCTGCTTCGTGGGCCTGCTTGTCCGCATGGTAGGACGAGCGCACCATCGCGCCGATCGCTGCGTGCCGGAACCCCATTGCATTGGCTTCGCGTTCGAACATCGCGAACACGTCCGGGTGCACGTAGCGCTCGACCGGCAGGTGGTGGGGGCTTGGCTGCAGGTACTGCCCGATCGTCAGCATGTCGACGGCGTGCGCGCGCAAATCCCGCATGACGGCGAGGATCTCGTCGTCGGTCTCGCCCAGGCCGACCATCAGGCCCGACTTGGTCGGCACGCCCGGGCAGCGCCGCTTGACTTCCTGCAGCAAGGCCAGTGAATGCTTGTAATCACCCCCGGGACGGGCTCGCAGGTACAGCCGCGGAACGGTCTCGAGGTTGTGGTTCATGACATCGGGCGGCGCGTTGACGAGGATTTCCAGAGCGCGATCGAGACGCCCGCGGAAATCCGGCACCAGCACCTCGATCGTGGTGTCCGGCGACTGCTCGCGCACGGCCCGGATGCAATCGACGAAATGCTGCGCGCCACCGTCCTTGAGGTCGTCGCGGTCCACACTCGTGATCACCACGTAGCGCAAGCGCAGGCGCGCGATCGTTTGCGCCAGGTGGTTCGGCTCCTCGGCATCCGGCGCAAGCGGCCGGCCGTGGCCGACGTCGCAGAACGGGCAACGGCGCGTGCAGATGTCGCCAAGGATCATGAAAGTCGCCGTTCCCTTGCCGAAACACTCGCCGATGTTCGGGCACGACGCTTCCTCGCACACCGTGTGCAGTTTCTGCTCGCGCAGGATTGCCTTGATCTCGGTGAAGCGCGAATTCAGGCTCGCGGCCTTGACCCGGATCCAGTCGGGCTTCCTGGGCGCGTCCTTCGCGACGACCTTGATCGCGAATTTCTTCAGCGTGTTTGCGGTCTTGGCCTGCCCTTTTTCCTTGACGCCGGGTTCACGCATCGTCGTTCCCCAGGTGGCAGAGCAACCGCCTCGCGAGCTCCGGGCCGAGGTCGTCGACGCAGGCGTCGATGCCGAGGTCGCGCGTCTGCGTAACCGCAAGGCCCGGATAGCCGCAGGGATCGATCCGGCCGAAGGGCGCGAGGTCCATGTCCACGTTCAGCGCGAGGCCGTGGAACGTGCGGCCATGGCTGACGCGCACCCCGAGGGCGGCGACTTTCGCACCCCTCACGTAGACGCCCGGGGCCCCGGCCTTGCGCTCCGCCGCCACGCCATGCGCGCCCAGCAGGTCGATGATGCTCTGCTCCAGCAGGCGCACGAACTCGCGCACCTTGATGCCGCGTCGCGCGAGGTCGACGAGCGTGTAGACAACCAGCTGGCCGGGACCGTGATATGTGATTTCGCCACCGCGTTCCACCCGCAGCACCGGGATCTCCGCCTGCTCCTTCGGGCCATGCGACGGGTCCGCGCCCTGCCCCAGCGTATACACGGGCGGATGCTCCAGGAGCCAGAGCTCGTCGGGCGTGGACTCGCCGCGATTGGCGCTGAACCTGCGCATCGCATTCAGCGCTTCCTCGTAATCGACCAGACCGAGCTTCCTTACGACGGTCGCAAGCCGGCGTCGCACCGGCGCGGGCGCGACTGCGATCACAGGACCATGACCACGGCGGGGTGGCCGCAAAGGTCGCGGTAAAGCGCGTCGAGCTGCTCGCGCGATTTCGCCTGGATCGTCACGGTCAGCCCGAGGTACTTGCCCTTGCTGCTCGGGCGCATCTCCATCGTCTTCGGGTCGAAATCGGGGGAATGGCGAAGCACGATCTCCATGACGCCTTGCGCGAAATCGCCTTCGCGGCGGCCCATGACCTTGATCGGGAATTCGGTCGGGAACGCGAGCAGCGTCTCGCGCTTGATGAATTCGGCTTCGCCGTCCACGGCGCTCAGGCCGCCCTCGCCGGCCTGTTCGAGCGCATGACTTCGTGCTTGAAATCCTGGTAGAGCTGCCACGCCTTCCTGAATACCGGGCCGGGCCTGCCGTTGCCGACAGGCTTGCCGTCGAGGTCGACGATGGCGACGATTTCCTTCGAGGAGGACGTGACCCAGACCTCGTCGGCCCCGCGCAATTCCGCCTCGGTGATTTCGCGCACTTCCATCGGCAGCTTGCCGCGCTCGACGATGTCGAACACCACTTCGAGGGTGATGCCCGGCAGGATCAGGTTGTCCCTGGGCGGGGTCGCGATCACGCCGTTCTTTACGACGTAGGCGTTCGAGGCCGAAGCCTCGGTGAGCTTGCCGTCGCGCAGCAGCAGCGTTTCAACCGCGCCGGCCTCGAACGAAAGCTGGCGCAGCATGCAGTTGCCGATCAGCGAGATCGTCTTGAGGTCGCAGCGGTGCCAGCGGAAGTCCGGTGCGGTGACCGCCTTGCCGCCGTTCTCGATCACCTCCTTCGAGGGGTTCACGAGCGGGTTGGACATCATGAACACCGTGGGCGTCACACCCTTGGGAAATGCGTGGTCCCGCCTGGCCACGCCGCGCGTAACCTGCCAGTAGACCGCCTGGTCGTCGAAAGGATGCTTCTCGACCATCTGCTCGATGATCCGCGTCCACTCGGCGCGCGTGTAGGGATTTGCGATCCCGACCTCGGACAGGCTGCGCTCCATGCGCGCGAGATGGCCCTCGAGCCGGAACGGGGCGCGCGAATACACCGGCACCAGTTCGTAGATGCCGTCGCCGAAGATGAAGCCGCGGTCGAGCACCGGCACTTTCGCTTCTTCCATCGGCATGAATTCGCCGTTCAGGAATACAGTCATGTCAGCCTCGCCTGTCAGAGGGTCGCACTCACTTGATCCACAACCTCAGTGTATCCCAGGCCCGCCCGAGCAGGCCGGCCACGGCCACCGTTTCGAGCGCCACGACCGGGTATTCGCCGACCGATTTGCCGTCGAGCGTGACGCGCATCACGCCGATCTTCTGCCCCTGCGCCACCGGCGCCACAAGCGGTTGCTGCGCGAGCAGGTCGGCCTTGAGCTTGTCGGCCTGGCCCCTGGGCACGGTCACGTACATGTCGCCCGCAAATCCGGCCTTGACCTCGCTTGCGGTGCCTTTCCAGACCTGTATCGACTTCACCGGCTGGGTCTTGTCGTACAACTTGACCGCATCGAAGAACTGGAATCCCCAGTTGAGCAGCTTCTGCGACTCCTGCGCGCGGGTGCTTTCCGAAGTCGAGCCGAGCAGCACCGACATCAGCCTGCGCGGGCCGCGCTTGGAAGACGCAACCAGGCAGTAGCCGGCGGCTTCGGTATAGCCGGTCTTCATGCCGTCGACCGTCGGGTCGAGCCACAGCAGCCGGTTGCGGTTCATCTGGGTGATGTTGTTGTAGCGATACTCGCGCATCGAGTAGTACGTCGCATATTCGGCCGGGAAGTCGCGGATCAGCGCCGAGGCAAGCAGGTACATGTCGCGCGCCGAGCTGTAGTGCTGCGCGTCGGGCAGGCCGTTCGAGTTCATGAAATTGGAGTTCTTCATCCCGAGGCGTTGCGCCTCGCGGTTCATCATCTGCGCGAAGACGTCTTCCGACCCGCCGATCGCCTCGGCCAGCGCAATGCAGGCATCGTTGCCCGACTGCACGATCATGCCGCGGATCAGCTCGTCGACCGTGACCGGGCGCCGGGGTTCGATGAACATGCGCGACCCGCTCGCTTTCCATGCCTTTTCGGACACCGGCACCGTCCTTTCGAGCGTGAGCTTCTTTTCCTTGAGCGCCTGGAAGACCAGGTAGGCGGTCATGATCTTGGTGAGCGAAGCCGGCTCGAAGCGCTCGTCGGCGCGTTCGCTGGCGAGGATCTGCCCGCTCGAAAGGTCGGCGACGACGTACGCCTTGCCGATCACCGGGGGCGGCGTTTGCGCAAGGGAAACCGAGAAGAAGCATGTCAACAGGAATGAAGCTGCGGCACGAAGCATGGGTACCTTGGATTGGGTAGCGGCGAACGAGGGGCTGGGCTGGACGCAGCCGGAATCGCCGCAATGGTTATCTGACCAGCACGACGCTCGGCAGGTTCAATTCGGTGCGGATCCGGTCGGCCATCCGGCGGGCCTCTTCCTGCGAGCGGTAGGGACCGAGCTGCAGCCGGAACATCCCGCCCTGCGCATTGACGTGCATCGGGTCGTTCAGCCAGCCGAGCTCCTTGTAGACCCGCGCGCGGAAGGATTCGGCGTTATCGCGCATAGAGAAGGCGCCCAGTTGAAGATAGACACCATTCGCTTGCGTTGTGACCGGCATGCGCGACAGTTCCCTCGCCTGAATCGGGGCTTGCGACTGGGCCGGGCCCTGCGGTTGGGCCGTCGATTGCGACTGTGCCCGTGCGTGGGCGGGGGTTTGCTCGCGCACCGGGGCAGGATTCGCGGGCGGGGGCGGCGCAGCGGCGACGACCGGCGGGCTGTCCGCAGTAACGCTCTCGATGTCGACAAGCGTGCTTCCGCTCTGGATGTAGCCGAGCTTGTAGGCCGCGACATAGGAGAGGTCCATCACGCGATCGGAGTGGAAAGGCCCGCGATCGTTGACCCGCACGATGACGCTGCGGCCGTTCGACACATTGGTCACGCGCGCATAGCTAGGGATCGGGAGCGTCGGGTGGGCGGCGGTCATCGCGTACATGTCGTAGGTCTCGCCGCTGGAGGTTTTCTGGCCGTGATAGCGGCGACCGTACCAGCTGGCGATGCCCCGTTGACGGAACGGGCTGCCGGCGCGAACCGGCACATAGTCCTTGCCGAAGACCTGGTAGGGATTATTCGCGAAACGGTGCAGCGGCTCGGGCCTGGGCCGCGCGTCCGGGATCTTGTCGAGGTCCGGCGGATTCGCGCCCGGGCCGTCGTCCTTGTAGTAACCGCCGCCGCCTGCGGGGGCGGGGCCGCGGTCCGACGCTTGCGCGCCCGGTTCGGGTGCGCTGCGTTTCGGGCTCGAAGAGCATCCTGCCAGCGCCAGCAGGCTCGCGAGCGAAAAGAGGAGGACTGCGGACTTGAGCATTGCTAGCCCGGCGATGCGCCGTAGATCACCCGCCCGTCGACCAGCGTATAGCGCACGCGACCGGCCAGTTCGTACCCGATGAAAGGTGTGTTCTTTCCCTGGCTCTTCAGTGCTTCGGGCAGCACGTGGAAAGGCGCCGACGGATCGAAGATCGCGAGATCGGCCGGTGCGCCGGCCTCGATTCGCCCGGACTTGACGCCGAGCACCCGCGCCGCATCGCTGGTCACCTTGGCGAGCGCCCTGGGCAGCGGCGTATTCGTTTCGACCGCCCATTTCAGCGTGAGCGGCAGGAGCAGTTCCAGTCCCGTGGCGCCGACTTCGGATTCGCCGAACGGCATCTGCTTGGCGTCCTCGTCCACCGGCGTGTGATCCGAGCAGATGACGTCGATCGTTCCATCCGCAAGCCCCGCACGCAGCGCATCGCGGTCGCGCAGGCTGCGCAGCGGCGGCACGAGATGGAAGTGCGAATCGAAATAGCCGATGTCCATTTCGGACAGGTGGACGTGGTGGATGCCGACGTCGCAAGTGACCGGCAGCTTCTCGGCCTTGGCTGCACGGATCATTGCGACCCCGCCCGCCGACGAAATGCGGCAGACATGCAGCTTGGTCCCGGTTTCACGCACAAGTTGAAGCAGGCGGCCCAGCGCGATCGTTTCCGCCATCGCGGGAATCCCGGGCAAGCCAAGGCGGGTGGCGACCTCGCCATCGTGCGCCACGCCATCGCGCGCAAGGGACAGATCCTCGGCACGCAACCATACTGCGAAGCCGAAGGTGCCGGCATATTGCAACGCCCGCCACAGCACCTGGGTGTCGTCCAACGGCACGTTCGCCTGCGTGAATGCGAGGCAGCCCGACTCGGAGAGTTCGGCCATCTCGGTCAGCCGCTCGCCGGCCAGCTTTACCGTCAGCGCACCGATCGGGTACAGGCGCGCATGCGTAAGCGACCGCGCGCGACGACGCAGCATGTCGACCAGCCCCGGCTCATCGAGCGGCGGGTCGGTATCCGGCGGGCAGGCAAGGCTGGTGACGCCGCCGGCAATGGCCGCGTCCATCTCGGATTCGAGCGTCGCCTTGTATTCGAATCCGGGCTCGCGCAGTCGCGCACAGATGTCCACCAGTCCCGGCGCGACGATGAGTCCCGTGGCATCGATCACCTTGTCGGCGTTCGCCGCGCGCGCCGCGGCGTCGAGGGCCGCGATGCGCTCGCCGTCCACCAGGACCTCGCCTGTCGCATCCCTGCCGCTTGCGGGATCGATGACGCGGCCGCCCTTGATGAGGATCTTCATTCAGTTGCCCGCGATGATGCTCATGACGGCCATGCGCACCGCGATGCCGTACGTGACCTGCGGAAGGATCACCGAGTGCGGACCGTCGGCCACCGACGAGTCGATCTCGACGCCGCGGTTCATCGGCCCCGGGTGCATGACGATCGCATCGGGCCTGGCAAGCGCCAGCTTGTCCGGGGACAGGCCGTAATACTTGTTGAACTCCTGCGCGCTCGGCAGCAATGCACCGCGCATGCGCTCGTTCTGCAGGCGCAGCATCACGACGACATCGGCACCTGCAAGGCCCTTGCGCATGTCGTGGAAGACCTTGACGCCGAGGCTTTCGACGCCGGTGGGCAGCAGGGTCTGCGGCCCGATCACGCGCACCTCGGGTGCGCCGAGCGTGGTCAACCCGTGGATCAGCGACCGTGCCACGCGCGAATGCAGGATGTCGCCGACGATCGCCACCGTGAGCTGCGTGAAGTCCTTCTTGTAGTGGCGGATCGTGTACAGGTCGAGCAGGCCCTGGGTCGGGTGCGCGTGCCGGCCGTCGCCGGCGTTCACCACGTGCTCGTGCGGCTTCACGTTGCGCGCGATCAGGTAGGGCGCGCCGGACGAAGCGTGCCTCACGATAAAGATGTCGGCCTGCATTGCCGAGAGATTGGCCACCGTGTCGAGCAGCGATTCGCCTTTCGTTTGCGAAGAGGCGGCAATGTTGAGGTTGATCACGTCCGCCGACAGGCGCTTGGCCGCGATTTCGAAGGTCGTACGGGTGCGGGTCGACGGCTCGAAGAACAGGTTGAACACGCTCTTGCCGCGCAGGATAGGGACCTTCTTGACCTCGCGCTCCGTGACGCCGACGAACGAATCGGCGGTGTCGAGGATCTGGTTCAGGATGGCTCGCGGAAGGCCTTCGATGGACAGCAGGTGCTGCAGTTCGCCGGCGGCATTCAGCTGGGGGTTACGCACCCTCGAGCTCCAGGCTGAGCCGGCCGTCGGCGCTGCGCTTCATCCTCAGCCGCTGGCCTTCCGGAACTTCGACCTTGGTGCCGCAATACTGGGCGCAGATCGGCAGTTGCCGGCCGCCGCGGTCGGCCAGCACCACGAGCGATATGCTTGCCGGGCGGCCGTAATCGAACAATTCGTTCATCGCGGCCCGCACCGTGCGGCCCGTGTAGAGAATGTCGTCCACCAGCAGGAGGTCGCGGCCCTCGACCTCGAACCCGATCCGCGTACGTTTCGGGTCGTGATGCAGGCCCTGCTTGTGGTAGTCGTCCCGGTAGAACGCGATGTCCATCAGGCCCAGCGGGGTCGAGAGGCCGAGCTGGGGGTGCAGCTTCTCGGCGAGCCATGCGCCACCGGTGTAGAGCCCGATCATGGCCGTGGACGGCTTGACGATGCCCTTGAGCTCGGCGACGAGTTGCGTGCAGAGGGCTTCGGCGTCAGGCAGCCTGGTCATGGAAGAATTGCTGCAGGATGAGCTGGGCGGCCGCCGCGTCGATGCGCTTTTCACGCAATGCCTTGCGGGCACCGGTGTCGCGCAGCCCGGATTCGGCCTCTACCGAGGTATAGCGCTCGTCCACCAGGCTG
The DNA here is from genome assembly GCA_964599095.1 of uncultured Bordetella sp. Taxonomy (GTDB): domain Bacteria; phylum Pseudomonadota; class Gammaproteobacteria; order Burkholderiales; family SG8-39; genus SZAS-79. Next base: position 505,911 of record CAZREB010000001.1, read on the forward strand.
ACCGGCAGGCCGAAGCGCCCTTCGAGCTGGCGCGCAAAGCGCTGTGCCCGGCGCGTGAGGTCATGCTCGGCGCCATCGGCCGTGAGCGGCAGGCCGACCACGAGGTGTTGCGGTTGCCACTCCTCGATGATCTTGGCGATCGCAGCGAAGCGCGGTTCGGTCTCCTCACCCGAAATCTCCGACAGCGGATGCGCGAGGCCGAGCGCCGATTCGCCGACCGCGACACCGATGCGCCGGATGCCGAAATCGAATGCCAGTACGGTGCCCGAGGCCGCCACCAGCGCCTCAGGCATGACCCGCGTCTTCCGAAAGGCTTGCAAGGTCGATGCCAAGCAGGCTCAGCGCTGCCGGCAGCCTTTCGTCGGCAGGCGTGTCGAAAAGGATCTTGTCGCCCCGGGCCTCGACCGAGAGCCAGGCGTTTTGCCCGAGTTCGTGCTCGAGCTGTCCCGCGGACCAACCCGCGTAACCCAACGTTACCAGCAGGCGCCTGGGGCCTTCGCCGCGGCCCACGGCTTCGAGGATGTCCTTGGAAGTCGTCAGGCCGACCGAGTCGCGTACCTTGAGGGTCGATTGCCAGCTGCCGGCGGGTTCATGGAGCACGAACCCGCGGTCGGTCTGCACCGGGCCGCCGAAATAGATCGGGGCGTCGCCGATTTCGTCGTTGTCGATCGGCAGCGCCAGGCGGTCGAAAAGCGAGCGCAGGGTCATGTCGATCGGCCGGTTGACCACCACGCCGAGCGCGCCCTGGTCGTTGTGCTCGCAGATGTAGGTCAGCGTCCTCGTGAAATACGGATCCGCCATGGCCGGCATGGCGATCAGGAAGTGATGGGTCAGGTCGATCGAGGACATGCGGCCGGTATTTTACCCGCTCGGCCGCCCTGCGGGGGGGCGCCGGGGACTCGGTCGCCTGACTACTTCGGGTCTTCGCCTCCGCCGAAGTCATCCGGGACGCTGATCCCGGTCCCGCTATCTTCGTCCTGCGGTTCCAGGCCCGGGATGCCGGCCGCGGTGGCCGGCAGCGAATTGATGAATTGGCTCGCCGTGTTGAAGCCAAGGTCACCGGCAAATCCGAGGTTGATCTGCCTGGACACGCTTTCGGTGTCGAATCCCGTCTTCGTGCTTTCCTGGATTGCCGTCGAAGCCGTCGACTGCACGTTGGCGACCGTCGACAGCGCCGACAGGTCCCGGGCATTGGACTGCAACGCAACCGTACTCGTCGAGCTGCCGACAAACTGGTTGACTGCGGCGCCCGGCTCGAAAACCAGGGTGGCCGGGACCGAAGGTGCGGTGAAGAAAAGGCGGATCGGTTGCCTCACCTGCATCGCCGCAGGCGTCAGTGCGAGGATGAGCGGCGTGGCGGCCGAACCGAGCGCACCGGTGCCGGTAATCGCGACCAACCCGGTAGTGCTGATCGACTGCGGAAAACTGCCGGTGGCATGGTTGATGGTGATCGCCCCACCGTTCAGGCTGATGAGCGCAAGGTTCGCGCCCCCGCTGGCCGCATCGCTGATCGTGATCGCGGGCGTGAGCGCCGAAACGCCCGCGCCACCGGTTGTTATGCTGCCCGCGAAGCTGGAAGTGCCCGACGCGTCCGTGGCAAAGCTGGCCAGCGGAATCAACCCGCCGATGCTGCCGCCGAAAGTGGTAGCGCCGCTGCTGTTGACCGTCAGGCCCTGGCCGCCGGCGGTGGCTGCGTCGACTGCGCCTGCGAAAGCCGCGTTCCCTGTCCCTGTATTGATGACAGTCGAGTTGCCGAGCGTTGTCGCGCCAGTCACCGTGAACGTGCCGCCGTTCGTCGTTTCGGTGCTGTGGAATACCGGGTTGCCGTCCCAGAACTGGTCGCCGAAGGTGGTCGTATCGTGCGCGGAAATCGTCAGCGCCTTGACCGAAACACGCGTGAGCGGAATCGCGGCACCGATGTTCGCTCCGAAAGACACGGCGCCGCCGGTCGAGTCGATCGCCAGCGTGGTCGCGCCGTCCAGCGCGCCGCCAAAACGCGCGCCGCCAGACCCCGTGGCGATCGTGGTCGGCCCGGCAAGCAATGCGGTGCCGGCCACGCTGAAGGGGCTGCCGGCAGTCCCGTAAGCGCCGTTCAGCGTCACGTTGTCCCCGTAGGCCTGCGGGCCCGACGTCGCCACATTGCGCAGGCTCGAGGTTCCGCCGGCATCCGTCGTGAGCGAGGCGAGCGGCGCAAGATTGCCGATTGCACCCGTGAAAACGCCGGCACCGGTGCTGTTCACGGACAGGGCGTACGCGCCGTTGATCGTGCCCGCGAACGTTACGTCGCCCGATCCGGAGAACACCGTTGCCGCGGAACCGAGCAGCGCCGGGCCCAGGGTCATCGACGCATTCGTCGTGCTCACCGTGCCGTTCAGCGTAACCGAGGACGGAGCTACCGCTGTTAGCCCCCCGGAGAATACGCTCGATCCGCCAGCCTGCCCGATCGTGAGCGCGCCGGTGTTCGAAAATGTCGTCGATCCACCGATCAAGTTGCTCGAGCCGGCAATCAAGATGTTCTGCGCAGCGGCCGTCGTCGAAAGAGCGCTTACGGTGAGATTTCCACCCACGCTGACCGTGCTGCCGTCGACGCCCGCGATAGTCAGCGCGGTTCCTCCGGCATCGGTTGTCCTGCCGGAGACCGTGAGGAGATCGTTCGCGCCTGCAGTAGCGAATCGGGCGCTGGCTCCTGCCAGGCTGACTGCGCCGGATTGGGTCGCCGCGCCCGAAGCGCGCAAGATGCCGCCCGCTTCCAGCCTGACCGGGACAACGTTAGTCGCACCCGAAAGTTGGAGTGCGCCTGCGTTGCCGACTGTCACCCCCGAGCTTGTGGCAATCGCACCGGTCGTGCCGAGCACGAACGTGCTGCCGGCACCGACGGTCGTTGCCCCGGTATAGGTATTCACCCCGCTCAGCGTCAGCGTGCCGGTGCCAGCCGTGGCAATACCGCCTGCGCCGCTCGCGGCCCCGGCATAGGTCCCCGAAGTATTGCTCGCGTCGCCGATAGTCAGCGTCCCTGCCGTGATCACCGTGGCACCGGTGCCGGTCAGCGAGTCGATCGTCTTGCTTCCCGCAACCGTGAAGGTGCCGGAGTTCGCCACCCCCGAGCTTGCCTCGATCGTGCCGGCATCGTTCAACGCCAGCGTGCTGCCTGCGCCGATCGTCGTCGCCCCTGTGTAAGTGTTCGCACCGCCCAGCGTCAGCGTGCCGGTGCCCGCTGTCGCCAGACCACCGGTGCCGCCGGCAATGCCGGAATACGTTGCCGAGGTGTTGCTCGAGTCCCCGATCGTCAGCGCGCCCCCCAGCGTCGTGCTCCCGCTGCCGGTCATCGAATCGATCGTCTTGGCCGCCGCGATCGTGAACGTCCCCGAGTTGGCCACCCCGGAACTCGCCGCGATCGTACCCGTCGCGTTCAGCGCCAGCGTGCTGC
>CAZREB010000002.1:0-472359 GCA_964599095.1 uncultured Bordetella sp.
AGAAGGACATCGTCTTCATCCCCGGCAGCAAGGGCGCGATCCTCGACCCGACCTCCGACCCCGAGACCTTCACCGTCACGAAGATGGGCATCGACGCGACCAAGCCGTTGGGCAAGGATTTCGCCGAGCGCCTGACGATCTCCGAAGAACAGCGCGAGCGAGTGCGCGGCATCCTCGCCGCCTCCGGCATAAGACTTTAATCAATCGGGGACAGACCACGTTTTCCTTGCTGCGACCGACACAGCGGCGGGCGTACCGAAAACGTCGTCTGTCCCCGATTTTAACGAGGAGCGGCCGTGCCAGAGTTCGTCGAATACCGAGTCATTGAAAACGTTGCCGAAATCACCATGAACCGCGCGCCGGTGAATGCCATCGACCACCAACTCGCGCGCGAAGTGATCGATGCGTACAAGCGCGCCACGACCGACGAAACCGCGCGCGCCGTCATCCTGACCAGCGCGCTGCCGACCGTGTTCTCGGCCGGGATGGACCTGAAGCTGGCGCTCGATTTCGACGGCCAGGCGCTGCGTAAATTCATCGAGCTTTTCTATTACGAAATGCACGAGGCGCTGTACCGGATCGGCAAGCCGGTGATCGCGGCAGTCAACGGCCATGCGCGCGCCGCTGGCGTCACCTGGGCGGTGTCGTGCGACATGATCGTCGCGGCCGAAGAAGGCCAATGGGGCTACCCCGAGATCGACGTCGGCGTACTGCCCGCGATGCACCTGGTGCACCTGCCGAAGATCGCGGGACGCCATCGCGCGGCCGAGCTGCTCTTCACCGGCGACATCGTCAGCGCGGCGAAGATGAAGGAACTCGGCGTGATCAACGAAGTGGTGCCGCGCGCCGATGTCATGCCGCGGGCGCGTGAGTTGGCGCGGCGCCTCGCGAAGAAGTCGCCGATCGCGATGAAGCTCTTGCGTGATGCCTTCGTGCGCGCCAACGACCTCGACTACCGCCGCTCGATGGAAAGCGTGGTCGAGACGATGTGCGGCCTCAAGGACGCGGCCGACTCGCGCGAAGCGCTGCTCGCCTTCGTCGAGAAGCGCAAACCCGTCTACAAGGGGCGCTAGGGGGCATTGCGGGGCCAGCCCCTCGTCATCAGACCCGTTTCTTCGCCGCCTTCGCCGGCCGCACCTCGGGCAAGGCGTCCTTGCCGGCTTCCTCGTCCAGCCACGCGGCAAAGGCATTCACGTCCGGCGAATCCTTCGTCCTCGCCGAGCGCACGAGGAAATAAGCGCGTGCCGATTTCACCGCCTCGGCGAAAGGCGTGACCAGTTGCCTGTCGCGGATCAACTGCTGCGTCAGCGGGAAGCGCCCGAGCGCGATGCCCTGCCCGCTCAAGGCGGCCTGAACGACCTGGTCGTAGCTGCTGAAATATAGCGCGCCGGCCGGCCTGAATTCGCCCAGGCCGAGCGCAAAGGTCCAGACGTTCCAGTCGAACCAGGCGGCGCGCTCGTCGTTCATGTGCAGCAGAACGTGATGGCGCAGGTCGCCGGGTTCCTTCAGCGGGCGCGAGGGGTCCGCGGCAAGCGCGGGGCTGCAGACCGGCATCACCTCCTCGCCCAGGAAAGGCCTGGTGCCGCGCATCGAATCGACCGGGGCATAGCGCACTGCGATGTCCACGCCGGCACGCTCGAGATGCACATAGTCGTTCGAGGCGGCGATGCGCACGTCGACGTCCGGATACCGCTGCGTGAACCGGGCCAGCCGCGGGATCAGCCAGATCGACGCGAAGCCCGGCGTGCTGGTGACGGTGACCGTCCTCGAGGGCGTGGCCGAACGCATCCTGTCGGTCGCGTCCTGGACCTGCTGCAGCACCTCCTGCGCCACCCTGAACAGCACCTGCCCGTTCTCGGTCAGGAGCAGCGCCCGCGTGCGGCGCTCGAAGAGTTCCGCGCCCAGGCTCTCCTCCAGCGCCTGGATCTGGCGGCTCACGGCCGACTGGGTCAGGAACAGTTCCTCGCCCGCCTTCGTGAACGACAGGTGGCGCGCCGCCGCCTCGAAAGCCGGCAGCAACTCGAGCGGGGGCAGGTGCCAGCGGGGTTTAGGCATTCCGTAGACGCATGTATCGGATTCGCAATGACCGTTTGTCCCGTCAGAGGGCGGCTGGAAAAATCCGGGCCGTGTGCGGGGTGAAATGGCCCCGAAGATAGATGCGCTATCTGCATGCGTCAAGGAGAACCCACATGGACATCCGTATCGACTCGCCCGCCATCGAAATCCACCCCCGCCGGCTCGTCCGGCTGAAGGTCGGCGCCGGGCGCCACCTGACAAACGTGCGCGGCACGGCCTGGATCACCATGGACGGCGACCCGCAGGACGTGATCCTCGAAGCCGGCGACAGCCACACGTTCTCGCAATCCGGCCGGGTCGTCGTGCAGGCGCTCGGCGGCGACGCCGAGCTGGTTGCGGAGGACGGGGTCGAGGTCGAAGCCGCCCCCGATCGCCCGGGCGCATTCGGCGCCAAGGCGCTGTTCGGCAGGCTCCTCGCCGCGGGCAGCCTCCTGCGGAAGCTGTCATGAGCGCGCCGGCTGCGACCTGTCCGGCCGAAAGCGTGGAAGTCCGCTCGATGCGCGACGGCCGCCTGCTGGTCCTGCGGCCGCTCGGCCCGGCCGACGCGGCGCTGATGCAGGCCTTCGTTCGGCGCCTTTCGCCGGCCTCGCGCCGCATGCGGTTCCACAGCGCGTTCAGCGAGTTGTACCCCGAGCTCCTGGAGCGCCTGACCGAAATCGACCATCGCGAGCGGGTTGCATTCGCCGCCGTGATCTACGAACACGGCGGCGAAGTCATGATCGGCGAAGCGCGCTATGCGCCCGGCATCGACCTGCCCGGCTCGAGCGAATTCGCGCTGGTCGTCGCCGACGAGTGGCAGGACCTCGGCATCGGGACCCTGCTGATGGAGAAGCTGCTGCGGCATGCGCGCGCCATCGGCATCCGCCGGATGCATGGCGACGTCCTGCACGACAACACCGGGATGCTGCGCTTTGCGCGCCGATTCGGGTTCGAGACCGGCCGCCACCCCGACGGCGCGTGGCTTGCGCGCGTGACGGTCAGCCTGCCGCCGCCACCCTGGGTCGTCGCGCTTCTTGCGGAAGAAGGCCTGCGCGAACCAGCGCCTGCCTGATGCGCTCGATTTCGGCCGCGGAGACCTTCACCAGCGGCGGCCGCACGACGGCGCGCGGAAGCTTGCCCATCAGGACGAGCGCTTCCTTCATGCGGTTGTGCATGTCGACTGGCGGATCGGCGTAGAACACCTCGGCGGTCGCCGAAATGCGGTCATGGAGCTTGCGGGCCGTAGCAAGATCGTTGGCCTGCACGGCGCGGAACAACTGCGCCTGCAACGGCGCGATCACCGAACCGCTGCCCGACAGCAAGCCGTTGCACCCGAGCACCAGCGAACTGAAGAGCCAGGCGCTGTGCGTGGTCAGCACGTTGACCGCAGGCTGCAGCGACTGCAGCGTGCGGACATGCCGCTCGTGCTGGACCGGGTTGTTGCACCAGTCCTTGATCGCGCGCACCGACGGCACAGCCTCGACCAGCTTGAGCAGCGTGGCGAGCGGGTACCCCTGCCCGCCCGCGAGCGGGTACTGAAACGCGATGATCGGCAGGCCGCTTGCATCGGCCACGCGCCGGAAATGCTCGATCACCATCTCCGGCCTCTGGCCCATCGTGAAGGGCCCGGGCGGGAACACCAGCAGCGCGGAGGCGCCGCCTTCGGTGGCCATCCGCGCGATGCGCGCGGCTTCGAGACTGCCTTCGGCATAGACACCGTTGACGATCGGGACGCGCGCCCCGACCTCGTCCTGGGTGATTTCCAGCACCCGCTTCTGCTCCTCGAACGTGCAGGAGGCGGCTTCGGTCGAGTGTGCGTTGATCGTGATCGCTGATATCCCCTCGGTGGCGGTCACGTCGCGCAGGTGCGCGCGGTACGAGGCTTCGTCGATCGACAGGTCCTCGAAAAACGGCAGCACGACTGCCGGGATCACTCCGTGCGGGACGTAACTTGAATGCCTTGGCATCGCAACCTCCTCTAATCCTTCAGGTCGTCCAGCGCCGCCTCGAGGTGGTCGACCTGCGCCCACGCATGGACTTTCCATTCGTTCGGGGTGACTTCGATCCAGTTGATGCCGGCGTTCGGGATCTCGAAATCGCGCGGGGACGAAAGACCCACGGCCCGCGCGCGCCTGTAGACCATCTCGAGCACGCCGCCGTGCGTGAACACCAGGATCTGCTCGCCCGGATGCCGCGCAATGAACTCCTCGACCACCTTGAGAGAGCGCTCGTTGAACCCGCGCAGGCTCTCGCCGCCCTCGAAGTCGAAGTCGGGATCCTTGTCGCGGAAGCGCGCGTACTGCTCCGGGAATTTCTCGCGCACCTCGACGTACGTCAACGTCTCGAACATGCCGTAGTGGCGCTCGCGCAGTTCGGCGGTGTACGAAACCGGCAGCGCGAGCCGCCGGGCCGAAGGTTCGGCCGTCTGCCGCACGCGCATCAGGTCGCTGCAGTAGATCGCGGTGAAGTCGTGCCCGGCCAGCGCGTCGGCCGTGGCGCGCGCCTGCGCGCGGCCGACTTCGTTCAGCGGAATGTCGAGCTGGCCCTGCACGCGCCCTTCGGCGTTCCATGCGGTCTCGCCGTGGCGCACCATGCAGATACGCGTGGGTCTCATCGGTCAGTCGGCCTTGATGTTGTTGTCCTTCACCACCTTGGACCAGCGCTCGATCTGGCCGATGGTCCATTTCTGCAGCCCGTCCGGGCTGCTCGCCACCAGGTCCATGCCGAGCTGCTCGGTGAGCTGCTTCTTCAGGTCCGGCTGCGCAAGCGCCTTGCCGAGTTCGGCGTTGAGCTTGTCGATGATCGGCCTGGGCGTGGCCGCGGGCGCGAAGATCCCCCACCACGCGACCGCCGAGAATCCCGGGAAGCCCTGCTCCTGGAGGGTCTGAACGTCCGGCATCGTGGGCGAGCGCTTCTCGCCGGTCACCGCCAGCGCGCGCAGCTTGCCGCCGCGCACGTTCGCCCCGACCGCGGCCACCGAGGCGATACCGGTTTCAAGCTGCCCGCCGATGGCGTCCGCGGACATCGGCCCGCCGCCGCGGTAAGGCACGTGGATGGCCTTGAACCCGCCGGCCTGCTGCAGGAGCATCATCGTCAGGTGGCCGAGGCTGCCGCTGCCGACCGTGCCGTAGTTGACCGAATCGGGCCTGGCCTTGGCCGCGCGGACCACGTCCGCGAAGGTCTTGTAGGGCTTCGAAGGCGCGGTCACGATCGCCATCGGCGCAGTGCCGACGAGCATGACGGGGGCGAGGTCCTTGACCGTGTCGAACGGCATGCTAGGGATCAGCGAGGGGTTCACCGCGTGCGTGTCGAAGACCACGACGAAGGTGTAGCCGTCGGGCGCCGACTTCGCGACGTAGGCCGTGCCGATCGAGCCGGAAGCTCCGGTCTTGTTCTCGACGATGAACTGCTGGCCGAGCGCGGTCGACAGCCTGGCCCCGAGCAGGCGAGCCAGGGGATCGACCGACCCGCCCGGCGGGAACGGCACGACAAACGTCACCGGCTTGGCAGGCCACGCCTGCGCGGCGCCCGTTGCCGGCATGAGCACCATCGTTCCCAGTGCGAAGCAGGCGGCCGCAACGGCACGCCATGCAATGGCCCTGATCGCTGTCAATTTACTTGCATGCATATCCTTGTCCATTCATTTTGCGATGGATCGGCGGTCCGGGAGGTTAGCATCCCGCGGCCCCGGAATAAGCACATTATCGCGGCTGTTCGCCCCGTGTCGCACCACCCGGGGAACCCACCAGTGAAACGCCTCCTTGCCGTCCTCCTGCTCGCCGCACTGTCCATGCCTGCCCTGGCGCAGGCGCCCGCCCGCATCCGCGGGACGATCCAGTCCTTCGACAACCTGAACCTGACGGTCAAGTCCCGCACCGGCGAGACCGTCACCATCAGGATGGCGGAGAAATTCGCGGTCGCCGGCGTCGCGCCCGCGTCGCTGGCCGATGTCACGACCGGCAAATTCATCGGCACCGCCACGCTGGGCCAGAAAGACGGGGCCTTGGTCGCCCTCGAGGTCCTGATCTTCCCGGAGTCGATGCGCGGCGCCAACGAGGGCCACTATCCGTGGGACCTCCGGCCCGAAAGCCTGATGACCAATGCCACCGTGGCGGACGTCGCTTCGGGCTCGACCGAGGGCCGGGTGCTCACGCTCAAGTACAAGGACGGCGAGAAAAAAGTCTACGTGCCCGAAGGCGTGCCGATCGTCACCTTCGTGGCGGCCGAGCCTAGCGAACTCAAGCCCGGCGCCCACATCTTCTGCGTCGCGCAACGCCGGGCCGACGGCACCCTCACCGCCGCTCGCGTCAACGTCGGGCTGAACGGCCTCGTCCCGCCGATGTAGGCGGCGGGACTTGTTACGTTTCCGCCGATGCAGGCGGCGGGGCGTGCGGCTAGAGAAGTTGCATCGCGATCAGGATCATCCCGATGACCGAGACGAACCAGGTGACCGTCCGGATCCAGGGCCAGCCGGCGAGATAGACAAGCGCATAGGCAAACCGTCCCCAGAAGAACAATTCCGCACCGAGCACCGTCATCTGGTTGCTCTTGCCCGTGACGGCCAGCAGGACCAGCAACGCCACGAAGAGCACCAGGTTCTCGACCATGTTGCGATGCGCCCGCTGCGCGCGCCCGGCCCAGCCGGTAAGCACAGGCATGTTGTCGCGGTTGCCCACCAGCATCGGCAACCCGACCTGGAGCATTGCGCCGGTCACGGCGACCAGCATCTGCACGAAAGTCAGTCCGACCGCCCACAGCAGCAGCAGCATTTCGGGTTTCATCGCGGTTCCCTCCCCTTGGAAAAACGCGAGACTATCGCGCCAGGCGGGAATTCGCCAGTTCGAGCCGGTCGACGACGTTGCGCACCAGCGCCCGGGTGAGGGCCAGCTGCGCGCCCAGGCTCATTTTGCCGAGGGCCTCCGGCGTGAATTCGGCCAGCATGACCTCCGTCAGCGATTCCACGGTGGCGTGTCGCGGCAGGTCCCCGCCGCGGATATACGCCATTTCGCCGAAGCACTCCCCCTGGTCGATCGTGTTCAGGAGACGCGCCTGGCGGATCACCTTGACCTGGCCCTGGGCGAGGAAGAAGAAGCTCTGGCCGGTCTCGTTCTCGCCCACGATGCGGGTGGCGCGCCTGACCCGCCGCCAGTCGCCGGCGCGCGCGAGTTCCCAGAGCTCGGAGTCGGCCAGCAGCGACAGCATCGGCACGCGCTTCAACGCGACGTATTTTTCGCTGTCCGAGATCGCATCGACCGGGAGCACGAGGCGCACCACTTTCGACAGCTCGAGTGCGAATTCCGCCCAGGTGGCGTAGCGGTGCTCGGGCTTCTTGCCGATCGCCTGCAGGATGATGCGGTCGATGTCCTTCGGGAGGTCGGGCCGTACGGACGAGGGCGGCGCCGGCTCGTCGCGCAGGATCCGGTTCAGGAGCTCTTCCATCGTCTTGCCGCTGAACGGGCGCGAGCCGGTCAGCAATTCGTAGAGCGACACGCCCAGGCTGTACATGTCGCTGTGCAGCGTGAGCGTGCGGCCCTCGATCTGCTCGGGCGACATGTAGTACGGCGAGCCCATCGCCGAGGTCTGGGAATTCTGCGACTGCCTGAGCAGCGCCGCGCCGAAATCGGCGATCTTGACGTCCGTACCCTGCGCGATCATCAGGTTCGCGGGCTTGATGTCGCGATGGACGATCCCTTCGCGGAAGGCGTATTCGAGCGCCCCGCAGCACTTGAAGCCGATCTGCAGCACGTCGGCGACCGGCAGCAGCGTCCCGGTCGTCACATGGCGCGAGAGGTCGCCGCCGGTCAGCAGCTCCATGGCGATGTGGCCGGAGTCTTCCTGCACCACCGCGTCGTAGATCGACACGATGTACGGATGCTTCAGCTTGCCTGCGAGCGAGGCCTCGTTGAGGAATTGCGCGCGGTACATGGTGCCGAATTCCGGGTTGCGGAATACCTCCGGCTCGATGACCTTGAGCGCGACCTCGGCGCCCGAGAACGTATCGCGCGCGAGATAGACGGTGCCGGTGGCACCCTTGCCCAGCAGCTGCTGGATGTCGTACTTGCCGACCTGTAGGCTGAGATCCATGGCCCCAGCATAGCAAGCGGGGCTGGCGATCCGGTGTGCCTTATTTCACGCTGATCGTGCCAGCCGACGACAGGCGCGGTCCGGATGACAGCCGGCATTTTGTTACCAGATGTTTCAGGGACCGCATTCCGGTGCAATGGCTTACAACTCGGACCTCGCCGCTACACGCGGTTGCAATTCGTTTCTGAAACGCACGCGCCGCCGGTCCATAGTGAACTCGTGCAGGCAACGAATCGCTGCACTGGACACAAAACAGGAGGTCGCCATGAACACAACCAAGAAAGCACTCTGCATCCTGCTCTCGGGCGCCGCGCTCGGCGTGGCCGCACCGGCCTTCGCGGATCGCGGGCACGACGGCTGGGATCGCGCAAGGGGCCATGCTTACGGTCACTACGATCGCGGCCACTACGGCCCGCGCTACTACGCCCCGCGCGTGGTGGTCGCGCCGGCGCCGGTGTACTACCCGCCGGTGGCGTACTATCCCCCGCCCGTCTATTCGGCGCCGGTGTATGCCGCTCCCCCGGTTGCGTACTACGGGCCGAATCCGGGCACCGCAATCGGCGCGGTGGCCGGCGCGGTGATCGGCAGCCAGTTCGGCCGCGGCAGCGACAGAATTGCAACCACGGCGGCGGGTGCCGTAATCGGCGGAATCCTCGGCTCGGGGTTCTGAGCGCCGACGGGCCGGCTATTCGGGAATCTTCAGCCGGCCCTTTATGATCTTCCTCGTTGGGGTCAGCGGCATTTCGCTCACCACCACGAGGCGCTCGGGGAACTTCATCTTCGCGATGTTCCTCTCCCCGAGAAAGGCGACCAGTTCCTCCAGCGTGACCCCGGCCACGCCCGGACGCAACGTCACGAAGCAGCAGGCCTTTTCCCCCAGCACCGGGTCCGGCATCGGCACGATGGCCGATTGCAGGATCTTCGGGTGCGAGTCGAGCAGGTCTTCCACGTCGCGCGGGTTGAACTTGTGCCCGCCGCGATTGATCACGTCCTTCGCGCGCCCGGTGATCGATACGTTGCCGGCGGCATCCATCGTGGCCAGGTCACCGGTGCGATACCAGCCGCCCGGCGCAAACGCCGCCCGGTTCGCCGCGTCGTTGGCGAAAAACCCGGGGAACGCCAGGCAACCCCGCACTTGCAGCTCGCCCTCTTCGCCGGCAGGACACACTTCGTCCGTCAACGAGACCACGCGCACCTCGGTGCCGGGACTGGCGCGACCGGCGCTCGACGCCGAGACTTCCAACGGGTCGCCGGGCCGCGTATACAGCGCCGCCTGCGTTTCGGTCATGCCCCAGAGCTGCGTGACCGCGCACCCCGGCAGCCGCGCCGCAAGCCAGCGCACGAGTTCCGGCGGGCATGCGCTGCCCGACATGATGGCGAGCTCGAGCGATGAGAAGTCGTGCTTGTCGAACAGGCCCATCGCGCGGCAAGCCGCGATATGCGCGGGCGCCGTCCACAGCGCGGTGGGCTTGTCGCGTTCGACGGTGGCCGCGAGATCCGGCGGCGTGAACTGGGGCAGCAACACGACCGATGCGCCTGCCGCCCAGGCGACGTGCAGCGAATACAACCCGAACAGGTGTGAGAACGGTGCCGCGGAAAGGATCCGGTCCGCGGCCGCAATGCGGTGCTCGGGCACGCCCACGCGCGCGTTGGACAGGAGCGTGTGGTAACTGTGCGGCACAGCCTTGGGCGAGGCGGTCGTGCCCGACGTATAGAGCAGCAGGAACGGGTCGCTTGCGGCCGGCCCGGGCAGCTCGCGAATCACGGCGGGCGACGCGGACTGCACTTCGGCAAAAGTCATCGCGCCCTGTACCGGCTCGCCAAGCGCGATCACGGCTTCGAGCGTGGTGATCGATTCGCGCAATTCGACCGCCGCCGCGGCCGGCGACCAGTCCTTGGCCTGGCCAAGGCACACGATGGCCCGGGCGCGGCTGTGGCGCAGCAGCGTCTCGAATTCGCTGCCCCGGTAGGGCATGTGGATCGTCGTCATGACCGCACCCAGGCGAGCGATCGCAAGGTAAGCAACGACGAACTCGGGGATATTCGGCAGTTGCACGGCCACCACGTCGCCGCGAGCGACACCGGCTTGGGCAAGGCCGGACGCAAATGCCGCGACGCGGGCCGAAAGCGCCGACCACGTGAGGGTGCCTGTCGCATGCACAACCGCGGCGGCGTCTGCACGTTCGGCAGCGTGGCGTGCCAGCCACTTGGTGAGCGTGTCGTCGCGCCACCAGCCCTGCGCGACGAATTCGGCCACCCGCGCGCCGTCGAATTGCATCGCAGACCGAAGCGCGAGCGCATCGTCGCCATAGCGGAAACGCTGCTCGAAAGGCACCACCCGCTCGGGCCGGAAGCGCTTGCCGCCGCCTAGATCCATCAGGTAAGCCTGCTGGCCGAGCCGGTATCGCCGGCTCTCCTCGGTATTGCGGATGAACATGACCTGCTCGCGCGTGAGGCCCAGCTTCTCGGCAATCTGGACGTCGGCCAGGCCCATGGCCTCGCGCTGGCGCTCGATGTCGGCCCAGTCGAGCTTGCGCACCGGGTCGCCGCGGCGCTCCTGCAGGTTGTGGCTCAGGCGGAAGATCGCCTCGCCGTAGGTGGCGATCATCGATTCGGTGATCCCGAGCTGGTCGCGTGTCAGTCCGCGCGCCATGTCACGAGCCCTTGTTGCGCGTCGCCTCGCGCGCGGCATCGGTCCGCAGGATCGGGTCGGAGGCCGGCGCCCTGGTCGCGACCGGGCAGACGCGCATGCACTCGAAGCACTGCGCGAACCAGGCGCCGGACCCGGCCGACACCTTGTACCAGAGCATCTTGCGGTCCGGATCGAGCAGGCCTTCGGCGCCCTGGGTGCGCACCTCGTCCTTGACCGCCTCGGCGAGGATCTTCGGCACCGCCTCGTACTCCTGCGTGAATTCGGCGCACCTTGCCATGTCGTAGCGCATGACCTTCTGGCGGCCCTGCTCGTCGATCTCGCCGTCGAGGCACTGCGCCGGGCAGAACTTCATGCACGGCGTGCGGCCGATCGAGCGGTACATGCTCACGCAGGACGGCGCGGGACACGGATTCTCCGCCATCGGCTGGTCGGGCTCGAGCTCGAGCTCGGTGAACACCGACGCGTAGTACATGAACCCGAATTCCGGATGCAGCAGGATGTCGCCCGCCAGCGACCGCGCGCCGATGCCCGCGATCTCGGCATGCAGTTTCATGCTCTGGAACGGCACGCGCGGCCCGCCCTCGGGGTCGATGTCCGGCGGCACGTAGATCGAGGGCACGCCGAACTTCTGCTCGATGAAGAACGAGCACCCGTAAGCCACCTTGTAGGCGCGCACCTCGGTCGAGCCCGAATAGGCCATCGCCCTGGCCGGCATCTGCCAGGTGCCCTGCGTCTGGCCGCCGACGCCGAGCGAGATCACCGATTTCACGCGCGGCATCAGGTCGCTCGGGCGATGGCCCGGCGGCGCGATCTTCTCGAGCGCGGCCAGGTCGGCAACGCCGACCGCAAGCGCGCCGCGCTTGCGGCAGTACTCGAAGATGGCCTGCTTGGCGGCTGCCGGGTCGATGGCTTGCGCGGTTTTCGTCATGCGATCTCCTCGGCGCGAAGATTGAGGCGTTTCGCGCAGTCCTGCAACCCCGGGTCGCAGTTTCGCAGCGCAGCGATTGCGCCGCCTGCCGGCCGATGCCATGATTTTCTCGCGACCGGAGGCCGATGCCCCCGGAACGCGAAGGCCAGCACCCCCTGCGCACCATTCACCAAGGAACCCTGCCGATGGACCTCAGCCTCAAGAACCGAATCGCACTCGTCACCGGCGCCAGCAAGGGCATCGGCCGCAGCATCGCGCGCGCGCTCGCCAAGGAGGGCGTGAAGCTGGCGATCTGCGCGCGCGGCGAACCCGACCTCGAGGCGGCGGCCGACGAGTTGCGCGCCGCCGGCGCAGACGTCCTCGCCGTCAAGGCCGACCTGGTCCAGCCGGCCGACATCCGCCGGTTCGTCGACGGCGCGGTTGCGCGCTTTGGCCGCATCGACATCCTGGTGAACAACGCGGTGAGTTCCACGCAGGCGAGCTTTGCGGCGCTCTCCGACGAGGAATGGAAGCACCACCTCGACGTCAAGCTGATGGGCTACGTGCGCTGCGCGCGCGAAGTGCTTCCGCACATGCAGAAGGCCGGGGGCGGGCGCATCATCAACGTAGCGGGCATGTCGGCGAGGATCGTGACCGAATACCGGATCACCAACGGCGCGGTGAATGCCGCGGTGACGAACTTCACCAAGCACCTGTCCGAGCAGGTCGGCAAGGACGGCATCACGGTCAACGCTATCCACCCCGGCTATACGTGGACCCCCCGCCTCGAAGCGGTGCTGCGCCGCTGGTCTGAACTCGATCGCCTGCCCCTTGAGGAAGTTACCGCGCTGCGCCTGAAGGAGATCCCGATCGGCCGCTTCATCCAGCCCGAGGACCTCGCGAACCTCGCGGTGTTTCTCTGCACCGACGCCGCCTCGGCGATCACCGGCCAGGCGATCGCCGTGGACGGCGGTTCGGGACGCTCGATCAACTACTGACGCGTCGTCGCCCCGGCCGGTTCACGCGGCGCCGAGGAAGTCCCTCTTGCCGAGCTCCACGCCGTTGTGCCGGAGCATGTTGTAGGCCGTGGTGATGTGGAAATAGAAGTTCGGGTAGGCGAACCCCAGCAGGTACGGCATGCCCTTGAAGGTCGTGTCCTTGCCGCCGATCTTCAGCGTGATGTCCTTCTCCTCGGTGCCGTCGACCTGCACCGGACTGATCGTCTCGATGAAGGCGATCGTCTTCGCAATGCGCGCCTTGAGTTCGGCCAGGGTCAGCTCGGTGTCCTCGTGTTTCGGCGCCTCGACGCCGGACAGCCGCGCCATCGCGCCCTTGGCCGTATCGCAGGCGATCTGCACCTGGCGCGTCATCGGCAACATGTCCGGATAGAGGCGGAACGACGTTAGCGCGAGCACGTCGATCTTCCTTGCGTCGGCGTGCGCCTGCGCCTTGTCGAGGAGGGTCGAAAGGTTTTTCAGCATGTGGATGAAGCGCGGCGCGCTCGTCTGGTACATCGAAATGGGCATGGAAACTCCGGATATGGGGGGGGACGAAGAACGGAAGCGGATTCTATGCCTTCTTCGCCGGCAGCCGCCCCGCCCCCGCTGTAGCGCCTGCGCCGGTCACGATCGCGACCCTGCCCCGCAGGCGGCTGTCTTTCTCGATTTCGCTCATCGAATCCCCGTGCGTTGCATGAATGCCGCCGGCATTTCCTGCCATCTTGGCGATCCCCGCGCACCCGGGATGGGAAGGGGATGGGACCCTCATGCATTCCATTTTCTCATCTTTATCCTGCCGATTCCTCGCTTGAGGACGTTGCACACGGGATTCATGATTCGCATGCCAAAACACAGGAGCGAACCATGAACACCGCAAGCCCGCAGGACTACCGGAACCATCCGGCGCTTTCATTGGAGCTTTACCAGCAAGCGCGGCACGCCCGTGCCCGCGCGATCAGCCGCCTGTTCGGACGGGTGACGGCGCATGTGACCACGCGTTTCGCCAATGGGCTTGCGTCGCTGCGCCGCCCGACGGTGCTCGGCGCGCACTGGGGGTAAGCGATGCCGCTCGTTCGCATCTCGATGCTCGAAGGCAAATCCCCCGAGTACCGCCGCAAGGTCGGTGACGCGGTCCACCGGGCGCTGGTCGAAACGATGGACGTTCCGGCCAAGGATCGCTTTCAGTTGATCACCGAGCATGCGCCCGACGGGTTCATCTACGACGCGGAGTACTTCGGCATCCCGCGCGACCGGGACCTCGTGATCATCCAGGCCACGATCAGCGCCGGCCGTTCGCTCGAACTGAAGCGTGCGCTCTACCGGCGCATCGTCCGGAACCTGGCCGATGCCGTAGGCCTTGCGTCGGGCAACGTATGGATCAACCTCGTCGAGGTTGCGAAGGAAAACTGGTCGTTCGGCGACGGCGCCGCCTCCTACGTGCCCGAGACCGCGCCCTCCGCGCTCGAATCGACCGCTTAGCCGCCGTTACAATGCCCGCTCCTCGGTTCTGCGGGATGCACGCATGAAGATCGCAATGATGGGCTCGGGCGGCGTAGGCGGATTCTTCGGCGGGCGCCTGGCCAACGCGGGGCACGATGTGACGTTCATCGCGCGCGGCGCCCACCTGGCCGCATTGCGCCAGCAGGGCCTCACGATCGAGAACGAGCCTCAAGGAAACCTTCATGTGTCCGGCGTACGCGCGACCGACGACCCGGCGTCCATCGGACCGGTCGACCTGGTGATCCTCTCGGTCAAGCTCTGGGACACCGAGTCGGCCGCCTTGCAGGTCAAGCCCATCGTCGGCCCGGACACGGCCGTGCTCTCCTTGCAGAACGGCGTGGTCAAGGACGACATCCTGCGCCGCATCTTCGGCGACGCGGCGGTGATGGGGGGCGTCTGCTATGTGGCCACGCATATCTCGAAGCCCGGCGTCATCCACCAGACCGGCACCATGCAACGCATCGTCGTCGGCGAATACGATGGCCGCAGGTCCAGGCGCGCCGAAGAGCTGCACGCAGCCCTCGCCGCGTCGGGCGTGACGGCGGAACTGAGCGGCGACGTGCGCCGGTCGATCTGGGAGAAATTCGTCTTCCTCGTCGGCCTCTCGGCGACCACGACCAGCATGCGCAGGACGCTAGGCCCAATCCGCTCGAATCCGCAGACGCGGGCCTTCCTGCACGACATCATTCGCGAGGTCGTCGCCGTCGGACGCGCGCATGGCGTGGCGCTGCCGGCCGATTTCGCCGACAACCGCATGGCATTCGGCGACACGCTGCCGGCGGACATGACTTCATCGATGCATCACGACCTCGAAAAGGGCAACCGGCTCGAAGTCGAATGGCTGAGCGGCGGCGTGGTCAGGCTGGGCGCGGAAAAGGGCATCCCCACGCCGTGCAATCGCGCGGTCTGCGACATCCTCGCTTTGCACGCGGCCGGAAGATAGAATTCCCTGACCGCCGCGTGCCGAGGGACAGGCGCGCAGCCACACAACCAAGGGAGTCCGACCATGCGCTTTCTGCTGCCGATTGTTCTTGCCACGATGTTTGCCGCCAATTCCGCCCTTGCCGCCACCTGCGCCGAGCAGTCCGACGCGAAGAAGCTTGCCGGTGCGGCCAAGGCCAGCTTCATGAAGAAATGCGAGGCCGATTCGAAGCCCGCCGCGAATGCCTCCTGCGAAGCCCGGGCCGCGGAGAAAAAACTCGCCGGTGCCGCCAAGGCCAGCTTCATGAAGAAATGCGAGGCGGATGCCAAAGGTGATGCCAAGGCCGACGCAAAGCAGGCCGCCCATCCCTCCTGCGCCGACCAGTCCGCCGAGAAGAAACTCGCCGGCGCCGCAAAGGCGAGCTTCATGAAGAAGTGCGAAGCCGACGCCAAGGAAGGCAAGAAGAAATAGCCGGGGGCGCGCCGCGGCCGCTTCGCTCAGGCGGCCCAGGCCGCGCACCCGGCGCGCACGGCGTCGGCCAGCGATCCGCCGCCCTGCGTGTCGGCCTTGCGCGCGCGTAGCCAGTCGGCGTCGGTCTGTCCCTGGCGCACCAGTTCGCCGATCTCGGCCAGCAGCGAGCCGCTCCCGAGCCGGGATGCGTACGGCGCAACCTGCGCCAGCGTCGCGAGGATGTCCTCGCTGATCGTGCGCTTCGTCCCGGAGCGCGGATCGATCAGGACCCCGGCGAAGCCGTACCGGCTCGCCTCGAAGCGGTTGAAGCTGTTCACCAGGTAGATGGCGCGTATCGGCGACTGGGTATGGTCGTCGAGCAGCTTTGCGGCCAATGCCTGCGCGTACGCCGCCAGCAGGGCCGCGCGCCGCACGGTAAGCGGCGTGTCGCACACCCGGATCTCGATCGTGCCGTACTCCGGCTTGGGCCGGATGTCCCAGTAGAAGTCCTTCATCGACGCGACGATGCCGAAGGCCTTCATCTTGTCGAAGTACTCGAGGAATTCGGCCCAGTCGAGCACAAAGGGGATGTGCCCGGCCAGCGGGAAGGCGTTGACCGCGGTCAGGCGGGAGGACTGGAATGAGGTGTCCTCGCCCTGGTAGAACGGGGAGGAGGCCGACATCGCAATGAAGTGCGGCACGTAGCGCGTCATCATGTGCGCAAGGAAGATCGCCTTGTCGCCGCTCTCGCACCCGATGTGGATGTGCTGGCCGAAGACCGTGAACTGCTTGGCCAGGTACCCGTAGCGCTCGACCACCGCGTTGAAGCGCTCGCTCGGAAAGATGCGCCGCTGCGCCCAGTCGTGGAACGGGTGCGCGCCGCCGCCGCTGACCTGGAGGTTCAGCACGCCCGCCTCTTCCAGCAATACCGAGCGCATTTGGCTCAACTCGTCGAGCAGCGCCGACCAGTCCGCATGCACCGATGAGTTCAGCTCGACCATGCTCTCGGTGATCTCCGGCTTGACGGCGCCGGTCAGGCTGCGCCGCTCGAGCCGCGCGAGCAGGTCCGCCGCGCCGCGCGTGAGGTCCCAGCCGTGGGGATTCACCAGCTGGAGCTCGAGCTCCACCCCGAGGCTGAGCGGGGCCGAACGCGCGAAAGTCTCCTCGCCGCTCATTTATGCAGTCCCCCGGACCGGTTCCGGGTGTGCTTCGCCGGCGCGCCGCAACGCGAACTCCGTGGCGATCGGCCCGATCAGCTCGAGCACCGCGACGGCAGACAGCACGATGGCCGCGAGCTCCTGGCCGAACGAAGGGTAGAGCGACACCGTGTCCCGGACCATGACCACCGCCTGGCCCGAAAGCGGCAGCAGCGCGATCGCCAGCAGGCCGGACCCGCCGCGGGGAATGCCCGAAGCAAACCCGAACGCCAGGAGCGCGGCCGCCTTGCCGAGGAATCTCACCACGATGTAAGCCGCCACGGCCGTGGCGGTCGCGACGCCGAAGGCGTGGAATTCGAGGCTCGCGCCGGTCAGCACGAACAGGATCAGGAAGAACACCTGCCCGCCATGGCCGTAGGGCACCTTGACGAGGTCGTGGTGGCGGTCGGCATTGCGCGCAAGCAGCCCCAGCGTGACCAGTGCCACCGGCACCGACAGCCTGAGGCTGTGGGCGACCCCGATGGTGACGATCACGATCGCCACCTGCAGGATGAACTGGCGATCCTCCCGTTTGCCGACCCAGCGCCCGAAGCCCAGCATGAACCAGCTCGCCGCGGCCCCGGCGATCGCAGCGCCTGCAAACACGTAGATCGGGTGGAGCACCGCCGCAACCAGGCCGACGTCGTGCTGGACGTGGAGCACGGGCAGCAGCAAGGCCAGCAGCACGTAGGCGAGCATCGTGTTCACTGCGGTAAACAGCATCAGCCGCTCGGTCACCTGCCCCTCGGACCGCAATTCCTCAGACACGAGGATCACCACGGCGGGAGAGGTGGCCGTGCCGATCGCGGCAGCGGTGGCCGAGAGCAGCGGCGCGAATCCGAGGAAGGCAAGCGCCGCGTAGATCGCCCCGAAGCAGAAGGCCGACTCGGCCAGTGCGCCGACCACGAGCCACTTGTTGCGCCGGAGCCATTGCACGTCGAGGCGCCGGCCCAGGTCGAACACGATGAACCCGATGGCAAGGTCGACCAGCAGGCGCATTTCGAACAGCGCATCCCCGTCCACGAAGCCGGCACCTTCCGGTCCCAGCAGCGCACCGATGACCACATAGCCGGTGATCCGCGGCACGCGCAAGTAACGCCGCGCCGCTTCCCCGGCGACGAGCGCCGCGAACAGCAGCAGCCCGAGCATCAGCAGGCGGGACGAAGCAAAGGTGTCCGGCAGGAATGCCAGATCCATTCGATGGGTCTCCTATCGGGGGTACTGGCGCGGAACGAAGGTCCGGGACGGGAAAACTACGGCCGGGACGGAAAAGGGAGTGTTTCCGTCCCGGCCCTCCTCCTCGCACCAACTCGGGAGTGCACGGTCTGGCGTGGCCCGCGTTGCATCTGCGGCGACCCGCCAGCGTCACGAAGTCGTACCTTCAGGCTACCCACTTCACACTTAAGGCATCCTTAAGGGCGCCGTGAGGCAAAAAAAGAGCGGCGACCCTCACGCCACCGCTCGAACCCTGCTGCTTTCTTTTGTCTCCCTACCAGGACGGGACCAAGGGTGCGCTCCGCTTGCTTAAGCGCGACTTAAGCGCCGCTGCAGAAGCCTGTGGATGGCGTACGCACTTTTCGCTCGTTCGCATTGACACCGCACGGACAGGGGTGATATCGAGGCTGCATGAGGGTGACCGAATGAGAGTGCTGCTCGTCGAAGACGATCCGATGATCGGGCGCGCAGTCGAGGCCGGGTTGCATGGCGCCGGCTATGCCGTGGACTGGGTGCGTGACGGTGCCGAAGCCGAGCTCGCGGTGGGCACCGGCGTCTACGACCTCGCGTTGCTCGACCTCGGGCTGCCGCGTCGCGACGGGATCGAGATCCTCAAGAGCGTTCGCCGCGGCGGCGGCAAGCTGCCCATCCTGATCATCACCGCGCGCGATTCGGTCGCCGACCGGATCTCCGGGCTCGATGCCGGTGCGGACGACTACCTCGTCAAGCCCTTCGACCTCGACGAACTGCTCGCCCGCGCGCGGGCCGTAATCCGCCGCCAACGCGGCCGCAGCTCGCCCGAGACCACCTACGGCCAGCTTTCGCTCGACCCGGTGACGCGTGTCGTGATGTTCAGGGGCGCGGCGGTCGACCTGTCGGCCCGCGAGTTCGCGGTGCTCGAAGCGCTGATGAAGGAACCGGGTGCGGTCGTCTCGCGCGAGAAGCTCGAGGACGCGGTCTACGGCTGGGGCGAGGAGGTCGGCAGCAACAGCATCGAGGTTCACCTTCACCACCTGCGGCGCAAGCTGAGTGCCGAGCTGATCCGCAACGTGCGCGGCGTCGGTTACCGCATCGCGCTGTTGTCCTAGCCGGCGCCGGCACGGATCGCGTCTTGAGGCCGTCGCCGTGAAGTCGATCCGCGGGATGCTGGTCATGTGGGTAGTCGGCGCGCTCGCCGTCGGGGTCACCGTCGTGCTCGCAACCACCTACGTCCTGGTGCGCAAGCAGGTCGGCAGCCTGTTCGACGAGGAACTGCGCCTTGTGGCAGTCGCGGTGCATTTGCGCGAAGACTGGCAGGACCGGCGCCTGCGCATCGCCCGTCCGGGCTTTTTCCTGTCGGTGCGCGCCTACGACCAGGACGGCGGCGTCTTCTTCGAGACGCTGCTGCCTTCGCTCCCGCTCGACTTGCCGAAAACGTTCGTCGAGGGCTTCGAACGCGTCGAGACCTCCGAGGGGAGCTGGCGGGTCTTCACCCACGTGACCGAAGACGGCGTCGTGCAGGTCGGCCAGTCGATCGCGAGCCGCGATACGCTTGCGCGCGACCTGTCGCTGCGCGCGATGCTGCCGCTGCTGCTGCTGATCCCCTTCCTCGCCCTGTTCGTCGCCTGGGCGCTCAAGCGCGGCCTGGAGCCGATCAGCCATGCCTCGGACAGCGTCAGCGACCGCGACGCCTCGCGCCTCGACCCGCTGCCGGTGGACGACGTGCCGCAGGAACTCGTGCCCCTGGTGGAGCAGATCAACGCGCTGCTGCTGCGCCTCGAGGCCTCGCTCGGGGCCGAGCGCAGGTTCCTCGCCGACGCGGCGCACGAGCTTCGCTCGCCGGTCGGCGCGCTCGCCCTGCAGGTGCAACTTGCGGCGCGCGCGACCTCCGACGCCGCTAGGGCCGCCGCGTTCGTGGAACTCGGGCGCGGAATCGAACGCGCGCGCAGGCTCGTGCAGCAGCTGCTCGACTTCGCCAAGCTGGAATCCGACGTGCGCATCGAGCCCTTCGAGCCGCACGATGTTGCTAGCCTCGCGCGCGACGTGGTCGGCACCGCAGCGGCCCACGCCGAGGCGCTGGGCGTTGACCTCGGCGCCGATGCGCCCGAGCCGGTCCGGGTCGATTGCGCGCCCGCCGAAATTCGCGCGCTCGTCGAGAACCTGGTCGACAATTCGCTGCGCTATGCGCCGGCCAACAGCCAGGTGACCGTGGCGGTGCGGCAGGACGGCACGACGGCCGAAATTGTCGTGGTCGACGCAGGCCCCGGCATTCCGCAGTGCGAGCGCAAGCGTGTGTTCGAGCGCTTCCACCGCGTAGCCGGCGACAGCACGGCCGGCAGCGGGCTGGGCCTGGCGATCGCCAAGGCGATCGTCGATCGCCATCACGGCACTATCGAACTCGCCGACGCGTCGCCCGGCGCGCGCCCGCCTGGATTGCTGGTACGCGTGCGCCTGCCGCTGCGGCCGGCCGGCGCCTAGGGTCGACGCCCTTTCAGTACGAACCGCGGAACTCGTCCTGCCCGCGGACGTAGGCGGTATTGCTCTGCGCCGGGTTACGGTTGACCAGCGGCCGGCCGAAAAGCGGGTGCTTCAGGCTGCGCACCTCGTGCTCGATGCTGAACAGCGGCCGGTTCGTCCCCGGGTCGACGATCTCGACGAAACGCCATTCGTGCGCGTCGGTCTCCCTGCTGATCAGGCCGCGCCCGGCCAGGCGCTCGTACGGGCCGGAGAAGTCGGCGATATAGACCTGGAAATGGTGACCGTCGTAGGCCGGCAGGGCCTCGCCGGTCTCGCGAAACAGCAGGCGCTGGTCGCGGCCGGCGACCACCGAAGCGGTGGGCACGCCCCCTGCGCCCTTCACTTCGGCCGGCGCCCCGATGATCTCCGAATAGAAGCGGGCTATGCCTTCCGCGCTCCCGGACGGCACGTCGAATTCGACATACGGCATGCCAAGCTCGGTATCGCCGTACTGCGGCGACGGTGCATGGCATCGAAAGCGGTTTCCCCAGGGGCAGGTAGCCGTCACGTGGTCGCCGCGGTCTTCGAATGAAAACGAAGTCCCCGCCAGCCCTCGCGCCACCCTCGTGAGGCGCTTTTTCAACAGTTCGAGGTCGGGCACCACCAGCCCTATCGTGCCGCGCAACCGCTGCGCCTCGCGCGTCGGCAGGTGCATCTGGCTGCGACCGAAGTTCACCCACATGTTTTCGGTGCCGACCATCAGGTAGGGGTCGCGTGTGCCGCCGAGCCCCGCCACGTAGAACAGCGTCGCGAGCCGCTGGTCGGGCTGCGTCACGTTGACGTGCTCGAGGTGGACGATGTTGCCGAAGTCTTCAGTGGATCGGTCGAACTTCATTGCAGCGCCATGCATTGATTTGAAAAAACCAATCTCGTCACTTTGCGATTTCTTGTGTTTGCGCGTTGTGCAAACACAAGAAATCGCAAAGTGACGAGACCATGGACTTCCACCACCGATACCTCAACTCTCATAACGGGGCGTTTGCGCGTCGCGCAAACACAAGATATCGCATAGTGACAAGACCATGACCTTCCACCACCGATACCTCAACTCTTGTAACTCGGGTCCCGCCGGTCCAGCATCCGCAGCATGGCCGGCCACTCCATGACGCCGAACGGGCGGCGCACCTGCGGCTGGTAGTTCATGTAGGTCTTCTCCAGCACGTCCTGGGGCACCGGGTTCAGCTCGCGGCCCATCGACAACGCGGCGATCTGCAGCTTGCACGAGAGCTCGAGGCGATGCATTGCATTGAACGCCTCGCCGACCGTGCGCCCGACGGTGAGCAGGCCGTGGTTGCGCATGATCATTGCATTGTTGTCGCCGAGGTCGGCCACCAGCGAGGCGCGCTCCTCGAGGTTCAGCGCGACGCCCTGGTAGTCGTGATAGGCGATCTTCAGGAAGCGCATCGAAGTCTGCGCGAGCGGCAGGAGGCCCTCCTTCAGCGCGGACACCGCCATGCCGGGCCAGGTGTGGGTGTGGATCACGCAATCGATCTCGGGTTTGGCCTCATGGATCGCGCCGTGGATCACGAAGCCCGCGACGTTGACGCCATAGTCGAGGCCGCCGCCGAACTCCGGCTTGCCGAGTACCTTGCCGTCGTGATCGATCTTTACCAGACTCGACGCAGTGATCTCCTCGTACATCATCCCGTAGGCGTTGATCAGGAAAGCGCCGGGCTCGCCGGGCACGCGCAGCGAGATGTGGTTCGCGCCGATGTCGGACATGCCGAAATGGTCGATCAGGCGATAGCACGCGGCGAGGTCGACGCGGGCATTCCACTCCGCATCGCTGACCCTGCCCTGCAATGACTTGACGGTGAACTGGTCGTTGGCCGACATGGCGGTCCTCCGGGTTGAGCGACGAGAATGAGCGACGATATTAAATGAACCGCGCCGTCATGGGACGGCGTTCCGCAGGGGCTTGCCGGCGAGCCAGAGGGCGAGGTTCTCGAGGAAGATCCCGATCACGCGCGCATAGATGCCGTCCGACTGCCCGGCGCTGTGCGGCGTGACGATCACGTTTTCGAACCCCCACAGCGGGGACTCGGGGTCCAGCGGCTCGTGGGCGAATACGTCGAGGTAGGCCCCGGCCAGGTGCCCCGAGCGCAGCGCCTCGACCAGGTCGGGCTCGACGACCACTTCACCGCGCGCCACGTTGACGAAGTACGAGCCGCGGGGCATCGCGGCAAACACCTGCGCGTTCATCAGCCCGCGTGTGCTGTCGCTGAGCTTGCAGACGACAAAGACCCAATCGGCGCGCGGCAATACCGAGTGAAGTGACGCGAAGGTCACGGTCTCGAATGCGTCGCCCGCAGACGTGTCCGTGGCGGGCAGCTGCGAATGACGCACCACGACAACCTCCAGCCCGACGGCCTTGAGCATCCGGCCCAGTTCCCGGCCGATCGCGCCCCACCCGACGACGACCGCACACTGCCCCTGCAGGTCCCGCGGCAGGCCGGTCACGACCAGCGGCTTCCACTGCCTTTCGCGCTGCGCGGCCATCATTCGCGGAAAGGCTCGGGCGATCGCGAGGAATCCGGCCAGCGCGGTCTGTGCGACGACAGCCGCATTCGCACCGGCGGCCGACGTGACCTGCACGCCGCGGCGGCGCAATTCGCCATAGATCGGGCGGTCGGCCCCGGCGGCATTGACCTGCACCCATTCAAGGTTCGGCGACGCGCGCAACTGGTCGAAGAACAGCTTGGTCGCTTCGGTGTCCCGGTTGCGGGCCGAAGCCCCGATCACGTCCCGCGTCACCAGACCGATGTCGACATCGGGCGCGACACCGGCCGTTTCGGAAACAACGAATTCCACCGGGCGATCGCCAAGCAGGCGCCGAACCCCCTCCCCGCACAAATCGCGCGCCTGCGCCGAAAGCAGGATCCGCAGCGGCTTGCCGGTCATCGAGGCCGACCCGGTCCCGGCCGGACCGCTAGGCCGGCCTGATCCACACCGCGGTGTCGTGGAACACCGCGCCGCCGTTCGGCCAGCCGGGCTGGCTGCTGGTGACCGAGTTGATGCCCAGGCCGTTCTCGAAATGCTTGTTCGGCCAGATGCCTTCGACCACCACCACGCCGCGCTGCTGGCCGGTCTGCGGCATCACATGGACGATGACCTCGCCGCGCTCGTTGCCGAGCCTGACGCGATCGCCCTCCCCGACGCCGAGCGCACCGCAGTCTTCCGGATGGAGCCGCGCGGTCGGCCGCTTCTCGCGCGCAAGCGACCCCGGCGTCTCGGTGAACGTGGAATTCAGGAAAGTGCGCGCCGGCGCGGCGATCAGGCGATACGGCTTTTCGGCGCTGGCATTGTCGATCACGTCGAGGTGGTCGGGCAGCACCGGCATCTCCTGCCAGCGCCCGCCGAAGCGCTTCCAGTCGGGCTTGAAGTGGAACTTGCGGTCCGGCGTCTCGAACCCGTCGAGGAAATGCGCACGCTCGAAAGGCAGCGCGAAATCCTGCCCGCCGGCCTCGAAATTCTTCTGCGCGTCCCACATGCCCGAGGCTTTCAGCGACTCGTCCATGATTTCCCAGGCGCTCATGTCGTAGGCGCGATGCTTCGCCCCGAGCCGCTTGGCGAGCTGGGAGATCACATAGTGGTTCTCGCGGCACTCGGCATAGGGCTCGATCACCTTCTTCGTCACCTGGAAATAGGTGTGGCCGCTGGCCGTGTACATGTCGTCATGCTCGAGGAAGGTCGTCGCCGGCAGCACGATGTCGGCAAAAGCCGCCGTCTCGGTCAGGAACTGCTCGTGCACGCAGGTGAAGAGATCCTCGCGCGCAAGGCCCTTGTGCACCAGGTTCAGTTCCGGGCAGACCATCGCCGGGTTGGTGTTCTGCACGATGATCGCGGTCACCGGCGGCCCGTTCTTGAGTGCTTCGGCATCGCCGGTCAGGATCGGCCCGAGGCGCGACTGGTCGAGATCGCGCACCGAGCGGTCGATCAGGTCGGCACCGTCGATCAGGTTCTTGTTGATCGGGTACATGCCGGTGTGGCCGTACAAGGCGCCCCCGCCGAGCACCTGCCATGCGCCGGTCACCGCCGGCAGGCAGGTGACCGCATGCATGTTGGCCGCGCCGTTGCGCGAACGCGAGAACCCGTGATGGCAGCGGATGTAGGCCTTCTTCGTGCTGCCGTAGAGCCGCGCAAACGCGACGATCTCCTCCGGCCTCAATCCGGTGATCTTCGACGCCCACTCAGGCGAGCGGGTCGCGACGTGCGCGGCAAGTTCGTCCGGCGCATCGGTGTACTTGCGCAGGTAATCCCAGTCGGCCATGCCTTCCTTGAACAGCACGTGCATCACCGCGCAGGCGAGCGCGCCGTCGGTGCCGGGCTTCGGGGCCACGTGCATGTCGGCTTGCGCCGCGGTGCCGGTGCGGTAGGGATCGACGACGACCAGTTTTGCGCCGCGTTTCTTCGCGGTCATCGCGTGGGTCATCACGTTGACCTGGGTGTTCACCGGGTTGCCGCCCCAGATGACGACCACGTCCGAATGCTCGTCGACTTCGCGCATGTCGACGCCGCGCTTGAAGCCGGTGCCGGCAGCCCAGCCGGTATCCGACAACGCAACGCAGATGGTCGAGAACCAGCGCGAATACTTCATCTGGTGACGCAGCAGGTTGATGCCGTCGCGCTGCACCAGGCCCATCGTGCCGGCGTAGTAGTACGGCCAGACGGTTTCGTTGCCGTGCAACGCCGCCTTTTTCCGGAACTGCTCGGCGACCGTGTCGAGTGCCTCTTCCCACGAAATGCGTGCGAAGTTGCCCAAGCCCGATTTCGCACCCTTGGGCCCGATGCGTTTCATCGGGTATTGCAGGCGGTCCGGGTGATGCACGCGCTCGGCGTAACGCGCGACCTTCTCGCAGATCACGCCGTTGGTGTAGGTGTTTCGCATCGACCCGCGCACCCGGCCGATGGTCTTCGCGTCCCTGATCTCGACTTCGAGCGCGCAGGTGCTGGTGCAGTCGTGCGGGCAGACGGAGGGGAGGATGGGGATCGGAGCGTTCATGGCGCCTTGGCAGTGGAAGGGGCTAAACCATAGTTTACCCGTCAATGCCGCCTGCGCGGTTGCCGCCCTTCCCGGGTCTCATGAGTTTGAGAGGGCTGCGTGATTGCGCGGCCGCGCAATCAACTAACGCCCTCTCAAACTCATGAGATCTGCAGGGATTCATTAAGCGAGGAATCCCATTTGGCGATGGGTTCCATTGCCCGCAGGGCCCCATCGGGCGCACGACTCCGTCCAGGGCACGCCGGTGGCACAATCCGCCCCATACCCGCCGCAGGAACAGTCATGTACTACCGCACCCGCAGGCTGCACCCGGACTTCGGCATCGAGATCGAAGGGGTCGACCTGTCCGGGCCGCTGACCGACGCGCAGTTTGCCGAGATCCGCGCGCTTTACGACGAGCACTCGGTGGTCGCGATCCGCGGTCAGCACCTCGCACCCGCTGCGCAGGTGGCTTTCCTGCGCCGCTTCGGCGCGCCGAAGATTTCACAGCGCAAGGAGTTCCACCTCGAGGGCACGCCGGAGATCGGCAAGGTAGGCAACACCCGCAATCCGGACGGCACGCCTGCCGCCTTCCTCGACCGGGTCGGCGACCTGTGGCACACGGACACGTCGAGCGATTCGCATATCGATGCGGTGACCATGCTCTATTGCGTCAAGTGCCCCCCGCGCGGCGGCGATACGCTCTTTTGCAGCATGCATGCGGCCTACGATACGCTGCCCGCCGCCCTGCGCGAGCGGATCGCCGGCATGACGGTCGTCCACAGCTTCAACAAGCACAACGACGCGCTGCTGGCGAAGAACCCCGGTTCCGCCAAGCCGCTTTCCCCCGAGGATCGCGCCAAGTGGCCCGACCGCGTCCACCAGGTCGTGCAGTCGCATCCGGTCACCGGCCGGCGGCATTACTTCGTGACCCCGACCCTCGCAAAGACCTTCAGCGGCCTCGACGAGGAACAAAGCGCCGCGCTGGCGGTCGAACTCGTCAACCATGCGACGCAGGCCGCGCGCGTTTACCGCCACAGGTGGCGGGTCGGCGACCTCGTCTTCTGGGACAACCGTGCGGCGATGCATTCGGCGACGCCCGCCGACTACGGCGGCGGCGAGCGCCTGATGCACCGCGCGTACGCCTACACGAACCGCTAGGAGGGCCGCCATGCCCGGTCCGAACCCGATGATCGCAGCGATGCTGCTCGCTGCCGTGTTGCTGCCCGCGGCTTCCGTAGCCCGTGCGGAGACCGCCGCCGAAATGGCCGGGATCCGCGCCCGCGCGATCGAGAACTGCAAGGCCAACCGCGGCGTCGATTGCGTGACCGAAGCCGGCCTGCGCGAATGGATCGAAGCCGAGAAGAAGCGCCCGCCCGGCCTGCGCTCGCCGGCCCTGGTCCGGAAATGGGAAGAAGAGCGCCAGTCGCAGCAGAACGGCACGGCCGGCACGCAGAAAAAGGCGAAGTAGCCCGGCGCCCGGAAATCCGGCCGGCGGCGCGCCGGGGTCAGCCCTTGCCCCTGTCCTCCAGCACGCTGCGGAAGGACCTCTGCATGGCCACGCGCGTGGCGGCCGGGATACGCTGGTTGAAAAGCGCCTGGATGCACTCCCGATAGACCGGCCACATCCGCTTTCGCATCGCCAGCCCCTTGGGGGTGATCGCCGCATGGGCACCGCGGCCGTCGTCCTCGCTCGCCTCGCGGCGCGCCAGTCCCGCCGCCTCCAGCCGGTCCACGAGCCGCGTCAGGTTGCTGCGCGAGAGCACCACGCCGCGCGCGAGCTCGTGCATGCGCTGGCGCTGCCCGGGCGCCGATTCGAGCGCCCAGAGCACGTCGTACCACGCTAGCGGCGGCAGGCCTTCGGCCTTGAGACGCGCCTCGATCTTCTCGACGAGGACCGCGTGCGTACGCAGGAACAGGCTCCAGGTGGTGGAGACGTCTTCGGGTTCAGCCATGCCGGCAGCATAACCGGATGTAGTTGCACTTGCAACCAGATTCGCATATAGTTGCATTTGCAATCACATTCCACCCCCGCAAACCCACAGGAGGCCTCCATGAAAGCCAAGCTGATCGCACTCTCCGAAATCCCCGCGCAGGGCGCCCGCAAGATCGACTTCTTCGGGCGCGAAGCCCTCGTCTACAAGGAAGGCGACGCGCCGCGCGCCGTGCTCAATTACTGCACCCACCTCGGCGGACCGCTGGAACTGAAAGACGGCGCCTTCACCTGCGGCTGGCACGGCGCGCAGTTCTCGTGCAGCGGGCAGTGCACCAAGGGGCCCGCGGCCCCCGACTCGCGCCTGATGTTCGTGCCGACCCGCGTCGAGGGCGGCGACCTTTACTACGTCTACGGCGAATGAGGCCGGCGATGAAGCTCGTCAGCCACCACCTGTGCCCTTATGTGCAGCGCGCCACCATCGTGCTGCTCGAAAAGCGCGTGCCCTTCGAGCGCGAGTATGTCGACCTGGCGAACAAGCCCGCGTGGTTCGGCGCGAACTCGCCGCTGGGCAAGGTGCCGCTGCTGCAGGTCGGCGGGGAAGTCCTGTTCGAGTCGGCCGCGATCTGCGAATACCTCGAGGACACCGCCCCGCCCGCGCTGCACCCGGCCAATCCGCTGCGGCGCGCGCGGCACCGGGCCTGGATGGAGTTCGGCTCGGCCGTGCTCAACGGCATCGCCGGCTTCTACAACGCGCCGGATGCAGAGGCGCTCGAAGCGAAGCGAGACGATCTTCAGGCGAAGTTCGAGACGATCGAGCAGCACCTCGGCGACGGCCCGTGGTTTGCGGGCGCGAAGTTCTCGATCGTCGACGCGGTGTTTGGGCCGGTGTTCCGTTATTTCGATGTCTTCGACACGATCGCCGACTTCCAT
Source organism: uncultured Bordetella sp. (assembly GCA_964599095.1). Classification (GTDB taxonomy): domain Bacteria; phylum Pseudomonadota; class Gammaproteobacteria; order Burkholderiales; family SG8-39; genus SZAS-79. The sequence goes on from CAZREB010000002.1 coordinate 28,324, forward strand.
GTGTTCGATCGCACGCCCAGGGTGCGCGCCTGGCGCGAAGCACTCGCGCAGCGCAAGTCGGTGCAGGAGGCCGCGCCGGCGGATTACCCGGCCCGGCTTGCAGCCTTCCTCGAAGCCCGCAATTCCGCGCTCTCGGCACGGATGCGCGATCGGCCCCGGGAACCACGCCCTGCCGTCAGTGCGCTGTCGCACTGAAAACCGGCGAGCAGGCGGCTATCTTGGTCCGGTGCGCACGTTGCGCCAACCCGAATGGGACAAAAAGCCATGAAGCACCTGAAAGTGGTTGCGGCCGCCCTGCTTGCCGCGCTTGCACTCAACGCCTGCGTCGGGTTCGTCGTCCCGGTACCGCTGACGGGCGACTCGCCGGATTCGCGCGAGCGGCGCTGAGACCGCTCTCAACGGTCAGGCAGCTGGGAGGGATGGAATCCGGGCTTCAGGAAGGACGCCAGCCCGCGCAGGAACAGGCCCGGCCAGAGCGTGCCGTGCCTCCAGGCGAGGCGCAGCGCGGTGACACGCTGCCGAGGCGTATCGTGTTTGAGCAGATCGTTGGTTACGCGCAGCGTACACCAGAGCGCCGCCGCGCCAACTGCCGCCAATGCCAATGCACGTACTACCCACCCTCCGCCCCCCGTGGACTTGAGCAGGTCGAAGACCACAGCGCGATGCCCGAGCTCGTCGCGCGCGTGGGATTCGAACAGCCGTGAAATCCGCGGGGGCAAGAACCGCGACGTGCGAGCACTGCGCAAATAGGTCAGCGAAAGCACCGCGGACAAATGCTCGCAAGCCGCGGCCATCGCGAGCATCGTGCGGCGCGGCAGCCGGCGCATCGCAAGGGTCATCGCCTGGCGCAACGGTGCGAGGGACTGCGAAGGATCGATACCCTGCGCTGCAAGGCGCCGATTGAAATGCCCGTGCACGCGGCTGTGCCCTTCCTCCTCGCGCATGAACGCACGGCAGTCCTCTTCGAAGGCGCCGGCGCCGGGCAACGACAGGCCGGTATCCACTGCGCTCACGACGAATCGCTCGACTTCGGGCGCGAGCAGGCTGACGGCTTCCAGGAAGCGAGTCTGGACGGCCTCGCCCGCGCACCAGTAGCGCGGCAGGCCGTCGTCGTCAGGTGCATTCGTCATTTGGGCCCCTCCGACTCGGCAGGCTCGAGGACGCGGGCCGGTGAGAAGGCGGCCGGCCCGAGGACCAGCCCTTCCTCGCCGTTGTAGACCTCGAAGCGCGAAGCCGGCTTGCCGGCGGCTTCGAGGCTCACCACCCGTGCGGCCGTGCCGCCATTCGTGCGGCGCGCGAGGCGCAACACACGCATTGTCCGCAACCGCGTGCCGTCGGCCGCATAGAACTCGACCCGCAATGGGATGCGCAATGCCGCGGCGACCCAGCTGCGCACGCGCACCACCGGACCGCCGGATCCTGACGATTCAATGACCTCGCACTCGTAGTCCATCACCGTTTCCGCGCGAACCTTGTCCTGGTGCGGCCAGCGCCACCACAGCGAGAGGAAATCCCACGGAACGAGGTCGCTCCCGAAGACAGGATCGAACGGATTTGCAGGACGCATCCCGCGCCCGCCCTTTGCGTCACGACCGGTGGTACGCAACACGCCGCCGGCGCCGATCTCCATCAGCACGGCCTGCCCTCGGACCGCGTCCGGTGCGACCGCTTGAACCATCAGCCGCTGCCTGCCCTCCTCGCGTTGCCCGAGCAGCGTGATCTTCAGAGAGGCTTGCGGCGTTTCGCCTTCGCGCGACACGACCGCGCGCAGCCGGTAGCCGCTGGCGCGCAACGCCTCGTCGACTTCAGCCGCGACGATCTTCGCCGAACGCGCATCCGAGGCGCGCACATCCTGGGCGCCGATCACGTGCGCCAGCAGGACCGCGACGGCCAGGACTAGCGGCCTCATTCGTGCCTCAGCGCCGCGTGGGGCTGCATGCGTGATGCACGGAAGGCCGGGTACAACCCGCCGAGCGCGCCAAGGAGGATCGACAACCCGAGCGCGCCGAGCACCAGCCCGGGCGTGATCACGCCGTCGATCTTGCCGCGCAACAGCGCCATGTGCTCGAGGACCAGGACCCCGCCCGCGCCAAGCACGACGCCGAGGATCCCACCCATGACTGACACCACCATCGCCTCGAGCAGGAACAGCCGCATCACGCGGCCGCGGCGCCAGCCGAGCGCAAGCAGCACGCCGACCTCGCCTGTCCTCTCGTTCACGCTCATCAGCATCGTGTTGAACACGCCGAGCGCACCGACGATCCCGGCGACCAGGATCGTGGCCGCGCTCATCGCCTTGGCGATCCGCACCACCGGGTTCTCCTGCACCAGCTGGCCGGAAGTGATCGCGGTAAAGCCGGGCATCGAGCCGTGCACGGTCTCGCGGATCCTGCGCGCGTCCTCGCTGGTCGCCGAACCGTCCAGCTTGATGTTGAGGATGTTGACCTTGCCGGGCCTTTCGGCGAGCCGCTGCATCTGCGCGAGCGTCATGACCACCGCCCCGCTCTCCACCAGCGCCTGGCTCTCAAACACGCCCACCACCTTGTAGCGGGCCGACTCGATGTGCACGAAGTCGCCGGCCTTCTTTTGCAGGATTTCCGCCGCCAGCGAGCCGAGCAGCACCGCCTCTTCGCCGTCGTCGGCCGGGAAGCGGCCTTCGCGCAACGCAAGGTGCTCCCACAGGAAGCTGCGGTGCTGCCAGCCGAAGACGAACATCGGCGGCGCGTTCTCGACGCTGAGCAGCTCGCTCAACAGGCCGGCCACCTGCGCGACATGCGGAAGTGCGGCAAGCGCAGCCTGCGCTTGCGAGCCGGCGAAAGGCGCCGGAAGCGTATTCACGCTCGCCAGGCGCGTGACGATCAGGTCGGTGCCGCGCAGATCGTTCGCGCGTTGCCAGCTCGCCTCGAACCCCCACGCTATGCTCGTCAGCGTAACGATCGCCGCCACGCCGATCGCGATGGCCGTGAGCGTGAGCATCGAGCGCGCCGGCCGTCGCCAGAGATTCCCGAGCGCGAATTGCCAGAAGGTCATGGCGCCGCCGCACGCTGGGCGACGACTCGCCCGTCGCGCATCCGGGCGACCCGCCCTGCGCGCGCCGCCACGTCCGGGTCGTGCGTCACGACCAGCACGGTGACGCCATGCGAATCGTGCAGCGAGCACAGCAGGTCGAGCACATGCGCCGCGTTCGCGCTGTCGAGGCTGCCGGTCGGTTCGTCGGCAAGGATCAGCTCGGGCTCGTTGGCCAGCGCCCGCGCAATCGCAACGCGCTGGCGCTCGCCGCCGGAAAGCTGCGCCGGGCGCTTGCTTGCGCGCTTGCCCATGTCCACCGCTTCGAGCAGCGCATTCGCCCGAGACTTCCTCTCCTCCAGGCCCCAGGGCATTTCGAACATCGGGATCTGGACGTTCTCGGCCGCGGTCAGCGTCGGCAGCAGGTGGAACGACTGGAACACGAACCCCAGCTTCCTCGCCCGGAACGCAGCGAGGTCCGGCATGCCGGCGTAATCGGCGCCTCGGTAAGCGAGGCTCCCGCCGTCGGGCCGGTCGAGCGCGCCGATCATCTGCAGCAGCGTCGACTTGCCGCTGCCGCTCGGGCCCATCAGCGCGACGAACTCGCCCGGCGCAATCGAGAAGCTGGCCTCGTCAAGCGCGCGGATCTCGCCGCCGTCGAACCATTTGCGCAGCCCTTCGGCGCGCACCAGCGGAATGTTCTGCGAATTCACGGCGGCGCCGTTCGACTTACTGCGCAGGGGCGAATCGCTTTTCAATCAGGTCTGCGTCGTCGAAATGGCGCCGGCCGAGGAAGGCCGTCGGGTGGCGGCCCCACTGGCGCATCGTGCCGGGGCTCTCGATGCCCATCGGCCAGAAGAAGGCGCGCTCGAGGCGCTCGCTTCCCGCGATCAGGCCATCGGGGCCGAATGCGCTGCGCGTGGTCCCGTCGCGCATCGGCAATCGGCGCAGGCTATCGTCTTCGGCAAACACATACGGCGCACCCGCGGGCACGCTCGTGCCCACGGGGCGGATGCCGACCAGGTGATGGCTGCCCGAAGCGAGGCGGATCACGACGCGCTCGCCCGGCCCGGTCGCCGGCACAGTCGCCGGTATCAGCGCCCACTCGTCGTCCGGATCCGGCGCGGGCAGGGCTTTGACGAGCGCCGTCGGCAGGAACATGTGATAGCAGCCACACGGGTGGATCGTGTCGTAGACCAGCGGCCGGCCGGTTTCGTCGAGCGTCACACGGAACACCAGTCCATCCAGCTTGCCTGAGAGCAGGTCGAACGCCCCGCTCGCCGGCCGCTCGGTAAACCACGCGGTATAGACGAGTTGCAACAGCACCTTGCCACGATTTTGCGTGTAGGCCAGTCGCCGATAGATCACCGGCTTCGCGGGATCGACTTCGACGGCAGGCTTTGCGCCCCACCCGAGCGCGCCGACTCGGTCGAACGCGCCGTTCGTCTCGACTTCGATATAGGGCGCGTAAGCCGCGAACAAGGCGTTCGTTTCGTTCGGCCCGAGCATCGGCACGCCCAGCACGTCGACGGGCGTGCCGGAGAGGATCTTACGCACGGTGTCCGGTGGCACGGCGGCATTCCACGGCGCGTATCGCACCAGGTTCGCGCCGTGCGCCTTGCCTACGGCCGTCTTGCGGAACATCTCGGCCGCCTCGGCCTGCCAGCCTTCGACGCCCTTGGAGAACGGGATGCGCGCGGCCGCATAGATCCCGCTCGAGCGGATCGTCTCGTCGTAGTTGTCCGGGACCGTGGCCGCCGCGATCAGCGCCTCGCGGCGCGCAGGGGACGAGAGATCGTCGCGCGCGACTTCCACCAGGCACCGGTTCGCGTTGTCGAGGGAATTTGCGCCAAGCGCTGCGCGCGCGGCGGCCGGCAGGTTCGCCAGCTCGACGGCACGCGCGTCGGATTCGATGCGCATCAACCGGGTGGCCCACGCATCGAACGCCGCGGGACTTTGCCTTGCCTTGTCGCGCAACGAAGCGCTGAGCCGGTCCACGCGCAGATACGGGAATCCCGGCACCGGGTAGGCACCGGCATCGCGAACACCGTTCTCGGCGATCAACTGCTCGGCCCTGCTCAACCATGCGGCGCATTCGCGGGCCGTGTCGTTGCGGGTTTCCGGGAACGAGTCGTTCCGGGGAGCTACGCCGGCACAACCGGCGACAAGGCAAATACCTGCGACGAGCGTCGCGTTGATGGTGAAGCGCACTGGCAGTCTCGCACTTGCAATCGAATGCATCGGGTACCGGTAAACAGAATGAGAAAGGTTCCGCGATGCACGGCACCACGGGTGCGCAATGTAAGGCGCAGGGGCCAATCCGGCTGTTACTAATTGTTACCCGCCGCTGTCGCACGGCTGACTCCGCGACTTAAGCGAGAATTAATGTATTCCGTTTCTGTAATACCAACTGGCCGAATAGCAAGGCGCCGCGCGATTCTCCGGAAATAAATCTCCTGGAATTTAGAGTTTCCCTGAATCACGGCCGCGATGCGCCGTAGCCGTAGCACTTTGCGTTCGTTCCATGGCTACTCGTCAAATTCTGCCCAGCCCGGAATCGGTGCAGCGGCCCGGACAAGCAGAAGTCCCGTTCAACCCGCGTCGATCGGAAGAAAAAGTTCTTCTGCCGTCAACAGTCTCCGCGTAATCCCATGGTCCACGGTCGCCGATAGAAGGTGATCGAGCGCCGCTCGGTTGCGCGCCCGTCCGTGCCTCCAGGCCTCTTCGCCGTACGTCTGCTCTTCGCTGGACAACACCCTGGCGGCACCAAGGAGCATGGCCCAGGCCGGGTCCTCCCAGCGCTGCCACGCAATTCTCTGCGCTTCGACGAACACGTCGAAGATCGCCCTCGGGAGGGAGGGATGTGCGTCCACCAACCTTCGCTTCGTCGCCATTGCGTGAATGATCGGCACGAATCCGAGGGCCTTGAAATAGCGCGCCTCTTCGTCTTGCTGCGCCGGGAACAGCGCGCGGATGCCGGGCCGCCCTTCCATGCGCAGCGCGCGCGGAAAGGGCACGAAGAGCGCGTCGATGTTCCCAGCCTCGAGTGCAGCGACGACCTGGCCGAGATCCTTGACGTGCTCGATCCGTAGCCCCGGGGGAGGCAGGGCGGCAGCGACCGGAACTGCCGCATCCTCCGGAATCACCCAGGTCATCGCCCGCCAATCGACGCCATGAAACTTCTCCAGGTCTGCACGCGCGAGGACCGAATAGGCCGTCTGATAGCTGTGTGCCCCCACGCGGCGCCCCGCGAGATCCTGCGCGGACTGGATGCCCGCCCCTTCGCGGACATACCACCCGGAGTGCGTGAACGTTCGCCTCGGAAAGATCGGAATGCCCACGATAGGATCGCCGCGGTCGAATGCCGAAACGAACGGCATGAAGCAGAATTCGATGACATCGAAGTACCCGTCGTCCAGAAATCGCTCGCCGTGCCCCATGACCCGGCTGCCTCCGGGCAGTTCCTCGAACCTGAGATCGAAGCCGGGGTGCGTCACCCGCCGTTCGAGCAGCGGTGACGTCCGGTCGTAGGAGCGGACGCCTATTCGAATGACAGGCGCAGACACGGTGGGAGCTACGGCTTCGGGACGTTGACGCCCGGTACCGCGACGTACACCCTGCGCATTTCCTCCAGCCAGTCGGCGCCGGGCGGAAGCAGGGCCGTGCCGGCCCGCACCATGAATACCTCGGGATGCGAAGCTTCCTGCGGCTCCGTGCCCTGGTCGCGCAGCGCCTTGGCCGAAGCCAGCAATCGGCGACGCGCCTTGATGATGCCCAGGTCGCTGGGCCCCAAGTGCTCTGCCGTGCGATTCGCAATCGGGCCCATGCCTTCCTGGACCGCGAGGTCCTGCAATACGGCGCTGTCGCCCATGCCGGTGTAGTTCCAGCGCTTTTGCCGGTCGCGGTCGATTTCGTAGTCGTTACCCTTGTTCATCCGCGAAAGCCATTGCGAACCGGGCCTTGCCGGGTTCTCGCGGCCGAACTCGTCCTGCACCTGGAAGACTTCGAAATGCCGCCGCTCCTTCTCGTTCAGCGGCCGGGTCGGGTGCCATTCGATCCGATACCGCATGCAGTTCTCGTCATCGATGGGAACCCAGGCTTGGACCACGTACGCGGCGTCGGCACCTGCGATCGAAGGCGGCATGGTCCAGAACGGCATCAGAAACTGGTTGATACGCCAGTACTGCTTGCCATCGCCTCGATCCCGCCGCGCCGCGATCATGACGCCATAGTCGGTGTCCACCACCTCGAACGCGGGCGGGCTCTTGCGGTCCTGCGGAGCGTAGACCGCCGACCGGTTTTCCGGAGTCATCGCGCTGTGCAGGAACAGGCCGTGGCTCGAATCGATGTCGCCTTCGAGGAACTGCAGCCAATTGGCTTCCTGGTAGCGTTTCATGACCATCGAGTGCGTTTCGGGCACGGCGAGGAACTCGAAGCCCGGCAACGGCGGCGGCGGTCCGTCCCCCGCCATGTACGCGAAGACGATCCCGCCCCGCTCCCGGCACGGGTAGCAAAGATGCCTCACCTTGTGCTTGAAGTCGCCTTCCGGAGCTTCGTTGGGCATCTCCACGCACTTTCCGTCGACATCGAACTTCCAGCCGTGATACACGCACCGCAGCCCGTCCTCTTCGTTCCTGCCGAAGAACAGCGGCGCACCACGGTGGGGACACAACGCGCCGAGAACGCCGACGCGCCCGTTCGTGTCGCGGAACGCTATCAGGTCCTCGCCAAGCACCCGAACGCGCAGGGGCGCGCCGTCCGGCGTAAGTTCGAAAGACGCGGCGACCGGGATCCAGAATCGCCGCATGAGGTCTCCCATGGGCCTTCCTCGACCCACGCGAGTGATGAAGTCGTTGTCGGTTTCGGAAAGCATCTGGAGGCCCGCTGCCGGTTTATGAATGAGAAGATGCGCGCCCGAGCGCCGGATAGAGTTCCCGTGCCGCCTCGCCAGCGATCCATTTTCGATCGTCCGGGGCAAATGCCGAGAGAACCCTGAGGAGGATGTCCTTCGCTTCCCGGAACGGGCGTTTCCGAAGTCCCGGGTAGAAATTCGACCAGAGAAGCCGGCGCGCGCCGAACGACTCGACCAGCGCGTTCAGGAACTCCCGCGCCGCAGGCGACTGCCCGGTCGCTTCAAGGAACTCGATCGAAAAATTCACGTAGACGCGAGGATAGGCGGCCAATGCCAGCAGATTGCCCGCGTCGGCGGTATCCGGGCCCTCCAAGTACGGGACATGTCCCAGCGCATTGATGGTGAAAGGGATTCCGCCAAATCGATCGAGGAAACGCCGCGTCGCCGGCAGTGCCGGCGGGCGGGTCGTGTGTGCATTGGACGGAACGCCGAGCTCGCGCACCCTCTCCCAGACCGGGAAGTACCTGGGATCGTCCACCCACGTCGCGACGCCTCTTCCGCCGGGCCAGAATCGCAGGCCGTGCATGCCTCGCGAAAGGATCCAGTGGTCGACCTGGGCAATCGCATCGGGACCGAAGATGTCCACATTGGCCACCCCGACGAATCGATCCGGAAAGCGGCTGACCGCATCGGCACAGTAGCTGCAATCGAATCCATGAAACATCTGCGACATCAGGTACGCCTGGTGGATGCCTGCATCGTCCATGCATGCGACGAGCTCTTCCGGCGTCACGGCCTGCGACTCCGTCCATTCGTGTTCCGTGCCGGGAAGCGGCCTCAGCGGGTACCGGCTCCTTGCCTCGACCGGCGCGGCGACATGAGCGTTCGAGTCGACGAAATGCAGCGATTCGCCCATTACTTCAGCTCAACAATCGGCCAAGCCCGGGAATGGGGCCGGGGAATCCCGCCAACCCGAGCACGCGCCACAGGGTTGCGGAATGGGACGTCACGACCGGCTTGCCGATTCTGCGCTCGAGCTCATCCACCACCGGCAAAGCGTCGAAATTCATGCAGCTGATGAACAGCCCGTCGGCCTGCGGATCCCACTTTTCCAGGGAAAACCGCATGATTTCCTCAGGCGTCACTCTTGCGAACTCCCGGCCGTCGCTGATGCCCATCCCGTGCATTGCAATCGGCTCGATTCCCGCCTGCCGAAAATACGCGCGCTCCGGTTCGTGATGACCCTCGACGTACGGGCTCGTCACCACGATCCTCTGCAACCGCAACGCACAAAGGGCTTCGGTAACCGCCAGCATGGTGGACGTAACGGGAATGGCGAATTCCGCCGACATCGATTCGCAGAATTTCCGGTCTGCAGACAAGCCTCGCAACGCGCCGCTTACGGTGCAGCAATAAGCGATCGCGTCGACGGGAATCGTCGCCAGTTCTTCGAATGCCCGGCGCGCATTCGCCTCCATGACTTTGAGGGCTTCGACGCCGTGTGTGGCCATCAGCATGCGGCTCGTGAAGAAGCCGATGTCCGACGGCACGACCCGCGGGAGCCGACCTTCGTTGACGGTCGAGCTGCTGACCACGGCCAACCCTACCTTTACCTTCCAGCTCAGCGGGTGTGTCACGAAACGCTCCGGAACATGCGACGACTCTAACGCATGATCGACGGACACTCACGCCCTCTTTTGCATTCTGGAATGCGAATCCCCTCTTGGGACTTCTTTGACGGCGCTGCTAAAGTCGGCCCCCTTCTATTCGACAGCGATCCGGGAGCGCATGCGAAACAAGGCCTCGCGGCCCTCGCGTTCGCATTCATACTGGATCCAATCAGGAGAGATACGATGACCCTTCCGATGCGCGCCGCCTGCTTCGCATTGCTGCTCCTTGCCACCACAGCGCAAGCGCAGTACCCCGAAAAGCCCATCCGCTTCCTCGTCGGGTTTTCCGCCGGGTCCTTGACCGACCTTAGTGCGCGTACGCTCTCGGGGGTGGCGTCGAAATACCTCAAGCAGCAGATCGTGGTCACCAACCTCCCGGGCGCCGCCGGCGCCCTTGCAATGGGCGAGCTCGCAAGATCGCCCCAGGACGGCCTGTCGGTCGCGTTGATGACGAGTTCGTACAAGTCCCTGGTCGTTCACCAGCAGAAACCGGCTTTCGACGTGAACGATCTGAAGACGCTGATGGGGTACGCCGAGTTCCGGCAGCTGCTCTTTTCGAAGTCGGACGCGCCCTACTCCACCATCGAGGAACTGATTGCCTACGGGAAAAAGAATCCCGGGGTGATCAAATTCGGGCACTCCGGCGTCGGCACGTCGATCCATCTCCAGGGTCTGCTCTTTTTCAGGGCGGCCGGCGTGGATGCGACGGATGTCCCGTTCAAGGGCAGCGGTGACTACATCAATGCGGTCCTCGGCGGCCATCTGCCGACCGCCATCGTCGATGTCGCGGGTGTCCTTGCACACGCCCGCGCAGGCTCCGTGCGGCCGCTGCTGACCTTCACCGATCGTCGCCCGGCCGAGTTGCCGAACCTGCCGACTGCCCGTGAAAAGGGATTTCCCGGCTTGGACGTTTTCAGCCCCCAGGTCCTCGTCATGATCCGGCAAGGCACTCCGGCCGATCGCGCGCGGATGCTGCACGACGGCTTCAAGCGAGCTACCGAAGACCCGGATTTCCTGAAGGGCTTTCAGGAAATCGGTATCAAGGCGGGATATATCCCGCCCGAGATTGCCGACGAAAACATCGCGAAGGCTTCTGCAGCCGCCATTCCCGTGCTTAAGGAGCTGAACCTGCTCGCTCGTTGAACCGATCGGACGGCGCCGCCTGCATGTGCCGTGCGACAAGAGTTCGTGCTTTGGCAGTCAGGTCAGTTGCGCGCTGAGGATTATCCCAGACCTGTAATACGAACTGACCGGAGAGCCAGGCGCCGCGCGCTTCTCCGAAAAATAATCTCCGGAATTCAGCCCCGCGCCTGGTTTACCAGCTCGACCAGCGCCTCGTAGGGCTGGGCGCCGATGACGCCGCGCATCGCGGCCACGAACGTCGGCACGCCGGTCACGCCGTACTGGCGCGACTTCTCCCAGTCGGCATCGACGGCGTCCTTGAAGGTGCGCTTTTCGAGCACCTCGAGCGCCGCCTTGCGGTCGAGGCCGACAGCCTCCGCGATCCCGGCCAGCACCTGCGCATCGCCGATGTTCTTGCCGTCGACGAAATAAGCGCGAAAGAGCGCATCGTGGATCGCCTCGCCGCCGGGCTGGGTGTCGGCCCACGCGCCGAGTTCCTGCGCGAGGCGGCTGTTGTAAGTGTGCGTGCGGTTGCCGTACGGCAGCCCTTCGGCCTCCATGCGCGCGCGCATCTGGGCCTGCATCTTCGGGATGTCGTAGCCGCGTCCTGCAAAGAGGTCCGCGAGGCTGCGCCCTTCCGTCGGCGTGTCGGGATGCAGCGGGAAATGCACCCACTTGATCCGCACGCCGTGTTCGCGCTTCAGTTTCTCAATACGCACGGTACTGAGGTAGCACCAGGGTCAGACGTAGTCGGAGAAGACTTCGACTTCGAGGGGTTCGGTCATGGTCGGGGTTCAGGCTGTAGGCACGGTCGATCATAGCAGCCGGGTGGGGTAAACTCACGGCCTTTCCCGGCTGGCCCAACGAATGTCCTTGTTTCGATTCGGGTACCTGGTGGCTTGTGCGGCGCTTCTAGTCAGCGGCGGTGCCGCGCACGCAGCCGTCTACGGCAAGGTCGAAGGCGACCGCGTGCGTGTCCTGTATTCGGATGTGCCCCCCATGGACCGCGGCTACCGGCTCTACTCGTCCACCAACCGCGTCCAGATTCACCCGAACGCGTGGCGCGATCCGCACATGCGCGCACAGGCGCTGCGCCAGGCGCAACGCGAAGCGCGGCACCAGGCGCGCACCCAGGTCGCGATGGGCTGGCTGCGGCATCCGGGTGCGGTGCAGGCACCGCTGCCGCCGCCGTCGACCTACGACCACCACATCGACGCCGCCGCAACTGCAAACCAGGTCGACCCGGCGCTGATCCGCGCCGTCATCGCGGTCGAGTCGGGTTTCAACCCGTTGGCGCGGTCGCACGCGGGTGCGGCCGGCCTCATGCAGTTGATGCCCGGCACCGCACAGCGTTACGGCGTGAAGAACACTTTCGACCCTGCGCAGAATATCCACGGCGGCACGCGCTATCTGCGCGACCTGCAATCAATGTTCGGCAATGACCTCAGGCTGGTGCTCGCGGCCTACAACGCGGGTGAAGAGGCGGTCCTCCGGTACGGCAGGCGCATTCCGCCGTTCCAGGAAACGATCGAATACGTGCCGAAGGTGCTCAGCTACTACGCGCGGAACCGCGCACAGGTAAACGCGCAAAATCGCGCGAGGCCTGCTTCCGCCAACTCGAAGTAGCCGCTAGTCCTCCTCGTCGGCCAGCAGCCGGTAACCGATCCCGGTTTCGGTCAGCAGGTAGGCGGGTTGCACCGCGTCGGCCTCGAGTTTTTCGCGCAGCTGGCGGATGTAGATGCGCAGGTAGTGCGTGTCCTTCGCGTGCGACGGCCCCCAAACCTCGGTCAGCAGCTGGCGGTGCGTGACCACCAGCCCGAGGCTCTTCGCCAGGCAGGCCAGCAGCTTGAACTCGACCGGCGTCAGGTGGACCGGCTGGCCGTCGCGGGTGGCGGTGCGCTTGCCGAAATCCACCAGTGAGGGGCCGAGCCTGAGGATCTCGCCGGTCGGCGGGCGCGACGCGCGCCTGAGCGCGACGCGCACGCGCGCGAGCAGCTCGCCGATCCCGAAGGGCTTGGTCACGTAGTCGTCGGCGCCGGCGTCCAGCGCCTCGATCTTGGAGTGCTCCTGCACGCGTGCCGACAGCACGATGATCGGGATGGCCGACCACTTCCGGATGCGGCGGATCACCTCGATGCCGTCGATGCCCGGCAGCGCGAGGTCGACGATCACCAGGTCCGGCTTGTGCGTGCCGGCGTCGGTCGCGCCGCGTTCGCCGGTGTCCGACTCGACCACGCGGTAACCATGCGCGGTCAGCGACGAGCGCAGGAACCGCCGGATGCCGGGCTCGTCCTCGACGACGAGAAGCACCGGATGGGGACTCGCCGGCGGCGTGCCGCTCATCGAGCCCCGGCCGGCTCGGCGGGCACTTCCGGCACCGGCTCGAGCGGGAGCGTAAACCGGAACGCAGTGCCGCCGCCCGGCAGCTGCTCGGCCCAGATCCGCCCGCCGTGCAGCAGGACGATCGCACGGCAGATCGACAAGCCCAGGCCCAGCCCGGCGATTTCGCCTTCGTTGCGCCCGCGATGGAATTTCGCGAATACCCGCTCGAATTCCTCCGGCGCGAGGCCGGGACCGAAGTCCTCGACCGACACCAGGACCCGGCCGTCGTCCACTTGCGCACGCAACCGGACCAGCGTGCCGGCCGGCGTGTGCCGCGCCGCATTCTCCAGCAGGTTGGACAGCACCTGGTCGATCAGCGTCGCGTCGACGCGCACCAACGGCAGGTCCGGCGGGAAATCGGTGATCACGCGATGCCTGGCCAGGCGCTCGCGCAACCGTGCAAGGGCCGCACCGGCCAGGTCGGGCACCGAATTCCAGTCGCGGTCGGGTCGGATCGCGCCGGATTCGAGGCGGGTCATCTGCAGCACCTTGGCCACCTGGTCGGCGATCGTGCGCGACTGTTCGAGGAGCGTCTGCGCAAGGGCCCTGCGTTCCTCGGGGCCGACGTTGTCCCCCGCCTCCGCAAGGCTGGAGGAAATGCCGGTCATCACCGACAGCGGCGTGCGCAGGTCGTGCGAGATGGAGGCGAGCAGCGCACTGCGGATGCGCTCGGTCCCGGCTTCGGTTTCGAGCACCGCCTGGCGCTGCGCCTGGGCGCGGATATCCCGCGCGAGTGTCGAGATCACCAGCGCCACCACCACGAGGATCGCGAACGTGAGCACGTACTGGAAATCGTCGACCGCGAAAGTCCACTTGGGCGGCACGAAGGTGAAGTCGAATGCGAGCACGCAAAGCAGCGCCGAGGCGATCGCGGCCCCGCGACTGAAGCGCATCGCGATGACGACCACCGCAAGCAAGTACACCATCGCGATGTTGACCGGATTGAACCGCCCCTCCATGGCAAGACCGGCCAAGGTGCAGACCACCGTGCCGGCCGCGGCCCACGCGTATCCCCTCCAGCCCTCGTCGCGCGGCATCGGGGAAAGCGGTTTCGTTTCCATGCGCCTACTGTAGCCCGGAATCCGCGTAAAAACTCCGTAAAAATTGCGCCCGCATCGCCCGTGCCGGCCGTTTCGGCATTACCTTGCGTCGATGAACCCTCCTGCCCAATCGAGCGCGATGCCGCTCGCAGGCGCCGCGGCGCCCGCACCCACCCACTCCACCGCCGCCCTTTCGCTGCTGGCGCTCGGCGTCGTCTACGGCGACATCGGCACCAGCCCCCTGTATGCGGTAAAGGAAACCTTTTCGGCCGCGCACGGCATCCCGCTCACCGAGGCGAACATCCTCGGCGGCCTGTCGGCGATCTTCTGGACGCTGATGATCGTCGTCTCGCTGAAATACGTCGCGCTCGTGCTGCGCGCGGACAACCGCGGCGAAGGCGGCATCATGGCGCTGCTCGCGCTCGCCACCAGCTCGGTGCGCGACAAACCGCGCCTCGCCGCCGGGCTCGCTGCCATCGGGCTCTTCGGCGCGTCGCTCTTCTACGGCGACGCGGTGCTGACGCCGGCAATCTCGGTGCTCTCGGCGGTCGAAGGCCTCGAGGTCGGCACCGCGGCCTTCAAGCCTTACGTGGTGCCGATCTCCGCCGGCATCCTGATCGGACTGTTCCTGATCCAGCGCCACGGCACCGGCGTCGTCGGCGCGGTGTTCGGCCCGGTGTGCGCCACGTGGTTCGCGGCAATCGCCGCGGCGGGCGCCTGGAACATCCTCAAGGTGCCGGCAGTCCTCGGCGCGCTGAACCCGGCCCACGCGCTCGGGTTCATCACCAGCCACGGGTACGCCTCGCTGCTGGTGCTCGGCTCGGTGCTGCTGGTGATCACCGGCGCGGAGGCGCTCTATGCCGACATGGGCCACTTCGGCAAGCGCGCGGTGCGGATCGCGTGGTTCAGCCTGGTCGCCCCGGCGCTGGTGCTCAACTACTTCGGCCAGGGCGCGCTGCTGATCGCCGACCCGAAAGCGATCGAGAACCCGTTCTTCCTCGCCTTCCCCCAGTGGGCCCTCTACCCGATGGTGGCGCTCGCCACTGCGGCGACGATCATCGCTTCGCAGGCGACGATATCAGGGGCGTATTCGATGACGCAGCAGGCGATCCAGCTCGGCTGCCTGCCGCGCATGACGGTGCTGCACACCTCGGAGCGCGCGATCGGCCAGATCTACGTCCCGGCGGTCAACTGGATCCTGCTCGGCGCGGTGACTTTGGCCGTGATCGGCTTCGGCTCCTCTTCGAAGCTCGCGTCGGCCTACGGTGTCGCGGTGATGGGCACCATGCTGACGACCACGCTGCTGACTTTCTTCGTGATCCGCGACGGGTGGAAGTATCCGCTGTGGATTTGCATTGCCGCGACCGGCCTGTTCCTCGTGGTCGACACCGCCTTTCTCGGCGCTGCGCTCCTCAAAGTGGCCGAAGGCGGCTGGTTCCCGCTGCTGACCGGCGGCACGATCTTGACAGTCATGGCCACCTGGCGGCGCGGGCGGCAGTTGCTCGCCGCGCGGCTGCGCGAATCGGCCACGCATCTCGAGCCGTTCCTCAAGTCGCTGTTCCTGAGCCCGCCCGACCGGGTGCCGGGCACCGCGGTCTTCCTCGCACCGGCGGCCGATGCAGTGCCGAGCGCGCTGCTGCACAGCCTGAAGCATTACAAGGTGCTGCACGAACGCGTCGTCTTCCTCACCGTAGCGTTCCAGGACACCCCGTGGATCGCGCCGGCCGAACGCGTGACCTGCGATGCGCTCGGCAACGACTGCTTCAGGGTGATCGTGCGTTACGGCTTCATGGACCGCCCGGACATCGTCGAGGCGCTCGAAGCCTGCCGCGCGCACGGCCTCGAGGTCGAGATGATGGACACCTCGTTCTTCCTCTCGCGCGACACGATAGTGCCGGGGCCGGGCACCGGCGGCGAAGGCATGGCCCCGTGGCGCGACCGCCTGTTCGCGACGATGGCAAGGAACGCCGGCAGCTTCACCGACTACTTCAACATCCCCGGCAACCGCGTCGTGGAGCTCGGCAGCCGCGTGGAAATCTAAAAAAAGGGGCCAGGCTCAAACCTGACGGCGTCAGGTTTGAGCCTGGCCCCTTCTTAAGTCTCCGTAAGCCTGCGCCGGCGCAATCGGCGTACCCTGAGGCACGGAGGGCTTTCCTCTCCAATGCGAAGGAACGTCATGGCTTTCAAGATGCACAAGGACACCAACCCCTTCCTGGTCGGCGCGCTCGCAGGCGCGATCCTCGTCCCGTGGGTGGGATTCGACGAACTCGGCTGGAAAACCAGCGCAACCACCGAGGCGCTGGTCAAGCGGGGCTCCGAGACCGCGGTGATCGCGGCCCTGGCGCACGTCTGCACCAGCCAGTTCAACGCCACCAAGGATCACGACGCCCAGCTGGCCGCGCTCACCAAGATCGACAAGTGGTCGCGCGGCGACGTGATCGCCAAGGGCGGCTTCGCGACGATGGTGGGCGACAAGGAGCCCGTGTCGGGCGTTCCTTCGGCCTGCGCGGACTTGCTGATTCCCGAGGCGCCTGCGAAGTAGGAGACGCAGGCTCAGCCCCGCGACGCCCGGCAGGTGTAACTCTCCGCCTTGCGCGGATCCCCGCCTGTGTAGTGCGGATAGTTCGGGTAGCGGCACATCGGCCGCGTGGCGAGGATCGCGTGCGGCGGCGTGCGCGCATCCAGCACCTGGGTGAGCGAATCGCCGGGCGCCTCGCCGCCCGAGACCCACCGGTCGAGCACCCCCAGGAGGTCCATAGAAGTCGGCACCTCGCTGCCGTCTTTCGTGCTGATCGCGTTGCCCGAATGCGTGCTGGCGGGCGACACGTACAGGCGCAGGTGGTCGTCCGATTTCGCCTGCCCGAACCTCGCGACCACCGAGCGGTAATAGTCGATGCCGGCCTGCGCGCTCTGCGCGAGGTCGCTCGCGTTCTCGCGGATGATCAGCTTGCCGCCCCGCGCGAAGAAGGCCGACAGGTCCGGGTCGGTCGAGTCCATCAGCCGGGAGGCTTCCTGGAGTTGCGCCCTGTAGTTGGAAGGGTCGTACTTCGACAGATCCAGCTTCGGGTCGCGCGCGATGAAGTAGCGGATGAAGTTGCCGCCGTAGAGCCACTGGCGCGATGCGTCGCGGTTCACCGGGATCGTCGGCGCCGCCTTGCCGGCGACCCACACGTCCCAGCCGCCGTTGGGCACGCCTTCGCCGCCCGGCAGCCGCGCAGGATATTCGGCGACCCCGTTGACCATAGGCTCGACCAGGCGGTGCGGCGAATACATGCGCCGGACCACTTCGACCTGCTTGTCGTTGAGGCATCCGGCGCCGCCGGCCGGGCACCGGAGCTTGGCCGGGTCGAACTTCGCGAGGCACGCCATGTAGTTGTTGACGACGCCGTCCTCGAGCCCGTCGAGCGAATCGCAGGCGCGCGTGACGCCCTCGGTCAGCGCCTTGATCTGCGCGGGCCCCACCCAGGCCGCCTTGTCGACCTGCATCAGCTGCGCGCCCAGGAAAGAATGGTTCAGGCCGACGTAGTTGATCACCGGGACCACGCTGACGATGCCGTCGTAGTCGGCCGGAAAGCGCTGCGCCATCGTGAGGCCCTCGCGCCCGCCTTCGGAGCCGCCGAAGAAGTACGAGGCTTGTGGCTTGCTGCCGTAGAAGTCTCCTGCCAGTGCGTGCGCGACGTCCTTCACCTTCTTGTAGGACGCGTAACCGAAGTTGATCCGCGCCTCGTCGTTCAGCGCCCAGGCCGCGACTTCCAGCGGCGGGTAGGCATTGGACTGGTGGCCGGAGTCGGTGCCGAACGTGGCATAGCCTTGCGCGAGCGGCGCCGGCATGCCGTGCGGGGCGTCGCGCAGCGGGGCCAGGCCGGTGATCAGCACGCCGTTGAAGCCGCCCCCGCCGTATTGGAGCGTCTTGCCGTTCCAGTGCGGCGGGAGGTTGAGTTGGAATTTGATCGGCGGGGCTTTTGGGTCTACGGAGGTGATTTCGCCGAGGAGGCGGCAGTGGTCCGGGAGGGCGGGTGTTGCGGTGGTGGCGGGGACGAGCGTCGCCGAGTCGATTTTCGCGCCGCTGGTTGGGAGGGCGATGCGGGAGGCTTCGATCTTGCGGCCGGATTGGGAGGTGCAGCGGGTGGCTAGGTCTTGGGGCGAGAGGTTCGGGGGCGGTGAGGTTGCGCAACCAGCCAGCAGTCCCATCGCCAATGCCGAAATTGAATAGACGTGTCGCATGACTCTCCCCGTTGCGCGTGTGTGGGACTATGCTAGCTCAAACCATCTTCGCCGGAGACTTGGCGATTTCGTAAAGGTCTCCGCTTTGGACTTGGAATTGATCCGGCGGCGGCTCAAGGCGGCCGAGGCCGATTACAAGATGCAGCTTGAAAAAGGAACAGCGTCATGAAGAAGGTCCCGGATACCCGAATCAAGCGCGGCACGAAGAACATCTTTGCCGATCTCGGATTCCCCGACGCCGAGACTCATCTGCTCAAGGCGGAACTGGTGACTCGAATTCAGCGTGTCATCAGCGCCCGAGAGTTGACTCAGGTCGCCGCTGCCAAACTCATGGGATTGAGTCAGCCCAACGTTTCGCGGCTGCTCAATGGGCAATTCCGCGACGTGTCCGTCGAGCGCCTGATGCGGCTGTTGACACGGCTGGGCTGCGACGTGGATATCACGGTCCGCGACCACGGGAAGGCGGCGGCGCCCAAGGATACGATTCGCCTGCAGGCGGCTTCGTTGTAACGATTGCCGCCGCAGGGCGAAAGTCATTCGCGTCTTGAACGCAGAGATCTGCACACTCCCTGCGCAATCGTCGCGGCGTTGACCGCATCGCCGTGACGGTCACTCCAGGACCATCTTCGACTTCTGCCCGAAAACCCTTGTTCGCCCTATTTCGTTCCTGATGAACGTGGCGTACTGCGCGGCGTTCATGTAGTCGATCTCAGTTCCCTGGGCCATGAAGCGCCGGGCACTTTCAGGATCCTCGGCGATTGCCTTCAACGCCTTCTCCAGTTGGGCGATGACATCGCCGGGAAGCCCCTTCGGACCGAGCAACCCGGTCCCGCTCCCGATTGCGAACTGAGGGTGCCCAAGTTCCGCGGTCGTCGTGAATTCAGGCGCGGCGTTTGCGCGTTTGGGACTCAGCAAAGCGACACCGCGGAGTTTCCCACTCCGGATATGCGGCAGCGCCGAAGGCAATCCGTCGAAAATGACGTCGATCTCCCCTGCCATCAGGTCGGCCAGGGCCGGGCCGCTTCCCCGGTAAGGAACGTGCTGCATCTGGATGTCCGTCAGGGAACTCAGCAAGGCACCGGCTACATGCCCCGAGGCGCCGATACCGGCAGACCCGTATCGCACGCGCCCGGGGTTGCCCCTGGCATAGGCAATCAGCGCATCCAAAGAGGTGAACTGCGACTTCGGGTTGACGACCATGATGTTCGGCATCGTGACCAGGTGGCCGATCGGATCGAAGTCCCGTTCCACGTCGTAGGGCATCTTGGGCGACAGTGCGGCCAAGGTGATAAGCGGACCCGGAGTTCCGATCAGAAGCGTGTAGCCATCCGGTGCAGCCTTCGCTACCGCATCGGCACCGATACGACCGCCGGCGCCGCCCCGGTTCTCGACTACGAACGGCTGACCCAGGCGCTTGCCCAGTTCGTCAGCCATGAGGCGGCCGGTGATATCGGTCACCCCGCCGGGCGGGTAGGGAACAACCACTCGCACCGGCTTGCCTGGATAGGCCGGAGACTGCGCATGCGAACCCAGGCTGAACAGGCCAATCAGAACCAGCAATCCGAACCGCAAGCCTATTCCCATGTCTGCGCCGCCCCTTTTTGACCGAGGATGATTTGTTCCTTCGTGGTATCGAGCTTTACACCCGACCTCCATTGCTGGATGTAAGGCGTCAATGGCCGGATATCCGGCGCGACCAGCCACAACCGAAGGAGCAACCGCCGCTTTTCGGGGCTCGGCCAATCCTCGTACTCGGTACGGCTGTGGATTACCGCCGAATTGTTCAACAGCTGGATGTCACCGGGCTCCAGCTCCATCGCATAGTGCTGCTCCGCTGCAATATCCTTCGCCAGCTGGAGTGCCCTTCTTTGCGCCTCGGTAAGGTCGGGCGTCTCCGGCAATTGATGGCCCTTGGCGATATGCGTCGGCCCGAACGAAGTGCACAGCAGGCCGTCGATGAAATTGAACACGGGAGCCTCGTAGTACCGCTTCTCGCCCGGATCCACTTCGCCGTACTTGGTCCAGCAGAAGGTACGGCTGAGTTCGTCCACGCTCTCCGGGCTACGCTTCAACATCTCGTTGTACAGCGCGACCGAGCTGCTGATCTTGGACAACCCCCCGCTCTTCGCCGTCCTTACGCACAGGAGGCCGACGATGCTGCTGGTGTCGCAATGGAACGGGATCTCCTCCCGCGTCTGATAGCCCCTCGTGTTCGGGGTGCTGTACGACTTGCCCAGATCCGTGACGTGCCCGAGCATTTCGCCCTGCGGGTTGTTCGAGCAGGCCACGCCCAGGTGTCGTCCGATGCCCCAGTAGATCGTCGCGGCGTCCAGCAGATCCATTTCGCCGATCGGCAGGCCGCGCAGCAGGACCGCTCCGAGTCCGTCCTTGAGTTCGTGCCGGATCGCCTCGATCTTCCTGGCGAACGTACCGAATGCAAATGCGCTTGCCGGCAGGCTCAGCAGTCCGTTGGGGTCGGTGCCGATCGTCTTCCGGATGGACTTCACCATCGCCAGGGATTGCTCGAGGTCTTCCTTGTCGAAGCGGAAGATCCATCTTCGGTTGGCCTTAAGATCATCGGCCTTCCAGTCGGCCGGATCCACGACGGGGCGGCCCGGCACGGCCGGTGTGCGGATTGGGTGTGGCTTGGTGGCAGCGGCCTGATTCGTCACTTGTCGCCCTTTGAAGGAAGAGGGGGCCTGCTTGACAGACGTATTCTTGATTATCGGACGCCACGATTGGAGCGGGGTTCGCATATCGAACTTCGCGCGTGTCGCGTTGGCGGCAATTCTTGCTGACGGCCAGCCCAGGGTCGGAGGCCCGTAACCAGACCAAGTCACCGACGAAGTGGAGGACGAGGTGTTGCTTCATTGCCTCGCGGCACCGTCCTCGTTGTCGATACGATCTTCGTCAGTAGCCGAAAAGGCATGGGCAAGTCCCGCCATCGACGCGTACACGATTG
Organism: uncultured Bordetella sp.; assembly: GCA_964599095.1. GTDB lineage: Bacteria > Pseudomonadota > Gammaproteobacteria > Burkholderiales > SG8-39 > SZAS-79. The sequence continues at coordinate 49,582 of CAZREB010000002.1, forward strand.
CTTTAGACACAATCCCTAGGGACGACTCTACACGTCGAACCCGCCGGTGACCGCGGTGAACGCCTGGGACAACGACAAGGTGCCGCACTTCGAATCGCCCGGGGCCGCCATCAAAATGGCAATCTCGGATAGCGGGCCGAACGAAGTGGTACGAGACGATCGAGGAGATGAAAAAGGACCTCGATGGCTACCTTGTGCAGTACAACACCAAGCGCCCGCACCAGGGTCGTATGATGAGCGGCAAGCCGCCGGCGGAGATGTTCTTGAAGGGCTTGCCGAAGGTGAAAAAACAGGCTGAGGAGCTGCTGGCCGAAGCCGCTTAAAGCAGCCGCCCGCCGGAAGCGGGTGTCAGGTAATTACTGTCACTGTACAGTCAGTAGAGCAGTAGGGCCGAGACGCCGTGATTCCCAAGAAATCGACCTCGCCTCAAGGCACGAATCAACGATTGGTAATGCTCCACTGCATACGCAAATTGCGCCGAACCTTGGCCAAGATCTTCGCAATGAAAAAACTCTTCGACTCGATCCGCCCAGAAGTTGGTTTCAAGCCCATTGCGGACTGCTTTTCTGATCTGGCCACCTTGGCCTGACGATCCATAGCCATGCACAACGATGAGCCCCTTTAGCCCGGCCGCTGCACCTGCACGAACGTTCATGTCGAGTATTGCGATTGCTTCTTCGACCGTCGGCAATTGGCGCTCCAGGTCCACTTTCCAGTACTCCACGTTTGCGAATGGGGGCTCTACGCTTTCACAATGGGGACAGGCCGCTGGCAACAGTGCACGAAAATTGCCGCACTGATTGCACTCAAACGCACGGGTAATTATGTCCGTCAACGCCATGAGTACAGACCACAACTCGTTGACCGCATCCGCCTTAGACTTGCAAAGAGCGAGTTATTCTCCACAAGCCGAATGTCACCGAAAGTTAGAGCACACTCCACACACGAAGAGCAAAAAACGTACGAATCATCCGTAGATGGTCAACCGGCTTAGTCAACAGCACATTCTGTCCGAGATCGCCGCTTAACGATGTTCTCACCGTACCTTTGAGGCGGATCCAAGAGGAGAAATAGGGCAATTGCAGCCATTCTGGCATCTCGGAACGCTCACCCCGCTTTACGAGTTTCTTCTTGGTTGCATTCCTTGTTGTCTTCTTAGTCTTGACTCTGACCTTGACGTACCACTTATCTAGATGAACGCCAATATCCGTCGGGTTGAACACGATTGCTTCTCGCCAAATAGCGTGTGTCGCTACTGCCTGTCTGGTGGGACATCCTTCCTTTTCCAAGCGAATCTCTATGCCAGCCGACGAGTACTTTTTGTTCGGCACACGGATTAAGACAACCCATTTATTATTGGTCTTGAAGTTGTGATCGACAACATCGTAAGTAAACTGAAATCCTTGCGCCATTCCGTTGGGAACAAGATTTGTGTTCCACTGCTCTCTTGACTCTGCACATAAAGTACCGTCAAGCAACTTAGGATCGATGGATTTTAAGGACACGAGAATAACCTCCTTTCGGGAAACGCGGATCTCGCATGTCAGTCGAGGACGAACCTCGATCAAATCAACAACTTCTTAATGGCTTTGGCCAAAGCAGAGTTCTTGATAGGATCGTTATCGACTTCGTACACAATTCCATGCCCACGGCACTTCTTGCACGCACACCCCTGCGTGCCATCTTCGCAGCCACAGTCGTGCGGGATCTTTTTGACGTAAGGGCTCAGACCTATTCCGACTCCTGTGCCCCCGCAATGTTTACAGTTGACGGACAAATTGCTGCAGTTAAATGGGGCGTCAAAATGTGCCCACCTGTAAACCTTCTGAGTCCCATTGCAATTCGTGCATACCTCCGTTCCCCTGCCTGATCCATTGCACATTGGGCAATTAACTACTGCCCGATTCTGGACAAGTTCTTTGGCCTGACTCTGAATCTTTCGCTGGTTTTGCTTTTTCTTACGGCGATCTTGCTCTTCCTTCTCTCTTTTTCGATTTTCTTCAGCCAGGCGACGTTTTCTTGCAAGCCTCGCTTTGTCCCTCTTGAGTTTGTCTGCCAGCTCCCGATTCTTTATTGTCTCGTCCTGGGCTTTCCTCTTCAAAGCAAGATCTTGGGCCTGATTCCACAGGGCAATATCGATGGGAGTTGCTCTTGCAAGAGGCTTTCCTTTTACGGGTACCAAGTAGTTCCCCTCAAATTCGGAACCAATCCGACGAAGTGTGGAATCAGTGCCGAAGCAATTCCACAACGAGCAATGCCTCTTCGGCTGCGTTCTCGAAGTGCACTAAATCGGCAAAGCGATCGCGAAGCAGCGCCGCAATGTCTTCGGTCCCGGCATTCCCGACCGCCAGCCAGACGACCTTTGGCGGCGGCCCGTACAGGAACGCCCGTTGGCGAAAATCGTTGTCCTTCGAGACGATCACATAGTCTGAGGATCCAGCATAGGCCCAGATGCTCTCGTCGCTGCACCGCCGGCCGAGCACTTGCTCGACAGTTTTGCTGCCGGGGAATTCATCTTTCAGCAAGTCCGCCAAGCGTCCGCTGAGATTCTCGTCGAACAGCAGCTTCACACCGCCGAGGACCCCGCGAGCTTGCGTTCGCGAGACGCCGCGAACTCCAGCACCGCCCTGATATCCTCGCTCTTCAGGCTCGGAAAATCGCGCAGGATCTGGGCCTCAGACATGCCCCCTGCGAGATACTCGAGGATGTCGTAGACGGTGATGCGCGTACCTTGAATGCAGGGCTTGCCGCCGCGGATCGCCGGATCGACAACGATTCTGTTTTCGAAGCCCATGTTGACTCCGGCCACTGGGGCTGCGGGTTCGGGACCGATCAGTCTAGCACCGTTGCCCGACGTGTCGTTCAGACCTCGAAGGTGTGCAAGTCCTCGGCCATCGAGACAGGCCCCGCGTAGGCGCGTCGCACGTCGTCGAGGATGCTCTCAATCGACCCCTTCGTCACCGCCCGCGTATGCGTGAGCACCAACCGCTTCACCCCCGCCTCCGCCGCAACCTTCCCCACCACGTCCGAACAAGCCAGCGTCGACTTCGCGACCCCGCGCAGGTACTCCGTATCCAGTTCCTTCGAAGGTAACCAGCAACACTGAAGCAGCAAATCCGCACCTTGGGCCAGCTTCAGCAACCCCTCGCAAGGCACCGTATCCCCGCTGATCGCGAGCACCTTCCCGAAAGCCTCGATCCGGTACCCCAGGCAGATCCACTGCTTCCGAAACAACGGCCCGAAATTCGCGTGCCCGTGCTCCACCTGGTACGCGAGCACGCGCCAACCGTTGCCCGAAGCCACCACTCCGCCCTCCACATCCGTCACCACCGGCCGCGGAAAAGACCCCATCTCCGGCATCCCGTGCGCCGCGTACTCGGTGGTGCGGAACTCGAGGTCGCGCTTGTAGATCTGGTCGAGGTAGATATCCACGATCGACTTGGTCGCATAAGGCCCGACGATCTGCATCGGCAGGCGCCGCCCGTTCTGCCACGAGGTGATCATCAGGTCGGCGATGTCGCCGATGTGGTCGAAGTGGTGGTGGGTGACGAAGAGCCGAGTGAGAGCAGACCACGCCACGCCCTTCTTCGCGAGCTGCAGGACCGCGCCGCGCCCGCAATCGAAGAGCAGGTGGTCATCGCCGATCGTGACGAGGTTGCACGAGGAGCTGCGCTGGGGCAAAGGCCGCGGGGTGCCGGTGCCGAGCGTGGTGAGGCGGATCGAAGTCATCGGGCGAAGGTGTCAGAATTGCGTCGGACGATTCTACAGACGGACACAAAATGCGCCTCCTTGCACTAGCACTCCTCGCCGCAACAACCCTCGCCCAAGCCGACTATCCCGACAAGCCGGTCAAGCTCATCGTGACCTACCCGGCCGGCGGCCCCACCGACGTGATCGCGCGCAACGTGGCGCAGAAGCTCGCCGAGGCGATCAGGCAGCCGATCGTGGTCGAGAACCGCGGCGGCGCCAACGGCATCCTCGGCATGGAGGCGGTGGCCAAGGCCGACCCGGACGGCTACACGCTCGCCTTCACGGTCGACTCGACGCTGACCGCGAACCCGGCCCTCTACAAGAAGCTGCCCTATAACCCGCAGAAGGATTTCGCGCCGGTGAGCGTGGTGGCGTCGCTCACGACATTCGTGCTCGCGGTGCACCCCTCGGTGCCGGCCGACACGCTGCAGAAATTCCGCGAGCTCGCCGCACAGAAACCGCGCGGCATGACGATGGCCAACGCCGGCAACGCGAGCCCGGCGCACCTGGTGGCCGCCCTCTTCGAGTACAAGTCGCGCGCCGAGCTGACGCCGGTGCCTTACAAGGGCGGTGCGCCTGCGGTCGCGGACCTCGTCGGCGGCCAGGTCTCCGCGATGTTCGTGCCGGCCACCAACGCCGGGCCGCTGGTCAAGGGCGGCAAGGTCCGCGCGCTGGCGGTCACCAGCACGAAGCGCTTCGCCCAGCTGCCGGAGGTGCCGACCTTCGCCGAGGCCGGCCTGCCGGAGTTCGACCTGAACAAAGGGTTCTGGTACGCGATCCTCGCGCCGGCAGCAACGCCGGAAGCGGTGATAGCAAAACTGAACTCAGCGCTGGGAACGGTGCTGGCGACCAAGGAACTGCGCGACGCGCTGGCCAAAGTGGGCGTGGAGACGCTCGGCACGACGCCGGCCGAGGCGCGTGCGCTGATCGAGACGGATACCAAGCGGTGGGCCGAGGTGATCCGGGCGAACCGGATCTCGCTGGACTGACCTGCCGAACCGGGCACCTTCGGTCTAGAATTGCCGTCATGTTCGATCGAATCACCCACAAGCCGGAGGTTCTCGCGGGCAGGCCTACCATCCGGGGCCTGCGAATCTCGGTTGCCCACGTCGTCAACCTCGTCGCCAACGGAATGACGCCGGGCCAGATAATCGCGGACCTTCCGGACCTGGATACGGAGGATATCCGCCAGGCGCTCGGCTATGCCGCGGCGATCGCCGACGATCGCGTGTACCCGCTAGCGGAGTTCGAACCGCGCTCCTAGTTGTACCTGTACCAGCACAAAATCGGCAGGACAGCCAATATCCGCGCGGTTTCCCGGAAAAATTGTTCGTGATTTATCCGCCCGCAGCTTATCCTCGCGCAATTTCAGCACGGCCTGTTGATCACCGGGCAGGCGGCACGGCCCCCTACCCGCTCCGCATCCTCCCCGCCCTAACCACCGCAATCGCCGCCAGCGGCACCACCAGCCCGATCAGCGTCACCACGATGAGCAATTCCCCGAGCTGGCTGTAGTCGGCCGCGACGGTCACGGCCTTGGTGACCGGGTCCCTCACCTCCCGCGACACCACGAACCACTGGTTCAGGTATTGCGTTCCCAATTGCGAAGCCGACAGCGCAAGATTGGTAAACGACGCCATCACCGCGAAGTACGTGGCCTTGAGCTTCTCCGGCGCGGAGTTCGCGATCCACGCGAGCATCGGCACCATCGCGATCTGTCCCAGCGGCGAGGCAAGCGCGGTGTCGACCAGCACGATGAAGCGCGCATCCATGACTCCGCCGGTCAGCGAGGCGGTCCAGCGGTGCAGGCCGTAATACAGGCCGGTCTGCGGCAGCGAGAGCAGCGTGCCGATGACGACCAGGAACCCGACGATGTAATAGATCGATCGCTCGGCCATGAAGCGTCGGAAAGCGAACAGCCCGGCCAGCGTGAGGGCGCTGCCCAGCAGCGAGAGCTCCGAAAGGAATTGCTGGTCGAACCCGAGTTCGTCGATCGTCCACCAGGTGGCGCCGGCGCCCGGGCCGGGCATCGCCCGGTAGACGAAGATCACCACCGCGGTGCCGACGAGCGTGGAGCGCGCCGCCGGATCGAGTTCGCTCACCAGCCGCCTCATCAGGAACAGCACGATCGCAATCGAAGCGCAGAAGATGATCTCCTGCCCGCGTGCGACGTTGCCCAGGCCGACCGCGAGCGACACCGCGGTGAACGCGAACCCGCCGCCGAGGATCCACCAGTTCGGCGCCTGGCGATCGACGCGGCGCTCGTACTGGGCCGGATTGCGCCTGCGCAGCCACGCCGCGAGCGACACGCCGGCAACGGACACCAGCGGGATCACGAGCGCCCATTGGTAGACGTGCAGGTAGGCGGCGGCCTTCCCTTGTTCCGGCAGCGCCTGCACACCGGACATGAAGAACACGTTGGCCAGCGCCACCAGCACGCTGCCGCCGATGATCGCCACGCGCCCGAGCGTCTGCATCGTGGTGTGCATCGCGCGGCGTTCTTCGTCGCCGATCTCGCGGCCGTCGGCCTGCAGGCGCGGCACCGCCTCGACGGTCATCGCGTCGGCCACCACGTCCTGCACCATGTAACCCACCGGCCCGAGCAGGGACGCAAGCACGAACCAGTATTCGGCCGGCATGACCGCGCGCATCGCCGCCGGATCGGCCAGCAGGCCGATCATGATTCCGATGCTTGCCGCCAGCAGGCCGGCGCCGAACAGCACCAGCGCCTCTTTCCAGCGCCAGAGCAGGTCGACGACGTGACCGACCGGCATCTTCAACGCCCACGGCAGGCCGGCCCAGAATCCGAGGGCCGCGAGGAATTCGGCCGAGAGTCCGAGATAATCCTTGACGAAGAACGTGCCGGCAATATCGGTGAGGCCGGAGATGCCCGCGGCCATGTACACCATCAATGGCGGCATGAAGGTCAGCCGGAACGAGGCGATCAGCGAGGGGGATCCCACAAACAGCTCGAACTACGCCCCGCCCACCGGCAGGAAAGGCGAAGGGCTCGCCTCGCCCCATGCGAGCCTGAGCGCACCCGGAACCCGGAGCGTGCCGGCCACTTGCATGAGCAGCGCGCGCCTCGCGCCCGGCAGGCGCTCGACCTCCGGGCCGTCCCAGATCACCTCTACCCGCACCGCGACGTAGAGCAGGTCGCCGGTGGCGAAGTCGATCACCAGCAGCCCGGCGCGCGGATTGACTGCGAGGTTGCCGAGCGTATTGAAGTAGTTATTGCCGACGTAGTCCGGCACCGTCAGCACATCACCATCGACGTGGATGAAGCCCGGCGGCCCGCCGCGGTGCGAGACGTCGACGCCGTGCGAGCGCGCCTCGCCCTCCCCCGCCGGGTAGGCGGTGGCAATGAAAAAGGTGTCGGCGGCGCGCAGCCTGCGGATCGCATCGTCATCGAGGCGATCGGAGCGCACCGCCTCGCCCACGTAACGCGGCACGAACTGCGGCTCGCGCGCCTGGATGTACTTCGGGCAGTTGCCGAAGCTCTGCTGCACGCGCACGCTGAACCCGTCGGCGTCGACGCTCTCGACCACGCCGTTCATGCGGTTGCGCCTGCGGGTATGCGGCTCGATGCCCAGCAGCCCGAGCGGGCGGCCCGGCGCGAGGACGAGCGGATCGCCGCGCGAGGGCAGCGCGTTGACGCTCAGCAGGTCGGCCGTGGCCTCCATGAACCCGGGCGGCGCGGCAATCGCGGAAGCCCAGGGCTGCCCCGCATCGTCCACGCTGCCGATCACCACGAAAGGCAGTTGCTCGAAGAAATCGCGGTGCTGCTCGTCCATGTAGTCGCGGATCGCGCGCCGCCCGGCGACCGCCATGCGCGCGCCCACGCCCGCGCGCTCCTGCACCGCGCGCTCGCCGCGGTGGAAGGGTTCTTCGGGTTCGCTCATCGCGGCCTCATTGCGGCGCGACCTGGATCCGGGCCACCCAGCCCTTGTCGGTGAGCACGAAGAACGCCGTCCCCGCCAGGTCGAGCCCGCCGCGGGCGCATGCAAGGTCCACGCCGGGGGCGCCGGGCAGCAGCCGGTAGGTGAACGGCACTTCGGCGGTCTCCTCGCCCGGGATCTGCACCACCTTGCCGACGCTGACGACCTGGGTCTTCAAGAGCGGCAGCAGGTGGACATCCGGGTTCTTCTCCGGCGTCGCGCCCGCCACCGCGGCGAGCTTGCCGGTCGGCACGTAGAAGAGCGAGTTCGGGCCGCTCTGCCTGACGTAGCCCTCGCGCAGCAGCGATTCGAGGCAGGCCGGCGGCTGCATCGAGTCGCGCTGGCCTATCGTCTTGGCGACATTGCCGGCGGCCCACTTCTCGATCGCCGCGCGGGCGCCATGCTCGTCCAGCCGGTTGCCGCAGCCGGTCGCGAGCACGGTGGCCAGCGCGACGAGGGCGAACGATGCGGGTTTCCTGCCGGCCGGGCGCGCGCTACTTCTTGCCGAGCACGAAATCCGCATAGCGCTTGTCGGTGACCTTGATGTGGTTCAGCAGCCACTCGCGCAGGAACTGGCTGGCTTCCGCGTAGATGTCCTGCCTGAGCTCGTTCTTTTCGAGGGCTTCGAGCTTGGAGGAAAACGCACGGTGTTCCGCGGCATGTGCCTGCAGGCCGGGATAGTCGAACAGGCGCATCACGATCTCCTCGACGCTGAAGTGGATGCGCGCGTAGTCCTTCAGCTCTTCCATCACGAAGTACACCGCAAGCCTGCGGTCCTCCTCGTTCGCCGCCGAGCCCAGCCGGTCGATGCACGCGAAGAGCTGCTTGTGCTGCTCGTCGATTTCGGGGATGCCGATCGAGTATTCCGCCTTCCAGTCCATGCGCCTGCTCCTTGCCGATGGGTGACCGGGACGCCCAGGACGCTCTGGCGCGCTCCGCCCACCGAAGTAAACTCATTGTATTCCCGAGCCGCAGGAGTACCCGCCGTGCGCATTATCTTTCGCCAGCTCTTCGACCCCCAGTCCTCCACCTACACCTACCTGCTGGGGGATGCCGGCACCCGCGAGGCGGTGCTGGTCGACCCGGTGTTCGAGCACGCCCGGCGCGACGCGGCGCTGGTCGAGGAGCTCGGCCTCAAGCTGCTCTGGACGCTCGAAACGCATGTGCACGCCGACCACGTGACCGGCGCCTGGCTGCTGAGGGAGAGCCTCGGCTCGAAGATCGCGCTGTCCGGGAGCAGCGGCGCCCAGGGGGCGGACCGCTACCTGGACGACGGCAACCACGTGGTGTTCGGCAACCGGTTCCTGGAAGCGCGCGCCACGCCCGGCCATACCAGCGGCTGCATGACCTACGTGCTCGACGGGCAGACCATGGCCTTCACCGGCGACGCATTGCTGATCCGCGGCTGCGGGCGCACCGATTTCCAGCAGGGCGACGCGCACGCGCTGTTCCGCTCGATCCGCGGCAAGGTGTTTTCACTTCCCGACGATTGCACGCTCTACCCGGGCCACGACTACAAGGGGCTGACCGCCTCCAGCGTCGGCGAGGAGAAGATGTACAACCCGCGCCTCGCGGAGTCGATCGGCGAGGGCGATTTCGTCGGCTACATGACCAACCTCGGCCTGCCGCACCCCAAGCTGATGGCGGTGGCGGTGCCGGCCAACCTCAAGTGCGGCGCGCCCGAACCCGGCACTGCGCCGGCGATCGAGCAGGACTGGGCCCCGCTCTCCTACACCTTTGCCGGCATCTGGGAGATCCAGCCGAACGTCCTCGAGGAACACCTCGGCAAGGTCCAGGTGGTGGATGTGCGCGAGGCCGACGAGTTCGCCGGCGCGCTCGGACACATCGCGGGCGCGAAGCTGGTGCCGCTGGGTTCGCTGATGGAGCGCGTCGGCGAGCTGTCGACCGACCGGCCGGTCGTGGTCGTCTGCCGCTCGGGCGCCCGTTCGGCACAGGCGACGGTGCTGCTCAGGAACAAGGGCTTCACGCGCGTCGCCAACCTCGCCGGCGGCATGCTGCGCTGGCGTGCGCAGCGCTACCCGGTGGACGGCGGGACCGACTGAGTATCCTGTTTTCGTTATACGGATTGGCCGGGGAGCCGCGCGGCGCCTGGTTTTGCAAAAGCAAATTGCGCGAAATTTCGGATCCGGCACGGCCCCGCACCGGGCCGCGAGCGCCGCTTTACAGCCGGTTACACATTGCCGCCCGCGCAGGGTAGGCAGCCCGGCCGGGCGGGTGTAGGCTGCACTCATGCGTATCGCCCTGCACCTTGCCTGCGCGGGCGCGCTCCTCCCGGCAGCGCTGGCGGCGGCTTTGCCCGCGGCGGCCCAGCAGATGTACAAGTGGGTGGACGAGCGCGGCGTGGTCTCGTACTCGAATTCGCCGCCGCCGAGCGCCGGCAAGACGGGCAGGGTCGACGTCGTCGAGGAAAGGGTGTCGGTCTACACGCCCGACCCGCTGATCAGCCGCGCGATCGAGGAGAACGCCGCGGACGCGCGCGACGCGAAGTCGGAGCAGCGCAAGCGGGAGCGCGAAGCCGCTCGTCGCGCGAAGGACGCAGCGTCGAATCGCCCCACCGCTTCAGCCTCGCAGCGGCAGGAACAACTCAAGGCGGCCTACGACCGGTGCGTCAACGAGCGCCGGGTCGAGTGCGACACCATCCTTGCGGGCAATCCCAGCCCGGCCTCGTACGGTTACAACGGGTTGCCGCAGTACGTGATCGGCACGCGCCTGGTCGGCGTGCCGCAGACCCCGTTCTACGTGGATCCGACACCACCGCCGCGGGTAGGCGTGAGCACGGCGCCGCCCGTCGGCATCAGCACCGCGCCCAAGGTCGGCATCGACGATCGCCCGCCGGTGGGCGCCCCGCAACGCCAGCGCCCGGTCGGCTCCAGCCGCTAGGAAAAAGGGAAAAAGGGGCCAGGCTCAATTCTTACGAAAAGTAAGAATTGAGCCTGGCCCCTTTTTCCTCTTTCGTAAGAATTGAGCCTGGCCCCTTATTCCTTGGCCCCTTTTTCCTTTTTCTTCAGTCGGCCTTCATGTTGGCCTGCTTGATCACGCCGCGCCACTTGGTGATCTCGGCGCGGATGAAGGCGGCGTATTCATCGGGCCGGTTGCCGACCGGCTCGCTCGCATCGGCAAGGATGCGGTCGCGGATTTCCGGCATCGCGACCACGCGCTGGACGTCGGCCGAGACCTTCTGGATCACCGGCTGGGGTGTGGTGCCGGGCGCCATCACGCCGAACCACGCGGTGATCTCGAACCCGGGGATGCCTGCCTCGATCATGGTCGGGATGTCGGGCAGCATCGGCGAGCGCTTGGCGCTGGTGATCGCGATCGGCCGCAGCGTGCCCGCTTTCACGTGCGGCAGCAGCGGCTGCGCGTTGTGGAACAGCACCTCGAACTGCCCGCCGATCGCATCGGTGGTCATCTGCGCGCTCGACTTGTAGGGGATCGCGACCAGCTTGATGTGCTCGAGCGTGTTCAGCAGCTCACCCGAAAGGTGCTGCGTGGTGCCCGGCCCGGCGGTGCCGTAGCGCAGCTTGCCCGGCTCCTTGCGTGCGAGGGCGATCAGGTCCTTGACGCTGTGGACCGGCACCTTGAGGTTGACCGTCAGCAGGTTCGGCATCCTGGTCACCAGGCTCACCGGCGCGAGGTCCTTGAGCGGGTCGTAGGGCAGCTTGTCGCCGAACAGCGAAATGTTCACCGCGATCGGCCCGATGGTATTGAAAAGCAGCGTGTAGCCGTCGCCTGCCGACTTCGCGACGCGGTCGGTGCCGATGTTCCCCGAGGCGCCGACCACGTTGTCGATCACGACCGGCTGGCCCCACGCATCGGAGAGCTTCTGGCCGAGCAGCCGCGACAGGATGTCGGGCGCGCTGCCCGGCGGCGCGGGCACCACGAGCCGCACCGGCTTCTCGGGCCACTTCGGCTGCGCCCAGGCGGAAGGCGCAAGACCCAGCCCGGCCACGGCCGCCGACAGCGCGATCGAAAACAGTCCCCTTGTCATTCTTGTTGCATTCATTTTTTCTCCCCTATGAACCGTTGGCCTTCCTGACCCAGCGTTCCGGCACGCGCACCGGAATCGCCAGCAGCAGGAAGGAATTGCTCTTGCCGTGACCGTCGAGGTTCAGGCTGCCGTTGACGCCGCCTTCGAGCACGTCCTCGATGACGAAGTTGTACGCCGGCAGCAGGGGCAGGTCGTATCGCCTGACGTGCGTCGCGCCCCGGTGCGCATAGGCCGCGAGCACGCGAGCCTCGGTGAGCTGCTCGCCCAGCACCGCGTAGGCTTCCTTGTCGTACGGCATCAGGCTGACGTTGAGCCGGTTGCCCTTGTCGCCCGCGCGGCCGTGGGCGACGCGATGCAGCGGTACTTCGATCAACGTCTCGCCCGACGCACTCATTTGCCGCTCACTTTCCTATTTCCGCGGCGACATGCACGCTGGCCCCGGGCGCCAGCGTCTCGGGCGGCAGCAGGTACGACTGCGTGCGGATGCGAGGCGTGGTGCGCCAGCGCACGCCCCCGCCACCGGCCGGCCCGCAACAATAGAGCGCGAGCACTTCGCGCGCCGCCTGGTCGGCGTCGTCCTGGGTGCGCGACGAAACCGCAAGGCGCACACGGATGTCGTTCGGCTCTGCGCCCTCGTACGCGCGCCAGCCGGCGCCCGAATCGCCGCAGTGCACGCTCGCCACGCCGATCAGGTCCACGCGCGGCTGCACATCGAGCTTGCGGATCTTGAGCCTTTGCAGCAGCACATCGGCCGCGGCGCGCGCCCGCGCGAGGCAATTGGGGCCGGCATACGAGATCTCGCCCTCGCCGAGCCAGCCGCCGTCGAAGCAGACGGTCGCCTTGATCTTCTGCGGCGCGGGCTTGCCGCGCACGCCGAGGATCTCGACGCGATCCTTGCCGATCTCCTTGACGGTCACCTGCGAGAGGTCGAGCGTCACGTCCGGCGTGATGTACGCCGAAGGATCGTGGATCTCGTAGAGCAACTGCTCCTTGACGACTTGCTCGTTGACCAGGCCCCCGGTGCGCGCGGCCTTCGTGATGACCAGGCGCCCGTCGCTGCCGACTTCGGCGATCGGGAAGCCGATGTTCGCCGGATCGGGAATGTCCTTGAAGCCCGGGTCGTAGTAGTACCCGCCGGTGACCTGCGAGCCGCATTCGAGCAGGTGGCCGGCGGTGGAGCCGACCGCCAGCTTCGCCCAGTCGTCCCACGCCCAGCCGAAATGATGGATCAGCGGCGCAAGCGCAAGCGACGGGTCCCCGGTGCGGCCGGTCACCACGACCTGCGCGCCGGCGCGCAACGCGGCGACGATCGGCTTCGCGGACAGGTAGGCGTTGGCCGAGACGACCTCCCCGCTGCCGGTGTCGAGCATTGCGTCGGCTTCGTAGACCTCGAGCTTTGCGAGGTCGATGCGCTCGCGGACGTCGTCGCCCTGCACCACGCCTATCCTGAGGCCGGGCAGCCCGAGCTTGCGCGCAAGGCGCGCAATCACCTTGGCCGCGCCCGGCGGGTTCGCCGCGCCGAAATTGCCGATGATCGGGATGCCGCGCTTCGCGCACTTCGCGAGGACCGGCTCGAGCAACCTTTCGAGCATCGGCTCGTAGCCGCGCGCCGGGTCGCGGCGCTTTTCGAGCTGCGCAAGCGCCACGGTGCGCTCGCCCAGCACTTCGAAGAAGATCGCCGAAGGCCCGCCCAGTTCGATGAGCGTATCGACCACCGGGCCGGCGGCGTCGACGCGGTCGCCGGAAAACCCGGCGCAATTGCCCACCCTGAAAACTTCCGCCATCCCGCCTCCGCAATCCTGTGCCGCGCCCATCTTACCTGCGGGGCTGCGGCTAGAATGGCCGAAAGGAGAAACAGTCGATGGCGAATTCCCGTGCAAGCTCGGAATCGATGGTTGCAGCCAGTCTCGAGCGGATCGCCGCCCGCGAGGCCCAGGTGAAGGCGTGGGTCCACCTGGCCGCGGATGCCGCCCTTGCGCAGGCGCGCGCCCTCGACAAGGAACCGCCGCGCAGCCCGCTGCACGGCGTGCCGGTCGGCATCAAGGACGTGATCGACACCGCGGACATGCCGACCGAATACAACTCGCCGATCTACCGCGGCCATCGGCCGCGTGCCGATGCCGCAGCGGTGGCTTTGCTGCGCCGCGCCGGCTGCGTGATCCTCGGCAAGACCGCGACCGCCGAATTCGCCTACAACAATCCGCCGGCCACGACCAACCCGCACAACCCGGCGCATACGCCCGGCGGCTCGTCGAGCGGGTCCGCGGCCGCGGTCGCCGACGCGATGGTGCCGCTCGCGCTGGGCACGCAGACCGGCGGCTCGGTGATCCGGCCGGCTGCGTTCTGCGGCGCGATCGGGGTCAAGCCGGGCTTCGGCTGCATCAACCGCACCGGGGTCAAGCCGGTGGCGGACTCGCTGGATACGGTGGGCCTGTTCGCCGCGTCGCTCGAAGATGCGGCCGCCGCACTGCAGGTCCTGTCGGGCCTTCGGATGGCCGACCTTGCGTCGATGGCCCCTGCGCCGCGCATCGGATTCGCGCGCACTTCGCGCTGGGACAAGGCCGATGCCGCATCGCAGGCATTGCTCGAATCCGCGGCGGCGAAACTCGCGTCGGCGGGCGCGATCGTTGCCGAAGTGCGGCTGCCTGCGGCGGTAGACGCGTTGTTCGTCGAGCAGGGGTACATCATGAAATTCGAGGCCGCGCGCGCGCTCGCCTGGGAGCAGGACAATCATCGCGAGCGCCTCAGCGCCGGTATCCGGTCGCGCCTGGACGACGGCTGGGCGGTGACGCGCGAGCGCTACGACATCGCGCGACGCACCGCGCACGACGCGCGGCTGCAGTACGCCGATTTCATGCGCAGCTTCGACCTGGTGCTGACGCTCGCCGCTCCCGGCGAGGCGCCCAGGGGACTCGCCTCCACCGGCGATTCGATGTTCAACGGGCTGTGGACGCTGCTGGGCGTGCCCTGCGTCACGCTGCCCTGCGGCCGCGGCGCGGCCGGCCTGCCGCTCGGCGTTCAACTTGTGGGAGCGTTCGCCTCAGACTCGGCCCTGCTTGCCCGGGCGCGGTGGGCGGCGCAGGAATTGGCCCCGGGCTGAGAATGCCGATGGCAGCATTTCGGCCTGGAAGCCGCGCCGGTAAAGGGCTTTTCTGCAAACATGGCAGCATTCAGCTGCCCGGCACCGTCCCCGGCGGAAGCGTCTCGATATAGCGGCAGATGTCGCCGGGCCGGGTCAGCCAGATCTTGTCCTTCTGCCGGAGGATGTGTTCGATCACCTGCCGGAAGCGCCGCAGCCGGTGGGGCTGGCCGAGGATGAAGCTGTGCAGCACCAGGCTCATGACCAGCGGCCGGCGCGCCGACTCCTCGAGCATCTCGTCGAAGTGGTCGACCAGGTTCTCGCAGTAGAGCTGCGAGGGCGTGCGCCGCTGCACGCACTCGAAGGAATCGTTGAGGTCGTGTGCGTAGGGGATCGACAGGATCGGCCCGTGCTTGGTGCGGAACCACACCGGCTGGTCGTCGAGCGGCCAGTCCATCATGTAGCGAAAACCCGCCTCGCGCAGCAGGTCGAGCGAGTCGTACGTCTGCGAGATGTAGGGCGCGAGCCATCCGATCGCCCGCCTGCCTTCGTGCTTTTCGATCGTCGCGGCGGCTTCCCGGATCAGCGCGCGCTCCTGGTCGTAAGCCATGTCGCCCTGCCGCTCGGCGTTGGTGCGGCCGTGGCCGACGATCTCGTCGCCGCGCTTGGAGAATGCCGCCACCATCTGCGGGCAGTAGTCGTAGAGCTCGGTGTTCACGAGCAGCGCGTACGGCAGGTCGTAGGCCTCGGCCAGCTCGAGCAGCCGCCATGCACCGACGCGGTTGCCGTAGTCGCGCCACGCGAAGCTGCGCGAGTTCGGCTGGGCCTGGGGCGCGCCGTAATCGTTGCCCAGGCCCTCGCCGAAAGCAAAGTGCTCGACGTTCAGGCACAGGTGGACCGCCAGCCGCTTGCCGCCCGGCCAGCTGTAGTCCCGGCGTTCGGTGATCGCCGAATAATCGTAGCGGCCGTGCGACTTCAGCATCGGGGACTCCTACAGTTTGAAGCGGTCGGCGAAGGTGCCGAAATTCTCGATGCGCTCGAGCGCCATGCAGCCGGCAAGCAGCTCGCGCGCGGCCGCGTCGCCCCAGAGCGGCGCGCCGAGCTGCATGAACTTGCCCTCGAGCTCGGCGGCGCTGTGCGGATTCTCGGGCTCGCCTTTCATGACCAGGCAGCGGCCTTCGAGCTCCTTGCCGTCGGTGAGCACGATCCTGAGGTCGCAGAGCTGTTCCCGCGGATAGCGCTCGGTGAACTGCGGGTTCTCCTGCAGGTCGACCCGCGCGGCCAGGGACTGGATCGCTTCGTTGTCGACCGCGGCCTGCTCGAACTGCGCAAGGCCCGAGCTGCCGTGGTGCAGGATCGTCGCGAGCGCAAACGGCACCGAGAACCGCGCGCCGAAGCTGCTGGTCACGCGCCGCTCGGCCAGCATGGCCGCGAGCCGGTAGGTGCGCACCTCGATCCGCGCAATCGTCGCGGGGTCGATCCGCCTTCCGGGCACGCCGGCAAGCAGGTCTTCGAGCGCGTCGATCGCCGAGTGCACATAGCGCCCGGTAGGATGCAGCTTGAAGTAACCGCCGGACACCATCCATTCGCGGCCGAGGCCTTCGGTCACCTTCGATGCGATGAACTCGTCGCCGAGGACCTTGCCGAACACCGAGGCCGGGCTGTCCCGCTCGCCGGTAAAGCCGCATTCGACCAGGCGCGCGGCCATCAGGCCCATGAGCCCCGCGTGGCCGGTAAAGATATTCCTGACCGTGGCGCCGTCGAGCAGCGTCTGGCGGCTGGTGGCCATGCCCATCGTCGAGGCGACGTTGATCAGCCCGGCCATCTGCGCCTCGCCGAATTTCTTCAGCCGCCCGACGGCGACCGCCGCGCCGAGGGTGCCCCAGGTGCCGTGCGGATGGACCGAGATCCTGATCTTCGCCGCGCGGCTGATGCGCGAGGAGATCTCGTAGCCCAGCGCCACCGCGAGGACCAGCTCATCGCCGGGTACGCCGATCTCCTGCGCCAGCGCCACCGCGGCCGGGACGACCTGGATGCCGGGGTGGCCCTTGGCGTGCAGGTTGCCCTCGTCGAGCTCCAGCCAGGTGCCGGCCGTGCCGTTGAGGAGCGCCGCATCCGGTACGCTCGCGCGCCGGCGCGTGCCGAGCACCCAGGCCAGCCCGCCGCCGGTCGTCGCGAGCTGCTTCTGCATGAAGGCCTGCATCTCGGGCTGCTGCATGCCGGCTGCGATGACCGGCAGGCTGTCGGCGATCACCCAGCGCGTGCGCTCCAGCGCCCGGTCGCCCAGGTCGCGCAGGCGCGCGGTGCACGCGAACCGGGCGAGTTCGGCGATGTAGTCGGGAGGAGTGTTCAAGCGCGCCTGCCGCTTCGATCAGTCGAGCTTGGCCCCGGAGGTGCGCACGACGCCGGCCCACTTGGTGACTTCGTTCCTGATCCACGCGGTGAACTCTTCCGGCGAATTGCCGACGATGTCGGCCCCCTGCGAAGTCAGCTGGTCGCGAACCTCCGGCGCGCGCAGGATGCGCGCGACCTCGGAATGCAGGCGCGCGACGATCTCGCGCGGCGTGCCGGCCGGCGCGAGCAGGCCGTTCCATCCGACCGCGTCGAACCCCTTGAGGCCGGATTCGTGCAGCGTCGGCACGTCGGGGAGCACCGACAGGCGCGTGAGGCTGGTGTTCGCGAGCGCGCGGATGCGGCCCGAGCGCACATGGGGGAGCAACGGCGGGACGTTGTCGAACATCATCGGGATCTGGCCGGCGACCAGGTCGACGATTGCGGGCGCCCCGCCCTTGTACGGCACGTGCAGGATGTTCACGCCGGTATACGACTTGAAGAGCTCGCCGGTCATGTGCGGCGGCGTGCCGTTGCCGGCGGTGCCGTAGTTGAGGACGCCGGGCTTGGCGCGCGCCAAGGCCAGCAGCTCGGCCACCGTCGACACGCCGGCCGAAGGGTGGACCACGAGCAGGTTGGAATAGTTGACCGCCTGGGTGACCGGTGCGAAATCGCGGACCAGGTCGTAGTTGAGCTTCTTGTACAGGCTCTGGCTGATGGCCTGCGAGGTCGTGCCCATCAGCAGCGTGTAGCCGTCGGGCGCCGCCCTGGCGACGCTTTCGGCGCCGATGTTGCCCCCGGCGCCGGTGCGGTTCTCGACCACCACCGGCTGGCCGAGCGGCTCGGCGAGGCGCGCGGCGATCGCGCGCGCGAGGATGTCCGAGGTGCCGCCGGGCGGGAAGCCGACCACGATGCGCACCGGGCGCGAAGGATAGGCCTGGGCCGCGGCGTTGCCGCTGTGCAGTAGGGCGGCGCCGAGCGAAGCCGCGAAGGCGGGAATCGCAAGGAGTGCGCGCAGGCGTATGGAGGTGTCGATGTCCGTCTCCCCGGGTTTCGCTGCAATATAGCAGGACGCGATGGCCGCGGGCGCCGGCGCCGCGATAGGATCGCTGCCTGCAAAAGCGCAAGGAGGCCGCATTGGCATTCGACACCGCAAGGCTGAAGACAACCGCCGATTCCCTGCTCGAAAGATCGGTCGCGGCCGGCGACGTGCCCGGCGTCGTCGCAGCGCTCACCACCCGTGACGCCACGGTGTACGAAGCGAGCTTCGGCAGCCGCGTGCTCGGCCAGGGCCCGGCCATGACGCCCGACACCGTGATGTGGATCGCCTCGATGACCAAGCCGGTGACCGGCGTCGCGGCGATGCAACTGGTCGAGCAGGGCCGGCTCTCGCTCGACGAGCCGGCTGCGAAGGTGCTGCCCGAACTCGGCCGGGTCAAGGTGCTGGAGGGCTGGGACGGCGACACGCCGCGCCTGCGCGAACCGCGGGGCGCGATCACGCTGCGCAACCTGCTGACGCACACCTCCGGGTACGCCTACGACATCTGGAACCCGGACATGGACAAGTACCTGAACGTCATGGGCCTGCCGCGCGCCGGGTCGGGCCGGCACATTGCATTGACCACGCCGCTCGCGTCGGACCCGGGCACGCGCTGGGAATACGGCATCGGCATCGACTGGGCCGGGAAGATGGTCGAGGCGGCCAGCGGCCGGCGGCTCGGTGCTTACATGCAGGAGCACATCTTCGGGCCGCTCGGCATGCACAGCACCGCGTACAGGATCACGCCCTCGATGCGCGAGCGGCTGGCGAAGGTCCACCAGCGCGAGGCCGGCGGCGGGCTCGCCGTCACCCCTTTCGAGACCAACCAGGACCCGGAGTTCGAGCCCGGCGGCGGCGGCCTCTATTCCACGGCGGGCGACTATCTCAGGTTCATGCGCATGATCCTCGGCCGCGGCGCCGGGCTGCTGCGCCCGGAAACGGTGGAGCTGATGTCGCGCAATTCGATCGGGGACTTGCGGGTCGTGAAGCTGCCGGCGGTGCGCGCCGCGCTCTCGTGCGATGCGGAGTTCTTCGAGGGCGTGCCGAAAACCTGGGGCCTGACCTTCATGATCAACGAGGCGGATGCGCCGACCGGGCGCCCGGCGGGCAGCCTCGCGTGGGCGGGCCTGGGCAACACCTATTTCTGGATCGACCCGAAGAACGGCATCGGCGGCGTGCACATGGCGCAGGTGCTGCCCTTCGTCGACTCGAAGGCGCTGGCGGGCTTCTACGCCTTCGAGAAAGTCGTCTACGACTGCCTGGCCTAGCGCCTAGGCCTGCGGCTTGGTCGCGTGCTTCGGGTGCGCGGCAAGGTGCTTGCCGACGAGCATCAGCAGCGCCGCCGGCTTGAAGGGCTTGTGCAGGTACTCGATCGCGCCGAGCCCCTCGCCTTCGGAACGCGCGCCCTCGTCGACCGTGAGGAAGATCACCGGGATGTCCTTCATCGCCTCCTCCGACTTGAGGATGCGGATCATGTCGAAGCCGGACATGCGCGGCATGTGCACGTCGCTGATCACGAGGTCGGGCGTGATCTGCAGGCAGGACGCGGCGGCCTCCAGGCCGTTGGCGGCGCTGCGCACCATGTAGCCCGCATTGAGCAAGTGGAGCTTGATGACCTCGCGCTGGTCGGGATCGTCCTCGACCACGAGGATGGTCTTGTTCTTGGTCTGGCTCATGGGGTCATCCTCTTGCCGGCCGGGGCACGGCCGTTGGGGCGCGCAGCGTGCATTGTCCGTCCGCCCGCAAGCGATTTGCAAGCCGCCGCCGGCATCCGCAAGAAACGGGAAGCGGCCCGCCCGGCGGGCCGATAAGGTGGCGTCCATGTCCCCGACCACACCGGCTCCCGGCGCCCGGCTCCCGCGCGGTTTCAACCGTCTCGCCTGGTCCAACCTCGCCGCGCAGTCTGCAGAGCAGGTCGGCCTGGCCGCCGCGCCGATCGTCGCCGTGCTTGCACTCGGTGCCGGCGCGGCGCAGACCGGCCTCCTGCAGACCGCGCAAACACTGCCTTACCTCCTCTTCGCGATCCCGGCCGGCGTGCTGGCCGACCGGCTGTCGCGCAGGACGCTGATGGCCTGCGCCGAGGCGCTGCGCGCGCTGTCGCTCGCCTCGATCCTGCTGCTCGCGCAATCGGGCCTGTTATCGATCGGCTGGCTTGCGGTGCTCGGTTTTGCCGGCGCGTGCGGGACGGTCACCTACAGCGTGGTCGCGCCTGCGCTGGTGCCCGCGCTCGTGCCGGCCGCCCTGCTGTCGGCGGCCAACGCGCGGATCGAACTGGCGCGCACGGTCGCCTTCGCCTCCGGCCCGGCGCTGGCCGGCGCGCTGGTCGGATGGACCGGGGCGAGCCTCGCCTTCGGATTTGCCGCGGCGCTCTCGGTGTGTGCGGTGTTCCTGCTGGCCGGCCTGGCCGAGCCCGCGCGTGCGACCGCCGCGCGGCGCGACGCGCTGCGCGAAGTGCGGGACGGCGCGCAGTTCGTGCTGACGCACCCGCTGCTGGCGCCGGTGTTTGCAACCCAGGTCGTGTTCAACGCCGCCTTCTTCATGCTCCAGGCCCTCTATGTGCCCTACGCGATCAACACGCTCGGCCTGTCGGCAGGCAGCGTAGGCGCGACACTCGCCGCGCTCGGCGTGGGCATGGTGACCGGCGCGCTGCTTGCGACCCGCATTGCCGGGCGCGTGCCCTTCGGCGTGCTCGTCGGGATCGGGCCGGTGTGCGGCGTCGCCTCGGCCGCCGTCATGCTGGCCACGACCTGGGTGCCCTCGGCCTTCCTTGCCGGCCTCTCGTTCTTCCTGCTGGGCGCAGGGCCGGTGATCTGGGTCATCAGCACCGGCACGCTGCGCCAGTCGGTGGCGCCGGCGCAGTTGCTGGGGCGCGTTTCGGCGATGTTCACGCTTGCGCAGGGTTCGCGCCCGATCGGCGCGGCGCTCGGCGGGATCATCGGCGGCGCTTACGGTGCGCAAGCCTGCCTGGTGGCGGTGCTGGCGATGTTCGCGCTGCAGGCGGCGGTGATCCTGCTTTCGCCCGTGACGCGGCTGGCGCATCAGCCCCGGATGGCCGCCGGTCTCCGCTAGAAATGTACTGGTACCGGTACACCAATTGGCAGGACAGCAAGGCGGGCTGCGGACCTTTCGAATCGTTTCTTGAAGATTATCGTTTTACAGAGCGCCGCGCGAAGGCAGGTCAAGGCTGGCCTGCGCGTCCCGCCGCGGACTCACGGGCCTGCCTGCGCCGACGCAACCACCACCGGACGGCGTAGTACAAGGCGGCGGTGAAAGCGAAGAGGATCAGGGCGAAAGCGCCGAGTACGATCATCGCCTGGCCCGCGTATTGCCCGCCGGGCGAACTGCTCGCGTCGGCCGGCTTCCTCGATTTCGGGTTGGCCTGGACCAGCGATTCGAAATGCGCCTTCCTTGCCTCGAACAGCGTGCCGCGCACCGGCTTGTATTCGCCGGCCATCTTCATTACGTCCATCGCCTGCTCGACGCTCTTGTTCAGCGCCACCAGGCTGGCCATCTCGAACAGGAGTTCCGCCACGATGGGTTCCGGCGGCTTCACGAACTGCATGCGCTCGCCCAACTGGTACCTGAGTGCGCTGAGGGCGTCCCCGGCGTCCCTCGGCTTGCCGGCCGGATCGACGAAGGCGCGCGGTCCGGACGGTGCGACACCGGTACCGGTAAGCGCCTCGCCGCCGTCGAACACCGAATGCGTCTCGAGCCACTTCGGGTCCTTCTTCAGCGCAAGCTTGGCCTCGAGGATGCGTGCATGCAGCCACTCGGTGCCTTCGTGCGACTCGGGATTGCGCTTGAGGCCCTCGCCGATCCATTTCAGCGCGAGATCGTCCTTGCCCGCGAGTTCATAGGCCGTGCCGAGGTTGACCGCGGTCACGTAAATGCCGGGATTCTTCGCTTCGATTTCGTCCAGGATCGGGATTGCCTCGGCAGTACGGCCCAGGTGGATCAGCGCCACCGCGTAGTCGTTGCGCTTCCTGTAATCGGTGGCGAACGCCGGGTCCGCCGCCAGGCTGGCGAGCTTCTTGTCCCAGCCTTCGGACGGAACGATGTGCATCGGGCCTTCGAAAGTCAGGCCGTTGACGACCCTTGGCTTGCCGTCGACGCCGGTGGCGTATTCCCAGAGGCACGCGGACGCACTCTGCGAGCCGGCCACCGCGGCGACTGTCGCTGCGACACTCAGGCAACGAGCGATTGTCGCAATTCCCATCGTCAGGGCCCTCCCGAAGGTCCGCGCGGAAACAGCGGCGCCAGTGTAAATCCGCGCAGCGGCACCACCAACTCCTTCGGCGCCGCGTCGGGCTGCGCGTATTGGTCGAACCACGAGGGATGCTGGAGCGCGATGAACATCGAGCGCGGATCATCCTGCACGAAGCGGATCTCGGCCTTGTCGGGCGGCGACTGCCAGGCGCGTGAGGTAGCTCACCTCAGGCGAGGCCCATCACGCCGCGGGCCGCGTCCCAGAGCGCGATCCGCTCGGGCTGGCCGCGCAGGCTGCCGTTGATCCGGATCGTGATGCGCACGAAGTCCCCGGCATCGGCCAGCTCGTTCAGTCCGTTGGCCTTCCAATAACGCGCGGCGGAGCGCGCGGCGCCTTCGGGCGTGCGCAGCCACGCGCCGACCTGCTCGCGCGGGATGCCGAAGTGGTCGGCGCAGGCTTCGTGGTTGTCGCGGAACGTGAGCTGGATCAGCCCGGCGCCGCGGTATTTCCAGCCGTCGCCGCTGGCGACATCGCCGTTGCCGCCGCGGTTGGCATAGGCGATGTTGGCGATCATGCGCTGGTCGGCCGGGTGGTCGGCGGTGCGCCCGTAAAGCTCGGCCATCGCCGGCGTGAAGCGCACCCGCGAGCGGGTGTTGAAGGTGTCGAGCAGCGCCTGCGGGCGGTAGTTCAGGCTCTCCTCGAGCGAGGCGAACTGCCGGCTCTCGTGCCCGACCTGCGCGAGGAAAGCGGCCTGCCGGGCGGGCGAGACGATGTCGAACTCGGCCATTGCGGCATTGAGCGGCGCGAGGAAAACGTCGGCCTGCGCCGTTGCGGACGGCAGGATCCGGAGGAGTTCTTCGCGTGTCATGGCGGGGCGGGAGGCAATAGCGCCCCAAGCTATGCCCGCGCCCGGCCGAGATCAATCAGCCAAAAGGATCGATCTCTCCCATCGATTGCAGGCCCTCAGGCCGGCTGCAGGATATGGATCACGCGGCTGGCGATGAACTCCTTCGTCTTCGCGCCGTAGGCCGCCATGTGCGGCGCGGCGGCATGGGCCTTGAGCGCGTCCATGCTCTCCCACTTCTCGATCACGAGGAAGGTGTCCGGGCCGTACTTGGTCTGGAACGCGAGCGCGTTCTCGGCGTCGAGCGCGGCGCCGTACTCGATGCAGCCTTTTTCGGCGCGCACCGCCGGCACATTGGCGCGGAAGTGCGTGAGGATCGTTTCCCGCTGGCCGGGCTTGGCGGTGATGACAGCGATGACGTGGACCATTGCGTTGCTCCTGATCGTGGCTGATTGGACTGGAACCGGGCGCTGCGCCCGGCGTGCGAGACTTTAACCGGACTCGCGTGCCGCGGCACGCTACTCCTTGTCGAGGCCGAGCGAGCGGACCAGCGGACCGTAGCGCATGAAATCGCGGCGCACCATCTCGGTGAACTGCTCGGGCGTGACGAACCGGGCCTCGCCCAGCCGCGTGAACTTCTCGATCACGTCGGGCATCGCGAGCGCCTTTTTCAGTTCGGCGCTCAGGCGCTCGACGACCGCTCGCGGCGTGCCGGCCGGCGCCGAAATGCCGGCGTAGACCTCGCCGAAGATGTCGTCACCCAGGCCCAGTTCGGCCAGCGTCGGCATATCCGGCACGTTCGGCGTGCGCGAGGCACCGCCGATCGCCAGCGGCCGCAGCCGCCCGGACCTGATCAGTTCGAAAAAGCTCGTGCCCGCGACCACCTGCACCTCGCCGGCGATCGCCCCCTGGTAGCTGAGCGCCCCGCCCTTGTACGGCACGTGGGTCATGTCGATGCCGAGCTTCGCCTTGAGCGCCTCGAAGTTGAGATGCGGCAGGCTGCCGACGCCGTAGGTGCCGTAATTCAACGGCGAGCGCGCGCGTTTCGCATACCTGACCAACTCATCGAGCGTCTTCGCCGGCACCGACGGGTTGACGGCAATCGTCCAGCCCCGGTTGCTGTACATCGTCCCGATATGGGCGAAGTCCTTCATCGGATCGTAGGGCGGCACTTTCTGCACGGCGGGCACAATGCCGGCCAGTTCCGGGTTGAACGCGAACAGCGTGTAGCCGTCGGCGGCCGAGCGCACCACGGCCTGTGCCGCGATCATCCCGCCGGCGCCGGCGCGGTTTTCGACCACCACCGGCTGGCCCAGCGCCGGTGCCAGCTTCTCGGCCACGATCCGGCTCGCGATGTCGGTCGATCCTCCGGGCGGATAGCCGACGATGAAGCGGATCGGGCGGTTCGGATAGTCGCCCTGCGCATGGCAAAGCGACGCAGCCGCCACCAGGAGCGCGCCGACGACTCTTTCAAAGGCCTTGTTCATCATCGCCCGCTCATTCCTATGCCTTCGAGTGCAATGCTGTAAGGCACTGACTCGGCGATCTGCTTGCGCAGCTTCTCGGTAAGCAGGTTGCGCGTGAACCGCCGCACGAGCTCTGGCTGCATCGCCACCTGGCGCGCGAGTTCCCACGCACGCGCCTGCAGCTTGTCGGCCGGCAGCACCTCGTTGACGAACCCGATTTCCTTCGCCTCGCGGGCGCCGATCACCTGCCCGGTGAGCAGAAAGTAGCGCGCCCGGTTGAGCCCCATGACCGCCGGCATCACCACGTGCATCCCGTCGCCGGGCACCAACCCGCTGACGAAGTGCGCCGAGTCCTGGAAGGTGGCGGTTTCCGAGGCGAGCACGATGTCGCAGACGACCGGCAACTCCGCGTGCCGCGCCGCCGGCCCGTTGACCGCGCCGATCATCGGCACTTCGACCGCGAGCATGTTGTTCAGCAGCCCCCGCACCTCCCACGCGAGGTCGACAACTTCGTCGGCTGTCTTCGTGTGCCGCGCCTTGTTTTCCGCCGGGTTCGGCACCGGCCCGGAAAACTCCGCGCCCGTTCCCGTCATCAGCACGACCTTGTTGCCCGGGTCGCGCCCGATCAACAGGAAGGCTTCTTCCAGCTCGGCGTGCGCATGGCGGCTCCAGCGCAGCGAGCCGCCGTTGGTGTGCAGCACCATTTCGAGGACGCCGTCCTCGCGCCGCATCCTGATGGTGTCGTACCGATCGACGTAGTCGTCCAGCTTCGCGCGATAGCGCGCGAGGTCGGGCCCGGCCATGGCGTTTTCCTCCGGAGAGTGTGGCTTCAGAACTGCGTGCTGACGCTGCGGAACTCGAGGCGGTCCCACGCAAATGCCGACGGGAAATCGGTGTCCTTCCATCCGAGGTCGAGCGGGTGCGCGGTCTCGGCGAAGGTCATCGCGAGGTGAAAGAGGTTTTGCGCCTCCGGCGCCATGCCTTCCACCGGCTGCGTCTTGAGGAACACCATGATGGCGTCCATCTCCGGCAGCATCGCGTCGTAGAAGGCCTTCAGTTGCCCGAAGGTCACCGAGTGGAGCTTGAGGTAGCGGGACTGCTCGTTCGGCAGCGCCCATTCGGGCACCCAAGATGAGAGTTTCGAGAATTGCGCCGGCAGTGCTTTGGATTGTTCGGTCATGGTCTTTCCTAGTCCTAGGCGATCATGTCGTCGGCGGCGCGATAGTGGTTCTGGATCAGCATCTCCTGCTGCGAGAGCACGATGTGCGGCAGCGCGCCCGAGGAGATCGCCGCGAGCGACGCCTCCATCGTGGCGAGGTCTTCGCGCAGCACCTCGCGCCCGCGCACTTTCGAGTACGCCTGCGCGAGCCGGTCGGCGGCGCTCTGCGCCTTGTACGCATAGCGCTGGATGCGGATCTCGGTGTGCTCGTGGTCGATCGGCCAGAAGAACATGTGCGAATGCGCGTTTGCGTTCGGGCCGAGCACGAAGTGCGGGAAGATCGGCACGATGTCGAACGCCCACTGCGGGAAGCGCGACGGGTTCACGCCCGGCGCGAGCGACTGGGGGTCGATCTTCTGGAACGAAGGGAAAAGGCGCCGCGTGTGCTTGTAGATCACCGCTTCGGCCGGCGTCTGGTGGTGGTCGAAGTTGGCATGCGCCGAATACCGGCCCCAGTGCTCGCCCACCTCCATGTAGGGGCGGTGGCGCTGCGGGTTCTCCGTGCCGCCCTGGTAGTCGGGCACCGTATTCCGGTGGATGTAGAGGTTGTGGTAGCCCTCGGAAAACGCGTTGACCGCGATGTTCCAGTTGGTCTTCAGCACGAGGCGGTGCTCGGCGATCTTTTCGCGCCCGGCAGAAAAGCCCTTGTACTGGTCGTGGAAGTCGCCCAGCCATTCGCGCAGCGTGACATGCGGCGTCTTCTCGAAATTGACGAAGACGAGGCTCTCCCACTCCTCGGCATGCACAGGGATCAATCCGTGCGCCTCGCGGTCGAGTCCGGGAAACTGCGTCTCGTCGGTGACGCCGATCAGCTTGCCGGTGTTGCTGAAGGTCCAAGCGTGGAAATTGCAGGTGAAGGCCTTGCGGCGGCCCTGCTCCCTGCCCTGCCCGGTATGCACCAGGCGATCGCCCCGGTGCCGGCAGACGTTGTGGAATGCCCGCACGATGCCGTCGTCGCCGCGCGCGACGATCAGCGAGGTCTTCATCGGCGGGACGTCGACCACGGTGTAGCAGCCCTTGTCCGGGACATCGAGGGCGCTCGCCACCGGCAGCCATGCCCGCGCGAAGATCTTCTTGCGTTCCTTCTCGTGGAATTCCGCCGTGTAGCGCTCGGCGATCGGAACCTGGCTCTTCAGGCGGCTGGTGTCGCCGCGATAGATGGTGATGCTGGGCGCGCCCATGCGTCCTCCTTACTTGTCGACCAGCGAAGCCAGCACCATGTCGCCGATGCGCTGGAAACGCAGCAGGTTGCGGATCCGTTCCATGATGCCCGAGGTCAGCATCACGAACGTGACATCGCGCTCCGGGTCGACCCAGAAGCCCATCGAGCCCAGGCCCCAGCCGCCGAAGGTGGGGGGCGAGGCCAATGTGGCCATGTGGCTCGGGAAGATCCCGGTGCCGCGCAGGAACAGGCCCAGGCCGAGGAAGGCCGGGAAAGCCGCCATGCCGTGCAGCGCGCGCGAGGAATTCATCATGCCGTTGGGCTTGTCGCCGGTGTGGTTCTGGCGCATCAGCTGGACCGTGGCCGGCGAAAGGACGCGCTTGCCGTCGAGCGCGCCGCCCTGGCGCAGGGCCTCGGCGAACCGCAGGATGTTGTCCGCGGTCGAGAAGGTTGCGCCGCCCGAGGGCAGCTCGGTGGTCTCGGTGACCGACTTGTCGCGGTCGGACTGGAACTTGGGGTTCAGCTCGGGCGCGTCCGGGTCGCGCACGACCACAGGGACGCGGCGGCTCGCCAGGCGCGAGGGAAAGCCGACGTGCGTATCGTTCATGCCGAGCGGCTCGAAGATGTCCTGCCTGAGGATCTCGCGGTATTCGCGCTTTTGCTTGTCGACCCGGCGGATGATCTCGCCGAGGATGGTGTAGCCCTGGCTCGCGCTGTAGGCGACCGTCTCGCCCGGCGTCGATTCGAGGGCCAGGCCGCAGATCACCTTGGCGCATTCGCGCAGATCGCCGAGTTTCTCCACCGGCATCGGCGCCGGGCCCATGCTCATGCCGGCGGTGTGGGTCAGGATCTGGTTGACCGTGACGCGGCCTTTTTCGCGCGCGGCGAACTCGGGAATGATCGAAGCCACCGGGCTGAGCAACGACACCTCGCCCTGCTCGACCTTTTGCAGCAGCGCGACGGCGGTCATCACCTTGGAGATCGACATGATCGAGAACAGCGAATCGGCCGCCATCGGCTTGGCAGTCTCGCGCTCCTGGAAGCCGATCGTGAGGTCGAGCACCGGGATGCCGCGCCTCGCGACCATGATCCGCGCGCCGTCGTAGCGCATTGCTTCCACATCGGCGGCAATCCGTTCGCCCACGCGCTTGAGCCTGCCGGAATCGAAGCCGACGTCTTCAGGGCGTGCCACCGTTCCCTCGTTGATCCTTGCGTTCATTTTGGTTCCTTATTCCACCTTGATCTTCGCGTCCTGGATCGTCTTGCCCCAGCGCACGTACTCCGATTCGAAGAACTGCCTGACTTCCTGCGGCGTGCCGCCGAAGCCGTTGACGCCGGGAGTGCCCGGCACCAGCCCGACCTTGATCAGTTCCTGCCGCACGGCGGGCTCCATCAGCGTCGCGTTCACCTCGCGGTTGAGGTAGTTCACGATCGGTTCGGGCACCTTGGCCGGCGCGAGCACGCCCTGCCAGAACGCGAAGGTCAGCGGGATTCCCATCTCGGCGAGCGTCGGCACGTCCGGCACGCTCGGGTAGCGCTGCGGCGTGTCGACCGCGAGCAGCTTGACCTTGCCGGCCTTGTAGTTCGATTCGGCCAGGCCCAGCGGCACCATCATCGCGTCCACCTGGCCGCCGAGCACCGCGGCGAAGCCGGGGCCGGATCCCTGGAAAGGCACGTGCAAGAGGTCGACGCCCATGTACGACTTGAACGACTCCATGCGAATATGGCCGCCGCTGCCCATGCCCCAGGAGGAGTAAGTGAACTTGCCCGGCTTCTCCTTGGCCATCCTGATGAAGTCCTGCAGCGTGTTGGCCGGCACGTTGTTGCTGACCATCAGCGCGTTCGGCATGCCGCCGACCACCGCAATCGGCGTGAATTCCTTGAGCGCGTCGTAGCGGATCTTGGGGAACACGTGCGGATTGATCGAATGCGAGTCGGCCACTGTGTACTGCAGCGTGTAACCGTCGGGGGGCGCCTTCGCAACGAACTCGGTGCCGACCTGGCCGGAGGCGCCCGAACGGTTCTCGATCACCACCGGCTGCTTCAGCCGCTCCGACATGTGCTTGGCGACGATCCGCGCCACGCCGTCGGTGCCGCCGCCCGGCGGCCACGCGACGATCATCTTGATCGGCTTGTCGGGGTATTGGGCCGCGGCATCGAGGCCGGCCGCGGCGAGCGCGATCCCCCCGGCCAGCGCGATTGCGATACTGCGAAACTTTCCTGCTGCAAATGCCTGTGCGTACATCGTCCTGTCTCCTCGGATCGGACAGCGGACTACGCCGCCCTGGATTCCTCTTCCACTACGAATTCGTGCCGCGCGAGGATCACGTCGGCGGCGTCGGCCAGGTCGTGGCGGATCGCCTCGGCCGCGGCCAACGGGTCGCGCCGCCGGAGCGCCTTGAGCACCTGCGTATGGTTGTCGCGCGCGCTCCTCGTGCCTGCGTTTGTGAACACGCCGTTGAGGAACGGCCCGACCTGCAGCCAGAGCGATTCGACGATCGGGAAGATCGCGCTGCTGTCGGCGGCCTTGTAAAGCGTGAAATGGAAGCGCTGGTTGGCGGCGAGGTATTGGCGGACCGCGTCCGCCGGCACCGCGGCCTGCATTTCGTCGTTGACCTTTTCGAGTTCGCGGATCGTCGCCGGCCGGATGCGCTCGGCCGCGCGCTGCGCGAGCATCGTCTCGAGCGCCAGCCGGACCTGGAGCAGTTCCTGGAAGCGGTCGCGCGTCATGAGGGGCACGCAGAACGTGCGGTTGGGCAGCATCACGAGCGCGTGCTCAGCCACCAGCCGCTTCATCGCGTCGCGCACCGGGATCAGGCTGGTGCCGAACTTCTCGGCCAGCGAGCGGATCGACACCACCTGCCCGGGGACCAGGTCGCCGACGATCAGCGCCTGTCGCATCGCCACATAGGCCTGGTCGTGCAGGCTGCCGAGCGAGCGCCCGCGATCCAGCGCGCGGATGGGCGAGGCAGTGCCGGACTTGCGCTTGGGATTCAGGGCCGCTCCTCCTCAGGCGTGGCGCTCTGTTATATCGGAGCGTAGAGGCCGGGGATGGAGCGGGTCAAGCTGTTATAACAAATGGTTCGATGTGCGGAATGCGAAAAATGGTGTCAGAGTCCTTTTTTTCGCACAGCGGAATATTGGACTCTGACACCAATTACTTCGCGGGATTGTCCGGCGGCTTTGGGGGGACGAACGGGTAGCGCGCCCGGCCCTTGGTGGCCGTGGCGCCCGCCCCGACCCCGCCGCCGCGCACGTACTGCTTCGAGGCATCCTTTCTCGGCTCGTAGTCCCAGGCGGCGGCGCCGGACGCGTCGCGCGCCGACTGCACGAACAACCTGCGGCGCGAACTTTCCTGCATCTCCTTCTTGAGCGCGGCCGGCGACCAATTGGCGTTGACGAGCTTGCGCAGCCCCGACTCGATAGAGGCGACCTCCGCCTTGCCCGCGAGATTGTTCGTCTCGTCCGGGTCCTTGCCGAGGTCGAACAGCATCGGCGGATCGCCCTCGCACTCGATCAGCTTCCAGTGCCCCTTGCGGACCATGAATGACGGGCTGAACGTGCCGTCGGCGTTCATTTCGGCATAGACCGGCCGGTCTTCCGGAAGCGACGCGGCGCCCTCGGCCGCCGGGAGCAGGCTCACGCCTTCGAGCGGAGCGACCGGTTCAGGCTTGTTCGTTCCCTTGCTCGCGATATCGACCACCGTCGGCAGGAAATCCATCAGCGACGCCGGAGCGCTGACCCGCGACGCCTTGCCGGCCGGCAGCGCAATGATCATCGGGATCCGGCAGGCGCCCTCGAAGTGCATCCACTTGTACCAGAGACCACGCTCGCCGAGCATGTCGCCGTGGTCCGAGGTAAAGATCACGACGGTGTTGCCCTCGAGGTCCATGTCGCGCAGCGCGCCGAGCAGCCGCCCGACCTGGTCGTCGATGTACGAGGTCATGCCGTAGTAGGCGTGACGGGACTTGCGCACGTCCTCTTCGCTGATGTTGTATTCGCCGAACTTGTAGGCCTTCCACAGGCGCCGGCTGTGTGCATCGAGCTTGTCATAGGGGATCGGCCCGACGCGAGGCAAGTCGATGTCCTCGTGCCGGTAGCGGTCCCAATAGTCCTGCGTCGTCACATAAGGGTTGTGCGGGTGCGTCATCGACACCGTGTGGAAGAACGGCTTGGCGTCGGCCTTGCGGCCGTAGTCGTAGATCCACTGCACCGACTTGTTGGCGACCTCGTCGTCGAAGTCGAGCTGCAGGCTGCGCTTGCAGGTGCCGGCCTCGACGACGCTGCGCAGGCTCACGCCGGTCGCGGCGACCGGGATCGACTGCTTCCAGTCCGGCGTCCAGCCGAAATCCGACGGGTAGATGTCGGTGGTCAGGCGCTCCTGGTAGCCGTGCAGCTGGTCGGCGCCGATGAAATGCATCTTGCCCGACAGCACCGTGTGATAGCCGAGCGCCGCGAGGTAGTGCGGCAGCGTCGGCGCCTGCGAGGGGAAATCGCAGGCGTTGTCGAACACGCCGAGGCGGCTCGCCTGCCGGCCGGTGAGCATCGACGCACGCGACGGCGCGCAAAGAGGGAAGTTGCAGTAGAAGTTCTCGAACAGCGTCCCGCGCGCAGCCAGGCTGTCTATGTTCGGCGTTTTGCAGACCTTGTTGCCGTAGGCCGCAAGGGCCGACGAGTTGAGCTGGTCGGCCATGATGTGGAGCACGTTCGGTTTTTTATCCATGGCCCAAAGCTAACCGAGTCGAGCGCACGGAACAAGGGCGAGCCGCTTTCAAATGAAACAGGGGCCGCCGGCTACTTCCTGCCGAAGAGCCCTTCGATCATCTGCCCGGCCTTCGCGCCGACGCCGGTACCGACCCCCGGCATCAGCACGGTGCCGATTGCCGCGCCCGCCATCGTGCCGCGGGTAGGCAAGACGAGAGGCGACTGCACCGTGCCGGAGACATCCAACGGGACGGCTGCGCTCGCACCGAGCAGCTTCACCTGCGTATTGATCCGCCCCGAGAGTTCCTTTCTCGCCGAGATGCCGACGCTGCCCGCGGCGCTGAGCATCCCGGAACCGATCCTGAGCTGCGTGAACCGGTAAGCCCCCTGCTCCAACGCGAGATGGCCGGAGAGCTGCTCGAAGCGCGTCTCCCCGCTGGAAGCGCCTTGCTTGCCGAGAGAGGTGGCCGCCTTCTGCAGGTCGACCCCGCCGAGCACGCCGTTGCGGATGTCGAACGGCGTGCTCAGGCGAAGCGCATTCGCCAGGCCGTCGGCCTCCTTCGCGGTAGCGGAGAACACCGGTTTCGCATTCAACCGGCCGCCGACCCGGGCGCCGGGCGCGAGGACAGGCACGAGGTTCTTCAACTCGAGCTGGCTGACATCGAGCGCGCCCTTGATTTGGACGCCCTTTTGCCAGGCGGCCTCGGCCTTGCCGTCGATCGTGCCGCCATAGAGCTTTGCGCTGACGCGGTTGAAAGTGGCGTTGGCCGCGGTAGCCACGCCCTCGACATCGAGTGCGTCGAACACGATCGGCGGCCCTGCGGGGCTCTTCCACCCCCTGGCGGTGACCGTGACGAGGTAGTTGGCCCTGTCCGGCCGGACCAGCGCCTTCAGCCTGCCGTCGCGCAGTGCCAGCGATACTTCGACTGGCGCGCCGCTGTCGTCGAGGCCGATGCGTGCGTCGAACGGCCCGATAGTGGCAGCAGCGAGCTTCACCACCGCGTCGTTTACCCGCACGCTGCCGATGCGCACCGCCGCGGGCCCGGCAGGCGCGGCGTCCTTCCTTGCCCAGACCGGGATCTTCGCGAGCGCCTTCCGGGTAAGCACCAGGGAATCGACCTCGATGCTGCGGATGACCTTGGTATCCGACAGGAGCGACAGCAGGTCCGGCGTCACGGAGACGCTGCCCACCGTGACCTCTCCTCCCTTGCCCACCGAGATCCCGTCGACGACGACGTGCGGCAACGGCAGCACCGACAACCGGAGCTTCCTGATCGTCACCGGCTCTTTCAGGCGTGCCGACGCTTCCTTCTCGATGCGCGGGACGTAGTCATCGAGCGAAATGAAGAACGGGATCGCCGTCGCGACCGCGGCAAGCGCGACAACTGCAGCGACGAGTCCCAGCAGCCACTTCATTCGCGAACGCTACCGCACCGGGCCGTCGAGTTCGGGGTAGTGGCGAAAGATCCCATATTCGTTGAACGGGATGCGGCGCGGCGACGCGAGATACGCGGCGATCCGCGGCAGCCCTGCGACTCGGTCGTGCAGCGCGACGAGTCGCGGCAGCCGGGGCTCGAGCGACTGCATCGCGCGCGGAAATGCGTAGCGTAGCCCCGCAACCACCTGGAAAAGGGACAGGTCGGCATAGCTCAGCCGGCGGCCCGACGAAAGGCCGCGATTGCCGGCGAGGACGCGCTCGAAGTAGCCGAGGTACTTCGGCATCCGCTCGGTCCGGAAGTCTTCGGCGCGCCGCGTCGCCTCGCGCTTTTGCTCGTGGTAGTAGAGCCCGACGCCGATCGGGTGGTGCGTGTCGTGCGCCTCGACAATGAAATCGGCGATCGTGAGCTGCACCTGGTGCACCCAGAGCCGGCCGGCCTCGTCTTTCGGGGCGAGCGCCAGCCTCGATCCGAGGTACAGGAAGATGTTGGCGGTCTGGGCGATCACGGTCTTGCCGTGCTTCAGGATCGGCGGCGCGAACGGCATACGCACCGGATTGCGCTTGTCCATCAGCCTGTTCATGGCCGCCATGCCGCGCGGCTTCCTCGCCACGTCGACATAGTCGGCGCCGGCCTGCTCCAGGGCCAGCCGGATATATTCGCCGCGTCCCTGGATCGAGGGCCAGTAATAGAGTTCGTATCGCATCCCACCTCCAATGACAGCCGCCCGCAAGCAGTTTGTTACAGGTTTTCCGGCAATTCTTATGTATGCTGAAAGCGAGGAGATCGAATGGCAAGGATAGCTTGCATCCTGGTCGGTGCGGCAGCCGTTGCAACCGGGGTTGCGGTTGCAGGGCCCGCTTTT
Organism: uncultured Bordetella sp.; assembly: GCA_964599095.1. Lineage (GTDB taxonomy): Bacteria > Pseudomonadota > Gammaproteobacteria > Burkholderiales > SG8-39 > SZAS-79. The sequence continues at coordinate 83,631 of CAZREB010000002.1, forward strand.
GCCGCGCCACGCCAGGAGCATCGGCACTCTGCGACGACCGTCCACCACCGCCCCTCGGCCACAGGCGTCTCAAGTGGCGCGGTACGCACAGTCATCGCCTATCCCGTGGTGAGCTACGCGCCGGCGTACCCGTCTTCGTACTACAGCACGTCCCGCCAGCCGCTGACGTTTTCGCGGACTGCCACGCCGCCGGTGTATTTCGTGCCGGCGATCTCCCCGAACGCGCCGCCGTTCTCGTTCAGCGAATCGGTGGAGCAGCCGGGCTGGAACTGGCAGCGCGTGACGCTGCAGCAGATCGATGCCGAGGTCCGCGCCAGGCGCGCAGCCAGGGACGCGGTAGCCGCGCCTGCTTACAGGAAGTACTGCCCCGACACGCGCGCCTACTATCCCGACGTCACGCAGTGCGCCTCGGAATGGCTCACTGTGGTCGCCAAGGCGACGGCGCGGGCCGGATCGGAAACGGAAGTCGCGAGCCGCTGACCGAGGGGCGTACGCGATTGCGTTCGCGCCGCGTCGCAAGTGATACCAAATGTAAATCTGCTGGTGGTTTTACCGGGCGCGGCTAAACTCGGCTGAAGGAGACAGTTGATGAAACGATCCGGAACAAAGCGAGCCGTCCTGACCGCCGTCACCGCCGCCCTGGCAGCAGCATTGAGCCTGCCCGCGGCGGCCGCACCGCGCCATTCGGGCGGTCACGCGGCCCGCTCGGGCGGCCACGGCGTCGGGCACTACGCTGGCGGCCGCGCCGTTGCCCGATACTACGGTGGTGCGCGCTACCACGCGCCGCGCGCAGGTTTCTATGTCGGCGTGCCCTTGCTTGCGGCAGCGGCATATTACGGGCCGCGCTACTACTATCCGCCAGCCTACATGGCCCCGCCCCCGCAGGTGCTTTACTACTGCGCTGCGTACAACGACTACTACCCACGCGTGCCGGTCTGTCCCTCGGGCTGGCAGCAGGTAATCCAGCCCCCGGGCACGCCGTATTAGGCGGATCGGCGAATGGCTTGCCGGATCGAGCAACTGTGCTAGGGTGGAAGTACCGGCAAAAGCTGATCTTTTGTAGTCGAATCTGGACTCCGCCCGATCCCTGATCGCTCCCCCGCGGACTGCGCATTCCTATAAGATTGGCGCTTGCATGCCCACCGGGGAGTCAGGCGATGCTCGATCTCAAGGATCTGCGCTGCTTCATCAGCGTCTACGAACGCAAGGGGTTTGCCCGCGCTGCGGTCGAACTCCACACCGTCCAGTCCAATGTCTCGGCACGCATTCGCAAGCTCGAGGAGGAGATCGGGTCGCCGCTGTTCGAGCGCCTGCATCGCAGCATCCGCCCGACCGAAAAAGGCGAGCTCATGTACAAGTACGCGACCCGCGTACTCGCCGAAGTCAGCGAGCTCGAGGCCGCGATGCGCGACCGCCAGGTGGCCTAGGAAGAGGTAACGAGCGACTCCCTGATTGCGGCGAGCGAGCGCTTCTGGCGCCCGGCGGCGTCGAAATTGCCGGGATCCAGCCACCCTTCGAAAGCGGCGCGCACCCGGGGCCATTCGACGTCGATGATCGAGAACCAGGCGGTATCGCGGCTGCGGCCTTTGTAGACCACGGCCTGGCGGAACAACCCTTCGTACTGGAAGCCGTATCGCACAGCGGCGGCGCGCGAAGGCGCGTTGAAGCTGTCGCACTTCCACTCGTAGCGCCGGTAGCCGAGCTCGTCGAACGCACGGCGCATCATCAGGTACATCGCCTCGGTGCCCGCGCGGGTCTGCTTGAGTTCCGGCGAGTAGGTGATCGAGCCGACCTCGATCACGCCATGCAACGGCTCGATCCGCATCAGGGCCGCGGTGCCGACGGCGCGGCCGGAGGGGAGGTCGACGATCGTGTAGTGCAGCGGGTCGTTGCTGGCCGCGGCCTTCTCCAGGTAGGCGCGGAACGCGGACGCATCGGCCGGGCGCTCGACGAAGAGATAGGTCCAGTCGCGACCGTCGGGCGCTTTCATGTACGCGGAAAAGAGAGCCGCGCAGTGCCGCTCTACGTCGACGCCTTCGAGCCGGCAATAACGGCCCTCCATCGGCGTGCGTGCCGGACGCGCACGCTCGCTCCATGCCTCGACCGACGGGCCGATCGGTTGGCCGTATTCGTTTGTCCTCGCTCCCGGTGCTGCCTCCGCCATTTGCACTCCCTCTATCGGTGGATCCCGCGAAGATAGTACTCTGCCCGGCCTTGTCGGTGCGCTACCGCACCAATCATGAAAAAAGTCACGGCTGCCGGATTCCGGCCTGACAATCGAGCGATATCCGCCGACCGGCGGCCTGCCTGCGGCTCGACGCCGGAGTAGAGTATCAGCATGGATTCGCGCGTTACCGGATTCAATGCGAGGGTGCAATCATGGAAACCACATTCGAGAACAAGCGCAGCGGCCAGGAGCGGTCGCCGAAATTCCCGGGCTTCCTCGGAATCCGGGACGAGGAGTTGCATTCGCTTTCGGCGCACGCAACGCTCCAGAGCTTTCCGCGCCACAAGATCATCATCCACGAGGGAGACCGCACCGATTCCGTTTACATCATCCATTCCGGCCGGGTAAAGGTGTTCCTGTACGGCCGCAACGGCAAGGAAATCGACCTCACGGTGCTGGGTCCCGGCGAATACTTCGGCGAGATGGTGCTCGACAACGGGCCCCGCTCGGCTTCGATCATGACGATCGAACCCTGCCAGTTCTTCATCGTCCCCCAGCCGGTATTCAGGGACTTCGTGGCCAGGCACCCCGAGTTCACGATGCGTTTGATCAAGACGCTGATCTTCCGCGCGCGCGGCCTGCTGAACAATGTGAGGAGCCTCGCGTCGCTCGACGTCTACGGGCGCGTCGCGAGGCTGCTGCTCGACCTCGCGGTAGAGCAGGACGGCAAGATGGTGATCGTCGGCAAGCTCACCAAGCAGGAGATCGCCAACCGGGTGGGCGCATCGCGCGAAATGATCAGCCGGGTGTTCAAGGACCTGACGGCCGGCGGCTACATCGAGATCGAAAAGGGCCGGATCACGATCGCCAGGAGCCTGCCCGGGCAGTAGTGACGCGCTGAGTGGCGCCGGAGGGGCGCTAAGCCCCGGTGCGTGCCGCCGGCCAGGCCGGGACCGCGTTGCGCTCTTCGAGGATGCGCTGCGATGGCCGGATGTTCATCGTCATCTGGAACAGGCCCGCGACGACGCCGATCGCCACCGCCCCCTGCCACGCGAGGGTGTAGTTGCCCATCGCGCCGTACAGCAGGCCGCCGCCGTAAGCGCCGACGAACGACCCGACCTGGTGGCTGAAGAACGCAATCCCCGAAAGCGTGGCCATGTACCTGAGGCCGAACAGGTGCACCACCAACCCGCTGACCAGGGGCACCACGCCGAGCCACAGCGTGCCCATGGCCGCCGCAAAGAAAAGCGTCGTCGCGGGCGTCGGCGGGAGCGTGAAATAGACGGTGATCACGAGTGAGCGCAGCACGTAGATCCCGCCGAGCAGCACGCGCTTGGAATAGCGCCCGCCCAGCCAGCCGAACAGGTACGAGCCGATCACGTTGAACAGGCCGATCAGCGCGAGTGCATTTGCGCCTACCGACGGATCCATGCCGCAGATGGCCAGGTAAGTCGGCAGGTGGGTCGTGATGAACACCAGCTGCAGGCCGCACACGAAGAAGGCCGTTGCAAGCACAAGGTAGCCCGAGTGCCCCATCGCCTCCCTGACGGCCTGTCCGACCGACTGCTGCACCCCGGTGACGGCCTCGACCTCGATCCTGTCGGTGCGCCCCGCCAGGAAAGCGGCGGGCAACATCACGACGACCAATCCAAGGAAGCCGACCATGGCCACCTGCCATCCGCTGGTGGTGATCAACGTCTGCGCAAGCGGCGAGACGATCGACAGGCCGAGCGAACCGATCGCCGAGACCGTGCCCATGGCCACCATGCGCTTCGCCGCGGACGCGGTGCGCGCCGTCACGTTCATCGCGATGTTGGAGGCGGTACAGGACAACGCGACGCCGACGCACAGCCCGGCGCCGAGGGCAAACACCAGCGGCGAATGCGCGACGATGCTGATCGCGATGCCGATCCCGTAGACAATCACGCCGATGAGGGCGACCGGCCGCACGCCGTGGCGGTCGGCGAGCATCCCGACGAACGGCTGGGTCAGGCCCCAGACGATGTTCTGGATCGCGATCGTCAGCGAGAAATCCGCCGCGGTCAGCCCGATGTCGCGCATCATGTGCGGCTGGAACAGGCCCCAGCTCTGGCGCATGCCCATCGCGAGGCTCAGCATGACGGCGGCGCCGCCGAGGATGGACCAGCTCTGGGCGCGCGTGAGCTCGTGCTTCTTCATCGTGGGCCGATTATAAATGGGCCGAATCCCGAAAAGGCCCGCTGGTTCGCAGGGGCAATGCGTACGCCTCCCATGCGCGGCCTACGCCCATTCCTTCCAGGCGCGCAGCATCGGGAAATACAAGCCCAGCCGCGCAACGCCGAGTGCCTTGGCATAGCGGGCAAGCTGCGGCGCGTAGCGCTCGCGCTCGCTTTCGAGGAAGGCGTCGAGCCCGGCGCCCTCGTGGCTGCTCGTCTTGTAGTCGACGATCCAGCGCTCTCCCCGGTCGAAGAAAGTGCGGTCGATCACGAGCGTGCGCAGGCGCCCCTCCTGCAGGGTGCGCAGGCGCAATTCGCTCATCGCGCGTTCGCGTGGGCCGAGCAGCCAGCGGCCGCGTTCGTCCTCGAGGATGTTCGCCATCGCGGTCGCGGCACGCTCGGCCCCTGCCTCGCACTCCACTTCCGGGACGCCGCGGCGCCTCAGGTCGAGCGCGAGCCGCCCGCGCATCGACATCACACGCTTCGGCGTCCACTCGCGCAATTCGTCCTCGGCGATGCGCTGCAGCCAGCGATGCACGACCGATCCTACGTGGCGCGCGGTTTCACCGGCCCAGGAAAACTCGATGTCCTCCTGCGCATGCGCCTCTTCCGGCGGCGCGGCCCAGGCTGCTGCCGGCGGTGCCGGCGGCAGGCGCCATCGGCTCGAAAGGCGGATCAGCGATTGGTCGGGAAGCGTTGGCGCGGGCTCTGCGACTTGCGCTGTTACGCCCGATTGCGCCGTGGCCACCGCATCGAAGGCAGGGCCGACCATCGGCCACAACTTGGCCAGCAGCGAAGTTGGGGCCGGCGCGCGCACCGTGCCATCCTTGACCGGTGCTTCGCCGAGCAGGTGCAGGCGCTGCTTCGCGCGAGTGGCGGCCACGTAAAGCAGGCGCCCGGCCTCGAGGTCCGCCTTGGCGTTCCCCAGCCGCTGCAGCCACTCGTAAATCGGGTCGGTCTCCGCCCCGGCCTCCTGGATCGGCGCGATCAGCAACCGGGCACTCCCCGGGCCCGCGATTTCGGTCCACAGGAACAGCTTCTTGTCGTCGGTGCGCGGTCTTCGCCCGAGCCCGGGGACGATCACGTGTTCGAACTCCAGGCCCTTGGCCTTGTGGATCGTCATGATCTGCAAGCCCTCGCCCGCATGCACGTCGGGCAGAGCAAAGAGCTTTCCGAGGGTGGCTTCGAATCCGTCGGCGACTGCGCCGGCCTTTTCGTGCGCCTCGAGATGGTCCAGGAAGACGCCCGCATCCTCGAGATCGGTCTCGCCAGGCACGCACGCCGGGCCGCCGAGCGCGAGCCACGCGGCCTCCACCGCATCGCGCAGGCCGGACCGAAGGCGGTTTTCCATGCAACCGCGCAACACGGCGGCAGTCCGCTCGAGGCGCGCGCGGCCATCCATCGTCAGGGCTGCGATGCGTGATTCATCGCCCAGCAATTCGAAGAGGGCTTCGTCGTGTCCTTCGGCAAGCGCCGACAGGTCTTCGAGCGTCAAGCCGCACCACGGAGCACGCAACACCGACAGCCAGGCCAACCGGTCTCCCGGATGCGATATTGCGCGCGTCAGCGCGAGCAGGTCCTGTACCACCGGGCGGTGCGCGAGCTGCTCGATCTCCACCGCGCGAAAGGCCAGCCCGGCGGCCTGCAGGCGCGGCACGACCTGCGCGAGGTGGCTGCGCGTGCGCACCAGGATCGCGACCGTCGCGTCCGCATCCGCCGCCTGCGCCGCACGCACGATTTCGGCGACGCGCGCGGCTTCGTCCTCGCGCGCATTCCCGCCTGATGGCGCGACGAATGCGTGCAACGTCACGGCCTCGCCCGGGAGCCTCGGATGGACGGCCACCGATGGACCGTAGGCGACCGCGCCGGCGGCGGCATCCTCCTGCTGCGGCAGCACGCGCGAGAACGTGGCGTTTACCCAGTCGACGATCCCCGCCTGCGAGCGGAAATTGGCGCGCAGGGCGACCGGCTCGAGCGGCACTGTCCCGATGCCGCTGCGCCGCGCTTCGATGAAGAGGCCCACTTCGGCTTCGCGAAAGCGGTAGATCGACTGCATCGGGTCGCCCACCGCAAGGAGCGTCCGGCCGTCCCCGGCCTCCCACCCTTCGGTCAGGCGCGCGATCAACTGATACTGGCTGATCGAGGTGTCCTGGAACTCGTCGACCAGCAGGTGACGGATCCGGTAGTCGAGCGCCAGCGCGAGGTCGGTCGGCTCCCCTTCCTCGCCCAGCGCGAGCAGCGCCCTCTGCGCCACCTCGGTGAAATCGACTTGCCCGCGCTGCTGGAAGACGACCTTCAACTGCGCGAGCGCATGCGGCAGCACGCCGCCGATGGCCTGGAGCACTTCGGCCTGCTCCTTCGTGTAGACAGGGAGCGGGACGCGGCTGACCCGCCGGAGCGCCTGCCGCAGCGGCTCGCGCGATTCGCCTTCCTCGAAATACCCTTTGGCCTCCGGCGTCCGCTTGCGCCATCCGCCGTCCTTGGTCAGCAGCGACGCGGCCAGGGTCTTCCAGGCGTCGAGGTCGCCGGGATCCTTGCCCGGATAGAGCGCCCTCGCCTGTGCACAAACGCGCGCGCCTTCGGCGCCGAGCGCCGCTTGGAGGCCCGCAAGATCGATCTGCCCGAGATGCCGAACCCAGTGGTCGCGCCGCGCGAGCATGTCGGCCACGAGGCCTGCAATCCGCCCGAGATCGTTGTCCAGGTGATCTAGGAGGCGCTCGACGTGCGGCGCCGCCCTGCGCGCATGCTCGCTGCCTTCTTCGTCGACGAGCCCGATGGTGGCGAGGGCCGCCGCTTCGTAGAGTTCGCTCGCGTCTTCGACGGTCTCCGGCAGTGCGCCGAACTGCGACAGCACGGGCATCTGGCGCGCGAGCGACGCGCACAACGAATCGATGGTCTGGATGCGCAGCCTCGCAGGATTGCCGGCCAGCGCGTCGCCGCGCTCGGCGAGCTTCTTCAGCACACGCTGGCGCATTTCGGCCGCGGCCTTGCGTGTGAACGTGATCGCGACGATCTCTTCGGGGGCTTCGACGGTCCGGAGCAGCCCGAGATATCGCTGGATCAGCAGCTCGGTCTTGCCGGAGCCGGCCGGCGCCTGGACGATGAACGAGCGGGTCGGGTCGAGCGCGCGCTGCCTTTCGGCTGCGTCCGGCGGCGGCAACCCGGTGCTCACGGCTCCTGCTCCCCGTCGCCCAACCCCGCCTCGCGTTCATGGATCCGGCAGAACGGCTTCTGGTCGCAGTACTCGCAGGCCCCGGGCTTCGGGTCGACGGTCGCCTCTCCGGCGGCAAACGCCTTGGCCAGCCTGTCCAGTTCGGCCTTCCATGCATCCACCTGCTCGCCCCAGCTTTGCTCTGCGCGCTTCAACCGGTCGTCCGGCAGCGTCCGGGCGCCCGGCAGCAGGTGCTCGTCTGCGGCGATCGCGACCAGCTTCATGTCGCGCGCCCGCACCTGCGCAAACGCGATGGCGCGCGCCGCAGGCTCCACCGCCGTCAGGTAGAGCGGCAGCTGCGGCTCGTCGGGGCGCGCCCCGAGCCAGCCGCCTACTGTCGACACGCCGGTCTTGTAATCGATGACGATGCGCTCGCCATTGGCAGTTTCGTCCACCCGATCGAGGCGCCCGCCCAGTTTCAGGCCGCCGACCTCGATGCTGTGCCTGGCCTCGATCGCAACGACGCTGAAGTCGCCGCGACCGCGCTCGTACTCCAGCCAATCGAACGCAAGGCGCGCAAGGCGGTGCTTTTCAATTTCGGCAAACCGTCCGGACAACGTGGTCGGCCGGATTCGTTTCTGCCGGGCAACTGCGGCGTCGGCCGCGGCAGCGAGAAGGCTGCGGAGATCGCCTTCGGCCGCGCGGTCGAGGGCCTGCTTCGACTTCAGCCCGGCCCACGCCGACGCGAGCACCTGGTGCACGAGCGAGCCTCGCTCGAGGGCATCGAGGCCGGCATGCGGGGCTTCGAGCGCCTCGGACCCGAGCCGGTGGCGCGCGAACGCGCGGAACGGGCAAGCAGCCTGGTCCTTCAGCAACGCGCTGCCGCCGTGCGCCTCGCCCGGCGCATGGACCGGAGCCCTCGAATCGGCGAGTTTCTCAAGTTGGCCGCTCGCGTGGATCGCGTCCCGCAACTGCGTGTAGGCCGGCAACTCGAGCGCACCCTGCGGAACCGCCGCAATCAACGGGCTCGGGTCGAGCTGGCGATCGGCTTCGCGCGACGGGTGTGACATGACCACCTCGTCGGCCGCGGCCAGCCAGCCCTGGGTGATGCGCCGATCCAGTTCCAGGGAGGCATCGGCCGACGCTTCGGGAATGCCGGCCTCGCGTTGCAGCGCGAGAGGCAGGAACGGGTTCGGTCGCGCAGCCAGCGGCCAAGCATCGGCGCTCAGGCCGGTCACCCACAAGTGGTCGAACTCGCAACCGGCCGACTCGAGCACGCCGAGGACCTGGATCGGCACATCGGGTGATTCGGGCTGGAACGCAGTGTCGGCCGCCATGCGACGCAAGCGCGCGACGGCCTCCGAGTAGCCGATTTTCGGCGAGACCCGCTCGAGCTGCGCGAATTGCGCCAGCACCGCATGCCATTTCTTGAGCGTCTGGTATTCCGCCGAATCGAGGGTCCGCTCACCCGGAAAGCCCACCAGTTTGAGCGCATCGGAAAATGCCCGCCCCCACTCCACCGGCGACTTGGCGCCGAACAGGCGCGCTTTGCGGAATTCGGACAGGGCCTCGAGCTTGCCGAGCAGCACTGGAGCTTTCGGCTGCGATGCCGGCGAACGCAGGAGGGCGACCAGGCGATCGAGCGTAAGCGTGGGCTCGGCGCGCCGCCGCAACCCGGCATCGAGCCGCGCACGCAAGACGATTTCGGTTTCGGCCCCGGCAATGAAAGGCGAGCGCACCAGCCGGCTGGCGCCTTCGAATGCGATCTCCCGGCCGGCCAGTTCGAGGACAAGGAAGGCCGCGTCGACGAGCGGGCGCGCATCCAGCGGCTCGCCGAGCGAAATGTTGAACGGCTGCACGGCGCCGTCGGCGCTGCCCATCGTCTGGGCGAGGATCCGGCGAACCACATTGCGCTGCCCGGCAAGGTCCGGCACCACGATGCCGATCCGGACCGGCGCCGTTCGGGCGACCGACGCCTCGAGCCTGCAGCGCGCCCAGCGGGCGGCCCTTCGGATCTCGTCCTTCGCATCCAGGCAGCACACGCGCAATGCAACCGCCTCGCGTCGCGACGGTTCGCACAGCGCGATGCCGCAGCCCGATCGGGCCAGCGCTTCGAAAAAGGCCTGCTGCTGCGCGGTCAGGATGTCGAAGCCGTAACGCACGAGGAGCTTAGGCTTCGCGACCCGGGCTTCGCCCAGGACGCCTGCGACGACCTCAGGGAGCCGTGCGGCATCGGTGAGGCTCGCCTGCCTGGTGATGCGCTCGTAGCGAGCGGACCAGCGAAGGAAGGCCTCCGTGTCTTCGTTCCTCGGGAATTGCCTCGCCTTCTCGAGGATTCGCCATTCATGTGCCGACTTCCAAGCGCCGCGCGCGGAGACTGCGGCTTGCGGCAAGGCGAGCAGCTTTTCGCTTTCTTCCGACGCACCGAGGACGTCCTCCCACAGGGCCTGCTCCTCCGCGGCGGAGAGCAACAACGGGAGGCCGGCGCCCGACTCCGAGTACGCGGCATCCTCGTACGCGCGCGCGATGAACGCAGTCAGCGGCAGGATGTCGGGTGCGTCCCAGACGTCGAGACCTTGAGCAATCCGGGACGCATCGAACTGCCGGCCGAGTTCGACCGCGAGGCGGGGGTTGGGCGTGACCACCGTGATGCCCGATGACGTGTCGGCGAGCCGCCCGAACAATTCGGCCTTGCTGAGGACGGCGGCGGTCATGGCCGGAATGATATCTTGCGGGCCATGAAATACCCCGCTGCGGGAACCCGGACCCGATGATCGCCTACCTCGCCCACCTTTCGGCCGGCCGCCAGGTGCTGTGGTGCTACCTGTTCTGGTACCTCGTGATGGCCGTTTCCCACTTCGACCCGGCCCCGCACCTGTGGCTCACGTCGGCAGGCATCAGCGCGATCATGGGCGTGGCGCTTTACCTCGCTTTCACGCCGCCCGGCCAGCGGCCGGATCGCTGGCATGTAATGCGCCTGTTCCTGATCCCGTTCTGCGTAGCGAGCTTTTCCGCCCTGGTGAAGGACAAGGGCTTCATTCTCGTGTTTTCGCCTTCGCTCGCCGAGGATGCGGCAGCCGCTGCGCTCTGCGCGGCCTGGGTCCTCGCCTGCGCCCTCGCGAGGCGCTTCGGCCCGCGAAACTCGCCGTCCGCATCAGGGCAAGCCGGATAGAATCGTCCCATCCCCCAGTTGCGGAGCCGGCCATGCAACCCTCGATGCTCGAAGAAATCGTCCAGAACCCGAACCCCTACCCGATCGTCGCGGAGATGCAGATGCCGGAGGTCTGGCAGTTGTGCCAGCAGGCGCGCGACCTCGCCTGGGACCCGGCGAAGATCGACCACTCCGACCTCGTCAATGCGGACCTGCCCGACGAAGTCCGCCGCGCAGGCGCCGAATGGTGGAGCCTGCGGGCCTGGATGGAGCACGGCGCGACGCCGTACGGCGCAGAGCGCTATCGCGACGCGGTCTCGTCGCACCAGCCTTTCGAGGTCAAGCAGCAGATCGTGAATTTCATTGCCGAAGAGTTGCGCCACCACGAGGCGTCGTTCCGCGTCGCGCGCGCGATCGGCGGCAAGGTGGCCGACTACGAGCCTACGCCGCGCGCCGACTACTTCCAGACCATCATCCCCAGGTTCCACGACGAGAAGGACGAGAAGGCGATGTCGTTCTTCGCCGGCCTTGCGGTCAACACGCTGTTCGAGCAGCTTTCGGGCGAGCTGTTGCAGGCCCGGTACGAGAACGCGCGCTTCGAGTCGATCCGCGAGGCCTGCAGGCTGATCCTGCGCGACGAGGCGAGGCACGTCCAGTTCGGGCGCATCATCATGCGCCGCTTCTTCCCTCAGCTTTCAGGCGAGGAAAAAGCCCTGATCGGCACGAAGGTTTCGAAGAAACTGCGCGGCTCGCTCCTCAACGGTGTCTATGCCGTGGTGAACCTGCCGGAGGACGAGAGAAAGCGCTCGGCGCGCAACCGCGCGCTGGCCGCGGAGTACGGGCTGGGCGCCACGCACCCGGACGAGGAGATGGGCATCATCAAGGCCTCGCTGGACAAGATCCGCGAAGACGTGGCGCCCTGGAACGTGCCCATCCCGGCGATTCCCGAAGTCGACGGCCTGCAAAAGGCTGCCGCCTGACCGTCCGGTCGCCGGCTATCCGCGTGCCCGAGCCGCAGGGAACACTTCCCCGTTGAGGCCGGCAGCCGGTTGAACGCCGGGGACAAGTCGGATATCACGAAGCTCGCGCGGCTCGCGTTGTTGCTCGCGGCTTTGCGCTCCGCGACAGCGGGCGCCGCGTCGAGCGACGAGATCCAGGTCTACGCCGACGACATCAACAAGCCCGGCGAGTTCGGCCTCGAGCTGCACGTCAACACGACGCCACGCGGTCGCTCGACACCGGACTATCCGGGCGAAGTGACCCCGCATCACGGGGTCCGCTTCACGCCGGAATTCTCGTGGGGCCTGACGCGCTCGCTGGAAGCCGGTCTGTACCTGCCGTACGTCCGCGACGCGCAAGGCAGCACGCATTTCTCCGGCCCCAAGCTGCGCATCAAATGGCTGCCGCTGCAGACCGGCGAGGACGCCACCGGCTGGTTCGCCGGACTGAACGCGGAGTACGCCTGGGTCGCCCCGGAACTGGAGCAGGCGACGCGCGCCCTGGAGTTGCGGCCGATCATCGGCCATCGTTCGGCACAGTGGCTGCTTGCGGCGAACCCGATCCTCGGCTGGTCGCTGAACGGCCCGGACCGCAATCGCAAACCGGACTTCAGTCCCGCCTACAAGGTCGCGAAGACCGTTGCGCCCGGGATCGCGCTCGGCTTCGAGTACTACTCGGAACTCGGGAGGCTCGGCAACTTCCCTGCCCACGGTGCGCAGTCGCATACGCTGTATTTCGCGCTCGATCATGACCGCAAGCCGTGGGCCTTCAACCTCGGCGTCGGTCGCGGGCTCACCGATCCGGCCGATCGCTGGACCGTGAAGGCGATCTTCGAGGTTCCTTTCGACTAGGTCTTGGGGATGAAACGCATCCCGACGGCCAGGCGGTTCCAAGCATTGATGGTCGCGATAGCAAGCGAGAGCTTGGCGATTTCCTCCTCGCTGAACTGCGCGCGCACCTCGTCGTACACCTCGTCGGGCGCGTGCCCGTCGGTCAGCAGGGTCAATGCCTCGGTCCAGGCCAGCGCCGCCCGCTCGCGCGCATCGTAGATCGGGACCTCGCGCCAGGCCGCAAGCAGGTGCAGGCGGTCCTCGGTCTCGCCGAGCTTCTTCGCGTCGCGCGTGTGCATGTGGATGCAGAATGCGCAGCCGTTGATCTGCGAGGCGCGCGTCTTGACAAGCTCGAGCAGCTTCTTGTCGAGCCCGCATTCGCCCGTGTAGGCCGACAGCGTGCGCATGGCCTGATAGGCCTCGGGCGCGGCCTTGTGCATTTCGATCCTCTGTTTCATGTCGCCTTCCGCTTCATTGCTCGATCCTGACGCCGCGCCAGAACGCGACATGGTCCTTGATGTGCTTCGCCTCGGGCTTGGGATCCGGGTAGTACCACGCCGCATCCTTGTTGACCTTGCCGTCGACCACCACGTCGTAGTAGCTGGCGATCCCCTTCCAGTGGCAGTCGGTGTGGGTGTCGCTCGGGCCGAAGTGCTCCTTGCGGATGGCACCGGGCGGGAAATAGGTGTTGCCTTCGACGATCTCGACTTGCTCTGACTCTGCGATCACCTTGTCGTTCCAGAGTGCCCTGGGCATGGCAGCCTCCTGCAGCGGGTCAATAGTGGAATTCGGCGAATACGATGTGGCCTTCCTTGGCCGGCCAGTTCCGGACGGTCATCGCTTCGTCGTTGAATCGCGCCGGCACGGGCCGCAACGGCCCGGGCGGCAGCAGGAGCTTGCCGGCCGAAGTGCCGGGCACCCCCTGGTTGATGCCCGGCGGGACCTTGCCGTCGAGCGTGAAGACATCGCGGCCGTGGCCGAAGTAGCCGCGCGGACGGGTGATCGACACTACGCTGCCGGCCGCCAGGTCCGCCCTGGCGATGTCGGCCGGGCGAAGATGCACCACGTTGCTCGAGCGTGGAAAGGGCGAGCGGTAGATATGCGTGATCGCGTGCCCCGGTGCCGTGACTACGAACTCGTAGTTCGTCTCCAGCTGCGCAGTGAAGGGCCCCCACAACCCGTCGGCGCCTGTCGTCCTGGCGTGAACGGCGGCGCCGCGCCGCGCCCCGGTGTTGCGGTTGACCTCGTAGATCTCGACTTTCGCGCCGGCCACCGGCAGGTTGGTCGGCACGCCGGCCTCGACGCCGCTCACCTTGCCGTTCAGCACCGGCCGCGATTCGGTGGCTATCGCCAGTTGCGCCGGCGGCCGGCCCAGGATGAACCGGTACATCTCCGCGAACGCCGCCGGGTCGAACGCGGTCTCGCGGTGGTCGATCGCCGGGATCACGACGTTCTCGGCCCCTTTCAGCTCGGGCCCGGCGAAAGTCACGCCGGTTTTGCGGCCCGGCTTGCCGAGGAAGGCGCCGTCCGGCTGGGCGTACTTGTCGTTGTTGTCGCTGCGGATGGTCATGAAACGCACCCCCTCGACGACCTCGTTCGGCCCCGAGTTCAATTGCGTGAGCAAAGCCCCTTTGCCGTTGAACTCGCTGCCGCGCGTTTCCTCCCAGTCGAACACGCCGTGGTTCGGTACGCCGCAGAGGATCGCATGCGACACCTTGGCCGCACCGCCGCCGTTCTTGATGTAGTTGCGGATCGCGTTGCCGCCCCGTGAGTTCCCGATGAGGGCCACCTTGTCGCGCCCGGTGAGCTTGCGCACCTCGTCGACTTTGGCCGCGAGTTCCTGCATCGCCTCCGTCGACGACGAGCGCAAGGGCTGCGGCGTGGAATCGACGTTACGCGCCAGCGGATAGCGAAAATCGATCGCATGCAGGAACTTGCGATCGTAGCCGTTGGATTCGAACCGCCAAATCGTCGTGATCCACAGCGCGGCGGTATCGCCGTTGCCGTGCACGAACACGATGGGCAGCTGGTCGCTCTCTCCCGCCGGCGCCCCGCCGGGCAGTTGAGCGCAGGCGCCGAGCGCAAGCAGGAGCAGTACGAACAGGCGGCGTGACAGGTTCAGCATGGCTTTCGCTCCGGATTCGACAGGCGCGAGATATTGCAGGAATCGGCGCTCCCGCGCATCTGCCGATCGAGAGAACGATGATACTTCCCTCGTTAATTCTATTGTAAGGAAATCGCCTCCCGGCCCGACAACCCGTGACGAACGGGGACAGGGGGCCGATTTTTCAATGGATCCGGAATGCCGTCGCGGATATCCGCGCAGTTGGCAGCAATGAGAATGGCTTGCGCTCGGGCTGGCAAAGCCATAGATTGCCGCGGTCTGCATCCCGACCTTCCGGTTGATCCGAATGGCAAAGAATTCCGCGGGCGCGCTGGATCCGCAGGACCTCGCCCGGCACCGTCCCCAGCTGCTCAAGTACGCAATGCTCCAGTTGCGCAACATGGCCCAGGCCGAAGACGTGGTGCAGGAAACGCTCGTCGCGGCGATCCGCGGCTCGGACTCCTTCGCCGGCGGATCCTCGGTGCGGACCTGGCTGATCGGCATCCTCAAGCACAAGATCGTCGACACGATGCGCAGGTCGAGCCGCGAGCAGAGCCTCGATGAGCACGAGGCCTCCGCGGACGACATGGATGCGTACTTCCTGCCCGACGGCCACTACGCGGACCGGCCGGCGGATTGGGGCGATCCCGAAGAGGCTTTGTCCAGGCAGCGTTTTTTCGAGGTCATGGAGCAATGCATGCAGAGCCTGCCCAAGGTCACGGCCCAGGCCTTTGCGATGCGCGAGGTCATGGGCCTCGATACCGGTGAGATCTGCACGAACCTCGGCATCACGTCGTCCAACTGCTGGGTGCTGCTCTACCGGGCGAGGATGAAATTGCGCGAATGCCTCGAAAAGAACTGGGTCAAGGCGGGCGGCCGATGACGATGCTGAGTTGCAAGGAAGCCAGCCGGCTGATCTCCGAAGGCGCTGATCGCGATCTCGATCTCGGCCAGCGCACCGCGTTGCGGCTGCATCTGCTGATCTGCACGGCGTGCTCCCGCGTAAAGAGGCAGTTCGCGTTCATGCGACGAGCGGCCGGTGAATACCCGGGACCTGAGATCGACGACGGCCCGCCCTAACCCCGAGGCAATCATGGACATCAAGGCACTGACGTTCGACACCGGAGGCACCATCCTCGACTGGCATGCCGGCATCAGCCGGGCCTTTGCCGCGGCCGGCGCAAGGCGCGGCCTCTCGGCGGACTGGCCGGCGATCACGAACGAGTACCGGCGCCGCTCGCTCAAGGGCATCGTCGGCCAGGTGAACCCCGGGTTCACGTTCGACGACGTGCACCGCACCGTGCTCGAGGAAGTCATCGCGGACTTCAGGCTCGGCGCCCTGACGCCCGAAGACCGGGACGCAATCTGGAGGACATGGCATGCGCTCGACGCCTGGCCGGATTTCGCGGCCTCGCTTGCGCGGCTGCGCCGCCGCTACGTGGTGGCGTCGTTCACGTTGCTGACGACCTCACTGGTGATCGACGTCTCGAAGAAGAACTCGATGGACTGGGATGCGATCATTTCGTGCGAGATGATCGGGACCTACAAGACGCGGCCGGAGGCTTACCTGACGGCCGCAAAGTGGCTGCAACTCGCTCCTTCCGAGATCATGATGGTGGCCTGCCACAACTTCGACCTGAACGCGGCGCTCGGTTGCGGCTACAAGACGGCGTTCGTGAAGCGACCCGGCGAATGGGGCCGGGAAGGGCCGCCGGACCCGGTCCCGAACCCGGCCCACACCCTGGTGGTGGAGACGTTTCCCGAACTCGCGGAACGGCTCGGGTGCTAGGGTGAGAAACGGGGGGCCGACGCCCCCCGCCTGTGCGTGTTGCGGGACTACTTCTTCATTTCGTCCTTCTTCATCATTCCGTCCTTTTTCATCGCATCCTTCTTCATCGCATCCTTCTTCATCATCCCGTCTTTCTTCATGCCGTCCTTCTTCATCATGCCGTCCTTCTTCATGTCGTCGGCGGCAAAGGCATGGGTGCCGGCAGCGGCAACGCAGGCGGCAAACGCGATCGATACGAGCTTCTTCATGTGATTCTCCTCTTGGGGTTGGAAGTACTTCGAGTGGAACGCCTCTACGAGCCGCCGAACCAGTTGTAGCCCTGGTCTTCCCAGTAACCGCCGGGGTTCGTGTTGGAGACCGTGATCGCCATGATGTGCTTGGGATTCTTGTAGCCGAGCTTGGTCGGCATCCTGAGCTTCATCGGAAAGCCATACCTCGCCGGAAGGATCCGGTCGGCATAGCGCAGCGAAAGCTGCGTCTGTGGATGCAGCGCGGTGGCCATGTCGATGCTGGTGTAGTAATCGTCACCGCACTTGAAGCCGACGTACTTCGCAGTCGTGTCGGCGCCGATGCGCGCGAGAAAGTCGGAAAAGCGCACCCCGCTCCACTTGCCTATGGCACTCCAGCCCTCCACGCAGATGTGGCGCGTGATCTGCGTCACCTGCGGCAACGCATAGAGCTCCGGCAGCGTCCACGGCTTCTTGTCGCGGATCAGGCCGGCAAGCTCGAGCTTGTATCCCTGGGCGTCGATCGTGCGGATTTCGTCCTCGCTGTAGTACGCATTGAACGGGAAAGGCGTGGTGATCGCGCTCTCGGGAAACTCCGGCGCAAGCCGCCTGGCGTCGAAGAGCCACCCCTGCGCGCCGTCGTTCCAGCCCGACATCCCGGCGAGGACGCGCTGCACCGATTCCTGGTCGGTCAGCTCGCAGCCCGACAGGAGCGCGAGCGCGCCCAACGACAGGCTCTGCCTCAGGAAAAGCCTGCGTTCGAGCTTCTCGATCGCAGGCGTGCGATGCACGAGAAAGCTCTTGCCCATCTGCGTGGATTTCCTCATGCGGGCCTCCGGGCGCGACCGGTGATCATGGTGGGGAAGGTCCGCGGGACGAGAATCACCATCGCGACATGCACCACCACGATGAAGACCACCGCAGCCATCGCGAGGAAATGGACGACCCGTGCGTTGTCGAAGTCGCCCATCAGCCAGGCGAGCCAGTACAGCTGCACCGGCTTCCAGATCGCAAGGCCGGACAGCACGAGGAGTACCAGTGCCAGGATCAGCGCGACGTAGGCCGCCTTCTGCGCCGCGTTGTACGCCGAAAGGTCATCGTGCGCGAGCTTGCCGCGAAGGGCTTCCTTCATGTCGTGCAAGACCGCGCGCGGCGTGATCGGCCACAGCTTGCGGCGGAAATGGCCCGAAAGGAGGCCGTAGGCGAGATATGCGAGGCCATTCAGCGCGAACAGCCACATCGCCGCGAAATGCCACTGGATCGCGCCGCCGAGCCAGCCGCCGAGCGTGATGTCCTTGGGGAAGTAGAAGTCGAAAATCGGCGAGGCGTTGTAGATCCGCCAGCCGCTCATGACCATGATGAAGACGGCCACCGCATTGACCCAGTGGCACAGCCTCACGACGAGCGGATGGATGCTTACCCAATCCCGTGACTGCAATCGATCTTCCGCGCGCATGGACGCCTCCCGGATCCGTTGTCCTGCCTGCCCTTGGTCGGGCCGGCCGATGGATCCTTACAGGGTCCCAGACGATCGGGGTCGGTCGCGGGTCGCCATTACGGCGGCCGCCCCTGCGTGGGCGCAGTATTGCCGTGGGCCCTTCCTAACGTTCCAGCAATCCCTTCTTGTCGGTCACCTTGGCCCACTGGTCGGCATCGGCAGGCGCGTCCTTGCGCTCGATGATCGGCTTCCAGAGCGGCGCCAGTTCGGCGTTCAGCGCGATGAATGCGCGCTGGGTATCCGGGACGTCGTCCTCGGCGAAGATGGCCTCGACCGGGCATTCCGGGACGCACAACGTGCAGTCGATGCACTCGTCCGGGTCGATCACGAGCATGTTGGGGCCCTCGCGAAAGCAGTCCACGGGGCAGACATCCACACAATCTGTGTACTTGCACTTGATGCAGGATTCGGTGACGACAAAGGCCATATGGGCGCGGGGCGGCCCCGAAGGGCGCGGGAAATAGGTTTACGAATCCGCAGTTTAGCATGCGCCCTTGCGTTCCCCGGGGTCGCCCCCATAATTGGTTTCCTGCAAGGCAGCCTGCGGCGGCCCTGCCCAACGCCGCGCCCCCAAACCACATTCGAGGAAACATGAGCAGTTCATCGATTCACCACATCACCGACGCCAGTTTCGAACCTGACGTCCTCAAGTCCGACGTTCCCGTGCTTCTGGATTACTGGGCGGAGTGGTGCGGCCCCTGCAAGTCGATCGCACCGATCCTCGAGGAGGTCGCCAAGGACTACGAGGGCCGCCTCAAGATCGCCAAGATCAACGTCGACGAGAACCAGGCGGTCCCGGCCAAGTTCGGCATCCGCGGAATCCCGACACTGATGCTGTTCAAGAACGGCAATGTCGAAGCCACCAAGGTCGGCGCCCTCTCGAAATCGCAACTTACGGCGTTTCTTGACAGCAACATCTAAAGGTCTTAGGCTTAATCGCTGAATCGCCGCGCCGCTGGACGCAGTCGGTTTACGGTCTGGCAAGCAGGCCACCCTTCCGGCGCGGCAGTAATAGTGCAGGTTTCAAGGCAAGACTGAGCAGGACCAGGCAGGTCCCAGCACCCGGTTGCGGTGCATCCCTCCTCCGAAGCACTCCGCGTCCCACGCACCTTCTTTTTCGGCGTTCGCCATGCATTTATCAGAACTGAAAACCCAGCACGTCACCCAGCTTGTGGACCTCGCGGTCACCAATGAGATCGAAGGCGCGAACCGGCTGCGAAAGCAGGACCTGATCTTCGCGATCCTCAAGAACCGGGCGAAGAAGGGCGACGCGATCTTCGGCGACGGCACGCTGGAAGTGCTGCCCGACGGGTTCGGGTTCCTGCGCTCGCCCGACACCTCCTACCTGGCAAGCACCGACGACATCTACGTCTCGCCGTCGCAGATCCGCCGCTTCAACCTGCATACCGGCGACACGATCGAAGGCGAGATCCGGACCCCGAAGGACGGCGAGCGCTACTTCGCGCTGGTCAAGGTCGACAAGGTCAACGGCGAAGCGCCCGAGGCCTCGAAGGGCAAGATCCTCTTCGAGAACCTGACCCCGCTGCACCCGACCGAGCACCTCAAGCTCGAGCGCGAGATCAAGGCCGAGGAGAACATCACCGGGCGGATCATCGATATCGTCGCGCCCATCGGCAAGGGCCAGCGCGGGCTGATCGTCTCGCCGCCCAAGGCCGGCAAGACCGTCCTGATGCAGCACATCGCGCACGCGATCACCTCCAACCATCCCGAAGCCGTGATGATGGTCCTGCTGATCGACGAGCGCCCGGAGGAAGTGACCGAGATGACCCGCACCGTCAAGGGCGAGGTCGTTGCCTCGACCTTCGACGAGCCCGCCCAGCGGCACGTGCAGGTGGCCGAGATGGTGATCGAGAAGGCCAAACGCCTTGTAGAGCACAAGAAGGACGTCATCATCCTGCTCGATTCGATCACGCGTCTCGCGCGCGCCTACAACACGGTGCAGCCGGCATCGGGCAAGGTACTGACCGGCGGCGTAGACGCCAACGCGCTGCAAAAGCCCAAGCGCTTCTTCGGGGCGGCGCGCAATATCGAGGAAGGCGGCAGCCTGACGATCATCGCCACCGCGCTGGTGGAGACCGGCAGCCGCATGGACGATGTGATCTACGAGGAATTCAAGGGCACCGGCAACCTCGAGATCCACCTCGACCGTCGCATGGCCGAAAAGCGCATTTATCCCGCGATCAACGTGAACCGCTCAGGCACCCGGCGCGAGGAGCTGCTCATCGAAAAGGACATCCTGCAGAAGATCTGGGTGCTGCGTAAGCTGCTGTACCCGATGGACGAGCTCGAAGCGGCCGAATTCCTGATCGACAAGGTCAGGGCCAGCAAGACCAATGCCGACTTTTTCGACTCGATGCGCCGGGGCTAGGCCACCCGCGCCCGGCAGTTGCCTTAACTCCCTGATTTCCGTATAATTCGCGCCTCGTTTTTGACCCCCTGCCTCGGCACCCCGGCACGATTGCCGCGGCAACCGAAGGATTTAAAGGATTCCGAATGAAGACCGCTGGCCACCCCGAATACAAGGACGTGATATTCCTCGACACGAGCTGCAATTTCTCGTTCCTG
The DNA here is from genome assembly GCA_964599095.1 of uncultured Bordetella sp. Classification (GTDB taxonomy): domain Bacteria; phylum Pseudomonadota; class Gammaproteobacteria; order Burkholderiales; family SG8-39; genus SZAS-79. The sequence continues at coordinate 104,328 of CAZREB010000002.1, forward strand.
ACGCGCTCGTGCATCGAGACCAAGGGACGCGAAACGATGAAATGGACCGACGGGAACGAGTACCCGCTGGTCAAGATCGAGATCTCGTCCGAGTCTCACCCTTTCTACACCGGCAAGCAGAAGATCGTCGACACCGCCGGACGGATCGAGAAATTCAAGCGCCGTTACGCGACGAAGGCAAAGACGGCCTGACGCGTCCCGAGTCGACGCCCCCAAAAGCCCCCGCGGCGCGAGTCCGGGGGCTTTTTCTTTTTTCAAAACAAAAGCTTGTGGATTCCCTCCCGGGACGCGATGCTAGAATCGCACGATGATGCCGCACACATCCCGGCGCCAGTCCCAAGCCCTGCGAACGCCCGCATTGCGGCCCTCCGTACGTCGAACCGGCTGAGCCGCCCCTGAGCACCTTGCGCTTCCCGCTCCGCTCCCTGGTCGCGCTGCCCCCGTCGTTCGCGCTGCTGGCCATGCTTGCGCTTGCCTTCGTGCTCCCCGGGTTGTTCAACCATGACCCGTGGAAGTCGTTCGACGCGATCGGCATCGAGGTAATCCACCAGATGCAAGTTTCCGGGGACTGGCTGGTGCCCCGCGTGGCGGGCGTGCCGTGGCTCGAGGACCCGCCCTTGTTCCACTGGGTCGCGCTTGTCCTTGCGCGCACGGTCTCCTTCGCGCTCCCTTTTCATGACGCCGTCCGGGCTGCGAGCGGCATGATGGTTCTCGTGGCTTGTGCCTTCCTTTACCTGGCGGCTCGGGTACGCGCGGACGAAGGCACCCGGTCCGACGCGGCCACGGCGGTCCTGCTGCTGCTCGGGACCATAGGCTTGATGGTCCACGCGCACGAAGCCATCACGGACCTCGCCTCGCTGGCCGCATGCAGCGCGGCGCTCGCCGCGCTGGCTCGCGCCGGCGAGCGCCCCGTGGCCCACGGCATCGGGTTCGGCGCTGCGCTCGGCATTGCGTTCCTGTCCACCGGGTTCGTCACCCCGATCGCGATGCTCTTGTCGGCCCTGCTGTCGATCGCGGTTTGCGCGCAATGGCGAACGCGAGCCCATGCCCTGTTTCTCGTCACGGGCGCAGCGGTCACGCTCTTGGTGGCGGCAAGCTGGCCGTGGGCGCTGCACGCTCACTCGCCGCACATCTATTCGGTCTGGCTCGCAACCGCGCTCCAACAGCGTGGCGAGTTCGGCGCCAATCTTGCGTACTTCCTGTCGATCACCCCGTGGTTCCTGTGGCCGATGTGGCCGCTGGCGCTGTGGACCCTGTGGGCCGGCCGCAAGGCGTTGCTGGCTCCGCCCTTGGTTGCCCCGCTGGCGGCCTTCCTGTGCCTGTTCGCCGGCGTCGCGCTCTCCGGGCCGCGCCAGGACATCAACCTGCTGGCCGCCGTGCCGCCGCTGGTGCTGTTCTGTGCGCGCGGGCTCCAGGCCCTGCGCCGCGGGGCGGCCGCAGCCTTCGACTGGTTCGGGGTGATGACATTCGGGTTCTTCGCATTTCTGATCTGGGGCGGCTACATCGCGATGATGACCGGGTGGCCGCCGAAGGTCGCGCGCAATTTCACCAAGCTCGCACCGGGATTCGAGCTGCATTTCGCGTGGCTGCCGTTCGTGACCGCCGTCGCAATCACGCTGCTGTGGTCCCTCCTGGTGCTGAGGCTCCCGCACGCCCCGTCGCGCAGCGCCACGCGATGGGCCGCCGGCGTGGCCCTTTTCTGGGGCACGTTCGCGACCTTGTGGATGCCGTGGGCCGATCACCTCAAGTCCTACCGCAGTGTCGCGGTCCAGTTGAAGGCCCGGCTGCCTGCCGGCGCGGCGTGCGTCGCCGGCCGAAACATCGGCACGCCGCAGCGGGCGGCCCTGAGCTACCATGCCGGCCTTCGCCTGGATGGATCTGAAGCGCGCTGCACCTTCCTGGTCGTGCAGGGCTCGCCACGCCATGAGCGCGATGCGCCCGGCACCGGCTGGACCAAGGTCGCCGACGTCGGGCGGCCCGGCGACAAGGCCGAACGCTTCAGGATGTACCGGAAGGACCAATGACTTCTCTCACGCAAACCACTGCGTGGCGCGCACTGCAGTCCCATGCAGCCTCGCTTGCCACGACGCGGCTCGGCGAGTTGATGGCCGATCCGGCGCGCGTGGCCCGCTGCAGCGTGCAGGGGGCCGGACTCACGTTCGACTGGACTCGCCAGAAGGCCAACCACGAAACCATGATCCTGCTTGCGCGCCTCGCACAGCAGCAGGACTGGACCGGGTGGCGCGCAAGACTGTTCGCGGGAGAACCGGTCAACGTGACCGAAGGCCGGGCGGCCTGGCACGTCGCGCTTCGCCGCGCGCAGGACGCGCCCGAGGAAGTGCGAAGATCCCTGGCCGCCGCGCGGGCAATCGCCGATGCGCTTCGCAGCGGCCGCTGGAGGGGCGCCACCGGCAAGCCGATCGCGCACGTCGTGCACATCGGCATCGGCGGATCGGACCTCGGGCCGCGAATGGCGCTCCATGCGCTCGACGAATTCCGCGACGCCCCGCTGCGGTTTGAATTCGTCGCCAACATCGACCCGGCGGACCTCGGGCGCGCGCTCGCGCGCTGCGACCCGGAGCGAACGCTCTTTGTCGTTGCTTCCAAGACGTTCACGACGCAGGAGACGCTCTCGAACGCCACCGCGGCGAGGAACTGGCTGCTGGCGAGGCTTCCCCTGGGCGCATCACCCGGGCTGCACTTCATTGCGTCGACATCCAACGTCGGGGCCGCGGCGGCTTTCGGGATTCCGCAAGGCCAGGTCCTGCCCACCTGGGACTGGGTCGGCGGCCGGTACTCGATCTGGTCGAGCGTGGGCACCACCCTGATGCTGGCCATCGGCGCGGACCGCTTCGACGAATTCCTTGCCGGCGCCGCCGAGATGGACGGGCACTTCCTGTCGGCGCCGCTGGAAAAGAACATCCCGGCGCTGATGGCGCTGATCGGCCTCTGGAACATCAATTTCCACGGCGCGCGCGCGCTTGCCGTGCTCCCCTACGCGCACGCGCTCGGCCAGTTTCCGTCCTACCTGCAGCAACTCGAGATGGAGTCGAACGGCAAGTCGGTCAACCGCGCGGGAGAGCCGATCGACTACGCCACCGCGCCGGTGGTCTGGGGCGCGGCCGGGACGGTGGGCCAGCATTCGTTCCACCAGTTGCTGCACCAGGGCACGGTTGCCGTGCCGGTCGACTTCATCGTCGTCCGCGAGGGAAGTTACGATCCGGGCCGGCACGCCATCCTCTCGGCCAACGCGCGCGCGCAGGCACAGGCGCTCGCCCTCGGCCGCGATGATCCGGCCATCGAGCCCTGGCGCCGCTACCCGGGCGAGCGCCCGTCGTCGATCATCGGGCTGGACCGTGTGGACCCGCGCAATCTCGGCCGGCTGATCGCGCTTTACGAGCACAAGGTCTTCATGCAGGGCCTGCTCTGGGACATCAACAGTTTCGACCAGTGGGGCGTCGAATACGGCAAGCAGCTCGCCACGCAGCTGCTCGCCCGGGCAACGCACGAAAAGACATGATGAGGAGGGGCACCGATGGACCACGAGACTTTCAACCTTGGCATCCGCAAGTTCCTGAAGATGGTCGGCGTGAACTCCCAGCGCGAGATCGAGCAGGCAGTCGGGAAGGCGCTGGAAGCAGGCCGGCTGAAGGGCGACGAAACCCTGCAGGCCCGGGTCGTGCTGGAAATCCCGGAGATAGGCTTGAAGGTGCCGTTCGAGGGCGAGATCAAGCTAAAATGACACTGTGCAAGCTTGCGCACCGGAACGCACGCGATGCGGCGTTCGATGCACATCAGGAGGTGTCGTGAACAAGGCCAGGGAATTTGACCAAAGCGTGGTGACCGAGCTGCAGGCGCTGCTCGGCGACCGGATGACCACTTCGGCCGGCATCCGCGAGCATCATGGCAAGGACGAGTCCTACTTCCCGCTCGCGCCGCCGGATGCGGTCGTATTCCCGCATACGACCGAGGAGGTCCGGGACGTCGTGAACATCTGCCGCCGCCACGGCGTGCCGATGATCCCCTACGGCGTGGGTACTTCGCTCGAAGGCCACACGCTCGCAGTCGAAGGCGGCGTTTGCATCGACCTGTCGCAGATGAACAGGGTCCTTCACGTCCACGAGGAGGACCTCGACGCCGTGGTGCAGGCCGGCGTGACGCGCAAGGCGCTGAACGAGCACATCAGGCATACCGGCCTGTTCTTCCCGGTGGACCCCGGCGCAGACGCGACGATAGGCGGGATGGCCGCCACGCGCGCCTCGGGCACCAATGCCGTGCGCTACGGCACGATGCGCGAGAACGTGCTGGCGCTGACCGTGGTGCTGGCCGACGGGCGCATCATCCGGACCTCGAGCCGGGCGAAGAAATCCGCGTCGGGCTACGACCTCACACGCCTTTTCGTCGGCTCCGAGGGCACGCTCGGGATCATCACCGAGGTCACCGTCAAGCTGTACGCGGTGCAGGAGGCGATGTCGGCGGCCGTCTGCTCGTTCGACACGATCGACGGCTGCACCAACACCGTGATCCAGGTGATCCAGGCCGGCGTGCCGATCGCGCGCTCCGAGATCGTCTGCGAGAACTCGATCACCGCGATCAACAAGTACAACAAGACCAGCTACCGGGTGGCCCCGACGCTGTTCTTCGAGTTCCACGGCACCGCCGCCTCGGTGGTCGAGCAGGCCGAGATCGTCCAGGAGATCGCCAGGGAGAACGGCGGCAAGGACTTCATCTGGGCGACCAAGCCCGAGGACCGCACCAAGCTGTGGGAGGCGCGCCACAACGCCTACTTCGCCTGCCTGCAGCTGCGGCCCGGCTCGCGCTCGGTCTCGACCGACGTTTGCGTGCCGATTTCGCGCCTCGCCGAATGCGTGGCCGAGTCGATGGAGGACGTCAAGGCCTACGTGGCGCCGGTGCCGCTGATGGGCCATATCGGCGACGGCAATTTCCACCTGATGTTCCTGGTCGACCCGGACAACCCGGCGGAACTCGAGCAGGCCAAGGCCTTCAACAAGCGGCTGGTCAGGCGCGCGATCGAAATGGAAGGCACCTGCTCCGGGGAGCACGGCATCGGCCTGGGCAAGCAGGGGTCGCTCCTGCAGGAGCACGGCGAGGCCGTGGACCTGATGCGCGACATCAAGAGGCTCTTCGACCCGGACAACCTGATGAACCCGGGCAAGCTGATCCCGATGGCACGGGACTGAGAAAGGGAGAAAAGCGGACATGAGTGCGGAAAAGAGGCTGAAGGAACTCGGCATCACGCTGCCGCCGGTGTCGAAGCCGGTTGCGAGTTATGTCAACGCGGTCCGGACCGGCAACCTGCTCTACCTCTCGGGCAAAGGACCGCTTTCGGTCGACGGCAAGCGTCCTTCCGGCAAGCTCGGGCGCGAATTCACCGTCGACCAGGGTTACGAGCACGCACGCACCACCGGCCTCGACCTGATCGCCGTCCTGAAGTCCGAACTCGGCAGCCTCGATCGGGTCAAGCGTATCGTCAAGGTGCTGGGCATGGTGAACTGCACCCCCGAGTTCGCCGAGCCCCCGAAGGTGATCAACGGCGCCTCGGACCTGTTCGTCGCGGTGTTCGGCGAGAAGGGCAGGCATGCCCGGTCCGCCGTGGGCATGAATGCGCTGCCCATGGGGATCCCGGTCGAAATCGAAATGATCGTGGAAATAGGCCCGGCCCGAGCGCGCAGGACGGCGGCCGGAAAGCCCGCCAAGGCGGCACGGAGCAAGGCCGCTCCCCGCACGGCCCGCCGCTAGGAGTTTTTGTCGCTTTTGGTATTCGTATCGACCGCAGAGGCAGGCGGGCAGCCATTCTCCGGGAATCAATCCCGGACTTTCAGATAGTCATCACGGTCCGGCGATAGTACTTCAGCTCCTCGATCGACTCGAGGATGTCGGCCAGCGCCTCGTGCTTGTTGTGCTTGGCCATGCCCTTGGCGACCTCCGGCTTCCATCGCCGCACCAGCTCCTTGAGCGTGCTGACGTCCAGGTTGCGGTAGTGGAAATACGCCTCGAGCTTCGGCATCCAGCGCGCCATGAAGCGACGGTCCTGGCAGATCGAATTGCCGCACATCGGCGATGCGCTCGCCGGCACGTGCAGCTTGAGGAAATCGATCGCGAGCGCCTCGACCGCGGCTTCGTCTTGCGTCGACGCCTTTACGCGCTCGATCAGGCCGGACTTGGCATGCGTCGACTTGTTCCAGCCGTCCATGCCGTCGAGCACCGAGTCGGGCTGGTGCACGACCAGGACCGGCCCTTCGGCCACCGGGTTCAGCTGCGAGTCGGTAATGACCATTGCAATCTCGATGATCCGGTCCGAATCGGGAACCAGCCCGGTCATTTCCATGTCGATCCAGACGAGGTTGTTCTGGTCCTGCGCCATCCGTATCTCCTTGCTTGGCGGGGATGTGCGGCGGGCGCCGCGTCCACGATCTTTCTGGCCTGCGTGTTAAGAGGTATTCTCTCATGGCAATGGATGCTTCCATCTTCGGCGACTTCGCGCCAAACCGCTTTACTGTCGCGTTCCTCTGCGCGCTCGCGCTCGCGACGGCGACGCGCCTGTGGCTGGCGCAGCGGCAGATTGCGCACGTGATGCGCAATCGCGGCGCGGTGCCGGGCAGCTTCTCCGAAACGATCACGCTCCCGGCGCACCAGAAGGCGGCCGACTACAGCATCGCCAAGAGCCGGCTGGGAATCGCGGATATCCTGCTGGGCGCGGCAGTCCTGCTCGCCCTCACGCTCGGCGGCGGACTCCAGTGGATCGCCCGGGCCTGGGCAGGCCTCCTCGATCCGGCCGGCTACTGGCATGGCGTGGCGCTGGTCATGAGCGTGATCGTCCTGCTCTCGGTGCTCGACCTGCCGCTCACCCTGTACCGCACGTTCGTGGTCGAGGCGAAGTTCGGCTTCAACCGCATGACGCTCGCCCTGTTCCTGGCCGACCTTGCCAAGCAGGCGCTGCTCGGGTTCGCGCTCGGCGCGCCGCTGCTGCTAGTCGTCCTCTGGCTGATGGCGCGGATGGGCGAGCTCTGGTGGCTCTACGTCTGGCTGGCCTGGATGGGATTCAACCTGCTGGTGCTGATGATCTACCCGACCTTCATCGCACCGATCTTCAACAAGTTCACGCCGCTGTCCGACCCGTCGCTCGCGGCGCGCATCGAAACCCTGCTGTCGCGCTGCGGGTTCAAGTCGCAGGGCCTGTTCGTGATGGACGGCTCCAAGCGCTCCTCGCACGGCAACGCCTATTTCAGCGGTTTCGGGGCGGCCAAGCGCATCGTCCTTTTCGACACGCTGCTCTCCCGGCTCGCGCCTTCCGAGATCGAAGCCGTGCTTGCGCACGAACTGGGCCACTTCAAGCGCCATCACGTCTGGAAGCGGGTGGCCGTGCTGTTCGCGATGAGCCTCGCAATGCTCTGGGTGCTGGGCCGGCTGATCGGGGAGGAGTGGTTCTATCGCGGGCTCAACGTGCAGATGCAGGGGACTGCGGTCGCGCTCATCCTCTTCTTCCTGGTGGTGCCGGTATTCACTTTCTTCCTGCAGCCGCTGACCAGCCTGTACTCGCGCCGGCACGAATTCGAGGCCGACGCGTACGCGGCGCGGCACGCAAGCCCGGGAGAGCTGGTGCGCGCGCTGGTCAAGCTCTACCAGGACAATGCGGCGACGTTGACGCCCGACCCGCTCCATTCGGCTTTCTACGATTCGCATCCGCCGGCGGCGACGCGCATCGCGCGCCTGCAGCAGATGCCCGCGGCCTGAAGAGCGCCATGGAAGACCTCGCAAAGCGAAGGTGCTTGCCCTGTGAAGGCGGCACCATCCCGTACTCCGACGAGCAGGCCGGGCAGATGCTGGGCGCGCTCAAGGGCTGGATCATCGAGAACAACACGCTGGTCAAGGTCTACCCTTTCGCGAACTACTACCAGACGATGGCATTCGTGAATGCGCTCGCCTGGATCTCGCATCGTGAGGACCACCATCCCGACCTGGTGGTGGGCTACAACAAGTGCCGGGTCGAATACAGCACCCATGCCATCGGCGGCCTGTCGGAGAACGACTTCATCTGCGCGGCCAAGTGCGACGCGCTGATGTCGCCGTGACCCGCGCCTTCGCGCTCGCCGGCGGACGCGAGACCGCAAGCGACGGGGCGTGACCGAGGCGTCGACGCATGCGACCGTGGTTGCGGCTTTCGGCCGCGAATGCCTCGCGCGGCTCGACACCGGCGAGCTGCTGCGCTGCCAGGTCCGCGGGCGCCATCTGCAGGCGGTCTGCGGCGACCGCGCGCAGCTCTCACGCAGTTCCGCGGACCAGGGCGTGGTGGAGGCCATCGCGCCACGCGCAAACGAGTTCGCGCGCGCAGTCCATTTCCGCCGCAAGGTGCTGGCGTCCAACCTCTCGCAACTGGTCATCCTGCTCGCCTGCGAGCCTTCGTTTTCCGATGAACTGATCTGCCGGATGCTCGTGGTCGCCGAGCACGCCGGGCTGCCCGCCGTCCTTGTACTGAACAAGGTCGACCTGCTCGAGCAGCGGGCGCGGGCCCTTGCGATGCTCACGCCGTTTCGCGGCCTGGGCTACCCGCTGGTCGAACTGGCCGGCAAGCTTGACATCGAGCCGCTGCGCGCCTACCTCGACGGCTTCCGCAGCCTCTTCACCGGGCAGTCCGGCATGGGCAAGTCGACCCTCGTAAAGGCGCTGGTGCCCGATGCGGAAGTGAGGATACGGGAGATCTCGGCGTTCCTCGACGCGGGCAAGCAGTCGACGACCGGGTCGAGGCTCTATGCGCTGTCGCCCGGCACCGAGATCATCGATTCGCCCGGCGTCGCCGAGTTCGGGCTGGCGGGCATGGACTACCTGCACATTGCGGCGGGCTTCCGCGAATTCACGCCGCTGCGCGGTACATGCCGCTTCCAGAACTGCCGCCACCTGAACGAGCCGGGATGCGCGCTGCGGCAGGGCGTCGCAAACGGCACGATCCACCCGCGCCGCCTCGCACTCTACCAACGCATCGTGCTGGCGGAAGAGGCGGCGGGAGCGCGCCGGTGACCCGGGTCTTCGCGTCGGTGAACCTTGCCGAAGTGCATCACGCGAAGAACCTGCTCGATGCGGCAGGCATCCGCTGCTACGTAAGGAACGAGGCGCTGGCCTCCGCCGTAGGCCAGCTGCCGTTCGTCGATTGCCAGCCCGAGCTGTGGCTGGTCGATGATGCAGATGCCGAGAGGGCGCGCAAGGCGCTTGCCGAAGATCCACTGGCACCCGCCGAAAAAGGCAACCTCTGGCAATGCAGTTGCGGCGAAATCCAGGAGGCGCAATTCACCCAGTGCTGGCGCTGCGGCAGGGACCGGCAGCGATAGCGAGCCCGACCGGGCCCGGAATGCCGGGCGCACGCTTGCCCGTTCGCCCATGTGCGGGCTAGACGATGCGCGCGACCGTGAGGATCGCCAGCAGGAACACCCAGACGACCAGCGAGCGCCAGAGCAACCCCACCGTGCTGTCGAGGAACGCCACATCGGCCGCGTCCCCCACGCCGATGTCGGGCCGGGGCTCGACGGCGCCGTCCGCTTCGGCCAGCGGCATGCCGAGCCGAACCCCGATCGCACCGGCCCCGGCGGCCAGGACGATCCCGAGGGCCGGGTCTTTCCACGCGGCGGCCTGCGTCCGCCAGCAGTAGATCGCATCTTCGAAATCGCCGACGACCGCGAACCCGATCGCCGTGAGCCGCACCGCGGGCCATTCCATTGCGTCGTTCACGCGCGCGGCAAAAGCGCCGAAAGCCCCCTGCCCCTTCCAGCGAAATGCGAGGTAACCGGCCAGCCGGTAGAGGAAGGCGCCGCTGGGTCCGGGCAGCAGGACGAACCAGAACAGGACCGCGAATACATGGTGGTGCGAGGCCGCAAGCGCCTCCTCGATCGACAGCCTGACAACCTCTTCCTTGGTGCGGTGCTGCGCCGATTCCCCGCGCCACGTCCCGATCAGCTCGCGCGCACGGTCGAGATCCTCGGCCTTCAGCGCCGCCTGGATTGCGGTGAAATAGTGGCTGAACTGCCGGAATCCCAGCGTCACGTACAGCGCCGCGACGTTCAATGCGAGCGCGAAGAGCGGATGCATCCAGAACAGCAGGTAATACAGCGCGAGCGAACCGAGCACGAGCGGCGCAGCGGCAACCAGCCACGCGATCCGGCCATGGTGCGTTTCGCCGGCATTGAAGGTATGTTCCAGCCAGTTGGCCCAGCGCGCGAGCATAGCGTGATAGGCCTTGCGCTCCCCGAGCGGCCGCCACTGCTCGAGCAGCAGTGCAGCGATGATCGCGATGACGCTCATGGATACCGTGTGCCGGTCTGGGGAAAACTGGGAAGGCGCAAGATATCACATGCTCCGCGGAGCGCCGCCGCGGCCCCCGGCCGGATCGGGAGTCGCGCCCGCTACTTCCCGAGCAGGTGGCGCTGCAGGTTGACCAGCATCCCCGCCGTCGCGCCCCAGATGTAGCGATCCTCGTACGGAATCGCGAAGAAATGGCGCTGCTGCCCCTCGAACTCGCGCGCATGGCGCTGAAGGTTGCGCTCGTCGAGCAGGAACGCAAGCGGCACCTCGAAGACGTCGGCCACCTCGTTGTCGTCGGGGCGCAGCTCGAACGGCGGCAGCACGATGCCGACCACGGGCGTCACCCGATAGCCGGTGCGGGTGTGGTAGTCCGACAGCCGCCCGAGCAGCTCGATGCGCTCCGCGGCGAGCCCGATCTCCTCCCATGTCTCGCGCAGCGCCGTGTGCTCCGGGCTCTCGTCGGATTGCTCCGCCCGGCCGCCGGGAAAGCTGATCTGGCCGGAATGGTTCTTGAGGTGCGCCGTGCGTTGCGTGAAGAGCACCGTCGGTTCGCGGTCACGGGCCACGATCGGAACCAGGACCGAGGCCGCGTGCAGGTTTTCCGCGCCCGGGCGGGCGCCCTGGTCGCCGTAGATGGTTTCGGAGGGAGAACCCGACTCGGAAAACCGTTGCCGCAGCCGGTTCAGGTCCACTTGCACCCCGCGCGCCCCAGACGATCCGCGGCACCGCGACGAATCCGCAAACGCCGCGCCGGTCCGGCTGCGGCGTTTGCCCTGGTCAGGCTGTCAGGCAGGAACTTCAAGGCACGAGGATGATCGACCCGGTCGTCTTGCGGCCTTCGAGGTCCCGGTGCGCCTGCTGGGCGTCGGCCAGCTTGTAAGTGCCGGTGACTTCGATCTTCACCTTGCCGGAGGCGACGACTTCGAACAACGACTTGGCGGTCTCCTCGAGCTCGGCGCGCGTGGCGACGTAGGTCACGAGCGACGGCCGGGTAAGGAACAGCGACCCCTTCTGCGCAAGGATCCCGATGTTCACCGGCGGCACCGCGCCCGAGGCATTGCCGAACGACACCATCATGCCGCGCGGCTGCAGGCAGTCGAGCGACCCTTCCCAGGTGCTCTTGCCCACCGAGTCGTACACCACCGGAACACCCTTGCCGCCGGTAATCTCCTTGACGCGCTGGGTGAAGTTCTCCTTCGAGTAGTTGATCACGTGGGCGCAGCCGGCCTGCCTGGCAAGCACCACCTTCTCGTCCGACCCGACCGTGCCGATGACGGTCACACCAAGCGCCTTGAGCCACTGGCAGGCGATCAGCCCGACGCCTCCGGCGGCCGCGTGCCACAACACCGTATCGCCGGCCTTGACCCCGTACGTGCGATGGATCAGGTACTGGACCGTCATCCCTTTGAGCATCATGCTCGCCGCCTGCTGGTCGGTGATCCCGGCGGGGACCTTCACGAGCCGGTCCGCCGCGTACAGGCGCGCCTCGGCGTAGGACCCGAGCGGGTTGCCGGTATAGGCAACGCGATCGCCGACCTTGACCTCCGTCACGCCGGGCCCGACCGCTTCGACCAAGCCTGCGCCTTCCGACCCCAGCCCCGAAGGCAGCGGCATCGGATACAACCCGGATCGATGGTAGGTATCGATGAAGTTCACGCCGATCGCCGTCTGGCGGATGCGTGCCTCGCCCGCCCCCGGGTCGCCGACGCTCACGTCGTCCAGCTGCATGACCTCGGGACCGCCCGTCTTGTGGAACCTGATTGCCTTTGTCATCGTCACTCCTTGCAGTAGTGGTGCCTGTTGCCGATCAGTGGAAAAGCGTGAGCACGCCGGTATAGCCGTACAGCCGGTCGTGGGAGATTTCGCCGTTGCAGAAGAATCCTACCAGCGGGACTTCGCCTATCGCCGCGCGGATCTGCTCGAGTTCCGCGCCGCGGCGGCCGAACAGGTGCTCGCCGCGGCCGACGCAGGAAAAATACAGCGCGCCGCGCGGCGAAGGCGCCTGGCGCTTCAGGTCCACGAGCACGCGCCCGAGGTCGTCGCGGGCGGTACCGGGGTCGCGCCTGCAAAAGACCAGCGGGCTGCCGGGCTCGAGCAACTGGCCGACCGCGATCAGCTTGTTTTTCGGGTCGATTCCCACCAGGTTGCGCACCAGGTAGTCGCCGGTGTCCGAGCCCTGCACCGGGAAACCTACGTGCATGAGCTGCGCTGCACGGCGCAGGTCGCCCGGCTGCGCCAGGCCGATGTCCTCCTCGAATACGTCGAGCGCAGGCCGGCCGTCCAGCATCACGATGATGTTGTCGTCGCATTGGGTGACGACATGGCGTGCTGCAAGCGCGGTGCAACCTTGCGTGTGGCGGGTAGCTACAGGCACGTCCGAGGCGAGTACCACGCCGGACAGGCCTCCGGTCAGCACTTCGTTGGCCACCTGAACGGTTTCCGACTGGCTGCTGGACAGTCCGCCGACCAGGTAGCCGCTTTCGACCCGGCCGGCCATGTCGGCGATCAGGTCGGGCATGTCGGGTGTCTGCGGATCGCCGTGCACCACCCCGAAATGCGCCGCAATCGCGCCGGTCGGTGTGCGCTCTCCCGGTTGGGGCGCGCGCCGCTTGCCGGAAAAGACGCGATAGCTGTCCGATCGCAGATCCGCCACCATGACGGCGAGCGCGGGCTCGCCGACATACTCGGTACCCGTCGCGACGACACCGATCCCGACCGTTCCCACCCAGTCGACCACCCCCGTCAGATCACGGAGGGTCTCGACGATCTCGGGGGCATGCGGCAGCAAAGGATCGGTGAAATAGAGGAAGCCCAGACCGGTACCCGGCCTGCCGAGAGCGGCCGCACACCTCGCGACACACTCCTGCCAGTCGGCGCCGGTCGAATGCGCGAGGCGGAAGGCGTCCTTCATTTGCCTTCTTTGCGATCCTTGCCGGGCTTCACCGGGGCGGCCGCGGGCGCCTCCGCGGCCGCCCCCTGCATCATCGCCCAAGGCCAGAGCATCGGATTCGTCAATGGATTGGCTGCGGGATTGGCTGCGGCATTCGCCTGCGTGGCCTCAGCCGCGGGAGGTGTGGCACCCGCACGCGACAGGTTGGCGAACGCATTCGCCGCATCGGTGGCCGCGCCGGCGTTCGCCTTCATCGCGTTGAGGGCCATTTTCTGCACTTCGAGCCCCTGTATCGCCATCTTCACCATGTTGAGGTTCATGCCGAGCCAAGTCTCCACCGACTTGAGGTCGGCGATGCGCTTTTCGACCTCGGCAGGATCGAGCGTCGGCATCGCCATCCCCGGTACCGGCAGGCCCAGCGGCGCCCACAGGCGGCGGAACATCTCGAACGGGTCCTGCCCTGCGCTGCTGGCACTGCTCCCAGTCTGATCGGCCATGACGGCTCCTTTGGCGCGCTGCATGCACCCGAATGTGTGCGGAACGGAGACTACGGGCTGCCGGTGAAGAATTCCTGGACTTCGCCGCTGCGCGAGACCGTGTCCTGGTACCCGAGGTCGATCAGCGCGCGGCAGAAGGATTCCTCGAACAGCAGGTAGCTCGCAAGGTTGGAGCCCGAGCGGTTCAGTGCGCCGGTCGGACGCAACAGGACGCGTACCGTGCGCGGCAGCTCGTGAAGGAAGCGTGCCGCAATGCGCTCGATCGGCTGGCTCGGCGAGATGAACAGCACCTTGATCGGCCGCAACGGGAGCCTGGACTCCGCCAGCCTGTCCGGCGGGATCAGGCTCACCGTCCGGTTGATGCGCGCGAGCCTCTCGAGGTCGACCGAAAGGCTGTCGAGGAAGATGCTGTTCAGCGCATGGCCTGCGATCTGTGCGAGGGACGGGTAGATGTTCGAGCGGCTGCGCGCCATGTCCATCGTCTGCCGGCCCGTGCCGACGACCAGCACGCGGTCTGCGCCCAGGTGCAGGGCCGGGCTGATCGGCGCGATCTGGCGCATCGAACCGTCCCCGAAATATTCGCGATGCACCTTGACCGCCGGGAAAATGAACGGCAGCGCGGAGCTCGCAAGAAGATATTCGAGCTTGAGGGTCACGGCCGCACCGATGCGCTGGTTCCTCTCCCAGCCTTCCGTGCCGGAACCGCCCTGGAAGAAGGAGACGCTCTGGCCCGAGGTATAGCCCGACGCGGTGACCGAGACTGCATACAGTGCGCCGCTGTCGATGTTCTCCTGGATGCGATCGAAGGGCAGCGTCCGCTCGAGCATGTCGGCCAGCGGTGCATTGTCGAGCAGCGACACCGGGTTGCGGCGCGAGACCAGCATCAGGGCACCCAGCCACTTCGCGCCGCTCCTCATGATGCTGGGGACGTCCGCCTTGTAGACGTGGTCGACGTGCATGTTCTCCCAGTTCTCGAGCAGGTTGCCCACGGCGCGCGTGAAGTTGTCCGAATAGGCCGCCAGCGTGGCTGCGTTGATCGCGCCCGCCGATGTTCCGACCAGGATGGGGAAAGGATTCCTGACCGGGCTGCCAAGGATGTCGCGCACCGCCTTGACGACGCCGACCTGGTAGGCGGCGCGCGCACCGCCGCCGGTGAGCACCAGGCCCGCCCGGGGCTTGTGCCGCATTTCGAAAACGTTGCTTTCGCTGCCGCCGTTGCTCATCGATGCGCGCGGGCCGGGATCGGCTCAGAAAAGCGTCGGTTCGGCGCCCCGCGGGGCATTCGCGTCGACGACCGCAATCGCGGTCATGTTGACCATCCTGCGAACCGAAGCCGAGGGGGTGACGATATGCACTGCGCGCGCGGACCCTAGAAGGATCGGCCCGATCGTGACGCCGTCGCCCGCCGCAGTCTTGAGCAGGTTGAAAGCGATGTTGGCCGCGTCCAGCGTCGGCATGATCAGCAGGTTCGCCTCGCCCTTGAGGCGCGAATTCGGGAACACCCGCATGCGGATCTCGGCCGAGATCGCCGCATCCCCGTGCATTTCGCCTTCGACCTCGAGCTCGGGCGCGGCCTCGCGCAGGATCGCGAGCGCCGCCTGCATCTTGTGCGAGGAAGGCAGGTCGACCGAACCGAAGTTCGACGCCGACAGCAACGCGACCTTGGGCACGATGCCGAACCGGCGCACCTCCTCTGCGGCGAGGATCGTCATCTCGGCGATGTTCTCGGCGCTGGGGTCCGGCGTCACGTAAGTGTCGCAGATGAAGACCGTGCGGTCCGGGAGCATCAGCGCGTTCATCGCGGCGTAATGCTTCACGCCGGGCCGCAGGCCGATGACCTGGTCGATGAACTGCAGGTGCAGCGCATGCGTGCCGAAAGTGCCGCAGAGCATGCCGTCGGCCTCGCCCTTGTACATCATCATCGCCCCGATCAGCGTGTGCCGGCGGCGCATCTCGATCTTGGCGTACTCCTGCGACACGCCTTTCCTCTCGGTCAGGCGGTGGTAGGTCGTCCAGTAGTCACGGTAGCGCGGGTCGCTCTCCGGGTTGATCAGAGAATAGTCGCGGCCGGCGCGGATCCGCAGCCCGAACTGCTCGAGCCGGCGCTCGATCACCGAGGGGCGGCCGATCAGGATCGGCGTGGCCAGGCCTTCGTCAACGATGACCTGCACGGCGCGCAGCACCCTTTCGTCCTCTCCTTCGGCGTAGACGATGCGCTTGGGCGACTCCTTGGCGGCCGCGAACAGCGGCTTCATGATGAGGCCGGAGTGATAGACGAACTGGGACAGCGTTGCGCGATAGGCGTCGAGATCGACGATCGGGCGCGTCGCGACGCCGCTTTTCATTGCGGCTTCGGCGACCGCAGGTGCGATCTTGGCGATCAATCGCGGGTCGAACGGGCGCGGGATCAGGTATTCGGGCCCGAACTTCAGGTCTGCGCCGCCGTACGCGAGAGCGACGATGTCCGAGGCCTCGGCCTGCGCAAGGTCCGCAATCGCGCGCACCGCGGCCAGTTCCATCTCCGAAGTGATGCTGGTTGCGCCAACGTCGAGCGCGCCGCGGAAGATGAAGGGAAAGCAAAGCACGTTGTTGACCTGGTTCGGGTAATCCGAACGGCCGGTGGCCATGATCGCATCGCCGCGAACCTGCTTCACCAGTTCCGGGCGGATCTCGGGTTCCGGGTTGGCGAGCGCGAGGATCAGCGGCCGGGGGGCCATGCGATTGACCATCTCGGGCTTCAGCACGCCGCCGGCCGAAAGGCCCAGGAATACGTCGGCGCCTTCGATGATCTCGCCGAGGGTGCGCGCGCTCACGTCCTTGGCGTAGCGCTCCTTGTCGGGGTCCATCAACGCCTTGCGCCCCTTGTACACCACGCCTTCGATGTCGGTCACGAAGATGTTGGCGATCGGCATGCCGAGCTTGACCAGCAGGTCCAGGCAGGCAAGCGCCGCCGCGCCCGCACCCGAAGTCACCAGCTTGACCTTGCCGATCTCCTTGCCGCCGACCCTGAGCCCGTTGATGATCGCGGCGCAAACCGTGATCGCGGTGCCATGCTGGTCGTCATGGAACACCGGGATCTTCATCCGCTCGCGCAGCTTCCTCTCGATGTAGAAGCACTCCGGCGCCTTGATGTCCTCCAGGTTGATCCCGCCGAAAGTGGGCTCGAGGGCCGCGATCATGTCGACCAGCTTGTCGGGATCGCGCTCGTCGACCTCGATGTCGAAGACGTCGATGCCGGCGAACTTCTTGAACAGCACGGCCTTGCCCTCCATCACCGGCTTGGCCGCCAGCGGCCCGATGGCGCCCAGGCCGAGCACCGCGGTGCCGTTGGTGATCACGCCGATCAGGTTGCCGCGCGAAGTCAGGTTGGTCGCCTCTCGCGGGTCGCGGACGATTTCCTCGCAGGCCGCGGCAACGCCGGGCGTGTAGGCGAGCGCAAGGTCGCGCTGGTTGGTCAGCTGCTTGGTGGGCAGGATCGAGATCTTGCCGGGGCGCGGCAGGCGATGGTATTCCAGCGCGCTCTTCTTGATCTCGTCTTCCACTTCCGGCCCCCTTGCGACCGGCGGCACGCCGGCGCTGTTTTCACTCTGAAATTATACCTCCGCAGCACCTGCCGCCCCGCACCGCGCGGCGTGCCGTGCCTGCGTCCGTATAATCGTCTACCACTCCCGGAACCTCCCGCAATGCGCATCCTCGAATCCCCCGTCGTCCCGCAGGCGCGCAGCCTGGTCGCTGCGCGCGCGGCACAGATCCAGCCCTTCGAGGTGATGGAGGTCCTCGCGCGCGCAAACGAGCTGGAGCGCGCCGGCCGGCATATCGTGCGCATGGAAATAGGCGAGCCGGACTTCACTGCGCCGCCGTTGGTCGTCGAGGCCGCGGCGCGGGCGATGCGCGACGGGCTGACCGCGTACACTCCCGCCCTCGGGATTCCGGAATTGCGCGAGGCGATTGCGCGCTTCTATTCGCGTCGCTACGGCATCGATGTGCCGCCCGCCAGGATTGCGGTCACGGCCGGCGCCTCCGGCGCGTTGCTGCTGGCACTCGCCGCGCTGGTCGATCCCGGCGACGAGGTCCTGGTGACCGACCCGGGCTATTCCTGCTACCGCCACTTCGTGCGCGCTTTCGAAGGCGTCGCCCGGCCCCTGCCGGTCCAGGCCCGGTCGGCATTCCAGCCCACCGCCGCGGAAATCGAGGCCGCGTGGGGCCCACGGACCAAGGCCGTCATCCTCGCGTCGCCTTCGAATCCGACCGGCACGCTCATCGCCCCGGGCGAGATGGCCCGCATTGCGCGCGCAGTGGAGCGCCGCGGGGGCGTGCTGATCGCCGACGAGATCTACCAGGGCCTCGCCTACAGGGACGACGTCCGCACCGCGCTCGACCTGCCCGGAAGCATCGTCGTGATCAACAGTTTCTCGAAGTATTTCTGCATGACCGGCTGGCGCCTTGGATGGGCGGTGCTGCCGGAACCGCTGGTGCGCGCATTCGAGAAGCTCGCGCAGCACTTCTTCATCTGCCCCGGCGCGCTGTCGCAGCGTGCAGCCCTGGCCGCTTTCGGCCCGGAAACGATCGCAATCCTCGAGTCACGCAGGGAGGAATTCCGCCGCCGGCGTGATTTTCTGGTGCCTGCCCTGGAGTCCATCGGGTTCGGGGTGCCGGCTCACCCGGAAGGCGCGTTTTACGTCTATGCCGACTGCTCGCCGTTCCACCCGGACGGGCGGGCCTTCACATTCGACGTACTGCTCGACCGCGCAGGGGTGGCGGCAACGCCTGGCAGCGATTTCGGCACTTATGGCACGCGGGCGTACGTGCGCTTTGCCTACACTCGCGCCATCGATCAGATCGAGGAAGGGGTGGAACGGATCCGGCGCGCGTGCGCCGCCTGAAGCGCGTGCCGCCGCGCCGCAGGAAACGCAGCCGACCCTGGCGAACGGCTCAGGGCGATCAGATCGCCCGGCGCAGCCTGGCTACCGCCTGCTCGATGCGGGAGCGCTCGGACAGGACCTGCTTTGCGTACATCGAAGTCGGCTCCTCGAACGCGCCCGCGTAGGCCTGGAGGGCGCTTTCGGTCCGGCCGAAGCGCCGGATGTACTCCTTCAGCACCTGCGCCCCGACAAGGATGTTGACCTCCGGATCGAGCAATGCATCTTCGCCGCCGTGCTCGACCAGCTTTTCCTTGTGGAATTTCGGGATGATCTGCATCAGCCCCTTGGCACCGAAGGTACTCTCGGCCACCGGGTTGAATCGCGACTCGACCCCGATGACCGCGAGGATCAGCAGCGGGTCGACCGACGTGTCCTTGCCTGCGCGATACGCGGCCGCCACGAATCCACCCACCGCCTCCTGGGCGACCCGAAAGCGCTTGGCAAGCATTTCCGTCACCGCGCGCTGCTCGCGTTCGTAGGGTGTGAGGGCCGGCGGCTGGATCGCCCCGGCGGAGAAATTGACACCGGGTGGAACGGTAGCCCGCAGTGCCACCGCCGCCTGGGAGAGGAGAACCTCCCGTGACGCCGAAAGCATCGCGTCGCGTGCCGCCGGGTGGACGGCCGCGGCCAGGAAGCCCGCCCCGGCGAGGGCAAGCATCACCTGGAACACAGACCAGGCTCGCGAGAGCGCGCCGCCTGACGCCAGCCGTGCCTGTGGATCCTGGAGTGAATCTGCTGCTTCCATCGTGTACCTCCTGAGACGCCGAGCGTCACGTTCCACATCGAGCAATCCCCGCGCCACGACGCAGGTCGGAGTTCGGGTACTTGCAATCTGGGACTTTGGGATCTGGTCCGGCGCTGGCCGGGATCCGTCCGAACCACCAACCCGGCTGGGGCTTCAGCCCCCGGTATTGGGCGGACAAAAACGAACTCGAGGTTCTATGGTGCAATGCAACGGGATGCATTGTAACGGAAATTCCTTCAATTAGTCAATAACTTCACCTCTTTCACGCAAACCCTTGTTGCGCATCGCAAAATCCGATCGCGAGCGGTACAAAATTCTGTGTTGCGAAGGACCGAAGACCGGTAAAATGGGTTCGTCAGTCGATCCGGGCGAGTTCTTCGCCCGGGTGAAATGAAGACTCGCGGACCAGCCTTGGTCGCCCGGTGCTACGACGCGACCGAGGCGGTCCGCAGAGCTTCGAGGGCCGGGCCCGAAGCTTTCGCTTCGGGCCGCTTTCCCTTCGGTTCCCGGTTACGGCCGGGATCCGGTGGGGAAAGGCCAGGCAGCTGCCGGATTCAGCGCGGTACGCGCGCCGGGTGTCGCAGCGGTTGACGGCCGTACTGCCGGTGCTGGCGCCGTCGGGGCTACCTGAACAGCCTTTTTTGCAGGCTTCTTGGCCACTTGCTTCGTGGCAGCTTTCTTCGGCTTTACCGCCGATTTCTTTTTCTTAGCTGCCTTCTTTTTTTTTGCGGCCTTCTTTTTTTTGCCTGCGGCTTTTTTCTTGGCGGGCTTTTTAGCCGCTTTCTTCTTTTTCGAGGCCTTCTTCTTGGTGGCCTTTTTCTTCGCCGTTTTCTTCGCCGCTTTCTTTTTGGCTTTTGCCATGACTAGCTCCTATCAAGTAGTTGCACAGAAAGAGCCCGACCCGAAACGGCCCGGACTATCCAAACCGCCCGGCCGGATGGCCAGGCGGGTTGAATCCTTTGCCACACCCCGTCATCGCCCGCTCTTTGCGAGCACATCCCGGTAAAGCACCTCCGGATCGAGCCGGATCCCGCCTTCCCAGGTCACCGTGGCGGACTCCGGGTCCACCACCACCTTCTCGAACTCCCTCACGTCGCGCCACAGCTTGAAGGCGCCGATCTCGAGCAGGTTGCCGAGGAACACGCTGCCTTCCAGCCCGTCGTCGAAGCGCAGCCACAGCTTGTAGTCCTCTTCCACCTTGCACGCAGTCACTCGATGCATCTTCACTTCCTCCAGTCGCACAGCCGGCCCGGGTGCGGGCAAAAAAAGAGCCGGGTTTCAGTCCCAGCTCAGCGCCCCGCCCGTTTGATACTCGATCACCCTTGTCTCGAAGAAATTTCGCTCCTTCTTCAGGTCTATCATCTCGCTCATCCAGGGAAACGGGTTCGTCGCTCCGGGAAACAGCGCGTCCAGGCCGATCTGCTGGCACCGGCGGTTGGCGATGAAGCGCAGGTATTCCTTGAACATCGGCGCGTTCAATCCGAGCACGCCGCGCGGCATGGTGTCCTCCGCGTAGCGGTATTCCAGGTCGACCGCGCGCCTGAACAGGCCGTGGACCTCCTCGCGGAACTGCACGGTCCACAGGTGCGGGTTCTCCATCTTGATCTGGTTCACCAGGTCGATGCCGAAATTGCAGTGCATGGACTCGTCGCGCAGGATGTACTGGTACTGCTCGGCCGCGCCGGTCATCTTGTTCTGCCGTCCGAGGGCGAGGATCTGGGCGAAGCCGACGTAGAAGAACAGCCCTTCCATGATGCAGGCGAACACGATCAGGCTCTTGAGCAGGTCCTGATCGCTCTGCTGCGTCCCCGTCTTGAACGCCGGATCGGTGAGCGTGTCGATGAACGGGATCAGGAATTCGTCCTTCTCGCGGATCGACGACACCTCGTGGTAGGCGTTGAACACTTCGCCCTCGTCGAGCCCGAGGCTTTCGACGATGTACTGGTAGGCGTGAGTATGGATTGCCTCCTCGAAGGCCTGGCGCAGCAGGTACTGACGGCACTCGGGCGCGGTAATGTGGCGATACGTGCCGAGCACGATGTTGTTCGCCGCGAGCGAATCGGCGGTCACGAAGAAGCCGAGGTTGCGCTTGACCAGCCGGCGCTCGTCCTCGGTCAGGCCGTCGGCCGACTTCCACAGGGCGATGTCGCGGCTCATGTTGATTTCCTGCGGCATCCAGTGGTTGGCGCAGGCCGACAGGTACTTCTCCCAGGCCCATTTGTACTTGAACGGCACGAGCTGGTTGACGTCCGCCTTGGAGTTGATGATCCGCTTGTCTTCGACCCGGATGCGGCGGAACGCGTTGCCGGCCGAGAATCTCTGTTCGTCGGCCTGCGTCGCGCCGGGCTGCGGGGCCCCCTGTTGCGCTCCGGGAGCCCCGGCGGGCATGAACCCGCTGACCGGGGCGATCGCAAGGCCCGGGACTGCGCTCAAGGCGCCCTCGTCCTCAAAATTCAGCATGGCGTCTTCTCCTCACGCTCGAGTTGTTCTTGTATCGGCATGCTTCGACTCACTGGCATGCTTCGCATTCGGGGTTGTCGATCGAGCAGAACTTGGCCTCGTCGGCGATCGTCGAGGCCGACTCGGTCATTCCGCCGCCCGAGGGCACCGCATTCAGCGCCCCGGCCTTCGAGGTCGATTTCTCGGCGTGGGTCGCCCCCATCGCGCGCAGGTAGTAGGTTGTCTTCAACCCGCGCAGCCAGGCAAGCTTGTAGGTCTCGTCGAGTTTCTTGCCGGACGCGCCGGGCATGTAGATGTTGAGCGACTGAGACTGGTCGATCCACTTCTGGCGCCGCGCCGCCGCCTCCACCAGCCACCTGGGCTCGACTTCGAACGCGGTCGCATACAGCCGGCGCAGGTCGGCCGGCGCACGATCGACACGCGCGAGGTTTCCGTCGAAGTACTTGAGGTCGGCGATCATGACCTCGTCCCACATGCCGGCCTGCTTGAGGTCGGAAACAAGGTACTCGTTGACCACCGTGAATTCGCCGGAGAGGTTCGACTTGACGTAGAGGTTCTGGTAGGTCGGCTCGATCGAGGCCGATACGCCCACGATGTTCGCAATCGTGGCCGTCGGCGCGATCGCCAGGCAGTTGGAATTGCGCATGCCGAACGAACGGATCCGCTCGCGCAGGGCACCCCAGTCGAGGGCGCTCGAACGATCCACTTCCACATATCCGCCCCTCTCCTGGGCCAGCAGGTCGAGCGTGTCCTGCGGCAGGATGCCGCGGTCCCAGAGCGAGCCCTTGAACGACTCGTACCGGCCGCGTTCCTCCGCGAGCTCGGTGGAGGCCCAGTAGGCCGCGTAGGCCACCATCTCCATCGAGCGGTCGGCGAACTCGACCGCGTCCTGGGAAGCGTACGGCACCCGCATCTTCTGCAGGCAATCCTGGAAGCCCATGATGCCCAGGCCCACCGGCCGGTGACGGGCATTCGAGCGCTCCGCCTTGTCGACCGCGTAATAGTTGATGTCGATCACGTTGTCGAGCATCCGCATCGCCGTGCGGATCGTCTTCTTGACCTTGACGAAATCCAGCCCCTTGTCGGTCATGTGCGCGACAAGGTTGACCGAGCCCAGGTTGCAGACTGCGATTTCCTCGTGGTTCGTGTTCAGCGTGATCTCGGTGCACAGGTTCGAGCTGTGGACCACCCCGACGTGCTGCTGCGGGCTGCGAATGTTGCACGGGTCCTTGAATGTGATCCAGGGATGCCCCGTTTCGAACAGCATCGACAGCATCTTGCGCCAGAGCGTGAGCGCCGGCACTTTGCGGAACAGCTTGAGCTCGCCCGACGCGGCCTTGGCCTCGTAGGCCAGGTAAGCGGTCTCGAACGCCTTGCCGAACGAATCGTGCAGCTCGGGCACGTCCGAAGGCGAGAACAGCGTCCACTCGCCGGCCTCCATGACCCGCTTCATGAACAGGTCCGGGATCCAGTTCGCCGTATTCATGTCATGCGTGCGGCGGCGGTCGTCGCCGGTGTTCTTGCGCAACTCGAGGAATTCCTCGATGTCCAGGTGCCAGGTCTCGAGGTAGGAGCAGACAGCGCCCTTGCGCTTGCCGCCCTGGTTGACCGCCACGGCCGTGTCGTTCACCACCTTGAGGAACGGAACCACCCCCTGCGACTTGCCGTTGGTGCCCTTGATGTGCGATCCCAGCGCCCGCACCGGCGTCCAGTCATTGCCCAGCCCGCCGGCGTACTTGGCCAGCAGCGCGTTCTCCTTGATCGCATCGTAGATGCCGGTCAGGTCGTCGGACACCGTCGTGAGGTAGCACGAAGAAAGCTGCGAACGCAGCGTGCCCGAGTTGAACAGGGTCGGCGTCGAGCTCATGAAATCGAAGGTCGACAGCACGTTGTAGAACTCGATGGCGCGGGCTTCGCGGTCGGCTTCGTTCAGCGCGAGGCCCATGGCCACACGCATGAAGAAGGCCTGCGGCAGTTCGATCCTCTGCTCTTCGATGTGCAGGAAATACCGGTCGTAGAGCGTCTGCAGGCCCAGGTAGCCGAACTGGAGGTCGCGGCCCGCCTTCAGCGCACCACCGAGCCGGGCGAGATCGAACTCCGCCAGCCGCGGGTCGAGCAGGTCCGCATCGATGCCGCGGCGGATGAACTGCGGGAAATACACCGCGTATCGCCTTTCCATGGAGGCCTGGCTGGCCTCCTCGCCCAGGACTTCGCACCGGATCGTATTGAGGAGCAGCCGGGCGGTGACGAAGCTGTAGGCCGGGTCTTTCTCGAGCAGCGCCCGTGCGGCAAGGATCGCCGACTTGCGCACCTCGTCCATCGGCACGCCGTCGTATAGGTCGCGCAGGGTCGCCTCGATGATCGCGTCGGCCGACGCGACGCCCTCGAGCCCGACGCAAGCCGATTCCACCAGCCGCCGGAGGGCCGCCAGGTCGAGCGGTTTGCGCACCCCGTCCTCGACGACGTTGATGCCGTTCTCGACCGGCTTTTGCTGGGCGACCTTCTCCTGGGCGCGCGCCCTGGCGCGCTCTTCCCGGTACAGCACATAGGACCGTGCCACGTCATGTTCACCCGAGCGCATGAGCGCGAGCTCGACCTGGTCCTGGATGTCTTCTATATGGAACGTGCCGCCCGCGGGCTGGCGCCGGATCAGGGCACCGACTACCGCTTCGGTGAGGCCGGCGACCAGCTCGCGCACGCGGGCGGAGGCCGCCCCCTGGCTCCCATTGACCGCAAGGAACGCCTTGGTCATCGCTACCGCGATCTTGGACGGCTCGAATCCGACCACCGAGCCATTGCGGCGGATGATCTTGTAGTCGGCGTAGACGCCTTGCGGCTGGACGGTCTCTTCAGTGATGCTCACGCTCTGCGCGGGATTCGGGGCTCCGCCTTCTTGCGCAATCTGCATGTGCTCGTCTCCAGTCTTCTTGTTTGCTTCTCTTGCGTTCGCGCCCGCTGCCGCGGGCGCCTTCCCATCGCCGGCCCCCCCGGGGGCGCCTGCGCCCCATCCACCGGCTTCGACCCAAACCACAACATCTAGTGCTTGAATACTGATTTGAAACTAATTCTAGTGCGCGCATTTTTACATTGCAAGACTTTTTTTGCAATCAAGGCGAGCGGCGCCGCACGTGACGCAGTTCACGCGCGCAAACAGGCCGGAAAAATTCAGGATTGCGCGACGAGCGCGAGAAAGCGCGGCCAGTCGAACAGCGGACCGGGGTCGGTCTTGCGGCCGGGGGCGACATCACCGTGCGCGGCCACTGAGGTCAACGGCAATGCGGCGCCCAACGCGCTCGCAAGCGCAGCGAGGCGGGTGTATTGCACGGGCTCGTAGGCCGCGTCGTCCATGCCCTCGAGTTCCACCCCTACCGAGAAGTCATTGCAGCGTGCGCGTCCGCGCCAACCGGAGGCCCCGGCATGCCAGGCGCGGCGGCCGACCGGCACGAACTGCACGATCTCGCCGCTGCGGCGCACGAAAAAGTGTGCAGAGACCCGCAGGTCCCTGATGGCCTCGAAATACGGGTGGGCCCCGGGATCCAGCCGGTTGGTGAAGAACCTCTCGACGCAGTCGCCGCCGTATTCGCCGGGCGGCAGGCTGATCGAATGCACGACCAGGAGCGTGACGTCCACGGGCGCCGGTCGATCGTCGCAGTTCGGGGATGGCACGTACCGAGCGCCGCTGACGATGCCGTCCGGCCCGACCGCCATGCCCGAGGCGCCCATCGTTATTGTTCGGGCTCGCGGATGGCGAGGCGTTGCATGCGGTAACGCAAGGCCCTGAATGTCACCCCGAGCAGCTTCGCCGCCGCGGTCCGGTTGAACCCGGTGCGGGCGAGTGCCTGGGTAATCGCATCCCGCTCGACACGATCCAGGTAGTCGGGCAGCGGCAGGTTCGGCAGGCCGGCCGCCTCGCGCAGCCCGCCGCTCGCCTCGACTTCCTCTCCCGGCAGCGGCGAGATGCGCAAGTCTTCCGGGCCGATCTCGGCCGAGCCCGAGAGCGCAGTGGCCCGTTCCAGCACGTTCTCGAGTTCCCGGATATTGCCCGGGAAATCGTAGTTCGCCAGAGCCTCGAGCGCCGCCGGCGAAAGCCTCGCCGGCCGCGCGCCGGATTGGGCGGCCAGGCGCGCGAGGATCGCCGTCGCGATCCGGCCGATGTCCTCGCGGCATTCCCGCAGGGGCGGCATCCTGAGTTCGATCACGTTCAGCCGGTAGAAGAGATCCTGGCGAAAGCGACCGGCTTCGACCAGGCCCGCCAGGTCCTGGTGCGTCGCGCAGATGATGCGCGTATCGACCGGGTCCTCCTGGGTAGCCCCGAGCTTGCGCACCTTTTTCTCCTGGATCGCGCGCAGGAGCTTGACCTGCATCGCCAACGGCAGGTCGGCCACCTCGTCGAGAAACAGCGTGCCGCCATGCGCCGCCTGGAAGAAGCCGTCGCGGTCCTGGTCGGCGCCGGTGAAGGCGCCTTTGCGATAGCCGAAGAACTCGCTCTCCATCAGGCTCTCGGGGATGGCACCGCAATTGACCGGCACGAAAGGCCCGGCACGGCGTGCGCCGTTGGCGTGGATCAGGCGCGCGGCAAGTTCCTTGCCGCTGCCGGACTCGCCGGACACGTAGACCGGCGCCTGCGTGCGGGCCAGCTTCGCGACGAGGTCCCGCACATGCCTGAGCGCGGCGCTCTCGCCGAGCAGCTGCTGGCCTTCGAGCGGCCTTTCGTCCTCGCGCTCGGGCAGCGAAAGCACCGATTTCACCAAAGCGCGCAACTGCTCGAGGCCCACGGGCTTGGAAAGGTAGTCGAACGCCCCGGCCTTGAGAGCCGCCACCGCGTTCTCGGCGCTGCCATAGGCCGTAATCACGGCCACAGGCAGGTCTACGCCCAGCGTACCGATGTGCCGCACCAGGTCGAGCCCCTCGCCGTCGGGAAGCCGCATGTCGGTCAGGCAGAGGTCGAATCGCGACTGGGCGATCCTCTCCTTCGCCTCGGACACAGAACCCGCGACCGCCACGCCGATGCCCATCCGGATGAGGGTGAGCTCGAGCAGTTCGCGGATGTCGGGCTCGTCGTCGACCACGAGGATGTGCTTGTCGCGCGCTGGCTGGCGCTCCGCTTTCTTCATGCGGCTACCGCCTCCTCGCAAGTGATCCGGAAATGGCCGCCCGGCCCGCCGTCGACGTATTCGAGCACCGCGCCGTTGGCCGCACAGAGTTCCCGCGCGAGGTAGAGCCCCAGGCCGGTCCCCGCGCTGTAGGTGGTGAAGAAGGGCTCGAACAACTGCCCCTGATTGGCCCTCGACACGCCAGGCCCGTCGTCGATCACGCTCAATTCTACTTGATTGGGCAGCATGCCGACGACGATGCGCACGCTGCCGGGTGCGCCCGTCGAATGGCGCACGGCATTGCGCAGCAGGTTCCACAGCACCTGGTGCAGGTGTCCCCGGTCGAACCGGACCCACGCCTGCCCCGGGAGCCCGAGCACAAGGCGCTCGGGCGCGACGGATTCATTCCTCGCGAAGTCCTCCAGGAACGCGCCAAGCCACTGGTTCAGGTGGATCCGCTCGGCTTCCACGCGGTCGCGGCGGTTGAGCTGCAGGACATCGGACACCAGCCGCTCGAGGCGCAGCGTGTTGTCGCGAATGATCCTTGTCAGCCGCGGGCCGTCGCCCTTGCCCGACCGGCCCCCCCCGGGCTCTTCGTCCAGCAGTTCGGCCGCATGGCTGATCGCCGACAGCGGGTTGCGGATCTCGTGGGCGATATTCGCCGTCAACCGGCCCAAAGCCGCGAGCTTCAGCTGCTGCGCCCGCTCGCGCAGGCGCGTCATGTCCTCGAAGAACGCCACCGTGAACTCCTCCTCGGTGCCGGCATCGATGAAGCGGACTCGCAGGTCGCGCCCGCGCGACGACAGGTCGAACACGCCGGCGGCCGCGCCGGGGTGGCCGGCTATGGCCCGCCGCCAGGCCGACCATTTAGCGGCGGCTTCCGGCAGCAGCGCAGCGAAATCGGCGCCGGCAAGCCGGTCCACTCCGAGCATGCGCGCGCACTGCGGATTGGCCTGCGCGACGCGCCCATTGCGGTCGAGCACCAGGACGCCGTCCTGCATGTCGGCCAGCACCAGTTGGTTGACGCGCTGCTGCGACCTGAGCGCGCGGCCGCGCTGGCGCGCCAGCGTTTCATTGGCGACCACGCGCTGGGCGAGCTGGCTGGTGATTCCCGCCGTGGCGAAATACCCCATGGAAAGCAGCCCCGGCTGCAGGAAATTGCTGGTCGGCGAGTCGAATACCAGCACCCAGTATCCCTGCTCGATCAGCACCGCGATCGCGGCCAGCGCGGCATACAGGTAGTTGAGCCGCCGCGGGGCGACCAACGCGGCGCCCGTAAGCGAGATCAGGAGCATCACGCCCAGCCCGCTCTTCATGCCGCCGCTCGCGTACATCAGCACCGTGATCGCGACGATGTCGGCGAACACATGCAGCGTCAGCTGGAGGTTGAACCGCTCGCGGAGCAGGAACATCTCGGCCTGGAAGATGCAGGCAACGAAGAGATACACGCCGCAGGCATACAGGAACAGCGAAAGGCTGTGCTGCCCCAGGGGCAGCTCGTCGTGATAGAAGACCGCGGTCCCGAGAAACACGGCCACGACCGCGATCCGGTAGACATTGAAATAGCGCAGCGAGACCCAGAAAGACTCCGGCACGCGATCGGCGGCGAGCGCCTCGGCCGTCGGCCGTTCGGCTGCACCTGCGACATTGGCCGTCGCGTCCATCCGTCACCGGGGCCCGAGCCGCTGGTGGTCCCTGCTGCAGAAGAAACGCCGGCCTTCGGGCGGTGCATCCTCGCCCGACGCAATCGCCTCTTCCAGGGGCACCAGCACACCGCAGTGGGCGCAGGACACCAGTGCCGTCGCCGGCGGCGCCGCTGACCCGCCCGGCGACGCGTCCGCAGCGGTCCCTTTCGATTTTCGGCCGGTCAGCGCCCCCCTGAGCAGCCAGAACAAGACCAGCACCGCGGCCAGCAGGAGGAGCAACTTGCTCATCGCGCGGCGACGCCTTCGAGCGGCGCCCGCGCATCCGGCGCCGCAGTCTGCGTGACGGTCACGTGGACTTCGAGTTCCTGGTCGCCGCCCCCGAGGATGACCCCGCGCATCGGCGCCACGTCGCCGAAATCGCGGCCCCAGGCGAGGGTGATGTGCTCGTCGTCGACGACCAGGTCGTTGGTCGGGTCGAAATCGACCCACCCCGCCTTCGGGCAATACACGGAAACCCAGGCGTGCGATGCATCGGCACCCACCATGCGAACGTGACCCGGAGGCGGCGTGGTGAGGATGTAGCCGCTGACGTAGCGCGCGGGCAGGCCCAGCACCCGCAGGCACCCGGTCATCAGGTGGGCGAAGTCCTGGCAGACCCCGCGGCGAAGTTCGAGCACCTCGGTGATTGGTGTAGATACGCCGGTCGCGCCGCTGTCGAACGTGAACTCCTCGTGGATGCGGTGGTTCAGTTCGTCAACCGCCTCGAGGAAAGGGCGCCTCGCCCCAAAACTCGGCGCCGCGAACTTCACCAGGGCGGCGCTGAACTGGATGTGCGGCGATTCGAACAGGAATTCAGCCGCCTCGAGCTGTGCGGCCGTGGCGGCCGCCCGAAGGCCGTCGCGCACGGCCTCCCAGGGCGGCGAGCCGTCCGGCACCCGGCCGCCGGTGCGCCGGCCGACGGTGACCTCCGATTCGGCGCGCACGGTCAGCACGTCGTGCGGCGAATCGAGCACTGCGTGGCAGACCGGGTTGCCGAAATAGTCGAGGTGTTCGGTTGTCTCGCTCGGCCGAGGCTCCACCTCGATCGCATGCGCGAGCCGCTTCTGCCAGGGAAGATCGCGCGGCGTAAGGTGCAGCAGTTGCTGTGCCACGGCGACACGGCTTTCGTACGTGTACCGGGTCCGGTGGACGATTTGGTAGCGGGCGTCGGTCATGCGCGCTTCGCGGATCGCAACCCGGCAATTGCCGCACAGCGCTCAGGTCGCATAGGTCTGCCGCAGGACCGAATGGCTGAAGAACCGCAGGCCGAGCCGCTCGGACAACGAGTGGCTGGCGTCCTGAAGTCCGGCAAGCAACGAGGCAAGGCGTTCGCTCCCCGCCGCGAGATCCCGGCCGGGGTCAAGGGACCCGAGGGCGTCGATCGACGGCGCAAAGGCGCCGGCACCGCAATCGCCGAGCGACTGCCCGAGACGGACGAGGTAGTCGTGCAGGCCCTTGAGCTGGAACGCGATCGAACGCGGGTTGCTGTCGTCGCGCACAAGGAGGTCGAGCACCGGCATCCACTCCGGCCGGGCCATGTAGCGCGAACGGTAAGTGATCGTGCTGTCGGCCAGCGCCAGCAGCCAGTCGAGATCCGGCGTGCCGGAATCCTCCGCCGGCATCGCAAGCGCCTGCTCGAGCGCAGTGCACTGGAACTGCATCCGCTCGATCCGGCGGCCGACCGACAGGAACCGCCAGCCCTGGTCGCGCGTCATCCCGTCGAGCGCAAAGCCCGAAAGCGTCATCAACGCAACCACCGTGTGGTCGATCTCGGAGAGCGCATCGGTCAGCGCGAGCGTCTGGTGCTTGCGCTCGGCGAAATCCTGGACCAGCTTGTTGACCGTGCGCCAGTTGTCGAGCGACAACCGCTCGCGCAATTGCGAGGCCACGCGGAACAGCTGGCGCAGGTTGCCCGCCAGGCCGCGGCGCTCCTCGTCCACGATGGCCGAGCGCAGCGCGCGCACCAGGGCGACGTCATCGAGGTCGTCCTCTTCGCCCAGGATCTCCGCGCGGCGCAGGAGCGCGGTGATGCTCGACCATCCCGCATCGTCCGCGCTCGGCACCGCATCGATCATCCGCTCGAGCGCCAGGCGCAGCAGCCGCGCGGTGTTGTCGCAGCGCTCCGAATAGCGTCCGAACCAGTAGAGGTTCTCGACCATGCGGCTGGTCAGGTTGGCGCCGCTCCTCACCAGGTCCTGCGGACCGGTCGAGCGGCGCAGCAGGCTGAAGGTGTTGACCGGGCCCGGCGCAAGTACCCAGGTGTCCTTCGAGGCGCCGCCGCGCTGCATGGAAATCACGCGCGCGTTCGGGCCGGTGGCGACCCGGGTCAGGCCGCCGGGCATCACGACATAACCATTCGGCGTCGCGCAGGCAAATACACGCATCCCGATCGCGCGCGCGAGCAGGCGGCGCGGATGCTGCCGATCCCACACAGGTGCCTGGGAGAGTTGCACGAACTCCTGCGCGACGTAGTCCTGCGGCTTCGCGCGCATTTGCGCGATCATTGCGTCGCGCGCCGCGCCTTTGAGGTCGTCGCCGAAGACCGACTCCCTGCGCAATTGCGGGAACGCCGGCTTGATGACGAGGGTATCCAGTCGATCCACCACCGCCTCGAGGGCCGCAGGCTCGCCGCACCACCAGGTGCCGACTGAAGGCATTGCGAGTTCCTCGCCCAGCAGGTTCCTGCACAGCGAGGGCAGGAACCCGAGCAGCGCCCCCGATTCGAGGAGGTTCGATCCGAGTGCATTGGCCAGCAACACGTTGCCGCGGCGCGCCGCATCGGCCAGGCCCGCCACCCCCAGCGTCGAATCGGCGCTCAATTCCAGCGGGTCGCAGTAGTCGTCGTCGAGCCTGCGGACGATCGCATGCACGCGCTGCAGGCCCGACAGCGTCTTCAGCCACACGCAGCCGCTGCGCACGGTCAGGTCGTGCCCTTCGACCAGCGGGAACCCGAGGTAGCGCGCAAGGTAGGCATGCTCGAAATACGTTTCGTTGTAAGGCCCGGGCGTCAGCAATACGATCATCGGCGCCTCGTCGTCGTGCGGGGCCCAGTGCGCCAGGCTGTCGCGCAGCGCGGCGAAGAAGCTCGCGAGGTGCTGCACCTTCAGGTCGTGGAACAGGTCGGGGAAGACACGCGAAATGATCAGCCGGTTCTCCAGCGCGTAGCCCGCGCCCGACGGCGCCTGCGTGCGGTCGGCCACCACCCACCAGCGCCCGTCAGCCGAGCGCGCGAGGTCAGCCGCATACAGGTGCAGCATCGTGTTGCCTTGCGCCGGTACGCCATGCGCCGGCCGCAGGAACCCGGCATGGCCGTGCACCAGGGCCGGCGGCAGCAGCCCCTGCTGCAGCAGGTACTGGCTGCCGTAGACGTCGATGAGGATCCGGTTCAGCAGCGTCGCGCGCTGCATCACCGCGTGTTCGATTGCGCGCCACTCCTCGTGCGGCAGGATCAACGGCAGCACGTCTAGATCCCAGGGCCGGTCGGCGCCCTGCGAATCGGCGTACACGTTGTACGTAATGCCGTTCTCGCTCACCTGGCGCTGCACCGATTTCAGCCGCTCGCGCATCAGTTCGGGCGGCGCAGTGGCGAGTTGCTCGAACATCGTTTGCCAGTGCTCGCGCGGGGCGCGGCCGGCGTCGAGCATCTCGTCGTAGCGGGCGGTGGCCGGCGGGTAGGCGGAAAGGAGCTGCCTTGGCATTGGGCCGCTGTGGCGTGGGACTACCGTGTAAAGACAGTGGCGCAGGTTAGCACCCGGCATGTTGCTTCGCAAAATGCCGAAAGCGCGACGCGAAGAGGGGCTGCGTCCCTCCTCGGACCTCCCCCGACCGCACTGTCAGCGCCGCAAGTCCAACGTGAACGGGAAATCCGGGTTGCGCGGCTCCGCCTTGACGCCGAGGGGGCCGGGCGTGTGGCCCATCCGGAAGAACCTCGCCAGGCGCCGCCCCTCCGCTTCATAGGCATTGACCGGGAAGGTTTCGAAATTGCGTCCCCCGGGGTGCGCAACATGGTATTGGCACCCGCCCATGCTCCGCCCCATCCAGGTGTCGACCAGGTCGAACACGAGCGGCGCGTGCACAGGAATGGTCGGATGCAGCGCCGAAGGGGGCGCCCAAGCCCGGTAACGCACGCCGCCCACCGATTCGCCGACTTCGCCGGTGGGCGCCAGCGGAACCGCGCGGCCGTTGCAAGTCAGCACATGGCGCTCGCCGACCAGGCCGGTCGCGTGCACCTGCAGGCGCTCGACGGAGGAGTCGACGTAGCGCACCGTGCCGGCCTGCGCTCCCTCCTCGCCCATCACGTGCCAGGGCTCGAGCGCGAAGCGCAACTCCACACGGGCGCCGAGCGCCGAGAACTCGCCGTAGCGCGGGAACCGGAATTCGAGGTGGGGCGCGAACCATTCGCTCTTCAGCGGAAAGCCCTCCTCCTTCGTCTCGGCAATCACGTCGCAGAAGTCCAGCCAGATGAAATACGGCAGCATGAAGCGGTCGTGCAGCTCGGTACCCCAGCGCTTGAGGCGTCCGGGCCGGTACGGCCGGCGCCAGAAGCGTGCGATCAGGGCGCGAAGCAGAAGCTGCTGCGTAAGGGACATCCGCGCATGCGGCGGCATCTCGAACGCGCGCATCTCGAGCAGTCCGAGCCGCCCGGTGGCCGAGTCCGGCGAATAAAGCTTGTCGATGCAGAATTCCGAGCGGTGCGTGTTGCCCGACGAGTCGATCAGCAGGTTGCGGAGGATGCGGTCGACCAGCCACGGCAGCGACGCGCCTTCGCCTTCCAGGCGATGGATCTCGCGGAACGCGATCTCGATCTCGTAGACCGAGTCGTTCCTCGCCTCGTCGATCCGCGGCGCCTGGCTGGTCGGGCCGACGAACATTCCCGAGAAGAGGTACGACAGCGACGGGTGGTTGTGCCAGTACGCGATCAGGCTCGCGAGCAGGTCCGGCCTGCGCAGGAAAGGCGAGTCGCCGGTCGTTGCGCCTCCGAGCACGAAATGGTTCCCGCCGCCGGTACCGGAATGGCGGCCGTCGAGCATGAACTTGTCGGTGGTCAGGCGGGTAACGTGCGCGGCTTCGTAAAGGAACGTGGTGTTGTCGACCAGTTCCCGCCAGGTGCGGGCGGGCTGCACATTGACTTCGAGCACGCCGGGGTCCGGCGTGATGCGCAGCGTCTCCAGGCGCGGGTCGCGCGGCGGCTCGTAGCCTTCGAGGATCACCGGCACCTTCAGTTCGGCCGCGGTCGCTTCGACGGCCGCGGCGAGCTCGAGGTAGTCTTCCAGGAGGCTGACCGGCGGCATGAAGACGTACAGCACGCCCTTGCGCGGCTCGGCGCAGATCGCGGTGCGCGTGATCCACCCGGCCGACTTCATGCGTGCCGGTGGCGTATCTGGTGCAGGCGCCGCCTTTGCGCGTGCGCCGGCCCCCCTCGATTGCGCCTGCGCCTGCCCGCCCTGAGACTGGTCTGCGGCGCGCGACTGCATCCTCATCCTCGCCGCCGCAGCGGCCTGGAACAGTCCGGCGATATCGCCATAGGCCGGCAAGGGCGCATAACGCTGCGTGGGATCGATCTGGTGAATCCACGGGTAGTCGGCATTCGAAACCCAGGGCAGCGAATCCAGCGGCAGGCGCAGCCCGAGCGGTGAATCGCCCGGGATCAGGTAGCAGCGCTCGGCCCGCAGGAACCAGGGGCCGCTCTGCCAACGGACTTCTTCGGTGCCGCTGCGCTGCACCGGCAACACGTGGCCGACCACCTTGTCGAGGCCTTGCGAGAACACCCTGCCAAGGCGCTCGCGCTCCAAGGCGTTGTCGAGCCGCGAGTCGAACGGGTCGACATTCGCCGGGAGCTTTCTTTCGCGCCAGAGGTGGTACCAGACGTCCTCGTAGGCGGGAAAGACGTACCGGGCATCCAGCGACAAACGGGCGGCGAGTGCGGTGAGAAACCGCTTTGCGGTGTCGGCGTCGGCGCCATAGTCGACCGATTCATCCGCGTACAGGGCAGCGTCCTGCCAGATCGGCTGGCGGTCCTTGCGCCAGAAAAGCGACAGCGACCAGCGCGGCAACTGCTCTCCCGGGTACCACTTGCCCTGCCCGTAGTGCAACAAGCCATCGGGCGCGTAGCGGGCCTTGAGTTTCGCCAGCAGGCTCGCGCCGAGCCGCCGCTTGGCCGGCTTCGAAGACGGGGAGTCTGCATCGGTGTTCCATTCGGCGCCGTCGCGGTCGTCGGCCGAGACGAAGGTCGGCTCTCCACCCATCGTGAGGCGCACGTCCTCCGACGCAAGGTCGGCGTCGATGCGGCTGCCGAGCGCCTCGATATCGTTCCACTGCTCTTCCGTATACGGCTTGGTGACGCGCGGCGCCTCCCACACCCGCTCGACCTTCATCGTATGCGCAAATTCGGTCTTGCAGACTTCAGTGAAGCCGGTGATCGGCGCGGCGCTGCCGGGCTCCGGCGAGCACGCGAGCGGGATATGCCCTTCGCCCGCGAACAGGCCGGACGTCGGGTCGAGGCCGATCCACCCGGCCCCGGGCAGGTAGACCTCGCACCATGCGTGCAGGTCGGTGAAGTCGACGTCGGTACCCGAAGGCCCGTCGAGCGGCTTCACGTCCGGCTTGAGCTGGATCAGGTAGCCGGAAACGAATCGCGCAGCCAGCCCGAGGTGCCGCAGCAACTGCACGAGCAGCCAGCCCGAGTCCCGGCACGACCCGCTTGCATTCGCGAGCGTCTCCTCGGGCGTCTGCACGCCCGGCTCCATTCGGATCAGGTACCGGACGTCCTTCTGGAGCCGCTGGATCAGCGCGACCAGGAAATCGACCGAGGGCGTCGGGGTGCGCGGGATCGCGGCGAGGTACTTCGCAAACAACGGCGTCGGCGGGAGCTTCACCATGTAGGGCGCCAGTTCGTGCAGCAGCATCGGGTCGCCGTAGTCGAACGGGAACTTCTCGGCGACCGGCTCGAGGAAGAAATCGAACGGGTTGATCACCGACAACTCGGCCACCACGTCGACCTCGATCCGCAATTCGCGGGTGCGCTCCGGAAAAACCAGGCGCGCGAGGTAGTTCGACTGCGGGTCCTGCTGCCAGTTGACGAAGTGCCTGCCCGGCTCGACCTTGAGCGAATACGACAGGATGGGCGTACGCGAATGCGGCGCGGGGCGCAGGCGCACGACTTGCGGCCCGAGCATGATCGGCCGGTCGTAGCGGTAATGGGTGACGTGGTTCAGGCAGACATGGATCGACACTGGCTTTCTCCCGGAAACGGCAGGAGAAGTATCGGCAATAAACGTGCAAAGGGATAGCGGTGGGCGCGGACCGGCCGGGCGCACCAGCACGGTGCGCCGCAGTGCGCGGGCGCACCGTCCGGGGAGCACTGCAACCTCAGGCCTTTCCGGTCGAATTCAATTCGATGAACATGCCAATTACGGCAAGTCTACTGCCTCGAACTCCGCATATCTGCTTGGCCTTGAGGAACGAATGTTGAAGATTATCGGTACGGCTATTCGAACACCAGGTTCGATCCCTTGACGAACTTGGCCCACTTGTCGTACTCGGAGCGCACCCAGCGGTCGAGCTCCGCCGGCGTGCTGCCTACCGACTCAACGCCAGCGCCGGTCAGCTTCTTGACGACTTCCGGATCGTGGATGGTCGAATTCAAGTCGCGGTTCAGCCGCGCGACCGTAGATTCCGGCGTGCCGGCCGGCGCGAAGATCCCGATCCAGCCGTAGACCTCGAACCCGGGAAAGCCGCTCTCGACCATGGTCGGGATGTTCGGCAGGTCGGGCATGCGCTTTGAGCCGGTGACTGCGAAGGCCTTGAGCCTGCCGGCCTGGATATGCCCCTTCATCGACGCGAACGACAACAGGCTGTAGGCCACTTCTCCGGTCAGCATCGCCTGGATCGAGGGACCGCCGCCCTTGTACGGGATATGCGCCAGCTGGATCCCGGCGAGGCTGTGCATGTATTCGGAGTACAGCCGGTTCGAGCTCGCGGTCCCGACCGATGCGTAGTTGAGCTTGCCGGGCTGGCGCTTGGCAAGCGCTATGAACTCGGCAAGGTCGTTTGCCGGCAGGCCGGCCCAGGCGCCCATCACCAGCGGCAGCCGCGCAAGCAGCGTCACGGATGCAAAATCCTTGAACGTGTCGTACGGCAGGTTCTTCATGATCACCGGGTTGATCGCATGCGTATCCCAGGACAGGAACAGGGTGTGGCCGTCAGGTGCCGACTTGGCCACCGCCGCAGTTGCAATCGCACCGGAGGCGCCGGTGCGGTTCTCGACCAGCACAGGCTGGCCGAGCTTCTCGGACAACTTCGCCTGGATGGTGCGCGCGACGGTGTCGCTGCCGCCGCCCGGCGCGAACGGCACCGTCAGCGTCACGGGCCGGGTTGGAAATGCCTGGGCGAAAACAGTGGTGGCGACGAACAGCAATGCTGCACCGGCCTTGAATCTCATGCGGGTCTCCTCGGATCGTTCTCATGTGCCCGCGCCATGCGGGCCGGGGGTCAATCGAATGCGTCCTTCAGCGTCAGGGCGGCCGCGGCGGCCATGATCTTCGACGCATACCCAAGCGACAGCAGGTTGTATCCCTTGGCCTTCGCGGCGAGCGCGACCTCCTTGCTCGCGGTGTGCATGCCTGCCGCGATCGAGTTCCTGCGGGCGGCCGCCACGACCAGGTCCATCGCGCGCTCGACTTCGGGATGGTTCGGCGTATACGAAGGCTTTGCGCCGTGCGACACGCCAAGGTCGTTCGGCCCGAGGTAGACCATGTCCAGGCCGGGCACCGCGGCGATCGCGTCGAGGTTGCGGATCCCCTCCGCCGTCTCGATCAATGCGATCGCAAGGATCTCGCTGCGGTAGTTGTCGAAATAGTCCGCGCCACCGTACATCACGCCGCGCGTCGGACCCCAGCTGCGTACGCCGCGCGGCGGGTACTCACAGGCGGCGACAAAAGCGCGGCATTGCTCGGCGGTCTCGATGGTCGGGCAGATCACCCCATAGGCGCCGGCGTCCAGCACGAAGGCGATTTCGCCCGGGTCGTTCTGCGTGACGCGCACCATCGGCGCGCCGCTGCCCAGGGACAACGCCTGGAGCAGCGATACGAGTACGCTGCGATCGATCAGGCTGTGCTGGAGGTCGACCGTATAGGAATCGTAGGCAAGCCGGCCGAGCGCCTCCACGGTGACCGGCCAGCCGATGTCGATCCACAGGTTCGAGGCCGGCCTGCCCTGCGCCCAGCGCTCGCGGATCGGATTTCGTCGCATGCGGTCGGCCGGGCGTCAGGCCGCGACGAGCAGCTTTTCGGCGGTCGCCCGGTCCACCGTCGGCGTGCCGCGCACCGTGGTGCGGTAGAACTTGCGCAGTTCGTCGAGCGGGTAATCGAGGTTGCCGCTGTGCCAGGCCGAGCGGTTCTCCCACATGATCGTGTCGCCGACCCGCCATTGCTGCTGCCACTGGAACTCCTCGCGCTCGCACCATTCGAACAGTTCGTCGAGGAGCGCATCGCTCTCGCTTCGCGGCATGCCGAGGATGCGCACCACGTGGTAGGGATTCGCGTAGACCGACTTGCGCCCGGTTTCCGGGTGCACACGGATCACCGGGTGCACAACGTCGCCGGAGCGGTCCTTGTCGTCCTGGATGCCCTGGTTCAGGCCCAGCCGCCCGCCGTTGCGATAGGTCGCGAGCTTGCCGTCGACGCGCTTCTTCAGGCCTTCGGGCATCGTGTCCCAGGCCATGTACATGTTGGCGAACTTGGTATTGCCGCCGCGGCTGGGGATCGCCACGGCGTGGAGCAGCGTGCACTTGGCCGGCGCCCAATCGTAGGCGAGGTCCGAGTGCCAGCCTACGCCGCGTTCGGCGCCGACCTTGTCGAAGTTGCCGTTCGCGTCCTGGTTGGTCATCAGCACCACCTCGGGTGCCTCCGGGAGCCGGTACTTCTTGGCGATATGCGGCTGCAACTCACCGAACTGCCGGCTGAAGTCGCACAGCACCTGCGGGGTCATCGGCGCGTTGCGAAACCGCAGCACGAGCCGGCGCAGGAAGGTTTCCTCGAGCGCCTTGAGTTCGGCGGCCGCGAGCGGCCTGGCGGGATCGAGCCCGAGCACTTCGGCGCCCATGGGGCCTTCGAGGTCCGTGATCTGCAAAGCCATGTCCCACCTCACTCCGGTTGCGCGGCGGGCGAGACGATAGCAACTGCCGGTCGTGCGCGGTACTGGGGCGAGCCGGATGGCAGCTAGAACGCTTTCCTTATATCGGCGAGCCCCGGCTGCAGCGTGCCGCGCCAGACGTCGTCCCTGACCAGGCCGCTGAGCACCTCTACGGCGAGCAGGACGGTTTCATGCGCGGCGCGCGGCAGCGCGCCGCCGCTGCGACGCACAAAGCAGATGTCGCGCCGGACGACAGGTTGCACGATCCGGGCTACATGCAGGTCGTGGTGCTCCAGTTCGCGCCGCACGTTGGCGCGCGAAAGGATGCAGAACCCGGTGCCGCCGAGAGCCAGCTCTTTCATGATGTAGAGGGAATCGACCTCGGCCAGCAGGTCGGGCGCCACCTTCTTCGAGCGCGCCACCCTTTCCACCAACTCGCGCAGTATGTGCGTGCGGCGCGAAAGGTAGAGCGGCAGCCCGGTAAGCGCCTTGAACGGGACTTCGTCCTTGAGGTTGCGGCCGAGGTGCCTTTGCGCGAGGCGGCGCTGTCCCACCAGGCACATGTCCTCCGACAGCACGCTGATCGCCTCGATGCCGTTGCCGCTCGCGGTGTTGTAGGAGATCGCGAAATCGACCGCGCCGGAGCGCACCAGCTCGGGCAGCAGGCCGCTCAACATTTCGCGGATCTGGATGCGCACGCGCGGCAGGCGCCTGGCGACGGCTTCGAGGAGGGGAAGCATCAGCAGGGAGCCCACCGTCTGCCCGACGCCGATCACCACCTCGCCTTCGGGTTCGCTCGAGTCGCCGCGCACGCGCTCGACCAGCGACTTGACGCCCGCCAGGAGCGCGCGCGCCTCGTCGAGCATGCGCTGCCCGGCTTCGGTGAGCGCCACGCCGCGCGGACCGCGCGTGAGCAGCCTTGCGCCGACCTCGGCCTCGAGCCCGCGGATATGCTGGCTGAGCGCCGGCTGGGCGATGTGCAGCGCCTCGGCCGCGCGCGTGAGCGAGCCGAGCTCGGCCACCCTGACGAAGTAGCGCAGGCGGCGAAGGTCGAGGTTGGCGGCCATTTCGGTATCGGATCCGGAATCCGGACCGGGCATTCTGCGCAGAGAATTGCCACGGCGCAAACACCTGGTGGGGCATTCGGCTGCGTGCGAAATGCGCGCGGACCATCGCCATGTGCGCTTTGGACGGCGCACAGGAACGAATCTCGGGGAACTGGGCTAACATCCGGGCGGGTGATTCCTGCCACGACTTCAGTTGCCGCAACCGATGACCGTATTGTCCGTTGAACAGGCCTTCGAGCAGGCAAGCGACCACCAGGCGCAAGGGCGGTTGCAAGATGCGGAAAGCCTGTATCGCGCGATTCTCCAGGTGCAGGCGAATCACCCCGGCGCAAACCACAACCTGGGTTTGCTGGCGTTGCGCGCGAATCAGCCGCACGCCGCCTTGCCCTACCTGAAGACGGCCCTGGACGCCAACCCGGGCGAAGGCCGGTTCTGGGTGAGCTACATCGAGGCGCTGGCGGAATCCGGCGAAAGCGACCTTGCCTCCGCAGTGCTTGCAGACGGCCGCAGCCGCGGCTTGCAGGGCGAAGCGGTCGACGGACTTGCGGCACGCATCGCGGCTCGCGGGCAGAATCCCGCGCCGCTTCCGTCGCCCGAAGAAGTCCGGACCATCGCCGACCTGTTCATCGCGACCCGGTACACCGAAGCGATTCCGCATGCCCGGGCGATGACGGAACGCTTTCCGGAGCACTGGTTCGGCTGGAAGGCGCTGGGGGCGGCCTACAGGGAAATGGGACGCAGCGCCGACGCCGAGGCCCCCATGCGCAAAGCGGTGGCGCTCGCGCCGGGCGATGCCGAGGCGCACAGCAACCTGGGCACTGCGCTGCGCGACCTCGGTCGTCTCGACGAAGCCGCCGCAAGCTGCAAGCAAGCCGTGGTGCTCAACCCGGAGTCCGCAGAGGCGCACTTCAACCTGGGCATCGTCCTGCACCAGCAAGGCAACGCACGGGAAGCGCTGGAACATTTTCGCCGCGCTGCGCAGATCTCGCCTTCCTCGCTTCTCGCGCAGCAGGGGATCTGCACGGCCCTGGACCGCATCGTTCCGCGATGGCATGTGCCGATGATGAACGACGTGCCGCGCAACAGCGCCTATTTCGCCGCGCTTGAATCCGCAATCGAGCCCGGCTCGCTGGTATTCGAGATCGGCACGGGTTCAGGGCTGCTGGCCATGATGGCGGCAAGACTGGGCGCCGGGTGCGTGGTCACCTGCGAGGCAGAGCCGCTGATGGCGGCGACTGCGGCGCGCATCGTTTCCGAAAATGGCTGCGGCACGACGGTCAAGGTGCTCGCAAAGCGGTCCCTCGACGTCGACGTGGGAACCGACCTGCCCCGCAAGGCGGACATCCTGGTTTCGGAGATCTTTTCCAGCGAACTGATCGGCGAATACGTCCTGCAAAGCATTGCGGACGCCAAGCACCGCCTCCTCAAGCCGCACGGCCGCGTGATTCCTGCGGCCGGGAGCATCATGATTGCCCTGTTCGGGGGAAATTCCATCGGCCGATACCTGCGCGCGGAAGACTCCTTCGGATTCGACCTCCGGCATTTCAATTCAATCGTCCCGAGGAAGCGCCTGCTCGACAAGAGCGGCCTCGAAGTCGACTTGATGAGCGAGGACATCGAGGCGTTTCGCTTCGAATTCGAAACCGACTCGACCTACCCCGGCGAGGCAAGGATTCTCCGGATCCCGGTCAAGTCCCCGGGGCGCTGCCACGGCGTTCTCCAATGGATCCGGCTGCAGATGGACCCAGGCCGCGTCTACGAGAACCATCCCGCGAACAAGGCGCAGGGCTCCCACTGGCAATTGTGCGCGTTTGCTTTTCCCCAGCCCGTTGAAGTCGCGCCCGGACAGGTAGTGGCGGTTTCGGCCAGCCACAACCAGTCGGTGCTTTGGTTCGATCTCGAAGGAATCGGCTGAGGCGCACCGGGGCCGGTCGCACCGAAGGTGGCCGGGTGCGCTGTGCGGCGGGCGCAGTGCGTCGGGATCAGGCAGCCATCGGGAACTGCAGGTTCCGCAATGGTGGAACCTGCGCCGGAAACGATTCCCGGCCGGTCCTTGCATCTATTGGTCGGGGTGAGAGGATTTGAACCTCCGACTCCTGCGTCCCGAACGCAGTACTCTACCAGGCTGAGCTACACCCCGATTTCGCCGCCGTGCCCATCGTGGCTGCGGAAAGGCCGCGGATTTTAGCAGAGAAACCCGCGGCTGGTCCGGGCTTTGCCTGCATTCGCGGCGCAACCCGCCGCCTGCCTACTTCTGCACGATCTTCCAGAAGGTGTCCTTGTTGTAGACGAGGCCGTCCTTGAACTCCCAGAGATCGCAGCCCTTGTAGTTCAGCACCGTCCCGTCGGCGGACTTGCCGGTCACCATCCAGACCGTGACGGCGCGGCGCTCGTCGCACACGTACCGGTCGATGGTCTCCCAGTGCATGTCAGGGATCACCTTGAAGCGGTCGGCGAGGAATTGGTGGACCGTCGCCCAGCCGTGCACGGTACGGCCGACGGGTTCCGGTCCGAGCGCCGGGTAGAAAGTGGTCTCGGGATGGAAATACGCCATGATCTGGTCGGCATCGCGCGTATTGAACGCGTCGTGGATCTCGTCCAACAACGCGATGCTGAGCGCTCGAGGCTTTAGCGGGACCTTGGTCCCGGAATTCGTTGTCGCGTTGCCTGTGACGGCGTCGTGGGCACCCATCGATCCTCCTCCTGGTTGTCAGTTTTCGCGCACTACGGCGTAGTCGGCGAGGCGCACAAGGGTGTCCTTGGCGGCCGAGCCCGGCAGGCACCGGATCGCCAGCTGCGCCGCATCCGCCTCGCGGCGCGCCGCATCGCGCGCATACGCGAGTGCGCCCGTGGCTTCGATGGCGCGGACGACCTCGGCAAAATCCGCGCGCCCGCCGTGAAGGATGGCCTCGCGGATCAAACCCGCCTGCGCCGGCGTGCCGGTGCGCATCGCATGGATGAGAGGCAGCGTCGGCTTGCCCTCGGCGAGGTCGTCGCCGACGTTCTTGCCGATCGCGCCTGCATCCCCGCTGTAGTCGAGCACGTCGTCGATGAGCTGGAAGGCGGTGCCGAGCCGGGTGCCGTAGTCGGCGAGCCCGCGCTCGACCTCCGTCGATACGCCGGCCAGCACGCCGGCGAGGCGTGCCGCGGCCTGGAACAGCTTGGCGGTCTTGCGATGGATGACGTCGAGGTAGCGGGCCTCGTCGACCCGTGGGTCGTGCACATTGAGCAGTTGCAGGACCTCGCCCTCCGCGATCGTGTTGGTGGCCTCGGCCATGACCTCCATCACGCGCATGTTGTCGATGCCGACCATCATCTGGAAGGCGCGCGAGTAGAGGAAGTCGCCCACAAGCACGCTGGCGGCGTTGCCGAAGGCGGCGTTTGCCGTCTGGCGGCCGCGCCTCAGTTCGGACTCGTCGACGACGTCGTCATGGAGCAGCGTCGCCGTGTGGATGAATTCGATCACCGCGGCGAGTTCGAACCGCTCCGGGCCGCCGAACCCGGCTGCGGCGCAGGCCATCAGGTGCACGGCCGGGCGCAGCCGCTTGCCGCCACCCGCCACGATATGCTCGGCGATCTGCCGGATCAGCATCACGTCCGACTGCAGGCGCTCGCGGATCAGCGCGTCGACGCGCTGCATTTCGGCGGCGACCGGGCGGAGTATCGAAGGGGGGGCCAAGGCTTTGTGCTTGATACGATTGGGAAACTTTTGATTCTAGTGACTTTTGTCACGCCCCTCTACGGGAGCCAGAGGTTAGCACAACGCCCTTCGGTCCGCTTTGACTGAGCGGCTTGAAATCCGTTAAAATTGAAGGTTCTTCGGATCGATGCGGCAAAAGAGCTGCGCAATCCGGGCCCGGCAAGGGTGCCGCGTCCGGGCGCGGTGAAAATCAGGCCCGCAATAAAGGAATCGACATGTACGCAGTAATCAAGACAGGCGGCAAGCAATACCGGGTCAGTTCCGGCGAAAAACTGAAAGTCGAGCTGCTTCCCGCGGAAGTCGGTTCGGCCGTGCAGTTCGCCGAGGTCCTCGCGATCGGCGAAGGCGACTCGGTCAAGGTCGGCGCGCCCTTCGTGGCCGGCGCGAGCGTCAAGGCCACCGTCGTCTCGCAAGGCCGCGGCGACAAGGTGCACATCTTCAAGATGCGCCGCCGGAAGCACTACCGCAAATCACAGGGGCATCGGCAGTCGTTCACCGAAGTCCGCATCGACGACATCGTCGGACTCTAGACAAACAGGGAACCCCGGGTTCCCCCGTCCCCCCCTCCAAGGAGCCCTTAATGGCACACAAGAAAGCAGGCGGCAGCTCGCGCAACGGCCGCGACTCACAGGCCAAGCGCCTCGGCGTGAAAGCCTTCGGCGGCGAACTCATCCCGGCGGGCAGCATCATCGTCCGGCAGCGCGGAACGCGCGTCCACCCGGGCCAGAACGTCGGCATCGGCAAGGACCATACGCTGTTCGCGAAAATCACCGGCAAGGTGGTTTTCGCGATCAAGGGCGACAAGGGCAAGCACATGGTCAGCGTGGTGGCTTCGTAACAGGCCCACCCGCCCCGACCGCGAAAAAGCCCTATCCGACCGGTAGGGCTTTTTTGTTTCCGGACACAAAATGAAGTTCATAGACG
Organism: uncultured Bordetella sp.; assembly: GCA_964599095.1. Taxonomy (GTDB): domain Bacteria; phylum Pseudomonadota; class Gammaproteobacteria; order Burkholderiales; family SG8-39; genus SZAS-79. The sequence continues at coordinate 148,753 of CAZREB010000002.1, forward strand.
AAGCACGCATCCACGTATACGCGGGCAAGGGCGGCAACGGCGTGGCGGCCTTCCGCCGGGAGAAATTCATCCCCCGCGGCGGCCCGAGCGGCGGCGACGGCGGCCGCGGCGGCAGCATCTGGGCGGTGGCCGACCGCAACATCAACACGCTGATCGACTATCGCTTCGCGCGCCAGCACCGGGCCAGGCACGGCGAGAACGGCCGCAACCGCGACCAGTACGGCAAGGGCGCCGAGGACATCGAGCTGCGCATGCCCGTGGGCACCGTGATCAAGGACCGCGGCACCGGCGAGGTGATCGCGGACCTCGCCCGGCACGGCGAGCGTGCGCTGCTCGCCAAGGGCGGCGAAGGCGGCCTCGGCAACCTGCATTTCAAGTCGAGCACGAATCGCGCGCCGCGCCAGTTCACCAATGGCACCGAAGGCGAGGAACGCGAACTGCAGCTCGAGCTGCGTGTGCTGGCCGATGTCGGCCTGCTCGGCCTTCCGAACGCGGGCAAGTCCACATTCATCCGGGCGGTCTCGAGCGCGCGGCCCAAGGTCGCCGACTATCCGTTCACGACGCTCAGCCCCCAGCTCGGCGTCGTGCGTGTCGGCATGGCCTCTAGCTTCGTGATCGCAGACATCCCCGGCCTCATCGAGGGCGCCTCGGAAGGCGCCGGGCTCGGCCACCAGTTCCTGCGCCACCTGTCGCGCACGAAACTGCTGCTGCACATCGTCGACATTGCGCCGATGGACGAAGGCGCCGACCCGGTCAAGGAAGCCAAGGCGATCGTCAAGGAACTCAAGAAATACGACAAGACGCTCTTCGACAAGCCGCGCTGGCTGGTCTTCAACAAGATCGACCTCGACGACAAGCACGACGCGAAGATCGCGAAGTTCCTCAAGGCGATGCGCTGGAAGGGCCCTTGGTTCAAGGTTTCGGCGATCAGCGGCGACGGCTGCGCGCAAGTCTGCCGGCAGGTGGCGAAATTCCTCGGCCGGCCCGCGTCCGAAGCGCACGCCCCGGACGCGCGATAGTGAGCGTGCAATCCGAATCGGCGCAAGTGGCCGGACGCAGCGTAGTCGCCACGGCGAGGCGCCTCGTCGTCAAGGTCGGCTCGTCCCTCGTCACCAACGACGGTCGCGGCCTCGACCAGGCAGCCATTGCGCGCTGGGCCGCGCAGATCGCGACGCTGCGCGCTGCCGGCAAGCAAGTCATCCTGGTTTCGTCCGGCGCAATCGCCGAAGGCATGCAGCGCCTCGGGTGGACGAAACGCCCGAGCGCCGTGCATGAGTTGCAGGCTGCGGCGGCCGTCGGGCAAATGGGCCTGGTGCAATGTTACGAAGCCTGCTTCCGCGAGCATTCGATCGCGACCGCCCAGGTGCTGCTCACGCACTCCGACATGGCCGACAGGCAACGCTACCTCAACGCCCGCTCGACGCTGCGCACGCTGCTCGACCTCGGCGTGCTGCCGGTCATCAACGAGAACGACACCGTCGTGACCGACGAAATCAAGGTCGGCGACAACGACACGCTCGGTTCGCTGGTCACCAACCTCGTGGAAGCCGACGCCCTCGTGATCCTCACCGACCAGCCCGGGTTGTACGACGCGGACCCGCGCCTCGAACCCGGCGCGAGGCTGATCCCGGACGCCATCGCCGGCGACCCGGTGCTCGAAACGTTCGCCGGCGGGACCGGCAGCTCGCTCTCGAAGGGCGGGATGCTGACCAAGGTGCTCGCGGCCAAGCGCGCTGCACGCAGCGGCGCACACACCGTGATCGTGTCGGGCCGCGAGCCCGAAGTGCTTGCGCGCCTGGCCGGCGGCGAGCGCATCGGCACCCAGCTCAGGGCCACGACGATGGCACTGGCGGCGCGCAAGCAGTGGATGGCCGACCACCTGACGGTCAGCGGCCGCCTGACGCTGGACGCCGGCGCAGTGCGCGCGCTGGCCACCGGCGGCAGGAGCCTGCTGCCGATCGGCGTCATTGCGGTCGCGGGCGACTTCGAGCGCGGCGCGGTGGTCGCGGTAGCGGGCGAGGACGGCGTCGAAATCGCGCGCGGCCTGGTGAACTATGCCTCGTCCGAAGCGCGCCTGATCATGCGCAGGCCGTCGAGCGAGATCGAGTCCATACTGGGTTACGTGGACGAGCCCGAACTGATCCACCGCGACAACCTCGTGCTCGCCTGACAGGAAGGGGGGCCGAGGCCGCCCCCCTCAGACCCCCGGCCGCGCGCCTTATCAGCAGCGCGCTCGCCGCCACCGTCCCGGGCCGGATTATCGCTGCCCGAGGCCCGGCTGGTTGCTAACCGCGTTCGGATGAATTCCATTGCGCAACGCGTCGACGCCCTCGGCGCGGCTCATGATCGGCACACCCGCCGGACAGAAGAAATCGCGCATCAGCAGCACATGCACGCGCGCCGCCGTCTTCGCGCCGAGGTCCTTCCAGTCGCTGTTGCGCGCCTCGACCCAGGTCTTGTCCGAACGCCCGGTGGCGTACAGCTTGTGGGCGCTCGTCTTGCAGCGCACGCCATTGAAGCTCACGTTCTCGACGCCCGAGGCGCTGCGGGCGAGCAGCGTGTAGCGCACCGCCCCGTCCTCCCCGGCGACCAGCGATTCGGCGTCGATGAAGTAGCGGAACGTGCCCGTACCGAGCATCTCGAATTCGATCAGGTTCTCCGGCTTCGGGTAGGCGGGCAGCTTGATTTCACCCTCCTTCCATTCACGCTCTTCGAGCTTGATCTCCCAGTCGGACTTCGGCTGGGCGAGCGTGCCGGCGCAATAGAACACGGTCGCCGCAACCAGGACACCGCGCGCGATGCGCGCAGCGGTCACGCAAGGTCCTTGACGAGCGACGCGCGCACTTGCGGCCCGACCGGGTCCTCGGTCGCCGAATACTCCGGGTGATCGATGCCCATCGCGAGCGAAACGCCGTACTTGAGCGACTTGCGCGTCTCGTCGTCGAGCTGGAAGCGCAGGAAGTGCACCGCGGCGGTCTTCTCCGCGTTTTCGCGCGGCAGGTCCTCGTCGGCGATCGCGAATACCCGGGGACAGCCCTCGGCCTGGACCCAGACGCGATCCTCGATCCCCTTCAGCCTGGCAAGCATGCGCGTGCGCTCGGCCGCGTCGGGATACTCGATCATCATCGTGGCCTTCAGATTGTCGCCGTCCGGGATCAGCGGGTTGTAGGCCTCGAGCTCGTCCTGGATGCCGGCCTCCTCGTAGGTGCGCTCGATGCGCAGCATTTCCTGGATCTGGTAACGGATCGTGAGTTCGTCCTCGAAAATCAGCGTCACGTGGGCGCCGAGGTGGACGATGCGTTCCTTCTTGTGCGCGATGACCTTCGCGCGGAATTCGTTGCGGGCCTTCGCGTAAGCTTCCAGCGAAAGCAGGCTTCCTCGGTCGATGCGTGGCATGGCGGGGTTCAAAATGAAACGGGCGAAGCCGGGAGGCTTCGCCCTGGTTGGTCTGACGGGCGCCGGGTCAGTCGACCAGCGCGTCGAGGGCCTTCTGGAAACGGTTGGCGTGCGAGCGCTCAGCCTTGCCGAGCGTCTCGAACCAGTCGGCGATCTCGGTGAAGCCTTCCTCGCGCGCCTGCTTGGCCATGCCCGGGTACATGTCGGTGTACTCGTGCGTCTCGCCGGCCACCGCGGCTTTCAGGTTGTTGCGCGAGCTGCCGATCGCCAGGCCGGTGGCCGGGTCGCCCACCGATTCCATGTACTCCAGGTGCCCGTGGGCGTGGCCGGTCTCGCCTTCGGCCGTCGAGCGGAACAGCGCCGCGACGTCGTTCTGGCCTTCGACGTCGGCTTTGGCTGCGAAATACAGATAACGGCGGTTGGCCTGGCTTTCGCCGGCGAACGCGGCCTTGAGGTTTTCGTGGGTCTTGGATCCCTTGAGTTGCATATGCGCCTCCTGTTTGCAGTGCGATGACGAGTAAAGATGAATCCCGATGTTCGTGTACGAACGGCTGCTAGGCTAAAACCCGGCGCCTCATTAATCAAATCGAAATTGGCAATCCGGTCGATTGAACGCCACTATGCCGGCGCCCTCAGCGCGGGACCACCTCGTCGCGCCGCCGCCGGTTGCGCTGGTCCATCGACAGGAAGCGGTGCAGTTCGGTCAGGGCCTGCTGGTAGACGTCGCGCTTGAACTCGATCACCGACTCGAGCGGCACCCAGTAGTCGTGCCAGCGCCATGCGTCGAATTCCGGCTTTTCGTTGGCGCGCAGCTTGACGTCGCAGTCGCGCGCGGTCATGCGCAGCAGGAACCAGATCTGCTTCTGCCCCCGGTACGTCCCGCGCCAGTCACGCCGCACCCACTGGTCCGGGACTTCGTAGCGCAGCCACTGGCGCGTGCGGCCGAGGATGCGCACATGGTCGGGCTTGAGGCCGGTCTCCTCCTCCAGCTCGCGGAACATCGCCTGCTCGGGCGTTTCGCCGTGCTTGATCCCGCCCTGCGGGAACTGCCATGAATGCTGGTGCACGCGCTTTCCCCAGAACACCTCGTTGCGGGCGTTGCAGAGGATGATGCCGACGTTGGGGCGGTAGCCATCTTTATCGAGCATCCTGACCGCCATCAGTTAGAATCCTGCGTTGATTTTTTCACATTTTCGCAGCGAATAAAAGCTAAATGCGAACATCGGGTTACCTCATTTCCACGCTGAAGGAAGCGCCCTCCGAAGCCGAGCTCGCCAGCCACCGGCTGATGCTGCGCGCCGGCCTCATCAGACGCCTGGCGAGCGGCATTTATACCTGGATGCCGCTGGGCCTCAGGATAGTGCGCAAGGTCGAAGCGATCGTCCGCGAAGAAATGAACCGCGCCGGGGCGATCGAATTGTCGATGCCGGTCGTCCAGCCGGCCGAACTCTGGCAGGAATCCAACCGGTGGCAGGAATATGGGCCCGAACTGCTGCGCTTCAAGGACCGGCACGATCGCGACTTCGTGATCCAGCCGACCTCCGAGGAGGTCATCACCGAGATCGCCCGCGGCGAGCTGAAGAGCTACCGCAAGCTGCCCCTGCACCTTTACCAGATCCAGACGAAGTTCCGGGATGAACGCCGGCCGCGCTTCGGCATCATGCGCGGTCGCGAGTTCGTCATGAAGGACGGTTATTCCTTCCACGCGGATTTCGAGGACCTGGAGCGCGAGTACCTCAACATGTACGACACCTACACGCGCATCTTTACGCGGCTTGGGCTCGCGTTCCGCTCGGTGGCGGCGGATACCGGCGCGATCGGCGGGACCGGCTCGCACGAGTTCCAGGTGCTGGCCGATTCAGGCGAGGACGCGATCGCGTTCTGCCCCGACTCCGATTACGCGGCCAACGTCGAACTGGCCGAGGCGCTCGCGCCCGCCGGCGGCCGCGCGGCCCCGGGGCAAGCCATGCAGAAGGTGGCCACGCCCGACAGGACCACCTGCGAGCAGGTCGCCGAGCTGCTCGGCGTGCCGCTTGCGAACAACGTCAAGGCGATCGCGCTGGTGGCGGACGGCAAGTTCGTGCTCCTGCTCCTTCGCGGCGACCACAGCCTGAACGAGATCAAGGCCGCAAAGATTCCCTTCCTCGCAGGGTTCCGGTTCGCCACCCCGGCGGAGATCGAGGAGCACATGCATTGCGTGCCCGGTTACATCGGCCCGGTCGGCGTCAGCGGGTTCAAGGTCGTCGCCGACCGCTCGGTGGCCGCGCTTTCGGATTTCGTCTGCGGCGCCAACGACGCGGGTTACCACCTCACCGGCGTCAACTGGGGCCGCGACCTGCCGGAGCCGGACCTCGTGGCGGATATCCGCAACGTCGTGGCAGGCGACCCGAGCCCCGACGGCAAGGGCCGCCTTGAACTGTGCCGCGGCATCGAAGTCGGACACATCTTCCAGCTGCGCACGAAGTACTCGGAGAAAATGAAGGCCGTCTACCTCGACGAGAAGGGCGCCTCGCACCCGATCGAGATGGGCTGCTACGGAATTGGCATCACGCGCGTCGTCGCGGCAGCGATCGAGCAGAACCACGACGACAAGGGCGCGATCTTCCCGGCCCCGATCGCCCCGTTCGAGGCCTGCGTCGTGCCGATCGGCTATCACAAGAACCCGGCGGTCAAGGCCGCGGCCGACAAGCTTTGCGCCGACCTGATCGCCGCCGGCGTCGACGCCCTGCTCGACGACCGCGACGAGCGCCCCGGGGTGCTGTTCGCCGACATGGAGCTCATCGGCATACCGCATCGCCTCGTCGTCTCGGACAAGGGGCTCGCGGCCGGGACTGTCGAGTACAAGGGCCGGCGCGACGGGAAGCCCACGCTGATTCCCCATGCCGAGGCGGTCCCGGCGATCAAAGCCCGGCTCGCGCCTGCGTGAGGCCCGCGTGAGGGGCGCATGAGGGCTCTGGTCGCAGCACTCCTCTTCCTCGCCTGTGGCGCAGCACAGGCCGGCGCCCAGCAATACGAGCCGCTGGCCGAGCAAACCCGCGCCGCCATGTCGGCGGCGGTCAGCGACAAGTCCGCGCCCTTCCTGATCTTTCACCGGCCGGAGGACGCGCGCACCTGGCTGAACGAGATGTCCGCGCGGCTCGCGCGGCGCATTCCCGACCGCCGGAGCCGCACCGAGCTGCTGAAGACCGTGCACCACGAGGCGCTGCGCGCCGGTCTCGACCCGCAACTCGTGCTCGGCCTGATGGAAGTCGAGAGCGGTTTCCGGAAATACGCCGTCTCGAGCGCCGGCGCGCGCGGCTACATGCAGGTGATGCCGTTCTGGATCAAGCTGATCGGCCGCCCCGGCGACAACCTCTTTCACGTGCGGCTCAACGTCCGGTACGGCTGCGTCATCCTGCGCTACTACCTCGACGTCGAGAAGGGCGACTACTACCGCGCGCTCGGCCGCTACAACGGCAGCCTGGGCAAGCCCGAATACCCCAACCTGGTCCTCTCCGCGTGGAAGGGCAAGTGGGGCTACGCAGGGGCGACGAGCTGACATGGCCGGGCTCTTCGGCAACGCGGTCGCACCGGGTACGCGCCTGGGCGCATGGTTCTACGGCAAGCGGGCCGCCGAGGAAAGCCCGATCACGCTGGGCCATCGCCGCGTGTACATCATGCCCACGCGCCTGGGGATGATGTTCGCCGCAACGCTCGCGATCATGCTGGTCGGATCGATCAACTACGTGCTTTCGCTGGGCTTCATGCTCACGTTCCTGCTCGCCGGCCTCGCCCTTGCCGGCATGGTGCACACCGTGCGCAACCTCGCGCGGCTGGTCATCGTCACCGGTCGCGCAGAGCCGGTGTTCGCGGGCGAATCCGCCCAGTTCCGCCTGTTCCTGGAAAACCCGGCGCCCTGGGTGCGGCCCGCGGTCATGGTCCGCCACGAGGCTTCCGGCGAGCAAAGCGTGACCGACATCCCGGCCTCGGCGAGCATCGATGTCGTGCTGCCGGTGCCCGCGGCACGGCGCGGCTGGCTCCCGCTCGGGCGCGTGAGGCTCGAGACGCGCTTCCCCATCGGGTTCTTCCGCGCCTGGAGCTTCGTCCAGCCGGATTTCCGCTGCCTCGTCTACCCGCGCCCGGAAAAGGCGGAACTGCCGCCCGCGAGCCCGGACTCGAGCTTCGGCTCGCGGCAGGCCGCAACGCAAGGCACCGACGATTTCTCCAGCCTGCGCACCTACCAGCCGGCCGACTCGCCGCGCCATGTGGCGTGGAAGGCGGTCGCGCGCAGCGAAGACATGCTCACCAAGCAGTTCACCGGCGACGCATCGGCGGAGCTGTGGCTCGACTGGTCGATGCTGCCGGGCGCCCTAGACATCGAAACGAAGCTCTCGCGGCTGACCGGCTGGGTGCTCGCCTGCGAGACCGCGGGAGTGCGCTACGGGTTGCGATTGCCGGGTGTGAACATCCAGCCCGCGCAAGGCGATGCCCATCGCACCGCCTGCCTCACCGCGCTGGCGCTTTTCGAGCCGTGATGCGAACCGCCGATCGATGAGCCGCCGGTGAACGCGACAGCCGCCCATCCGCTTGCCCCCGAGCAGCGCGCCGTCACCGGGCGCGACCTCGGCTGGCTGTGCGGCTGCCTCGTGTTCGTCATGGCGCCGCATGCGATGCGCGTGCCGTGGTGGCTCACCGTGCTCGCCATGTGCCTGTTCGGCTGGCGCTCCTACCTGGCGATCTCGCAACGGCGCCTGCCTTCGGTATGGGTGCTGATCGTGGTCGCCGTGCTCGCCATGATCGCGATCGCCCTCGAATACCGCACGATCTTCGGCCGCGCGTCTGGAATCGCACTGCTGATGGTGTTCGCCGGGCTGAAGCTGCTCGAGATGCGCACGCATCGCGACGCGACCATGGTCGTATTCCTCTGCTACTTCCTCGTGCTGACGAACTTCCTGTTCACGCAGTCGATCCCGACGGCGGCGATCATGTTCTGCGCGCTGGTCGCGATCACCGGGGCGCTGGTGTCCTTCAGCGCGCCGCAGCGCGGGCCGCTCGCCAACCTGCGTACCGCCGGGCTGCTGCTCATGCACGCGGTGCCGATCGCGGCGGTGCTGTTCGTGCTTTTTCCCCGCGTGCAGGGGCCGTTGTGGGGAATGCCGCAGGACGCCTATTCCGGCATCACCGGCCTCACCGACACGATGTCGCCGGGGACGCTTTCGCAGCTCTCAGTGTCCGATGCGATCGCGTTTCGCGTCCTCTTCAAGGGCCCGGCCCCCGCGCCCCGACAGCTCTACTGGCGCGGGCCGGTGCTCTGGGACTTCGATGGCCGCACCTGGCGCACCGGTCCGCGCCGCTGGCGCACCGCCGACGAGGTCACCGGGGGCGAGGCGCGTTTCGAGTACTCGGTGGTGCTCGAGCCGCACAACCGCAACTGGCTGTTCGCGCTCGAGACCGCCGCCTCGCTGCCGCCGAACGCCTGGCTCTCGAACGACGGCCAGGTGATGTCGAACACCGAGATCCGCAACCGGATGCGCTACGACATGGTCTCGCTTGCCGGCGGCCGGCGCGAAGGCGAGGAAACGCAGGGCAGCCTCGCGCGGGCCACCATCCTGCCGGCAGGCTTCAACCCGAGAACCATCGAGCTTGCGCAGGGGTGGCGCAATACCCTCAGGGACGACGACGCGATCCTGCGCCATGCGATCGCGTGGCTGCGCGACCAGCGCTTCATCTATACCCTGCTGCCGCCGGCCCTCGGGCGCAACAGCGTCGACGAGTTCCTGTTCGACACCAAGCGCGGCTTCTGCGAGCACTTCTCCTCGGCGTTCGTGGTGCTGATGCGGGCCGCGGGCGTGCCCGCGCGCGTGGTCACCGGGTATCAGGGCGGTGAATTCAACCCGCTCGACGGCTACCTGACGGTCCGCCAGGCCGAAGCCCACGCCTGGGCCGAGGTCTACGTGCAAGCGCGCGGCTGGGTCCGCGTCGACCCGACCGCGGTGTCGGTGCCCGGGCGCGTGGATTCGGGGATGGCCCGCTCGGTGCCTTCCGGCGATCCGGTGCCTTACCTGATGCGTGTGGACGCAGCGTGGCTCAAGTCGATGCGTTACAACTGGGAGGCGCTGACCAACCGCTGGAACCTCTGGGTGCTCGGCTACAACACCGATCGCCAGCGCGAATTCCTCGCCCGCATCGGGTTCACCGACGCCGACTGGCGCAATCTCGCGACCCTGCTGGTCACGGCGGTGGGCCTGATCATCATGGTGCTGCTGGCCTGGTCGCTCAAGCGATTGGTGCGGCCCGACCCGGTACAGCAACTCTGGCTCTCGTTCTGCCGCAAGCTGGCAGCGGCCGGCGTCGAGCGGGCGCCGAACGAAGGCCCGCGCGACTTCACCACGCGCGCGGCACGGCGCTTTCCCAGCCTCGCCGCCACGATCGTCTCGGTCGGCGAGCGTTACATCGCATTGCGCTACGGCGCGATCCGCCGCGACGCGGAAATTGCGGAACTCAGGAAATCGGTGCGCGAGTTCCGTCCCGCATGACGCGCCTCCTCGTCATTGCATTGGCGTTGTCGGCCTGTGCAGCCTCGTTCGTCGCGACGGCGCAACCGCGCGCCGCAGAGCGCGGGTACTCGGGCCGGCCGGAAGTGCGCGAGTTCATCCGGGAGATGGTCGACCGGCACGGATTCGCCGAGGGAGACCTGTATGCGCTGTTTGCGCTGACCACCCGCCAACCCGAGATCCTCAAGGCGATCCGGCCGCCGGCGTCCCCGCGGGTGCGCTCGTGGCGCAATTACCGCCCGATCTTCGTCAATGAGCGGCACATTGCCGACGGCGTGCGCTTTGCCGCGCAGTACGCGGATGCGCTGTCGCGAGCAGAGGCGGAATACGGCGTCCCGCGCGAAATCATCGTCGCGATCATCGGCATCGAGACCTATTACGGCCGCAACATGGGCAAGTGGCGTGTCATCGACGCGCTGGCCACGCTGGCGTTCGACTACCCGCCGCGCGCGGACTACTTTCGTTCGGAACTCGAGGCCTTCCTGCTCTTCACGCGCGAAACCGGGATGGACGCGCTCGAGGTGCGCGGCTCGTACGCCGGCGCGATCGGCATCCCGCAGTTCATGCCCAACAGCTACCGGCGCTGGGCGGTCGACTTCGACGGGGACGGCGCGGTGTTGCTGCGATCGAGTCCCACCGATGCGATCGGGTCGGTGGCGAACTTCCTCAGGTCGCATGGCTGGGTCGGCGGCGAGCCGGTCGCCTACCCCGCCGACCTCGGCTCGGCAGACCCGGCCCCGCTGATTGCCGAGGGGCTGAAACCGACGCGAACGCTCGAGGACCTCGCGGCCGCCGGCATCACCGTGCGCGCCTCCCCCGCCCCGAAGCCCGGCACGCTGGGCGCGCTCGTCGACCTGGTCACGCCCGACCGGCCGACCGAGTATCGCGTCGGGCTCCAGAATTTCTACGTGATCACGCGGTACAACCGCAGCTCCTTCTACGCCTCGGCGGTATTCGACCTCGCGCAGGCCTTGCGCATCGAGATGGGCCGATAAAAAGTAAAAAAGAAAAAAGGGGCCAGGCTCAAACCTGACAAGCGCCGAGCGACGTCAGGTTTGAGCCTGGCCCCTTTTTTACTTTTTTATCAGGTTTGAGCCTGGCCCCTTTTTTTAAAGCAATTCCTCCTTCGAAACCCCGCGATGCTTCAGCATCGTGCGCAGGCGGCCGAGCGCCTCGACCTGCACCTGCCTCACGCGTTCGCGCGTGAGGCCGAGCTCCACGGCCAGCGCCTCGAGGGTGGCCGCGTCGCCACCGTCGAGGCCGAAGCGGCGCTCGATCACCCTGCGCTGCCGGTCGTTCAGCTGCGCAAGCCATTCGCGCACGAGCGTCTCGAGCTCATGGGTCGCGATCAGCCCGTCGGGCGTCTGCCCTTCCTCGGCGATCGCGTCGCCCACCGAGAGGCCCGGATCGATCTCGAGCGGCGCATCGAGCGAGGCCGTGTGCTCAGCGAGCACCAGCATGCGCCGCACTTCGTCGGCAGGCCTGCCGCAAAGGTGCGCGATATCGTCGGCGCCGACGGCCTTCTCGGCGTGCGCCTCCAGGTGGCGCCGCGCGCGAAGCACCACGTTCATGTCCTTGACCACGTGCACCGGCAAGCGAATCGTGCGCGCCTGGTTCATGATCGCGCGCTCGATCGACTGGCGGATCCACCAGGTCGCATAGGTCGAGAAGCGCACTCCGCGCTCCGGGTCGTACTTCTCGATCGCGTGCATCAGGCCAAGATTGCCCTCCTCGACCAGGTCGAGCAGCGCCAGGCCACGGTTGAGGTAATGCTTGGCAATGCTGACCACCAGCCGCAGATTGCGCTCGATCATGGCCTGGCGCGCCGCGAAATCCCCCGCCGCCGCGGCGCGCGCGACCGTGCGCTCCTCGTCGGCCGTCATCAGCGGCTTGGCGCCGATGTCGTGCAGGTAGAGCTGGGTGAGGTCCGAGAGATAGTCGGCCTCCGGATCCTGCGTCCCGGCGTCGGCCGCAGCGCCGATCCCGGCAATCGCCTCCGGATCGCCGGCCCCGGCGTCTTCCGGCGCCGTCGCGCTGTCCGCGTTCGCGCCGGCGGCGTCGCCACCCTCGCGAAAGGGCGCGTCCCCCGGCCGGGCACTCATGACGGCGGCAGGTACTTCGCCGGGTCGACCGGCTTGCCGGACTTGCGGATCTCGAAATGCAGCTTGGGCGAATCGGCGTCGGTGTCGCCGAGCTCCGCGATCTGCTGCCCGCGCGTGACCGTCTGGTCCTGCTTGACGAGGATCTCGCGGTTGTGGGCATAGACGCTGTTGAAGTTGTTGTCGTGCTTGATCACGATGAGCTTGCCGTAACCGCGGATGCCGGTGCCGATGTAGATCACCCGCCCGCCGGCCGCGGCCACCACCGGGTCGCCGGGCTTGCCGGCGATGTCCATGCCCTTGCTGGCGGGCTCGGCGAACTTTGCGACCACCTTGCCGCGCGCGGGCCAGATGAACTCGATCGACTCGGCCTCGCGCGCTTCCGCGCCCGCCGCAGGTTGCGCGGGCGCGACTGCGACCGGCTTGGGCTCCGCCGCCGATTCGGGCCTGCCCGCCGGGGGCGCGGGCGCGAGCGTCTGCTGTGCGGGCTCGCTCCTTTGCAGCATCGCGAGGTTCTCGTTCGAATAGGGCAGGCGCAACGCCTTCGGTTCGTTCTTGACCGTCGAGCCGGGGCCGCCGACCGGGATCGGCGTCCGGTCCGGCGCGCTCGCGGATGCCGGCTTCGCGTCGAGCGGCCTCGATTCGATCGGCCGCGAATCGATCGGTCCGGCGCCTCGCGCCGCGCCGACCTGGACCGGCGGCGGCGCCGCAGCCTGGTTGTTTTCGGGCGGCGCGACACGCAGCACCTGCCCCGGCTGGATCCGGTCGGGGTTGTCGAGGCGGTTCCACTCACGGACGTCGCGCGGGTCGGCGCCATGGTCGAGGGCGATGCTGTAGAGCGTGTCGCCGCGCCTGACCCGGTAGTAGCCGTCGGGCGAAGACCGGACCGTCGCCCCGGGCACCGGCGCCACCTCAGGCACCGGCGGCTTTGCGCCGGCGACCGCGGCCGGCGCACGGTCGGCCACCGGCGCCGAGGTCGGCCGCGACGCGCAGCCGGCGAGCAGCGCTGCGACTCCCGCAGCCGCAACAGCCAAGTGGATCGCGACTCTCTTCACAGCCTGCCTGTCTCCAGTGGAACGAACCTCACCGCGTCCATCGTCTTCTCGCTGTAGCCGCGCGGGCCGCGCTCGATCAGCACCAGGCGCTGCACTCCGCGCCCGGCCTGCGGCATCTTCAGCGGCAGGATCATTCTGCCACCCACCGCCAGCTGTTGTAAGAGGGCCTGCGGCACCTCGGGCGCGGCCGCCGCGACGATGATCGAATCGAACGGCGCGGCCTTCTCGAGGCCGAGGTTGCCGTCGCCGTAACTCAAGCGCAGGTTGGACAACTTGAGGCCGAGCAAGTTGCCTCGCGCGCGGTCGAGCAGCGCCTGGATGCGCTCGATCGAGTAGACCTCGGGCGCGAGGTGAGCAAGCACTGCCGCCTGGTACCCGCAACCGGTGCCTACCTCGAGCACCTTGCCCAGTTCGCGGCCGCCGGCGCGCAGCGCTTCGATCATCTTCGCAACCACGTAGGGCTGCGAGATCGTCTGGCCCGACCCGATCGGCAAGGCGGTGTCCTCGTAGGCGCGCGAGGCAAGGGCCTCCTCGACGAAGACGTGCCGCGGCACTGCGGCCATCGCGGCAAGCACGCGCTCATCGGTGATGCCTTCGTCGCGCAACCGCGCGACCATGCGCTCGCGCGTGCGCTGCGAGGTCATGCCGATGCCGGCCAGGTTCTTCGCGCCGCGCATGCCTATCGGCCCATCCATTCGCGCACCAGCGCGGCCTGCCCGCGATGCGTGAGATCCACCTGCAGCGGCGTCACCGAGACCGAGCCGCCGGCCACCGCGTGGAAATCGGTGCCCGGCCCGCTGTCCTGGGCGCCGCCGGCCGCGCCGATCCAGTAGATCGTCTGCCCGCGCGGATTGACCGACTTCACGACCGGCTCGGCCTTGTGGCGCTTGCCCAGGCGGGTGACCTCGACGCCGGCGATTTCGGATTCGGGCAGGTCGGGCACGTTGACGTTCAGCAGGACCGGCTCGCCCAGCGGGGCGCGCCGGAACCGCTCGACCAGCCGCGCGGCCACGCGCGCGGCCGTATCGAAATGGCTTCCCGCGTGGCTCGCGAGCGAGATCGCGATCGAAGGAATGCCGAGGAGGAACCCTTCGGTGGCCGCGGCCACGGTGCCCGAGTAGATCGTGTCGTCGCCCATGTTGGCGCCGTGGTTGATGCCCGAGACGATGATGTCGGGCTGGTGCTCGAGAAAGCCGGTCACCGCAAGGTGAACGCAGTCGGTAGGCGTGCCATTGACGTACGAGAAACCGTTGGCCGCGCGCCGCACCATCAGCGGCCGGTCGAGCGTCAGCGAGTTCGAAGCGCCGCTGCGGTCGCGCTCGGGTGCGACGACGATGATTTCGCCGAGCGCCGCGAGGTGCCCGGCCAGCACGGCCAGCCCCGGCGCAAAATAGCCGTCGTCGTTGGAAAGCAGGATGCGCACGCGGGGATCGACCTCGGGGAATGGATCTTGGAGAGCTGGCTTGGCGCGGTGAAGTCTCGCCGGCGCGGGCCGGTAGCAGGGTGCGCAGCCCGCGCGTTCGGCACGAAGTCTAGCATGAACGCCTCCGGCTCAGCAGCGCCGGGCGGGCGGCGGCGGGCCCCTGGAGGCCACGAAATTCCGGAACATTCGGTTTTGGAGATTGGCTGTGGGAGCGGCCCACAGAGCACTCGAAATAATTATTTTGTTATACTCATCCGGCGATCACGCAATCCGGGGGAGGCCGGCCAATGGCGAACAGACGTACCGCAGTCCCGACCAGCGCGCAGATGCGCGCACAGGTGCTCGCCGCCATTGCCGAACGCCTCGCCCAGTCGGGCCACACGCAGAAGGAAGTCGCCGCGCAACTCGGGCTCGCCCAGCCGCAGGTCAGCGCGCTGATGAACGAGAAGAGCGACGGCTTCAGCCTGGACCGCCTGATCGACGTGGCGGTGCGCGCCGGGCTCTCGGTGCGCCTTTCCGTCACTCGCCCCTACCGCCGCGACTGAGAAGGCGTTGCCCGCCATGGATTTGCCCGCCGGCCTGCAGACGCTTCAGGTGACCTCGCCCGAGCCGCATGTGCTGCTCGTGACGCTCAATCGTCCCGAAGTCGCCAACGCGCTGAACACGCAGATGGGCATCGAGCTGCGCGACCTGTGGGTAGCACTCACGCGCGACCCGGGCGAAACGCGCGTGGTGGTGCTTACCGGTTCAGGCACGAAGGCGTTCTGCGCAGGCGGCGACCTGAAGGAGCGCAACGGCATGACGGTCGAGGCCTGGCAGCGCCAGCACGAGATCTTCGAGGAAGCGTACTGGACGCTGATGGAGTTGCCGGTCCCGGTGATCGCCGCGGTCAATGGCCACGCCTATGCCGGCGGGCTCGAAATGGCGCTCGCCTGCGACTTCGCCTACGCGGTGCCGCACGCCCGCTTCGCGTTGACCGAGGTGACCATCGGCATCATGCCCGGCGCAGGCGGCACGCAGAACCTGCCGCGCGCCGTCGGCGAGCGGCGCGCAAAGGAAATCATCCTGACCGGACGTCCCTTCGCGGCGGCCGAAGCGCTCGAGTGGGGTGTGCTCAATCGCGTGGTCGATGCGGACCAGTTGGCCGGCGCGGCGCTCGAGACGGCAAAGACGATTGCCGCGAATGCGCCGATGTCGGTGCGCCAGGCCAAGAAGTCGATCCACCTCGGCCTGCAGGCCGACCTGCGGACCGGGCTGCGCCTGGAGGTCGAGGCCTACAACCGGCTGGTCGGGACCGAGGACCGCCTGGAAGGCATCCGCGCGTTCAACGAAAAGCGCAAGCCGCAGTTTCGCAATCGCTAGCGGGCAGGCTCCCGCGCCTCCCGTATGCTGTTCGCCTCAGGGAGGAAGACCATGAAAATGATCGCAACATTGCTCGCCGCCGCGTGCGCAGCACTCGCGCCGCTGCACGCCGCCGCGCAGAAGTTCCCCGAGAAACCGATCCGCTTCATCGTCCCTTTCCCGCCCGGCGGCGGCAACGACATCCTCGCGCGCGTGCTCGCGCCGAAGATGGGCGAGTCGCTCGGCCAGCCGGTCGTCATCGACAACCGCGCGGGGGCCGGCGGCAACATCGGCACCGACCTCGCGGCAAAATCGCCGCCCGACGGCTACACGATCGTGATCGCCTCCAACCAGGTGACAATGAACCCGGCGCTGTACGCCAAGCTTCCGTTCGACATCGAGAAGGACTTCTCCGCAGTCGCGCTGGCGGCTTCGGTGCCGATGGTGCTTGCGGTGCATCCTTCGGTGCCGGCGAACAACGTGCGCGACCTCATCGCACTGGCCAAAGCCAATCCCGGCAAGTACAACCACAGCACGCCCGGCGCCGGCACGCCGCAGCACATCGCGTTCGAAGTGCTCAACCACGCCGCGGGGATCAACATCACGCACGTGCCTTACAAGGGCACCGGGCCTGCGATCGCCGACCTGATCGCCGGCCAGGTGCAGGCCGCGTTCGGCACGATGGCTTCGCTCGACCAGCACGTCAAGGCCGGCAAACTGCGTGCGCTCGCGGTCGCGACGCCCAAGCGCTCGCAGGCGATGCCGAACGTCCCGACGGTCGCCGAATCGGCGCTGCCCGGCTTCGACGTTTCGCTGTGGTACTCGATCCTCGCCCCGGCCGGCACCCCGGCCCCTATCCTCGCGCGGCTGTCGTCCGAAGTCTCGAAGGCCCTCGGCGCTCCCGACGTGCGCGACCGCCTCGTCTCTCAGGGCTTCGAAGTGAGCTACCTCGGGCCCGAGCAGATGAATGCCCTGATGAAGCGCGACATCGCGCGCTGGGGCAAGGCGCTCAGGGAAATAGGCATCAAGCTCGACCAGTAGCGCAGGCCAAGTGAGCATCAACACCGCCCTCGCCGGCATCCGCGTCCTCGACTTCGCGCAGGTCGGCGCCGGCCCGATGTGCAGCATGCAGCTGGGCGACCTCGGCGCCGAGGTCTGCAAGATCGAGCCGCCGGCCGGCGACCTCGGCCGCAAGCTCGGCCCGCCGTGGCAGGCAGGCGAATCCGTCGTCTCGATGAGCTTCAACCGCAACAAGCGCTCGCTGGTCATCGACATGAAGAGGCCCGCGAGCGCGGGCCTGGTACTGCGCATGGCGAGGCAGGCGGACGTGGTGGTCGAGAGCTTCCGGCCCGGCGTGATGGACAAGCTCGGCATCGGCTACGAGGCGCTCAGTGCGGTCAACCCGCGCATCGTCTTCTGCTCGGTGTCCGCCTACGGCCAGACCGGTCCGTGGAAGGACAAGCCAGGCGTCGACGGCATCATCCAGGCGGTGTCGGGCCTGATGAGCAACATCGGCGACGAGGGGTCGCCGCCGATGAAAGTGCTGGTTCCCGCGGTGGACATGGTCACCGGGTTCCTCGCCACGACGGCGGTGCTCGCCGCATTGCGCGCGCGCGACGCGACCGGAAAAGGACAGCACCTCGACCAGAGCCTCTACAACAGCGCGGTGATGCTGCAGCAGTCGGCAGTGGCGTCCTATCTTTCCGACGGGCAGCTCCCGGCACGCACCGGCACTGCCGCGCCCTACTCCGCGCCGAACGAGGCCTATCCGACCAAGGACGGCTGGATCATGATTGCGGCCTACCACGAAGATCGCTGGAAGGCGTTCTGCAACGTGCTCGGCGATCCGGCGCTGGCGGCGCACCCGGATTTCGCGACCAACCCGCAACGCGTGGCCAATCGCAGCAAGCTGATGACGAGGCTCGCGCAGCTGCTCGCATCCAAGACCTCGGCCCAGTGGCAGGAGGCCCTCGAGTCGGCCGACATCATCTGCGGGCCGATCGCCGACTACGGGATGCTGATGGAGTCGCCGCAGCTTGCGCACAACGGCGTGATCGTCGAGACGAGCAATTCGATCGCGGGGCCGCTGCGCATGCCCGGCATGGCGCTCGGCGACCGGAACGCGCAATCGCGCGTGCATCGCGGACCGCCGGCGGTGGGCGAGCACAGTTGCGAGATCCTCGCCGAGTTCGGGCTCGCGCAAGCCGAGATCGAAGCGCTGCTGGCGAGCGGGGCCGTCGTGCAGCGCAAGGCAAGTTCTCCAAAGGAAAGCGCGGCATGAAATTCAAGGCGGTACGCCTCTACAACGAGGACGGCAGGCGCGTCAGCCGGATGGTCGAGCAGTCGATCGACGACCTCGACCCGGGCGATGTGGTCATCAAAACGCAGTACGCGGCGGTCAACTACAAGGATGCCCGCGCGGTGACCGGCATCGAAAAAGTGATTACGCGCTACCCGTGCATTCCCGGCGTCGAAATGGCCGGCACGGTCGTCGAATCGAAGGACCCGCGCTTCAAGGCCGGCGAAGTGGTCACCGTGCAGGGCGGCCGCGATTTCGGCATGCGGCGCGACGGCGGCTACAGCGATTACGTGAGGGTGCCTTCCGAGTGGGTCGGCCGCGTTCCCGAAGGCACAGATCCTTTCGAGTCGGTGGCTATGGGGCTTGCGGCTTACACCTCCGCGCTCGCGGTGGAAGAACTCCTGAACCGCGGCGTGACGCCCGACAAGGGCCCGGTGCTGGTGACCGGCGGCACCGGCGGCAGTTCCTCCTTTGCAATCGACATGCTCGCCGGCCTGGGCTATCACGTGGTCGCGAGCACCGGCAAGGCCGCCGAGCACGACTACCTGCGCAGCATCGGCGCGAATGAAATCGTCGGGCGCGACGGCATCGCCGGCGGCGACAAGCCTCTCGAGGACCAGCGCTGGGCCGGCGCGATCGACGCGGTCGGCGGCAAGCCGCTGGACCAGCTGCTGCGCTCGATGAAGCAGCGCGGCGTGGTCTGCGCTTTCGGCAACGCCGGCGGTGAGACGCTGACCACGTCGATCTACCCTTTCATCCTGCGCGGCGTGACGCTCACCGGCATCAACGGCAACCACCCGGTGCCGGCACGCGGTTCCGCGTGGCAGCGCATGCAGGCCGGCGGCGACCTGCGGCCTCGCCATATCGGCAGGATTGCGTATACGATCGGGTTCGAGGAGTTGCTGGCGCACTGCGACAAGCTGATTGCCTCGGGCGTGCGGGGGCGCGCGGTCGTGAAGTTCGGCTGAACCCCGCGGGCCCGGCGACGCAATGCTGCCAATTTTCGGGTTTACCCCGCGTATTTAGTCGCTCTCCGGGCGAAATGCTGCCACTACCCAGACGCAAAGGAGCCACCATGAAGCTCGACAAGGACCACCCCGCCGAGTTCCGCCACATCGACGACATGGAGTGGGAGACGCTGCGCTTTCCCGGCCAGCAGAGCAAGATGCTGTTCCACCCGCGCCCCGAGCGGCCGACCGAGCCGAACGCCGGCTTCGTGCGCTACGAGCCGGGCGCGCACCATCCCCTGCACCGGCACGACTTCGCGCAGGTCTGGTACGTGCTCGAAGGCACGTTCAGGATCGGCGAGCGCACCGTCGGGCCGGGCACCATGATCAACTACCCGGACCCGCACTTCGAGGCCGACCTGTCGACCGAGACCGGCGGTCTGATGCTGTTCGTGCAGTACCAGGGGCCGACGACCGGCAAAGGCCCGATCTACGACGGGCGCTTCAACATGCAGAAGAGGAAGGACCTGTCGGAAGAGAACTTGCAAGTTTAAGGATCACGCCATTTCGCTTTCGAGTTCGTAGCGGGCGCTCGAGTCCTGGCCGAGCGCTTTTACGAGCCAGGGCATCGCCTCCTTCAGCAGTCCCGGCAGGTCCCAAGGCGGGTTGAGGACGAACAAGCCGCTGCCGTGCAGGCCGTAGCCGTCGGGTGCAGGCGCCTTCACGGTCAGCGCCACGTGCAGCCAGTCCTTCTTCTGCAGCCGCTTCAGGCTCGCCGGAAACTGCCCGGACTCGCGCCTCTGCACCTGCGGGTACCAGAGCAGGTAGACGCCGGTCGCGAAGCGCTGCAGCGCGTCCTCCAGCGCTGCGCGCGCGCGGGCATAGTCGCGCTTGTCCTCGTAGGACGGATCCATCAGCACCAGGCCGCGCCGCGACGGCGGCGGCAGCACCGACCGCAGGCCGTCGAACCCGTCGCCTGCCTGGACCATCACGCGCGGGCTGTCTTTGGCGAAATGCGCCTTCAGGCCGCGGCCCTCGGTGCTGTGCAGCTCGAACAGCCGGAGCCGATCCTGTTCACGCAGCAAACGCATCGCGATCTGTGATGAGCCCGGATACGCGCGCAGCCTGCCGTCGGGATTCAGCGCGCGCACCTGCTCGAGGTACGCGGCCACGAGCGGCGGCGCGCCGCGAAGTTCTTCCTTGCCCTTCCACAACCGGCCGATGCCGGTCTCGAACTCGGCGTTCTTCTGCGCCCACGCCTGGTCGAGCGCGTAGCCGGCGGCACCGGCGTGCGTGTCGACGTACCAGAGCGGCTTTTCCTTCCTCGTGAGGTAGGCGAGCAGGTGCACCAGCACCGCATGCTTGAGGACGTCGGCGTGGTTGCCGGCGTGGAAGGCGTGGCGGTAACTCAGCACGCGCCGCCCCCGGCAATCAGGCGCGCGTTGCTACGAGCACCGCGTTCGAGCCGCCGAAGGCGAACGAGTTCGACATCACCGCCGCCAGCTCGACGCCGGTGCGCGCGACATTGGGCACGTAGTCGAGATCGCACTCCGGGTCCGGCACGCGCAGGTGGGCGGTGGGCGGGAGCGCGCCCCGCTCGAGTGCGAGGATCGCGGCAATGAATTCCACCGCGCCGGTCGCCCCCATGAGATGGGCGTGCATCGACTTGGTCGAGCTCACGGCAAGCCGGCTCGCGTGCGCGCCGAAGACTTCCTTGATCGCGGCGGTCTCGACCTGGTCGCCGGCCAGCGTCGCGGTGCCGTGCGCATTCACGTAGCCGATTTCCGCAGGAGCGATCCCGGCATCCTCGAGCGCCATGCGCATCGCGGCGGCCTGCCCCGCCTGGTCGGGCTTGGTCAGGTGGCTGGAATCGCTGGTCGCGCCATAGCCTGCGAGGCGCGCATAGGCCTTGGCGCCGCGTTGCCTCGCGTGCTCCTCGGCTTCGAGCACGACGATGCCCGCGCCTTCGCCGAGCACGAGCCCGGTGCGGTCGCGCGAGAACGGGCGGCAGGACGCACCCGGATCGTCCGCATCCTCGGTCGCGAGGGTGCGCAGTGCCTCCCACGCGCGGATCGTTCCGAGGGTCAGCAACGACTCGGCCCCGCCTGCAACCGCAAAGTCGATGTACCCGTGCCTGATTGCGCGGCAGGCCTCGCCGATCGCTATCGCAGACGACGAGCACGCCGTCGAAAACGTGAGGCTCGCGCCACGCAGCGCGAAGTCGATGGAGATATGCGCAGTCGCCGCATTGTTCATCGCGCGCACCACCGTGTACGGCGGCAGCCTGTCCTTGCCGTTCGTAAGCAGCTCGACGTATCCGGCTTCCGTGGTCTGCGCACCGCCCAGGCCGGTGCCGAGGTACACGCCGGCGCGCGGCTTGCGCGGATCGCCTTCGCCGATGCCCGCGTCATCGAGTGCCTCGCGCGCGGCGGCGAGCGCGAACTGGCTGAAGCGATCGAGCAGCGCGAGCTTGGGTCTGGGGAAACGGGCCGCCGCGTCGAAGGCGACTTCGCCGCCGATCCGGGCGGCGAGTTGCGGCGCGAAAGGCGAGGACAGGCGGCGGATGCCGGAGCGACCGGCCAGCAGGTTATCGAAGAACTCGTCCCGGCCGTTGCCTGCGGGACTGATGACCCCGAGGCCGGTAACGAGAACGTCTCTCAAGACACCTCTGCGACCTTGGAAGCAACCAGCGAGTCGACCATGTCCGCGATGTCCTGCAGCGTGCGTACCGCGAGGCTGGAATTCGAGACGCTGATCTTGAACTCGTCCTCGATCTTGAACAGGCACTCCATGACGGTCAGCGAGTCGATGCCGAGCTCGTCCAGCGGACGGACAGGGTCGAGGCTCGCCGGATCGACATCGAGTTCCGTCGCGATGAGGGTGCGGACCTTCTCCAATGTCGTCATGGGCTTTTGTGGGACCTTCCCCCGTGAACAAGGTTCGCCGGGCGGTCACTCGAATGGACTATGTGGATTTTACCTCGTTCCCGACACTCCGGCCTTCAGGAAACTGTAAGTGCGTTTCGGGGAGAAGGCGCGACTCACCCGGATAGAATCCGCTTTCGGCCCCTCCCGCAAACCCTTGGCTCCCGGATGATTGCGCATACCGTACCCGCCGGCCTCGTCGTCCGGCTGGTCCTCGCTGTCCTGCTCGATACCGCCGTCCAGATACTGTGGAAACTGGGCGCCGACCGGCTCCCGGGGACGGCCTCGGTGACGGATGCGGCCGCCGCGGCGCTGCACCAGCCGGTGTTCCTGCTGGTCGCCGCGCTCTTCTGCTGGCAACTCGTCAACTGGCTGAGGGTGCTGGAGCAGTCCGACCTGAGCTATTCGCAGCCGATCACATCGCTCAGCTTCGTGGCGGTGTTCGCGATCTCGGCCGCGTACCTGGGTGAGAGCGTCGGCGCGATCAAGGTTCTCGGGATCGCACTCGTCTTCGCCGGCGTGTGGTTCATCAGCCGCACGCATCACGACTCCAACTCGATTGACGCACCCGCCGGGACGCCGGCGCCATGACGCTCGCGCTGGTGGGCGTGCTGCTCGTCATCGCCTGCTCGATCATCGAGGGCGTTGCCCAGGTATTCTTCAAGAAATCGGCCATGGTGACCAAGGGCCGCGCCACATGGATCCTGGCCGGCGTGGCGCTGTTCATCGTGCAGGCGCTGATCTACACCGGCGCGCTCCAGTTCGTCGAGGTCAGCACCGCATTCCCGATCGGCAGCATCGGGTTCGTCATCGTCGCGATCCTGTCGCAGCGCATGCTGAACGAGCCGGTGACCGGCGAGCGCTGGGTCGGCATCGCGCTGATCGTTGCCGGTGTCGGCCTGCTGGCCGCTTCGGCCTGACGTGACCGGCTTTTCGGTCCGCTTCGAAAGCTCGGCCGCGCAGATCGACGCGGCGCTCTGGGACGCATGCTTTCCCCCTCCGCTCGAGGGGCGCTGGTGGTACGACGCGCTGGAGCGCTGCGGGCTCGAAGACCAGTTCGAGTTCCTCTACGCGGTGATCGACCGTGACGGTACGCCGGTCGGCATCGCCCCGATGTTCGCCATGAATTTTCCGCTCGCGCTGGTCGCACCACCCGCGCTTGCCGGTGTGATCGGGGCGGTGGGCAAGGTCCTGCCCTCGCTCGTTCACCCGCGCACGCTGTTCATCGGTTCGCCCTGCGCGGACGAAGGCACCGTCGGCTTCATGGACCGGACCGATCTTGCCGCCGCGCTCCCGGTGCTCGTCGGCGCGTTCAAGGCCAGGGCGCGCGCGCTTGGTGCCGGCCTGCTCGTATGGAAGGACTTCGCGCACCCGCAATCGGCGGCGCTTGGATCGCCCGCATTCCGGGATTCGCTGTTCGAGGTCACGAGCTTTCCGGGCACGCTCGTCGACCTGCCGCCGGGCGGCAAGGACGCCTACTTCGCCGCGATGAAAGGCTCGCGCCGCCATGTGCTGAAAAAGAAGCTCCGGCGCAGCGCTTCGCTCGTGGCCCTCGACGCCGAGGTGCTGCAATCGCCGGACGCGGCGACGCTCGACGAACTGTTCGGCCTCTTTTGGCAGACCTACGAGAAGGCGACGACGCGATTCGAGCGGCTCAACCGGGAATTCTTCACCCGCCTCGCTGCGCTGCCGGTCGCGCATTTCGTCGTGCTGCGCGAGCGCTCGACGGGGAAGGCAGTCGCTTTCATGCTGTGCTTCGTGCTCGGCGCAAGGGTCATCAACAAGTTCATCGGCATCGACTACTCGCGCCCGAGGGACTGGCTGCTCTACTTCCGGCTCTGGGATTCGGCAGTCGACTTTGCGCTCGCGCACGGCGCAACCTCGATCCAGAGCGGGCAGACCGGCTATGCGCCCAAGATCGAGACCGGGCACAGGCTGGTGCCCCTGTCCAACTACTGCGCGCATCGCAATCGCCTGGTCGATGCAGTCCTGCGCATGATCGCGCGCCGGATCGACTGGGCCACGCTCGACGACGACCTCGAGCGTTACCTCAAGGCGCACCCGCAAGCGGCGTCACAAACGGCGAAAGAATAGACGGTCCAGGAAGGGGTACGGGGGAACCTGGGTTCCCCTGTTCCTATAGTGCTGCCTTGGCCCGCTGCAGGACGTGCTCGAGCGCCACGGCCGCAAGGTCCATCTCGGCCGTCGTGATCTCGAGCGAAGGCGCCAGCGTAATCACGTTCTTGTAGTAGCCGCCGATGTCGAGCACCAGCCCCATGTGATTGCGCGGCCCGAGCGGCAGGCCGCCGTCCAGGCCGATCTGGAACATCCGGTCGGCCAGGCGCCGGCTGGCGGTGCGGCCGTCGGCTTCGCACATCTCCATGCGCAGCGCGAGGCCCAGGCCGTCGACATCGCCGACTTCCTTGTGGCGCGACTGGATGTCGCGCAACTTGGCAAGGAAGTAAGCGCCCTTGTCCTTCACCGAGGTTTCGTAGTTCCCGGACGTGAGGATCTTCATCACCGCAAGTCCGGTCGCGGTGCCGAGCGTATTCGAGGAGAACGTCGAGTGCGTCGATCCCGGGCCGAACACCGCCGGGTTGATCAGCTCCTCGCGCGCCCAGATGCCCGAGATCGGGTTCATGCCGTTGGTGAGGGCCTTGCCGAACACGATGATGTCGGGCTGCGCGTCGAAGTGCTCCATCGCCCACATCCGGCCGGTGCGGTGGAAGCCCATCTGGATCTCGTCGTCCACCAGCAGGATGCCGCGCTCCTTGCAGACTTTCGCCAGCCGCTTGAAGTAGGTCTTCGGCGGGATCACGTAGCCGCCGGTGCCCTGCACCGCTTCGACGAAGAAAGCGCCGAACTCCGATCGTCCGGTCTTGGAGTTCCAGGCGCCGGTATATTCGTGCTCGAACAGGCGCTCGAACTCGCCGATGCACCAGTCCTCGGTCTTCTGAGCGTCACCCGGGAAAGGCGAGCGGAAGGCATACGGGAAAGGGATGAATTCGGCCCGGTCGGCGAATTCGCCGAAGGCCTCGCGATAGCGGTAGGAGGACGTGATCGCCGAGACCGCGAGCGTGCGGCCGTGATAGCCGCCCTGGAAGGCGAGCATGTGCTGGCGCCCGGTGCTCTTCCTGACCAGCTTCAGCGCGTCTTCCACGGCCTGCGCGCCGCCGACGTTGAAGTGGACGCGGCCCTTCATGCCGAAACCGCGTTCCACGCTTTCGCAGATCATCTCGGCCAGCTCGATCTTCTCGCGGTGCAGGTACTGGCAGGCAAGCTGCGGCAGCCTGTCGATCTGCCCGCGCAATGCGTCCGAGACTGCCGGGTTTGCGTAGCCGAGGTTGACTGCGGAATACCACATCTGCAGGTCGAGGTATTCCTGCCCGTGCAGGTCGTAGAGGTAACTGCCTTCGCACCGATCGAAGAATTTCGGGTGCTCGGCGTAATGGACCGTGTCGCCGTGCGAACAGTAGCGTGCCTCCTTCTCGAGCAGGCGCTGCTCCTCCTCGCGCACGAGTTCGGCATGCAATTCGGGCAGTGGTTTGTTCATCGTCCGGGGATCGATTTATTGCGCCGCAGTGAAGCGGCGGCTAACATTCGCACCCCGCGATTATCGTTCAATTCACGCGCCGGTTTCTCTCGCACGCGCGTGCCGAACCTTGCAAATGTCTGTCGAGTGGGCCTGGATCAAGCAGAAGCCTGCGGTGGTGCTTGCCGACCGCGGCCTGTTCCTGCCCGCCGACGGCAAGTGCATGGTGATGCTGCTCCACGGCCTGACCGGGACGCCGACCGAGCTCGGCTATATCGCCTACCACCTCCAGTATCGCGGAAAGTATGCGGTGAACTGCCCGCGCCTGGTCAACCACGGCCAGCCTATCAGTGTGCTGGCCCGCACCACGCACGACGAGCTTTAC
The DNA here is from genome assembly GCA_964599095.1 of uncultured Bordetella sp. Taxonomy (GTDB): domain Bacteria; phylum Pseudomonadota; class Gammaproteobacteria; order Burkholderiales; family SG8-39; genus SZAS-79. The sequence goes on from CAZREB010000002.1 coordinate 174,687, forward strand.
GAATCGGCGCGGGCCGCCTTCCTCGAGGCCCGCGAGTCCGCGCGCGCCAAGGGCGTGCCGCTGGTGATCGGCGGGTTGTCGCTCGGCGCGGTGCTCTGCCTGATGCTCGCGGCCGAGTTCGGCGACGACGTGGCCGGCGTCGCGTGCCTGTCGCCGACGCTCTTCTACGACGGCTGGAACGTGCCGTGGTTCCAGAAGCTGATCCCGCTGGTCGACTACACGCCGCTCAAGTACTTCACGTACTTCCGCGAGGACGAGCCTTTCGGCCTGCGCGACGAGGCGCTGCGCGAGAAGATCGCGGCGCAATACAACAGGGCGTCGATCCACGAGGAAGGCAGCGCGTCGAGCCTGGGCTATGCGCACTTCCCGGTGCGCCTGTTCTGCGAGATGCGCCACCTGATCGCGGGGTGCAAGCGGATCCTGCCGCAGGTGACCTGCCCGGTGCTGCTGGTGCAGGCCGAGAACGACGACATGACCAGCCCGAGGAATTCGCAGTACATCTTCGACCGCATCGGTTCGACCTGGCGCGAGCTGGTGCTGCTGAAGGAGTCGTATCACGTCGTCACCGCGGATCTCGAGCGCGGCACGGTTGCGACGCACCTGCAGCGCTTCTGCGAATCGGTGATCGAATTGCGCGAGGCGCAGCAGGGCGAAGAGGCGGCCGCGAATGCGTAAGCCGGTGCTGGTCTTCGACTTCGACAACACGCTCACCGAGGGCGATGTGCTCGACGACGTGATCGAGAGGTTCTCGCCGAACGACGCCTGGCGCGCCTGGGAGCGCGAGTGGGCAGAGGGGCGGATGTCGGCGCGCGAATGCCTGAAGCTGCAGGTGGAGAACCTTCGCGTGACGCGCGAAATGCTGTTCGAGCACCTGTCGTCGGTGCGCGTGGATCCGGCCTTCGCGCGCATCCTCGAATGGGCCCGTGATCGTCAGGTCGACACGATCATCGTCAGCGACAGTTTCGAGCCGTTGATCAGGCACATCCTCGGGAACAACGCGATCGAAGGCGTGCCGGTCTTCGCGAACGCTCTCGCGTTCGACGGCGACCGCCTGAAGCCTTCGTTCCCGCACTATGACCCGGCCTTTCCGCGCTCGGCGAACGCGAAGGCGAAGCACCTTGCACCGTACTCGGGCTGCACGATCGTCTTTGCCGGCGACGGGCGCTCGGACCTCGACGCGGCGCTCGCATCCGACGTCGTTTTTGCCAAGGACTCGCTGGCGCGCGACCTCGAAGCACGCGGCATGGCGTTCCGCCCGTTCAACAGGCTCGGGACGGTCCTGGAATACCTCGAGTCGAACGGCATTTGACCTGTATCAAGCGCGGCGCGCGCGACCCGGCTAAGGTGGCAAAAGGAAGATTGCCGCCGGAGTTCGCATGGAACAGTGCCCGCACGAACCGATCCACGACATCGCCCACCTCGGCAGCGTGGAGCTGCTCACGCCGAAGCTCGACAAGACGGTCTGGTATTTCCGCGACGTGCTCGGCATGGAGGTCGTGCATGCCGCAGGCGATTCCGCGTGGCTGCGAAGCTACGGCGATTATGCGACCACCACGCTCAAGCTGACCGCGGCCGCACAGGCCGGCCCCGGCTGCATCGCGTGGCGCGCGGCGAGCGTGCCGGCGCTCGAGCGGCGCGCCGAGGCGATCGGCCGCGCAGGCCTCGGCATCGGCTGGAACGAGGGCGAGTTCGGGCGCGGCCGCTCGTATCGGTTTCGCGACCCGGAAGGCCACCTGATGGAGGTCTACTACGACGAGTCGCGCTACCGCGCGCCGGACCACCTGCGCTCGACGCTGAAGAACCTGCCGATGCGCTACACCGCGCGCGGCGTGAATGTGCGCCGCACCGACCACCTCGCGCTGATGGCGCGCGATGTCGCAGCCAACCGCCGGTTCGCGCAGGAACTGCTCGGGTTCCGGCTGAGCGAGACCGTGCGGTTCGAGAACGGCGCGAAGGAAATCGGGTCGTGGCTCAGCCCCTCGGCCGTGCACCACGAGCTGGCCTACGTAATGGACGCAAGCGGCGGGCGCGGCAGGCTGCACCATTTCTCCCTGTGGGTCGACAACCGCGAGGACGTGCTGCGCGCGGCCGACATCCTCGTCGAGAACGGCATCTTCATCGAGGCCGGGCCGTCGCGGCACAACAATTCGCAGGCGTTCTACCTCTACTCGTACGAGCCCGGCGGCAACCGCATCGAGGTGTATTCCGGCAGCTTCGTGATCCTCGCGCCCGACTGGGAGCCGGTGGTGTGGAACGAGGAGGAGCGCGGCACCGGCGTCTACTGGGGCGGCGCGCTGCCCGACAGCTTCATCGAGTACGCCACGCCGGAGGTCGCGGTGGCCGGGCACGCCGGAAAGGGCGTGCCGGTGTTCGACCCGCGCTAGCGCCCCGGGTGAATCCGCTGGAGGCCGGGCTGGTGATCGCCGGGAGCCTCGCGGCCCTCGCATTCCGGCCCTGGGGCGCCTTGCACGGGCCGGCGTTGCGCAATCCCTGGGCAGCGGCACTGGTAATGCTTTCCTGCCTCTGGGGCCTGCAGCTGATGATTCCGCTCGCCCTGCCGCTGCGGCTTACCGGCGTGCCATTGATGGTCCTGATGTTCGGCTGGCCGCTCGCGGTGATGACAAGCCTTGCGCTCGCCCTGGGTGCCGCGTGGCTCGGCGGGGGCGACCTCGCGCTCGCGGTCGCGCTTGCCGCGTGGGACGGCGTTGTGCCCGCGACCGCCGCACTCGCGTTCGGGATCGCCATCCGGCGCTGGCTGCCGAAACAGGTTTTCGTCTACATCCTCGGGCGAGCCTTCTTCGGCACCGTGCTGGCGATGTTCTTCACGGGCGCGCTGCATGCATGGCTCGTGCCGCGGCTGCCGGGCGGCAACGCGGCCGTCGTCCTGACCGCGGGATGGCTGGTCGCCTGGGGCGAAGGCTTCGCCACCGGTGCGCTGACCGCGATCTTCGTCGCGTTCCGGCCGCAGTGGCTGCTGACGTACTCCGATTCGCGCTACCTGCGGCCGCCTGCGCGGCCGTAGCTGCGCTTCAGGCCTTCGGCAGGAACGCCGCGTCGACCTCGACACGGTAGCCGTTCGCCAGCCGGTTCGTCTCGTTCGCCAGGCCGACCACCGCCATCAGCTCGCCCAGCATCGCGTCGGTCATGCCTTTCTTGCGCGCCCCCGCAGTGTGCGAGTAGGTGCAGTACTCGCAGCCATTGGTCGCGCTGACTGCGACGTAGATCATCTCCTTCACCAGCGGGTCGAGCGCGCCGGGCGCCATCACCTGCTTCACGTTGTCCCACATGCGGCGCAGGTTGGCCGGGTCGTGCGCGAGCACCTTCCAGAAGTTGTTCACCCAGTCGGTGCCGCGGGCCTTCATGATTTCGTCGTAGACGGCTTTGACTTCGGGCGGGGCGTCGGCGTATTCGATCATCGGGACGAGGGGCATGGGAGTTCTCCTATCAATATCCGGCAGCTCAAATGAAAACACCGGCCTGTGCCGGTGTCCATTTGCTGGTCGGGGCGAGAGGATTTGAACCTCCGACCACCTGCACCCCATGCAGGTACGCTACCAGGCTGCGCTACGCCCCGAGGGCGCGGATTATAGCAGAGGGTGCTTCCCGCCCTCAGTGGAGCGGCGCGCTGTTGGCCGGATCGGCGCCCTGCTCGGCGCCGAGCAATTCGATGACTTCCTTGAGCTCGCGCCTGATTTCCGCGACGTCGACCTTGCTGCGCCCGTTGCCGCCCGCCCTGACAGCCTCGGAGCGCTCGGCCGCTTCGGCGCGCGCGGCTTCCCTGCCCTGCGAATAGACGTCGTCGAGCCTGTTGCGCGCGCCGCTGATGGTGAAGCCTTCCTCGTACAGCAGTTCGCGGATGCGGCGGATGAGCAGCACTTCGTGGTGCTGGTAGTAGCGCCGGTTGCCGCGGCGCTTGACGGGCTTCAGCTGCGTGAACTCCTGCTCCCAGTAACGCAGCACATGCGGCTTCACCCCGCACAGTTCGCTGACCTCACCGATGGTGAAGTAGCGCTTGGCCGGGATCGGCGGAAGGTCAGCCTTCTTGCGGCTTGGATCCATCGCCGTCGCGCGACTTTTCGACCATCGCCTTCAGTTTCTGGCTGGCGTGGAATGTGACCACCCGGCGGGCGCTGATCGGGATCTCCTCGCCCGTCTTGGGGTTGCGCCCCGGCCGCTGCGGCTTGTCGCGCAGCTGGAAGTTGCCGAAGCCCGACAATTTGACGCTTTCGCCCCGCTCCAGCGCCCCGCGGATCTCTTCGAAAAACGCCTCGACCATGTCCTTGGCCTCGCGCTTGTTCAGGCCGACCTTCTCGAACAGCAGGTCGGCGAGTTCCGCCTTGGTCAAAGTCATCACTGCTCCCTGAATCTTCTTTATGTACGGAGGGTTGCGCCGAAACCGCTGCCCAGCAACCCGACCATCCGGGCGATGGCCGAATCGGCTTCCGCATCTGTGAGTGTTTTCTCAGTATCTTGCATAACTATCCGGAACGCAAGGCTTTTTCGGCCCACAGGGAGGTTTTTGCCGTGATAGAGGTCGAACAGGCGCACCGAGCGGACGATGGCCGGTTTTCCGGCTTCGAGCGCATCCAGAAGGGCCTGGACCGGCACCTTTTCGTCCACCAGGACGGCCAGGTCGCGCACCACCGGGGGGAAGCGCGACGGGTGGCCCGGCTGGGGCACAGGGACGTGTTTCAGGGCGGTAGCGTCGAGCTCGAACAGCACGGCCGGCTGGGGGAGTTCGAACCTCGCCTGCCAGCGCGGGTGCAACTCACCCACCCAGCCGATGGCCGCGCCGTCGACCATCACCCGGGCCGAGCGCCCCGGATGGAGCGCCGGATGCACCGCCGCCTCGAAGCGCGGCACCCGCGGCCACAAGAGGGCTTCGACGTCGGCTTTCAGGTCGAAGAAATCGACCGGGCGCGCCGGGGTGCCCCACTGCTCGTCCTCGGCCGGCCCGCAAGCAGCGGCGGCGACCCGCATCGGTTGCGAAAGCCCGGCCACCGACAGGTCGCCGTCCTCGACCGATGCATCGCGCAGGAAAGCGCGCCCGACCTCGAACACGCGCACGCGGGTCTGCTTCCTCGCCATGTTGTAACGGATGTTCTCGACCAGCCCGCCGATCAGCGTGCTGCGCATCACCGACTGGTGGCTCGCGATCGGGTTGAGCAGCCGCACCGGGTCCGGGTTGCCGGCCAGGCCGGCCTCCCAGCTCTCGTCGACGAACGTGAAGTTCACCACCTCGTGGAAATCCCTCGCAGCCACCGCCGCGCGGATGGCGTGCAGCGAACGGTGCGACTCGGGCTCGGCGTGCATCACCGCGGGCGCCGAGGGCGGGATCGCCGGGATGCGCTCGAAGCCGTAGACCCGCGCGACTTCCTCGATCAGGTCTTCCTCGATCTCGATGTCGAAGCGGAACGACGGCGGCGTGACCGTGAAGGCGTCGGCGCCGCGCGTGAACGGCAGCCCGAGGCGCGTGAAGATGTCGGCCATCTCGTCGGCGGCGACCGGCACGCCGATGATCTTCTGCGCGCGGGCAACGCGCATCGTCACCGGCTTCCTGTGCGGCAGCCTCTTCACCAGGTCCACCGTCGGGCCCGGCTCGCCGCCGCAGATGTCGAGGATCAGCCGGGTCGCGCGCTCGATGCCGGCGACGTTGTTGTCGAAGTCGACGCCGCGCTCGAAGCGATGCGAGGCGTCCGACGAGAAGTTGTACCTGCGAGCGCGGCCGGCAATCGCCTGCGGGTGGAAGAAGGCCGACTCGAGGAAGATGTTCTTCGTGTCGAGGTCGGCCTTGGTCGAGTCGCCGCCCATGATGCCGGCGAGGCCGATCGGGCCCGAGCCGTCGGTGATGCAGAGCACCGATCCGTCGACCTCCACCGTCATTTCGTTGAGCAGCTTCACCTTCTCGCCCGGCCGGCCCCAGCGCACGTCGATGCCGCCCGCGACCTTGTCCTGGTCGTAGACGTGCAGCGGCCGTCCCATTTCGAGCATCACGTAGTTGGTCACGTCCACCAGCGCCGAGATCGAGCGCTGGCCTGCGCGCTCGAGGCGCTGCTTCATCCAGTCGGGCGTCGGCGCCTTGGCGTTCACGTTGCGGATCGCGCGTCCCGTGAACCGGCCGCAGCCGTCGGCGTCGGTGATCCCGAACGCGAGCTTCGCCTCGCCGGTCGCAGGCACGGCCACGACTTCGGGCGGGCAGAGCTTCGCGCGGGTCAGCGCGGCGACCTCGCGCGCGACGCCGAGCACCGAAAGGCAGTCGGCCTTGTTCGGCGTGAGCTTGATCTCGAAAACGCTGTCGTCGAGTTCGAGGAGCGCGCGCACGTCGGCGCCCACCGCAGATCCGGCAGGCAGGTCGAGCAACCCGCTGTGGTCTTCGGAAAGCCCGAGTTCGCGCGCCGAGCACAGCATGCCCCGGCTCTCGACGCCGCGCATCTTCGCGGCCTTGATGTCCAGGCCCGGCAGTTTCGCGCCGACTACCGCGAGAGGCGCCTTCATGCCGGCGCGCACGTTCGGCGCGCCGCAGACGATCTGCAGCGGCTCACCCTTGCCGATGTTCACGCTGCAGACCGAAAGCTTGTCGGCATTCGGGTGCCTGCCCACGGTGAGCACCTCCCCCACGACGATGCCGCTGAACGGCGGCGCGACCGGCCTGAGCGACTCGACCTCGAGGCCCGACATCGTGAGCAGGTGGGCGAGCTCCTGCGTCGTCATCGACGGGCTCACCATGGCGCGCAGCCAGCTTTCCGGGATCAGCATCTCAGAACTGCTTCAGGAAGCGCAGGTCGCCGTCGAAGAACAGGCGCAGGTCGTCGATGCCGTAGCGGAGCATCGTCAGCCGCTCCAGCCCGGAGCCGAAGGCGAACCCGATGTGGCGCTCGGGATCGAGGCCGAAATTGCGGATCACGCTGGGGTGCACCTGGCCCGAGCCGGAGATCTCGAGCCACCGGCCCTCGAACGGGCCGTCGGCGAACTGCATGTCGATCTCGGCCGACGGTTCGGTGAACGGGAAGTACGAAGGCCGGAAGCGCACCTGCAGCGCGTCGGTCTCGAAGAAGCGGCGCAGGAAGTCCGTGTACACGCCCTTGAGGTCGGCAAAGCTGATGTGCTCGTCGATCCACAGGCCCTCGACCTGGTGGAACATCGGCGAGTGCGTCGCGTCGGAGTCGACCCGGTACGTGCGGCCGGGCGCAATGACCTTGATCGGAGGCTTGTGCATGCGCGCGTAGCGCACCTGCATCGGGCTGGTATGCGTGCGCAGCAGCAGTTGCATGCCCGCGGCGTCCTTGGCATCGACGTAGAACGTGTCCTGCATCGAGCGCGCCGGGTGGTTCTCGGGATTGTTCAGCGCAGTGAAGTTGTACCAGTCGGTCTCGATCTCGGGGCCGTCGGCCACGTCGAAGCCGATCGAGCGGAAGATCGCCTCGATCCGCTGCCAGGTCCGGATCACCGGATGGATCCCGCCGGGCGTGCGGCCGCGCCCCGGCAGCGTCACGTCGAGCGCTTCTTCGGCAAGGCGCGCCTGCATCTTCGCGTCGGCGAGTTCGGCGCGCCGCGCATCGAGCGCCGCCTCCAGCCTGGCCTTGGCCGCGTTGATGCCTGCGCCCGCGGCCTTCCTCTCCTCCACCGCAAGCGCGCCGAGGCCCTTGAGCAGCGCGGTCAGTTCCCCGGCCTTGCCGAGGTAGCGCGCCTTCGCGTTCTCGAGGGCCGCAGGATCGCCCGCCTGGCCGAATTCGCCCAGCGCGCGCGCTACGATGTGATCGAGGTTTTCCATTCGCATAAAAGAAAAGCGAGGGGCTCGCCCTCGCTTTTCGATTTGCTTCGGCTTGTTCGGCTCAGGCCCCGAGGTTGGCCTTGACCTGTCCGGCGATCTTCGCGAACGCCGCCTTGTCCATCACCGCGATGTCCGCGAGCATCTTGCGGTCGATCCCGATGTTGGCTTTCTTCAGGCCGTTCATGAACACGCTGTAGGTCATCCCGTGCGAGCGCACCGCCGCGTTGATGCGTGCGATCCACAGCGCGCGGAACGTGCGCTTGCGGTTGCGGCGGTCGCGGTAGGCGTACTGCCCCGCCTTCATCACCGCTTCCTTGGCGATGCGCCATACGTTCTTGCGGCGGCCGCGGAACCCCTTGGCCTGTTCGAGGACCTTCTTGTGGCGCGCGTGCGCCGTTACTCCGCGCTTGACTCTTGGCATTTGTCCCCCCTCAAGCCGAATACGGCATCATGGCCTTGACCGCGACCATGTTGCTCTCGTGGACCGCGGTGCCGCCGCGCAGGTGGCGCTTCCTCTTGGTCGACTTCTTGGTGAGGATGTGGCGCAGGTTTGCGCTGCCTCGCTTGACGCTGCCGGAACCGCGCACCTTGAATCGCTTCGAGGCGCCTTTCTTCGTCTTCATCTTGGGCATGAGTGGCCCCTTTCTCTGATTTGTGACGCCAGGTGGCCCGCAGCGCGAGCGCTTGATACCCGGTGGTCACTTCTTGCCGCGCGCCTGGGCGCGGGTTGCTGCTTAACCTATGCCGCCGCGGGCTTGGCCCCGGCCGACTTCGCGGCCGGCGCGCCCTCGGCCTTGGGCGGCGCCTTGGCTTCCGCCTCGCCGGCGGGCTTCTTCGGCCTGGCCGCCGCGACCTTCACTTCCTTCTTCTTCGGCCCCAGCACCATCACCATCTGGCGGCCTTCCATGCGCGGAAAATTCTCCACCACGCCGTGCGGCTCGAGGTCGGCCTTGACCCGCTCGAGCAATCGCACCCCGAACTCCTGGTGCGCCATTTCACGACCGCGGAACCGCAAGGTCACTTTCGTCTTGTCGCCTTCCTCGAGGAAGCGGATCAGGTTCCTCAGCTTGATCTTGTAGTCGCCCTCGTCGGTGCCGGGGCGGAACTTGACCTCTTTGACCTGGATCTGCTTCTGCTTCAGCTTGGCTTCGTGCGCCTTCTTCTGCTCGCGGTACTTGAACTTGCCGAAGTCCATGAGCTTGCACACGGGAGGCACGGCGAGCGGGGCGATTTCGACGAGGTCGATCTCCTTTTCCTCCGCCATCCGCATCGCCTCCCCTATCGTGACGATGCCGAGCTGCTCGCCTTCTTCCCCTACGAGGCGGACCTCGGGGGCGGTAATCTGGGCATTCAGACGTTGCGCCTTGCTGTCGATTGCGATGAGTGCAAACTCCTCTGAGGGCGGCACCTTGCCGGTCGCCGCGCTGACCGTGCGCAGCCACCCGGCTGCGCGAAAAAATCAGGCCGTGTCTTACGCGCCTGTCTCGTTGCGGAGACGTGCGACGAAGGCTTCGAGGTCCATGGCCCCGAGGTCTTCACCGCTGCGCGTGCGCACGGCCACTGTCCCAGCCTGCTTTTCCTTGTCTCCCACGACCAGCTGGTAGGGGAGTTTTTGCAGGCTATGTTCTCGTATTTTATAGGAAATTTTTTCGTTTCGCAAATCCGCCACGGCCCGCCAGCCGGCCGCGCGCAGCTGGTCGGCCACCGCCTTGGCATAGTCGGCCTGGTGCTCCGAGATGTTCATGACGACCACCTGCTCGGGCGCCAGCCAGAGCGGGAAGGCGCCGGCGAAGTTCTCGATCAGGATGCCCATGAAACGCTCCATCGAGCCGACGATCGCGCGGTGGAGCATGACCGGCACGTGCCGGGCGTTGTCCTCGCCGACGTACTCGGCGCCCAGGCGCTCGGGCATGAAAAAGTCCACCTGCATGGTGCCGCACTGCCAGACCCGCCCGATCGCGTCCTTCAGCGAATATTCGATCTTCGGCCCGTAGAACGCGCCGTCGCCCGGCGAAACCGTGAAGTCGATGCCGGAGCGGCGCAGCGACTCCATCAACGCGGCCTCGGCCTTGTCCCAGAGTTCGTCCGCCCCGATGCGCTTGGCCGGGCGGGTGGCGACCTTGTAGATCACGTCCTTGAAGCCGAAATGGGCGTAGACCTTTTGCAATTGCGCAGTGAAAGCCTCGCATTCGGACAGGATCTGGGCCTCGGTGCAGAAGATATGGCCGTCGTCCTGCACGAACCCACGCACCCGCATCAGGCCGTGCAGCGCACCCGAGGGCTCGTTGCGATGGCAGCTGCCGAACTCGCCGAACCGCAACGGCAGGTCCCGATAGCTCCGGACGCCCTGGTTGAAGATCTGGATATGCCCCGGGCAGTTCATCGGCTTGACCGCGTAGTCCCGGTTCTCCGAGGCCGTCGTGAACATGTTCTCGCGGTAGTTTTCCCAGTGCCCGGTCTTCTCCCAGATGCTGCGGTCGAGGATCATCGGGCAGCGCACTTCCTGGTAACCGTTGTCGCGGTAGGCCGTGCGGATGTACTGCTCCACCTGCTGCCAGAGGATCCAGCCTTTCGCGTGCCAGAAGGCGAGGCCCGGCGCCTCGTCCTGCATGTGGAAGAGGTCGAGCAGCTTGCCCAGGCGGCGGTGGTCGCGCTTCTCGGCCTCCTCGAGCATCTTGAGGTAGGCCTCCTGGTCTTCCTTCTTCGTCCACGCGGTGCCGTAGATGCGCTGGAGCATCTCGTTCTTCGAATCGCCGCGCCAGTAGGCGCCGGCCAGCCGCATCAGCTTGAAGACCTTGAGCCTGCCGGTCGAGGGCACGTGGGGCCCGCGGCACAGGTCGATGAAATTGCCCTGCCCGTACAGCGAGATCGGCTCGTTCGACGGGATCGACGCGATGATGTCAGCCTTGTAGGCCTCGCCCTGCTTCCTGAAGAACTCCACCGCCTGGTCGCGCGGCATTTCGCTGCGCCGGACCGGCAGGTCGCGCCTGGCGATTTCGCCCATGCGCTTCTCGATTGCCACGAGATCCTCGGGCGTGAACGGGCGCTTGTACGAAAAGTCGTAGTAAAAGCCGTTCTCGATCACCGGGCCGATGGTGACCTGCGCGTCCGGGAACAGCTCCTTTACCGCGTGGGCCAGCAGGTGCGCGGTCGAATGGCGCACGATTTCGAGGCCTTCGGGGTCGCGGTCGGTGACGATCGCCAGTTCGGCGTCCTTGGCGATCTGGAAGCTGGTGTCGACGACCTTGCCGTCGACGCGGCCGGCGAGCGCCGCCTTGGCGAGACCCGGGCCGATGGCCTGGGCGACCTCCGCGACCGTCACCGGGGCCGGGAAGCTCTTTACGGTGCCGTCAGGAAGCCGGATGTCTGGCATTTCAAATGAAAAACGCGGCAATGCCGCGCTTTGTTCGTTGGTAGGCGCGATTGGACTCGAACCAACGACCCCCACCATGTCAAGGTGGTGCTCTAACCAGCTGAGCTACGCGCCTGGGGTTGCGTCTGTATTGCTTCGAACGTGGTGCTGCTCAAGGGGCCGGATTCTACCTCACTCCGCCTTGATTCCTCAAACGAATTCATACACCAGTCATGCATTTGTCATGCGGCCGCGCTAGCCTTTGGGATACGGCGGCCCGCGACCGCGTTCCCCGCAAAGGAGGCCTGTCTTTGGAACTCATCCTGTGGCGTCATGCCGAAGCCGAGGAATCGCTCCCCGACCGATCGAGAAAGCTCACGCAGCGCGGACACAAGCACGCCGCGAGGATCGCGGAATGGCTGCACCGGCGGCTGCCCTCGAAGTTCATGGTGCTTTCGAGCCCGACGGAGCGCACCCGGCAGACAGCGCTTGCGATGGGCGTACCTTTCAAGACGGTCGAGGCCCTGGCGCCCGGCGCCTCCGTCGCGCACATCCTGAACGCGGCTGAATGGCCGGACCGGAAAGGCGCCGTGATCGTAGCGGGCCACCAGCCCGACCTCGGCCGGGTGGCGGCTTTCCTGGTATCCGGGATCGAAGCCGACTGGACGATCAAGAAAGGCGGCCTGTGGTGGCTGACCAACCGGGTGAGGAACGACGAGGCGCAGGTGGTGGTCCGCGCCGTGGTGGCTCCCGACCTGGTCTAAGGTGTGGCGGCGCGTCCGCTCAGGCGGTCTTGGCGATCTGCGCCGCGCGCTTTTCCGACACTGCGCTGATCTTCAGGCTCATACCCACCGCCTTCCAGGTGTCGCTCTCGGTCTGGAAGGCCGATTCCGTCAGCGGATTGTCCTCCAGCCAGGCTTGCGGCAGCTCGATCGTGAAGCCGCCGGCGTCGCCGACGACGCGAATCGGCGGCAACAATGCATCGGTGCGGCTGCGCATCAACAGCGTCGCGATCCGCAGCGCGAACACGAGCAGCCAGTCGGTCCCGTCCAGGCCCGCATCCTGCACCTTGCCGAGCTTGCCGCGATGCGCGAGCACGAGGCGCGCGAGCCGCTGCTGTTCCATGCGCGAGAACCCCGGCATGTCGGCATTCGACAGCACGTACGCGGAATGCTTGTGGTACTGGGCGTGGGCGATCGACAGGCCGATCTCGCACAAACGTGCGGCCCAGCCCAGCATCTGTCGGTCCGGGTCGTCCTCCGCTTCGGGCACGAGCGAATCGTACAGGCGCATCGCGAAGACCCTGACCCGCTCGGCCTGCGCCCCGTCGATGTGGTACCTGCGCACGAACTGGTCCACGGTGGCCGCGCGCATGTCGCGATGCTCGACGCGGCCGAGCAGGTCGTAGAGCACGCCCTGGCGAAGCGCGCCGTCGGAGACGTTCATCTTCGCCAGCCCGAAGGCGTCGAAGACCGCGAGCAGGATCGCCAGGCCCCCCGGCAGCACCGGGGCCCGATCGGGCCGCAGGCCGGGCAGGTCGTCGGGATCGGAGCGGCCGGCCTTGATGAGCTGGGCGCGCAGCGCGTCCAGCCCCTCGCGCTCGATGCTGCCGCCGGCGGTCCCCTCCGGCGCCAGCAAGTCGGCGATCGCCTTGATCGTCCCGGACGAACCGACGGCCTCGTCCCATCCCGCCGCCCGGTAGTCCTTGACGATGCCTGCCAGTTCGTTTCGCGCCGCAAGCTCGGCGGCCTTCATGCGTGCCTTGTCGACCTGGCCGTCCGGGAAGAACCGCAGGCTGAAGCTTACGCAGCCCATGTACAGGCTTTCGGTCAGCTGGGGCTCGAGGCCGACGCCGATGATCGATTCGGTCGAGCCGCCGCCGATGTCGACCACCAGCCGCTTCTGGTTGCCCGCCGGCGAAGAATGCGCAACCCCCACGTAGATCAGGCGCGCTTCCTCGCGGCCTGCGATCACCTCGATCGGAAACCCGAGCGCGTCGCGCGCATCCCGCAGGAACTGGGGGGCATTCTTCGCCACGCGCAGCGTGTTCGTGCCGACCGCCCGGACCGCCTGCTTCGGTAAGCCGCGCAGGCGTTCGCCGAATTTGGCAAGCGCCTCCAGCGCCCGCGCCTGTGTCGCGCGATCGATGCGCTTGTCGGCCGTCAGCCCGCCGCCCAGCCGGACCGGCTCGCGCAGCGAATCGAGCGGGTAGACCTGCCCGTCGACCACGCGCCCGACGGCGAGGTGAAAGCTGTTCGAGCCGAGGTCCACCGCGGCCAGGAGCGAGGGTTTTGCCATCGGCCGAAGTTAGCACCCGCCTCCCGCCGCAGCAACGCCGGATCGCGCAGGACTCCCGGGGCCCCCGATGGGTGTAACGAAACTGTCATGCAGGTACACCAGACTGCCGGTTTCCGGGCCCCTATGGCACGATGCCGGACATGAAGCGCCCCGCGCCCCACGCGCACTTCCTGAACCGCGAACTCGGAATCCTCGCGTTCAACCGGCGCGTGCTCGCGCAGGCCTCGGACGAAACCGTCCCGCTGCTCGAACGCCTGCGGTTCCTGTGCATCGTGTCGTCCAACCTCGACGAGTTCGTCGAGATCCGGCTGGCGGGCCTCAAGGAACAGATCAAGTTCAACGTGCATGACGCCGGGCCCGACGGCAAGAGCGCCGCGGAGATCTACCCGCCGGTCATCGCCGAGGTCCGCTCGCTGGTCGATGCCCAGTACAAGCTGCTGAACGACGTCCTGCTGCCGCAGCTCGCGGCCGAGGGCATCCACTTCCGCCGCCGCGCCGACTGGACGCCCGCGCAGCGCCAGTGGATCCGCGACTACTTCTTCCGCGAACTGCTCCCGCTGCTCACGCCGATCGGGCTCGACCCGGCGCACCCGTTTCCCAAGGTGCTCAACAAGAGCCTCAATTTCGTCGTGGAGCTCGAAGGCCGCGACGCGTTCGGCCGCAACTCCGGTGCGGCCATCGTGCAGGCGCCGCGCGCGCTGCCGCGCCTGATCCGGCTCCCAAGGGAACTGACCGCGGGCGGCCACGAATTCGCCTTCCTTTCGTCGATCCTGCACCGGCACGTCGAGGAACTGTTCTCCGGTATGAAGGTGCTTGGCTGCTACCAGTTCCGGGTGACGCGCAACTCCGACCTGTACGTCGACGAGGAAGAGGTCAAGGACCTGCGCATCGCGCTGCAGGGCGAGCTGCTGCACCGTCACTTCGGCGACGCGGTGCGCCTCGAGGTCTCCGACAACTGCTCCGAGCGGATGATCGAGTTCCTGCTGCTGCAGTTCGGCCTCGACGCGACCGACCTGCATCGCGTGGACGGGCCGGTCAACCTGTACCGCCTGCTCGAGGTGCCCGACCAGGTCGATCGCCCCGACCTGAAGTACCCGCCTTTCCATCCCGGCCTGCCGGAAGCGCTCGACAACGGCGGAAGCGACCTTTTCGAGGTGCTGGCGCGGCAGGACATCCTGCTGCACCACCCCTACCAGTCGTTCACGCCGGTGATCAATTTCATCCGCACCGCGGCCACCGACCCGCGCGTGATCGCGATCAAGCAGACCGTCTACCGCACCGGCACCGACAGCGAGCTGATGGAGATCCTGATCGACGCGGCGCGGCGCGGCAAGGAAGTCACCGTGGTGGTCGAGCTGATGGCGCGCTTCGACGAGGAGGCCAACCTCAACTGGGCGACGCGGCTCGAGGAAGTCGGCGCGCACGTGATCTACGGCGTGGTCGGCCACAAGACACACGCCAAGATGGCGCTGATCGTGCGGCGCGAGGAAACCGGCGAGGGTGCGACAGCGCTGAAGCGCTACGTCCACCTCGCCACCGGCAACTACCACCCCCGGACCGCCCGGCTGTACACCGATTTCGGCCTGATGACCGCGAACGAGGAAATCTGCGCCGACGCGAGCGACGTCTTCCAGCAGCTCACCGGCCTCGGGCGCGCAGGGCGGCTGAGGCACGTCTGGCAGTCGCCGTTCAGCCTGCACCGGCGCGCGGTCGCCGCGATCCGCAACGAGGCGCGGCTCGCCGCCGAAGGCAAGCGTGCGCACATCATCGCCAAGATGAACGCGCTGCTCGAGCCGGTCATCATCGAGGAGCTGTACGCCGCCTCGCAGGCCGGTGTGAAGATCGACCTGATCGTGCGCGGCGTGTGCGCACTCAAGCCGGGCATCGAAGGACTGTCGGAAAACATCCGCGTGCGCTCGATCGTCGGGCGGTTCCTCGAGCACTCGCGCATCTTCCATTTCCACAACGACGGCGCCGAGGACACCTACCTGTCGAGCGCCGACTGGATGGACCGCAATTTCTTCAGGCGCATCGAGCTGTGCTTCCCGGTCCTCGACCCGGCGCTGAAGCGCCGCGTGATCCGCGAAGGCCTGCTGCCCTATCTCGCCGACAACTGCCAGGCGTGGGAAATGAATTCCGAAGGCGGCTACGCGCGCGACAAGCCGCGCCGCAGCCGGCGCCGGTCCGCGCAGGAAGAACTGCTCTACACGCTCGCGACGCCGAGCTGACCGCGGTTGCGGCGGCGGCCGCGGCAAATGCGCCGTGATAGATTCGCCGCCATGGAAGAGAGTCCCCACAAGGGCAAGACCGGGCTGCAGCGCCTCATCAACGCGACCGGGTATTCGATCGCCGGCCTCGCGGCGGCGGCCAGGCACGAGGATGCGTTCCGCCAGGAACTGCTGCTGGCCGCGGTGCTGGTCCCGGTCGGCTTGTGGCTGGGACCCTCGGGCGTGGCCAGGGCCCTCCTGGTCGGCAGCGTGCTGCTCGTCCTGGTCGTCGAGCTGCTCAACTCGGCGCTCGAAGCGGCCGTGGACAGGATCTCGCTGGAGAACCATCCTCTCGCCAAGCGCGCCAAGGACATCGGCAGCGCAGCCGTCATGGTTGCGCTGGCCAATGTCGTAGCGATCTGGGCGCTGGTGCTGCTCGCCTGATTAGCCTGTGCGGCTAGTCTAATCCTTGTAGCCCTCGACCTCGATGAACAGCTTCACCTCGTCGCCGACGTTCGGGATCGCGAACTTCATGCCGAAGTCGCTGCGCTTGAACGAGCCCGAAGCATTGCCGCCGCACATCGGCTTCTTGCTGTTGGGATTGTCCTTGCAGACCCAGCGGTCGACCTTCAGCACGAGCGGCTTGGTGACGCCCAGCAGCGTGAGCTGGCCGTCGATTTCCGACGGGTTGTCGCCGGCGAACTTGACGTTCGCCGACTTGAACGTCATCTGCGGGAATTCCTGCACGTTGAAGAAGTCCGCGGTGCGCAGGTGCTCGTCGCGCGCCCGCGGGCGAGAGCCGCGCACGTTGTCGCCGGTGTCTATCGACGCGGTCTCGACGACCAGCTCGATGCTCGCCTTCTTTGCCACCTTGTCCAGCATGAACTTGCCGGTCGTCTTGCCGAAACGCCCCCACATCGTCGACACGCCGAGGTGGTCGACCGCGAAGTGCGGGTAGGTATGCGTCGGGTCGAGCGTGTAGTTCTCGGGCGAAGCGGCGGCCGCAAGCGGCATCGCGAGCGCGAGCGCGCACAGGACTGATCTTTTCATTTCCGGGATTCCCTTTTTGAGTTTGATGCGAGGTACGGATCAGCCGGGACTGCCCCGGCTGGACTGCCAAACCAGATAACACGCCGCAGCCGCCGGTATTCCGGCCAGGAGGGTAGCGAGGATCGCCTCGCCCCAGACCGGCAGCTTTGCGGGGAGCGGGATGCGCGCGGCGAGCGGCACCAGCGCGAGTGCCGGCAACGCGAACCATGGCAGTTCGGCCAGCATCATCGCGCCCGCGGCGACCAGGCCGAGCGTGACGCCTGCCGACAGGGTCAGCGCGGTCCCGGCCTCGATCGCGCGACCGCGGATCATCTGCACGAGCAGGAAGCCGCCGCAGGCGGCGCCCACCGACATCCCGTACTGGCCGAAAGACGCCGACGCCGCGAGGATCGCCGCGATGCCGCCCCCCAGCCCCAGGCCCAGGCCGGCGGCGCCAGCGCGCACCGGCCGCTCGCGCAGCGAATGGGTGAACCCGGCCAGCCATGCCACGAACACCGCAACGCCTGCGCCACGGACGAGCATCTCGTTCATCGGCTTTTGCGCGAGGACGCTCCAGAACACCCAGAGCGCCGCCGCACCGAACGCGAGGCCGAGCACCGGGCTGGCCGCGCGCGTCGGCTTGAACGCGAGGTCGATGAAGACGCCGACCGCCGACGCCGCCAGCGCGACGACCACGATCTTGCGCGTCGCAGTCAGCGGCACGAAAGTGAATCCGCCGACCAGGTAGACCGTCGTCGCGAAGCCTGCTACCGCGGCCAGTCCGGCCAGCCGGACCGGCGCGAACAGCGCGGCCACCAGCAATCCGGCCACAAAGGGAGCGACCCCTCCTTGCACTGCAGGGTGGTTGATGAAATCCTGCATCGGTTATCCCCGGTTGGTGTCAGCCACGCGATGCCCGCAGCACCCCGGGCACGTCCTTCACCACGGCCAGCGCACGGCGCAACTGGTCCACGTCCGCAACATCGCAGGTGAAGCGCATGTAGGCAAGATCCTGCTTGGACTGCGTGTTGACCGCGGTCACGTTGATCTTCTCGCGCGCGAGCGCCTCGCCCACGTCGCGCAGCAGGCCCTGCCGGTCGGTCGCCACCACCGCCATGTCGACCGAGAACGCACCGGCGCCGCCCTTGTCGCCCCAGCCTGCGTCGATCACGCGCTCGGGATGCTTTTCCGACAGGTTGTGGAAGCTCGGGCAGTCCTCGCGATGGATCGACACGCCGCGCCCGCGGGTGACGAAACCGCGGATCGGGTCCGGCGGCACAGGCTTGCAGCAGCGTGCGAGTTGCGTCAGCAGCCGGTCGATGCCGACGATCAGGATGCCGCTGTCGCCGCCGCCGGACTTGGGCTTCCTGGTCGCCGGCCCGGCGGGCTCGGCCGGGGCCGGCGCCGCCTCGCCGCGCAGCGTGCGCATCGCGACCTGCAGCTGGCGCAGGTTGATCTCGTCGCGCGCCACCGCGGCGAACAGGTCGTCCGACTTCGCAAAGCCGAGCGCAGTCGCCAGCGTGTCGAGCTTGGCGCGGCCCTCGCCTTCGCGGTTCATCTCGCGTTCGACGATGGCGCGCCCGGCGGCGACCGTCTCGGCGAGCGCCTGGTTGTTGAACCACTGGCGCACCTTCTGCCGTGCGCGGTGGCTCTTGATATAGCCGAGTTCGGCATTCAGCCAGTCGCGCGACGGCCCGCCGACCTTGGTCGAGATGATCTCCACCCGCTGGCCGTTCGCGAGGGGCTTGTCGAGCGGCACCATCTGCCCGTCGACTTTCGCGCCGCGGCAGCGATGCCCGAGGTCGGTATGCAGCGCGTAGGCGAAGTCCACCGGCGTCGAGCCGGCCGGCAGGTCGACGACCTTGCCCTGCGGCGTCATCACGTAGACCGTGTCGTCGAGCGCCGCATGCTTGAAGCGCTCGACCCACTCGGCCGAATCGGCCACTTCGTCGCGCCACGCAAGCAGCTGCCGCAGCCATGCGATCTTCTCGTCGAACGCGCCGTCGGCCTGCACGCCCGCCTTGCCCGCCGCGCCGGCCTCCTTGTAGCGCCAATGCGCCGCCACGCCGAATTCGGCGTGCTGGTGCATTTCGTGCGTGCGGATCTGCACTTCGAGCGCGCGGCCGTCCGGGCCGATCACCGCCGTGTGCAGGCTCCGGTAAAGGTTCGACTTCGGCCGCGAGATGTAGTCGTCGAACTCCTGCGGGATCGGCGTCCACAGGTTGTGCACGACGCCGAGGACCGCATAGCAGTCCTTGACAGAGTCGACGATCACGCGCACCGCGCGCACGTCGTAGACCTCGGAGAAGTCGAGCGCCTTGGCGCGCATCTTGTTGTAGATCGAGAAGATGTGCTTCGGGCGTCCCTGGATCTCGGCGCCGATCCCGGCCGCCTGCAACTCGCGGCCGAGCTGCGCGATCACGGTGGCGATGAACGATTCGCGCTCGGCGCGCTTTTCGTCGAGCATGGTGGCGATGCGCTTGTAGCCTTCCGGGTCGAGGAAGCGCAGGGCGAGGTCCTCGATCTCCCACTTGAGCTGCCACATCCCGAGGCGGTTGGCGAGCGGCGCATAGATGTCGAGCGATTCCTGCGCGTAGCCTTCGCGCTCGGGTGTCGGGTTCCTGGCGAAAAAGCGCAAAGTCTGCGTGCGGCTCGCAAGTCGCACCAGCACCACGCGCACGTCCGCTACCATCGCAAGCACCATCTTGCGCAGGACCTCGGACTGCTTTTCCTGCTCTTCGACCGAGGGTTTGCCGCCCGCGCGCGCCGGGCGCGTGGACACGCGCAGCTGGTAGAGCTTCTCCACGCCGGCTGCAAGGCTCGCAATCTCCGCGCCGAACTTCTCGCGCAGGTCGTCCACCTTGCCGAGGAACTTCGGCGCGGCGAACAGGACGCCCGCCGCCCGCGACGCGGCGTCCATGCCGATCGCCGTGAGGCTCGAGGCGAGGCCGAGCGCATGCGGCCACACCGGCTCGCCGGTGGAGAGCACCTGGTCCTTGTACAGCGGTTCGGCGAAGTCGAGCGCGCGCGCAAGCAACTCGCGATCGGCGAGCGCGAGGTCTCGGCCGAGCGAATCGAGCAGCGCGTCGCGGCTCTCGCCGGGTTGCGGGCGCGAATGGAGTTGCACTACGGAAACCATGCCGCGATTTTATCCTGCCGGGCATAATGCAATTCAATTTTGTCTACCACAGTCTCCCCTCGCCTGCTGCTGGTGCTGACCGCCCTCTTTTGGGGCGGGCACTGGGTGGTCGCGCGCTTCGTCTACACCGAGGCTACGCCCTTTGCACTATCGTTCTGGCGCTGGTTCACGGCGGCTGCGGTGTTCGCGCCGTTCGCATGGCGGCCTTTCGTCGCCGACTGGCCCAGGGTGAGGGCACAGTGGAAATGGATCGCCCTGCTCAGCCTGTCCGGCACCGGCCTGTACAACGGCATCGGCTACGTCGGCATCCAGTACACCACCGCGACCAACGCGCTGCTGATCCAGTCGGTGACGCCGGCGATCATCCCGGTGCTCGCCTTCTTCATCCTGCACGAGCGGATCGGCCCGAAGGCGATCGTCGGCGTGGCGGTCTCGTGCGCAGGCGTGCTCTCGATCGCGTGCAAGCTCGACATCGATGCGCTGCTCGGGCTGGAATTCAATCGCGGCGACCTCTGGCTGCTGCTGAACGTCGCGCTTTGGGCGCTCTACACCGTCTGCCTGCGCTGGAAGCCGCAGGGACTGCACCCGTTCACCTTCCTTTTCGCGATCATGCTGGCCGGCGTCCTCCAGCTGTTGCCGGTCTATGCGTTCGAGGTGGCCCTCGGCGGCGGCGTGCGCTGGAGCGCCACGGCCGCGGCCGGCATCCTGTACCTCGGCATCTTCCCGGCCACGATCTGCTACCTCCTGTGGAACAGGGCGGTGGCCGAAATCGGCGCGGCCCGCGCCGGCCCCTACCTGTACCTGGTGCCGGTCTTCGGCATCTCGATGGCTTCGCTGTTGCTGGGGGAGCGCCTGCACCTCTACCATTTCGTCGGCGTGGTCCTCATTTTCGCGGGCATCTGGATGGCTTCGAAGGACAAGCGGCCGAAGCCGGCGGGCTAGGAGCCGGCGCATGGGCTGGATCCGTGACTGGAAGAGAAAGCGCGTGCTCGGCAAGCACGCGATCGATCCCGCACTCTGGCGGAGCGCGACCGCGCGCCTGCCTTTCCTCGCCGGCCTGGACGAAAGCCAGGCCGCGCGCCTCAGGGACATGGCGGTGCTGTTCCTCGCCGAGAAGGAACTCACGCCGCTCGCCGGCGTGGCGCTGTCGGACCGCGACCGGCTGTCGATCGCGATCCAGGCCTGCCTGCCGGTGCTGGAACTCGGCCTCGACTGGTACGACGGCTGGGTAGGCATCCTCGTGTACCCGGGCGACTTCCGCGTCAGGAAGTCGGAGATGGACGAGGACGGCGTGCTGCACGAATGGGAGGACGAGCTCGCCGGCGAGTCGTGGGAAGGCGGGCCGGTGATCCTGTCGTGGGACGCGGTGGCCGAGGCCGGCAGCGTGGCCGAAGGCGGCGCAAACGTCGTGATCCACGAGTTTGCACACAAGCTCGACATGAGGAACGGCGCCGCCGACGGCACACCGCCGCTGCACTCGGGCATGGACGCGGCCGCATGGCGCGCGGCCCTCAACGAGGCCTACGAAGGCTTCTGCGATGCGGTCGACCGGCAGAAGGAAACCTGGCTCGACCCGTACGCTTCCGAGAGCCCGGTCGAGTTCTTCGCGGTCGCGAGCGAAGCCTTTTTCGAGGCACCGGCCGAACTCCGGCGCCGCTACCCCGACCTCTATGGGCAATTCGCGCTCTTCTACAAGCAGGACCCGGCCAGCAGACTGGCGCGATGAAGACCCTCCTCATCGTCTACCACACGCGCGGCGTCAAGACGACGCAACTGGCCGAGGCGGTCGCCAAGGGCGCGGCCAACGAACCCGAAGTACAGGTGAGGTTGCTCCGCTGCGCCGACGCCGGTCCTCAAGATGTGCTCGGCGCCGACGCGCTGGTGCTCGGCACGCCGGAGAATTTCGGCTACATGTCCGGCATGATGAAGGACTTCCTCGAACGGATTTTCTACGACTGCGAAGGCAAGGTCGCCGGGCGGCCCTGGGCGCTGCTCGTCTCGGCCGGCCAGGACGGCGCAGGGGCGATTTCGTCGGTGGAGCGCATCGTCACCGGCCTGCGGCTGAAGAAGGTGCAGGAGCCGATCCTCGCGTTGAAGGAAGTCACGCCGGAGATCCTCGCGCGGTGCGAGGAACTGGGCACCGCGTTGGCGGCGGGATTGGCGCTCGGGGTCTACTGAAAACGGCCTGAAAGTCGAACTTTCATTTCCGCAGAATCAACAACTGCGCGGCTCTCAGGTGAATTCCGATCTATTTTCCGGTATACCTGCCAGCGAAATATTCGGAATCTCCGCGGGCCTTCGCTACCCATAGACAAGCGCGCCGACAATCACCGCCGCGTCCAGCCCGACCCAGCCCACGCAAGGAAGGTAGATGTTCTTGTCGCCGGTCTTCAAACCGTGCCAGAACCAGAGCAGGGCCGAAAGAAGATACGCGCCCCACGAAAGGACCGACACGCCGGCTGCCTGATGTTCGGCCCAGATCACCCACACCTGCGGGAGCGTCATGAGCATCGTGAAGACGGACATGCTTCCCAGCAGAACGCGCAACGTGGAATCCGACATCGACTCCGCATTGCCGGGACCAACCGGATCTGGGGCCATGGATGCCTCCATTTAACGTGGCGTCGAACACGGTAGCCAAGTCGGAATGCCGGCGCAACGGGAGCCGGCCTGCGCTGCCGGTAGAATCCGGGCATGCAGAAGAACCCTAGAGATTTCGCGATCTACGCCCCATGCCGCAACTGACGTGGCTCGGGGATGCGGAGGCCAAGCGAGCCTCGCGGCGTGTGCCGTATCGCCTGCTGGACCCGGTGGAATCTATCGGTGACGCCAGCGCCGGCAATTGGCTGATCCAGGGCGACAACCTCGATGCACTCAAGGCGCTGATCCCGTTCTACGCAGGGCGCGTGAAGTGCATCTTCATCGATCCGCCTTACAACACCAAGAGCGCCTTCGAACACTACGACGACAATCTGGAGCATTCGCAGTGGTTGTCGATGATGTATCCGCGGCTGGAATTATTGCGGGATCTACTGGCGGAAGATGGGTCGATCTGGGTGACGATTGATGACAACGAAGGGCACTACCTTAAGGCGCTGATGGATGAAGTGTTTGGCAGGAAGAATTTTGTCGCAAACGTGATATGGCAAAAGATCTATTCGCCCAAGAATAGTGCGCGACACTTCTCCGAAGATCACGATCACATACTTGTCGTTGCGAAACATGGTGAGTCGTGGACTCCCAACCCGATGTCGCGCACAGAAAAGCAGGACAAAGCCTATCGAAATCCAGACAATGATCCACGCGGACCCTGGAAACCGGGAGACCTGTCCGCGCGGAACTCCTACAGCTTGGGCGTCTACGCGATTGAATGTCCTTCAGGCCGTGTGATCCCCGGACCTCCAAACGGAATGTACTGGCGAGTTTCCCAGGCGAAGCTCAAGGAGATGGATGAAGATCACCGCATTTGGTGGGGCCGTGATGGGAATAATGTGCCCGCCATTAAGCGGTTTCTTTCTGAAGTAAATCAAGGTCGCGTACCTCAAACCCTTTGGCCGTATGGCGAAGTCGGACATACGCAAGACGCGAAGAAGGAAATTGTCGAATTGTTCGGCGGTGCCGATGTGTTTACGACGCCGAAACCAGAATCTTTGATACAAAGAATTGTTGCCATCGGAAGCAACCCCGGCGACCTCGTCCTTGACTCCTTCCTCGGCTCCGGCACCACCGCCGCGGTCGCCCACAAAATGGGCCGCCGCTGGATCGGCATCGAGATGGGCGAACACGCCCGCACGCACTGCCTCCCGCGCCTGAAGAAAGTCGTCGAAGGCGAACAAGGCGGGATCTCGCAGGCCGTGAACTGGAAGGGCGGCGGCGGCTTCCGCTACATGAAGCTCGGCGAACCGGTCTTCGCCGCCGATGGGCGCATCAACCCGAACGTGCGCTTCGCCGCTCTCGCCGCGTACCTGTGGTTCCTCGAAACCGGCGCGCCGCACCCGACCGGCAAGTTCGACTCGCCTCTCCTCGGCACGCACGGGGACACAGCGCTGATCCTTCTCTATAACGGCATCCTCGGCGACCGGCGGCCCGAAAGCGGGAACGTGCTGACCCAGGCCGTCTGGCAGGCGATCCTCGACACGCTCCCCGAACACGAAGGTCCGCGAGTGATCTACGGGGAAGCAAGCCGCCTGACAAGCGCGAGACTCAAGCGCCTCGATGCCACTTTCCGCCAGATTCCCTACGATATCCGGATGCGCTAAGGTTGCACCCTCGGAGCACCATCATAAAACCCTCACTTGCCCTCGAAGCCCACCGCGAAGCGATCCGTCGAATCGTGACGGAGCGTCGCGCACGCAATCCGCGCGTAGTCGGATCGGTCCTACGGGGCGAAGATCACGAAGGAAGCGACCTCGACCTGCTGGTCGATTCGACGGGAGAGACTTCGCTCTTCGATCTGGCCGGTATCGAGCTCGAGCTCCAGAAATTGCTCGGCGTTCGGGTCGAGGTAACCACTTCCGGCAGTCTGCCCGAGAGTTTTCGCCGCCGCGTGCTCGAAGACGCGCAGCCTGTCTGATACCAGAGTCCCTACGATATCCGTATGCGTTAGCCTTCGCCATTCCGATTACTGGAGCCCGCCATGCAACTCACCGCCGTTCTGACACACGCCGAAGAAGGGGGCTACGTCGCGCTAAATCCGGAAACCGGCACGACCACGCAAGGCGAAACCATCGAGGAAGCTCTGGCCAACCTGCGCGAAGCGACCATGCTCTACCTCGAAGAGTTTCCGCTCAAATTCGCCAAGGAGCCGCTGATAACGACTTTCGCGGTTCCGGAGCATGCCTAAGCTGCCGAGGATTTCCGGCGCCGACGCGATCAGGGCATTCGAGCGTCTCGGGTTCGCTCAGGTCCGGCAAACCGGGAGCCATGTGGTGATGCGTCGCGGCCCGTCCGGGTGTGTGATTCCCCTGCATCGCGAACTGAAGACCGGGACGCTTGCCGGTGCATTGCGCCAGGCCGAAGTTTCTTCCGACGAATTCATTGCAGCGCTCAGCGGCTAAAAGAGCTGTGACCCTCGCACTCAAGGAGTATCAGAAGAAGTCCCTCGAAGCCCTTACGGAGTTCTTCGCGGCAGTCCGGGGCGCCACTACCCAAGCGGCGGTGGAAGCGGCTTTCGGGCAAGCCCGCCGCACCGCCCTTGGCGAAGCCGCGCCGAATCTTCCCTACCGGCCGCTCTCGCGCGAACAGCCGGCCATCCCGCAGGTCTGCATCCGCATTCCCACCGGCGGCGGCAAGACGCTGCTCGCGGCGCATGCCATAGAGATCGCCGCCCGAGAATACGTCGGCAGCCGCGCGCCGCTCGCGCTGTGGCTGGTGCCAAGCAACACGATCCGGTCGCAGACCCTGGACGCGCTCAAGACTGCCGGGCATCCGTATCGCGAGGCGCTGCTGGCGCACTACCCGGCCGACCGCCTCACCGTAATCGATATCGCCGAGTGCGAGCAGTTGCGCGAGCAGGATTTCGGCAATCGCGCGATCGTCGCCGTCGGAACGATCCAAACCCTGCGGGTCGGCAACACGGCCAGCCGCGACGTGTATGCCTACAAAGAGGCGTTCGAACCCCACTTCAAGAGCATCCCGGATGGCGATTGGCTGGAGCCCATCGGCGAGAACGACCTCGCAGCGCAGCCCTACCTCACACGCGCAGACCTGGGCAAGATCAAGCGCTCGTTCGCCAATCTCCTCGCGCACTACCGGCCGATCGTCATCGTCGACGAGGCGCACAACAACACGTCGCCGCTTTCGTTCGAGGTGTTCCAGCGCATCCGGCCGGCGTGCATGATCGAATGGACCGCGACGCCGGCCCGCGAACAGAACATCCTGTATCACGTCTCGGCGCAGGAACTGAAAGCCGAGAACATGGTCAAGCTGCCGATCGTGCTCTCGCCTCACCCGAATTGGCAGGAGGCGGTGCGCGACGCCGTGCTCGCGCGCGAGCGGCTGGCGGAAGAGGCGGCGAGCGAAGCGGACTACGTGCGCCCGATCGTGCTTTTCCAGGCCGATGCAAAAGACGGCGAAGTGCCGGTAGACAAGCTCAGATCCCATCTGATCGAGACGCTGCATGTCGACGAGAAGAGAATCGCCGTCGCAACGGGCAGCCAGCGCGGACTCGACGGCGTGGACCTGTTCGATCCGGCCTGCCTCGTCGATTTCGTAATTACGGTCGAGGCGCTCAAGGAAGGCTGGGACTGTTCTTTCGCTTACGTGTTCTGCACGGTACAGAGCATCCGTTCCGCGAAAGACATGGAGCAACTGCTCGGGCGCGTGCTGCGCCTACCCTACGCGCGCAGGCGCTCGAGCGAGGCGTTGAATCGAGCTTATGCCTTCGTGTGTTCTCCGAATACAGCGCAGGTCGCCAACCAGCTCGCCGACCGACTGGTGAGCATGGGCTTCGAGGAATTGGAGGCGGCACAATTCGTGCAGCCCCAGCTCGGCGGGGACTTGTTCGGCGAACGGCCGGTCCTGCCACCGGAAGCCGTGTCGATGGTGGCGCTGCCGGAAGCGGTGGCCAACGCATTGCGGGCAGCAGCACCGGCGGCTGTGGAGATCGCAATCGGGCCCGAAGGTGCGCAGGCCACGATGCGTGGCGTGTTGCCACAGGCGGCGATCGACGCTGCGGTCGCTGCCGCCCCAAAGCGCGAACGCGAAGCAGTTCAGCGCGAAATCGATCGTCACCAGGTGCGCGCGCACGCGGCTGCGGCCCCCGCGCAGCGCGGCGAACGATTCGCGCCCGTCCCGCAGTTGTGCGCCTCCGTGAACGGCGAACTCGTACTGGTCGAGCCGGACCTGCTCGCCGAATTGGCTCACTTCTCCCTGGCAGGACTGCCCGCTGATCTGCCCGCATTCGCAAAAGCGGATGCCGAGCACCCCTACTTGATCGACGTCGACCGCGGCCATCTCAAGGTCCGCCAAGACGACGGCCAGTTCGGTCTCGACCTCGACGCCGCCGGAGAAGGCATCCGCCGGGAAGACCTGATCCGCGAGCTGGACCGCCGCGCCCGGCGTGGCGACGTCCTGCAGGCCGACATGATCGCGTGGCTGGGGCGCGTGATCGACGGACTCGTCATGCGCGGCATCGAACTGACCTACATGGCGCGGCACGCGAATCGCCTGACCGACGATATCTCCCGGGCGCTGAAAGCACTGGAGCAGTCCGGACGGAGCACGGCCTTCCAGGCCACGCTTTTGGGTAGCGACGCCAAGCCGCGCCTCTCCGAACGTCACGCGTTTGCGTTCGATCCGAACAACTATCCGGCGCGCTGGTTCTTCGATGGGCGGTTTCAGTTCAAGAAGCACTTCTACCCCCTGCCCGGCGAACTCAAGCCCGCTATCGACGGCGAAGAGACGGCATGCGCCATCGAGATCGACAACCTCCCCGAGGTCAAGCATTGGGTCAGGAATCTGGAACGCCAGCCGGAAAGCTCGTTCTGGCTGCCGACTTCGACCGATCGCTTCTACCCGGACTTCGTTGCCGAACTCAACGACGGACGCTTGCTGGTTGTCGAGTACAAGGGCGCGCACCTGATCGATGCAAGCGACGCGAAGGAGAAGCTGGACATCGGTCGCGTGTGGGCTGCCGCCAGCGGCGGGCGTTGCGTGTTCGCGATGGTTACCGACCCGGTCAAAGCCGCCAAGCCGGTCGGAACGCAGTTGCGCGAGGCTATATCCGGCACTTGAGGAACCCGGAAAGTCGAACTTTAATTTCCGTAGAGTCAATATCTGCGCGGCTCCCAGCCTGATTCAGATAGCGTTTCCGTTATACCCGCCTCACATCTCCGCCGGCCCGGAGTGCCCGCCGCCGAAACCGGTCGCCGGTCGCGCCACCCACACCAGCGCCGCCATCGCCACGAACAGCGCCGCCGACATGTAGAACAGGTCGTTGGTGCCCATCATGCGCGCCTGGGCGTCGATCATCCGCTCGAGCTGCCCGAGCGCCTGCTCCGGGGACAAGCCCGACGCCTGCAATGCGCTCAACGCCGCGCCCGCCTGCGGGTCGTACGGCGTCACGTGCTCGACCAGTTGCGCGCGATGCAACGCGGTGCGGTCGTCCCACAGCGTGACGCCGGCCGAGGCGCCGAACGCGCCGAAGGTGAAGCGCATGAAATTGTTCAGGCCGGTCGCGGCGGGAATCCGCTCCTTGGGCAATCCGGACAACGCGAGCGCGGTCAGCGGCAGGAAGAACATCACGTTGGCGGCGCCCTGCAGGAAAGTCGGCAGCGCGATCGTCCAGACATCCGCATCGAGCGCAAAGCGCGAGCGCAACCACGAGATGAAGCCGAACAGGACGAACCCGCAGCTCGCGATCACGCGCACGTCGCTCCGCTGGATGCTGCGCCCGATCAGCGGGGCGAGCAGCATCGCGAGCAGGCCGAACGGCATCATCATCAGCCCGGCCCAGGTCTGCGTGTAGCCCATCAGCGTCTGCAGCCACAGCGGCAGGATCACCGAGGTGCCGAAGAACACCGCGTAGCCGACCGACAGCGTAAGCGTGGCGCTCCAGTAGTTGCGCACGGCAAACAGGCGCACGTCCACGATCGGGTGGTCGTTGTCCAGCAGCTCCCAGGCCAGGAAGACGACGAATCCCGCGGCCGCAATGCAGCCGAGCGCCACGATCTCGGGCGAGTTGAACCAGTCGAGTTCCTTGCCCTTGTCGAGCATGATCTGCAGCGAAGCGACCCAGACCACGAGCAGCACCAGCCCGGTCACGTCGACCGGCACCTTGCGCGTCGGCGATTCGCGGGTACGGTAGATCTGCCAGGTGATCGCCGCGGCCAGCAGCCCGACGGGGATGTTGATGTAGAAGATCCACGGCCATGAGGCCTCTTCCGAGATCCAGCCGCCGATCAGCGGCCCGGTGATCGGCGCGACCAGCGCGGTCATCGACCACAGCGCGAGCGCGAACCCGGCCCGCTCCCTCGGGAAAGTGGTCAGCAGCAACGCCTGCGACAGCGGCACCATCGGGCCGGCCACCAGGCCCTGCAGCACGCGGCACGCGATCAGCGCCTCGATGTTCGGCGCAAGCGCGCACAGCCACGAAGCGCAGGAGAACAGCAGGATGGAGGTGACGATCAACCGCACCTGCCCGAATCGCGTCGTCATCCACCCGGTCAGCGGCATCGCGATCGCATTGGCCACCGCGTAGGAGGTGATGATCCACGTGCCCTGCGTCGGGCTGACGCCGAGGTCGCCGGCGATGGTCGGGATCGACACGTTGGCCACGGTCACGTCGAGCACCGTCATGAAAGTGGCGGCCGACAGCACGATCGCGCCGACCATGCGCTCGACACCTTCGAGCGGCGGCAGTTCGGACGACGGCGCGGCAGGCGACGCGCCCGGTGCGGCGTCGGCGTCGGCGACTGCGCTCATGGCGGGACTGCGGGGCGGGCCGTGCTCACCGCCGGCCTGCGCCGAGGTTCGCCGCGACGATCGCCCGCACCCGCGCTTCGGCGTCCTCGGTTTCCTTCGCCACCGCGGCCGGCACCCATGCCTGCGTCGTGCGCGGCGCAGCGGCCAGCTGCAGGCCGCCGGTGTCGCGGATTTCCACGTCTGCGCGCATCGAAAGCCCGATCAGCAACGGGTGCGCCTTGAGCTGCGCCGGTTCCAGCTCGATCCGCACCGGCAGCCGCTGCACGACCTTGATCCAGTTGCCGGTCGCGTTCTGCGGCGGCAGCAGCGCAAAGGCGCCGCCGGTGCCGGCCGAAAGACCCGCGACCTTGCCGCGGTATTCGATGCGGTCGCCGTAGAGGTCGGCGTGAAGCCGCACGGGTTGCCCGATGCGCATGTCGCGCAGCTGGATTTCCTTGAAGTTCGCGTCGACCCAGACCCCGTCGAGCGGCACCACGGCCATCAGCAGCGCACCGGGCGCCACCCGCTGGCCGACCTGCACCGTCCGCCTTGCGACATACCCGGTGACCGGCGCAACGATCGTCGTCCTGTGCAGGGCGAGGAAGGCGTCGCGCACCCGCGCGGCGGCGGCCGCGACGGCCGGATGCTTCGCTACCGCAGTGCCCTCGGTGCGCACCCTGTTCGTGGCCAGGTCCTCGCGCGCCGCGGTCAGTGCTGCGCGCGCCGACTCGACCGCATTGCGCGCATGCTCGACGTCCTCTTTGGAGACTGCGCCGGTCGACGCCAGCGGGCTGCGCCTCGCGAGATCCTCCTCGGCCTTGGCCAGTTCGCTGGCGCGCTGCGCCTGCAGCGCCTCGAGCGTTGCGTTCCGCGCGTACAGCGTGCGCACTTCGCGCACCGCCTCGGCAAGCTGCGCCTCGGCCTGGCCGAGCGCGACCTGCGCGTCGCTCGGGTCGAGCCGCACCAGCACCTGCCCGGCCTGCACCCGGTCGGTGTCCTCGGCGCCGATCGCCACGACGGTGCCCGCGACCTGCGGCGTGACCTGCACGACGTGGCCGGCCACATAGGCGTTGTCGGTGTTCTCGTGCCAGCGGCCGGCGAGGTTCCACCAGGCGGCCCAGCCCGCCCCGGCCGCCACGAAGACGAAGAGAAGAAGAAACAGCACGCCGCGGCGGCGTCCCTTAGCGGCCACCGGGACCGTCCTTGTAACCGCCGCCGAGCGCCCGATAGAGGTTCACTTCGGCCTGCAACGCGCGCGCGCGCAGGTCGGCATCGGCGCGCTGCAGGCCGTAGAGCGGCGCCTCCGCATCGAGCACTTCGAGGTAGTTCGCGATGCCGGCGCGATAGCGATCCTCGGCGAGCCGACGGGAGCGATCGGTGGCCTCGAGCACGCCGGCGCGCTCCCGGCGCTCGGCCTCCAGCGCGCGGCGCGCCTGCACCTGGTCGGCGACTTCGCGCACCGCGTCGATCAGCAACTCGTTGTAGCGCGCGACGGCGAGGTCGTAGTCGGCCTCGCGGCCGCGCAATGCCGCCTGCAGGTTGCCTGCGGAGAAGAGCGGCAGCCGGATTGCAGGCCCGGTCCCGGCGATCATGCTGCCGGCGGCGAGCAGCCGGTCGAGGCCGAGCGACGCGGCGCCGGCAAAGGCGACCAGGTTGACGTTCGGCAGGAAGCGCAGTCGGGCGACCTCGATCTCGCGCGTCGCGGCCTCCGCGCGCCAGCGAGCCGCGGCCAGGTCCGGGCGGCGGCCCAGCAGGTCGAGCGGCAGGTTGTCCGGGAGCGCGTGCGCGGTTGAATCGGCGACCGCGGGTGCGACTGCAGGCCCGATCCGCAACCCCCTGTCCGGTCCCTGCCCGGCCAGCGCGGCCAGCTGGTTGCGCGCAAGCGCGATCGCCGCATCGAGCTGCGCGATCCCCGCGCGCAGTTCAGGCGGCGCCGCCTCGGCGCGGGTGACGGCGGCTTCGGTGTCGAGGCCGGCGGCGAATCGCTGGCGCGTCAGCGCTATCCTCTTTGCCGCCTGCCCAAGCTCGCGATCGGAAATCGCGCGCAGCGCGAAGAGGCTCTGCAGCTGGAAATAGGCACGCGCCACCGCCGATGAAAGCGACAGCCGCGCGGCATAGGCATCCGCATCCGCGGCCGAAACCGAGGCGCGCGCCGAGGCGATCGCGGCATCGTAGCGCCCGGCGTAGTCGATTTCGTATGAGAAGTCGACCGCGAGCCGGTCGGTGGTGCGCGTGGTGCCCGCAACCGGCGGCGGCACGGTGCCGCTCAGGCTGAATCGCTGGCGCGTCAGGTCGAAGCCACCGGTCACGCCGGGCGACGCGCTCGCGAGCGCCGCGTCGACGAGTGCGCGGGCCTGCGCGATGCGCGCCTGCGCGACCCGCAAGGCCGGGCTGCCGGCGAGCGCCTCGCCGATCAGGCCGTCGAGCTGCGCATCGCCGAACACCGTCCACCACTGCC
Organism: uncultured Bordetella sp.; assembly: GCA_964599095.1. Taxonomy (GTDB): domain Bacteria; phylum Pseudomonadota; class Gammaproteobacteria; order Burkholderiales; family SG8-39; genus SZAS-79. The sequence goes on from CAZREB010000002.1 coordinate 206,343, forward strand.
CGCCGGGCCATTCGCCCGCAGGTGCGGCGCCCAGGGTGCGGGAGGCGGCGAGCGTGCCGGCGTCAATCGACTGTTCGGCCGGCGACGATCGCTCGTGCGGCGAGACGCACCCCGCGAGGATCGCGCAGGCCGCTACGAGCCCGGCCAGCCGGTCACTCCGCATTCGCGAGCATCCGCGCGAGCAGGCCCTTCAGCCGGTCGAGCTCGGCGCGCGAGAAGCCCTTGAGCAGCCCGTTCAGGGTTCGGGCCGCGACCTCCGGCAGGCGCTCGGTGAGCTTCCTGCCCTTGGCGGTCAGCTCGAGCAGCATCGCGCGGCGGTCCTCCGAGTCGCGCACCCGGCGCAACAGGCCTTTCTTGACCAGCCGGTCGATCATGCGCGTCATCGACCCGGTGTCGTAGCTGTAGTCGCGGGCGATGTCGGCCGCGCGGTTGCCGCGGCCGTGCGCAATGTAGATCAGGATCGCGGCCTGCGCCGAAGACACGCCCCACGGCGCGACCTCGCGGTCCACGGTGGCGAACAGGGCCGAGCGCAGGCGCGTGATCATGAACCCCACGCTGTCCTCGACGCGGTACGTCTCCGCCCGATAGAGCCCCATACCCTTCCCGATTTAGCTGCCGAAGCAGCTAAATTGCCTGCCGAAGCAGCTAATGTCAAATACAGGGCTAACGCTGGTCGAAGTCGAGGACGACTTTGGGAGTCACCGGGTGCGACTGGCAGGTGAGGCGGTAGCCTGCGGCGATTTCGGCGGGCTCCAGGGTGTAGTTGGCGTCCATGCGCACTTCGCCTTCCACCAGCCGCGCCCGGCAGGTGCAGCAGACGCCCGCCTTGCAGGCATAGGGCAGGTCGGCGCCGGCCTTGAGCGCGGCATCGAGGACGCTCGGGCCGTCTTCGGGCAGGTCGAGGCCGTACCGCAGGCCGTCGACGATGACGGTCACGTTCGCCGGGCGGCCGACGGGCTCCGTCCTGCCGCGGGCCTGTGCCCCGGCCGGCGGCGCGCCGAACCGCTCGAGGTGGATCCTTGTGGCCGGCACGCCGCGCGCCTGGAGCACCGCCTTGAGTTCGTCGCCCATCGAAGCCGGCCCGCAGATGAAGGCTTCGTCGATCGATTCCGGCGGGATCAGCGTGTCGAGGAACCGCGCGACCCTGGCCCCATCCACCCGCCCGTTGAAGAGGTCCGCCGCCTGCACGTCGCGCGAGAACACGTGGTAGAGCGCGACGCGCGCCATGTACCGGTCCTTGAGGTCCTCGAGGGCCTCGTTGAAGATCACCGACGCGAGCGTGCGGTTGCCGTAGACCAGCGTGAAGCGCGAGCGCGGCTCGCGTGCGAGGATCGTCCGCGCGAGCGAGAGCACCGGCGTGATGCCGCTGCCGGCCGCGAACGCCACGTAGTGCCGCGCCTTGGCCGGGTCCAGCGGCACGAAGAATCGCCCCTCGGGCGGCATGACCTCGAGCGTCATGCCGGGGGCGAGCTGCCGGTTCGCCCAGGTCGAGAACTGCCCCTGCGGCACTTCCTTCACCGCGATGCGCAGCTCGCCGTCGTCCAGGCCCGAGCAGATCGAGTACGAGCGCCGGACCTCGGTGCCGCCGATCTCGCGGCGCACGTTGAGGTACTGGCCCTGCGTGAAGCGGAACTGCTCGGCGAGTGCCGGCGGCACTTCGAGCGCGAGCGACACGCACTCGCCGGTTTCGCGCCTGACGTCGGCCACGCGCAGCGCATGGAAATGGGGGGTGCTCAAGGCAGGCCGCTCACAGGGGCTTGAAATAATCGAACGGCTCGCGGCAGTCGATGCAGCGGTACATCGCCTTGCAGGCCGTGGAGCCGAATTCGGACAGCCGCTCGGTGTTCTCCGAGCCGCATTGCGGGCAGTTGATCCCGCGCGCGAAGAGGTGGATGCGATGGGCATCGGTGCCCTGCACGCGCCGGGGAGGCACGATGCCGTAGCCGCGCAGGCGCTCCTTCGCCTCGTCGGTCATCCAGTCGGTGGTCCAGGCGGGCGAGAGCTGCTGCGTCACCTCGACGTCGCGGTAGCCGGACTCGCGCAGCCGCGCGCCGATGTCTTCCTCGATCGCGTGCATCGCGGGGCACCCGGAATAGGTCGGCGTGATCGCCACCCGCACGCTCGCCCCGGTGACCGTGACGTCGCGCACGATGCCGAGCTCGACGATGTTGATCACCGGGATTTCGGGATCGGGAATGCCGCGCAGCACTTCCCAGGCGTCTACCATGCGGGCATCGCCGTGCTCACCACCTGGCGTTCGGGTGCGTGCGCGGCAGGACCTGCATCTCGGCCAGCAGGTAGGACAGGTGCTCGCTGTGCAGGCCGAGCTTTCCGTGCGATACGTACTTCACCCCGGCGGGGATCTCCAGCGTGGCTTCGCCTATCACCGTCGAGACTTCCGCCAGCCAGGCCGGCCGCAGCCCGGCGGCGTCGAAGCCGACGCGCGAGTCCGCCATTGCGCGGTCCACCGGGTCGGTCTCGAAGAATTCCGGCGTATACCGCCATTGCGCCTCGAGCGCCGCCTGCATGCGCGCGTGCGACTCGCCGGTGCCGTCCCCCAGCCGCACCAGCCAGTCGCCGCTGTGGTGCCGGTGGTATTGCGCCTCCTTCCTCGACTTCGCCGCGATCGCCGCGATGTCCGAGTCGGCGGACCGGCTGAGCGCATCGAGCGCAAGGCAATGCCAGGTGTCGAACAGGAAACGCCGCACTATCGTGAATGCGTAGTCGCCGTTCGGCAGTTCGAGCAGCGTGAAATTGCGGAACTCGGCCTGGTCGCGGTGATAGGCGAGCCCGTCCTCGTCGCGGCCCTTGCCTTCGAGCCTGCCGGCGAGCGTCAGCCAGAGGCGCGCCTGGCCGATCAGGTCGAGCGAAATGTTGGCCGAGGCGACGTCCTCCTCGAGCACCGGCGCGTGCCCCAGCCACTCGGCGAGCCGCTGGCCGAGCACCAGCGCGTTGTCGCCGAAGCGAAGCACGTATTCGATCCCGCCGTCCATCACATGTTTTTCACTTCATCAGGCAACTCATAGAACGTCGGATGCCTGAAAATCTTGTCGGCCATCGGGTCGACGAACGATTCGCGGTCGCCGGGATCGGATGCGGTGATCGCGTTCGAGGGCACGACCCAGATCGACACGCCCTCGTTGCGCCGCGTATAGACGTCGCGTGCCATGCGGATCGCCTGCTTCGCATCGGCCGCATGCAGGCTGCCGCAGTGCTTGTGGTCGAGGCCCTGCTTGCTGCGGATGAACACTTCCCACAAAGGCCACTCCCGGGCGGCGGCGCCTGCTTCGCCCTGCTCACGGCCGGTGCTCATGCCGCCTCCCTGTGCTGGCGGGCTTTCTGCTTGTTCGCGTACGCAAGCGCCGCGTCCCGCACCCACTGACCGTCCTCGTAGGCTTTGACCCGCGCGGCAAGGCGTTCCCTGTTGCAGGGGCCGTCACCGTTGACCACCCGCCAGAAGTCCTCCCAATCGATCGGGCCGCAATCGTAGTGGCCGCGCGCCTCGTTCCATTTCAGCTTGTCGTCCGGGATCGTGAGCCCGAGCAATCCGGCCTGCGGGACGGTGGCGTCGATGAATTTCTGCCGCAGTTCGTCATTGGAGACGCGCTTGATCTTCCACCGGGCCGATTGCCCCGAGTGCACCGAATCGGCATCCGGCGGACCGAACATCGCGAGCACCGGCCACCACCAGCGATCGAGCGCGTCCTGCGCCATCGCCTTCTGTTCGGCGGTGCCTCTGGATAACGACAGCATGATGTCGAAGCCCTGGCGCTGGTGGAACGATTCTTCCTTGCAGACGCGGATCATCGCGCGGGCATACGGCCCGTACGAGCAGCGGCACAGCGGGATCTGGTTCATGATCGCCGCGCCGTCCACCAGCCAGCCGATCGCGCCGACGTCGGCCCAGGTGAGGGTCGGGTAGTTGAAGATCGACGAGTACTTGGCACGTCCCGAATGCAGCGCGGCCATCATCTGGTCGCGCGACTGGCCGAGCGTCTCGGCCGCGCTGTAGAGGTACAGGCCGTGCCCGGCTTCGTCCTGCACCTTGGCGATCAGGATCGCCTTCCTCTTCAGGCTCGGGGCGCGCGAAATCCAGTTGCCTTCGGGCAGCATCCCGATGATCTCGGAGTGCGCATGCTGCGAGATCTGGCGCAGCAGCGTCTTGCGATAGGCCTCGGGCATCCAGTCGCGCGGCTCGATCTTGCCTTCGGCGTCGACGACGGCCTGGAAGCGCTGCTCCTCGGGCCCGGCCACGCCGGCGGCTGCGACCTGGCCGCGCGATTCCGGGTGGGTATCCATGGACTGGGTATACATGCGGCGCCTCGTTACGCCCGTAAAGCGGGAATTATACGAGGCGGGCCTCCCCGAAAATAAAATCCCGCCGGTGCCATCGGGATCCCGATGAAACAGGCGGGCGAACCGCGGGCCGCTTGTCGGCGGCCGGATCCGGCTACCGTGCGGCCGGACCTTGCGGAGGAGGAGGCGGTGGCGGGTAATAGCCCTGCGGCGGAGGCGGAGGCGGAGGCGCGTAGTTGGGCGGGGGCGGCGGCGCGTAATTCGGGGGCGGCGCCTGGTAATTCGGCGGCGGACCATACGCGGGCCGCACCGCGGCCGGCTGCCCTTCGAAGCGCCCGTACACCGGGATCTTGTTGCCTCGCGCGTACATGCACTGCTGGTAGCTGAAGTCGTAGCGCTGCTGCATCGAGCGCCCGGTCTGCGCGCCGGTGCCCGAGCCCGCGGCCGCACCGACGATGAGGCCGGTGCCGGCGCCGACGCCGGCGCCCTGGTGCCCGCCCATCATCGCGCCGGCCAGCGCACCCACGCCTGCGCCGACGGCCGCGCTCGCCACGCCGTTGTTGACTGCGGCATCGTTCGCGGTGGTGCCGAGTTGCGATTGTGCGTACTGCCTGCACTCGGCATCGTTGGCCCGGAATTCGTCGAAGCTCTTGCCGGTGCCGGGCAGCGCCATGACGCCCGGGCCGTTGGGCACGGTGGCGCAGGCGCCGAGCGCGAGCAGCGCAAGGAGCGGAGTAAGCCTCAGGGTCTTGTTCATGGCGTCGTCTCAGCCTTGGGGTTGCGGTGTGACCGGCTGCCAGGCCGAAGCGCACTGCTTGACGTAGGGGTAATAGGTCTTGCTGTCGGGGCAGTAGTACCACAGGTAGCCGCCTGCGGACTGCGGCCCCACGTCCGGCGGACCCTGCATCGACTGCGGCTCCGGCTGAGGCTGCACCTGCGGCTGCTCGATGTACACCGGCGGCGCGGGCGGCACTGCGGGTGCGACGACGACCGGCGGGTAGTAGTACGGCGGATAGTAGAACGGCCGGTAGAACGAGTAGGCCAGCAGCGGCGCACCGATATAGACGCCGACACGCGGGCCGTGCCGGAAATGCCCGCCGCGATGCTGCGCCAGGGCCGCTTCGCTCGCGAACGCGCCGAGCAGCAGTGCGGCAAGCAGGAGCTTGTACTTCAGACGGCTATTCGGCCTGGTTTGCATGATGTCCGCCGGTTCGGCTGTTGGTGCGGTAATCCACGGAAATCAGCGTACCAAGTTTCCCTCCCGGGGGCTGAGGGGTTTGGTAACAATGTGTTTCAAGGTGTAACCGTGGGCGGAACCGCGCCGGATCAGCCCGCGACGAGGAAATCGCGCACCAGGGCGATCTGGTCGGCGTGCAACAGCGTCGGCGCATGGCCTACGCCTTCGATTTCCACGACTTTCGCCTTCGGGCCCCGGCTTTTCATGGCTGCGCAGGTCTCGCGCGTCAGCAGGTCGGACAGCGCGCCGCGCACCACCAGCACGGGCGAGCGCACCGCGTCGTAAAGCGGCCACAGCTCGAGGTCCTTCTCGGGCATCTGGTGTTTGAAGGGCTCGGCAAGTTTCGGGTCGTAGTGCATGCGGTAGCTGCCGTCGGGTTGCTTCCTCACCACCACCTCGGTCAGGAACCGCCATTCGGCATCGGTATGCGGCCCGAAAGTCGCGCTGACCGCGCGGATGTATTGCTCGGCCGCCTCGATGCTCGGGAATTGCGGCGCGATGCCGACGTAAGCGGCGATGCGCTCGAGCGATATCTTGGTGATGACGGGGCCGGCGTCGTTCAGCACGAGTTTGCGCACCGGCGTGTTCGGCTGCGCGGCCAGCCCGAGGCCGATCAGCCCGCCCATCGACGTGCCCACCCAATCGACTTTTTCGACGTTGAGGCGCGCGACAAGCGTCACCATGTCCGACACGTATTGCGGGATCGCGTAGGCCATCGGGTCGGCCAGCCAGTCCGAGTGGCCGCGGCCGGCCACGTCCGGGCAGATCACGCGATAGCGATCGGACATCGCCCGCGCGAAGTTGTCGAAATCGCGCGCGCACCGGGTCAGGCCGTGCACGCACACCAGCACGTTGCCGTTCGAGGCATCGCCCCATTCGAGGTAGGCTACCTTGTGCAGGCCCCTGGGCGAGAGGCATTGGACGGAGTGTTGTCTGGGTTCCATGGTCATCCGGGAAAAAGGGGCCGGACGGGAGCGATGCGGCTTGCCTGGAGCGCGCCCCCGCCTGCGGCCGACTTCGCGACGTTACGCCTCGTACTTGAACGACAGCGACAGCCGCGCGCGGAACGCGGTGATCTTGCCGTCGTCGATCTTCACATCGAGCTTGGTGATCTCCGCGATGCGCAGGTCGCGCAACGACTTGGACGCGGTCTTCACCGCGCTGCGCGCCGCGTCTTCCCACGAGGTGCTGCTCGAACCGACCACTTCGACGATCTTGTAAACGCCTTCCGAACCTTTAGCCATGAACGTCTCCTCCGGTTGGTTGCGGCCACAGGGACTCCGCGCGGCCATTATAGGCGGCGCTCGCGCCAGTACCGGGGCTGCGCCGAGCGCTCGGCCCAGGCGAGGACGCCGCCCGCGTTCACCCCGCCGGCCGGGGTTGTGTCGACTTCGTTGGCTGCCAGGCGAACGGTCACCGCGCCGTCCAGGTCGGTGCGCAGCACCGTCGCGCCCGCCTCTGCATACCGCCCGAGGACGTCCGCGCGCGGATGGCCGAACCGGTTGCGGTAGCCCACAGGAACTACCACCAGCTTCGGCTGCACCGCTGCAACGAATCCGGCGGTCGACGAAGTGCGGCTGCCGTGATGCGGCGCGAGCATGACGTCGGAGCGAAGCTGCGCGCCTTCGCGGCGGACGATCAACGCTTCGGCCTCCTTCTCGATATCGGCGGTCAGCAGCATCGCCCCGTGCGCAGTCGCGACGCGAATCACGCACGACAGGTCGTTGATGCGCAGCTCGCCGCCCACGTAGTCCTCCGGCGCGGGATGGACCACCGCGAATTCGACGCCATCCCAACGCCAGCGCTCGCCGCGCAGACAGCGCCTCGGTGCGGCCGCCGCCTGCACGATCGGGTTCGCCGGATCGAGCGAGGAAAAGAACGCCCCGACCTCCGCGTCCCTCATCACCGACAGCGCACCGCCGCTGTGGTCGCTGTCGTTGTGCGAAACGAACATTGCGTCGAGCCGCGTCGAGCCGACGGCACGCAGGAACGGCGCGATGATGCGCTCGCCGCTGTCGGAGTCCGCGTAGGCCGGCCCGGTGTCGAAGAGCAGCGCGTGGTCCGCGGTCTGCACCAGCACCGCCAGGCCCTGGCCCACATCGAGCGTGGTGATCCATGCCTCGCCCGGCGCCGGGCGCGGCGGCACCCACAGCAGCACCGGCAGGAACAGCACCAGCCCGAGCCAGCGCGACGCGATCCCGCGCGGCGCGAGCAACCACGCCACGCCGGCGGTTGCGACCAGCACGGCCCACGGCGGGGGCGCCGGCTGCTGCCAAAGCGCAAGCGGCAGCGAATCGCACCACTCGAGAAAGAGCATCAGCCATCCGGTGAGCAGGTCGGCGAGCCGCAGCAACGCATCGATCGGCAACAGGGCGCTCACGAGGGCGAGCGGGGTGATGATGCCGCTGACCACCGGGATCGCCACCGCATTCGCGATCGGGCCGACCAGCGAGACCTGCGAGAACAGCAGCAGCGCCGCGGGTGCGAGGCCGACGGTGATCGCCCACTGGATCCTCGCCCACTGGAGCACCCACGACTCGCGCCCGGTCCAGCCGTGAGCGACATAGAAGATCAGCGCGACCGCGCCGAACGACAGCCAGAACCCCGCCGACATCACCGCCCACGGATCGACGAGGACGACGGCCAGCAGCGCCAGCGCGAGCACGCGCGAGGGCGAGGCGATGCGCCCGAACCAGAGCGCGGCGGCCACTGCGGCCACCATGAAGAAGGTGCGCTGCGCCGGCACGCCGAATCCGGCCAGCAGCGTATAGGCGAGTGCGGCAAGCGTCGCCGCGACTGCGGCCGCCTTGCGCGCCGGCAGCCACAACACCAGCGCCGGGCTGCGCCGCCAGCCGAACGAAACGAGCGCCGCCACGAGCCCGGAGACCAGCGTCACGTGCAGCCCCGAAATCGACATCAGGTGCGTGACCCCGGTGCGGCTGAACAGGCGCCAGTCGTCCGCGTCGATCGCCCGCTGGTCGCCGACCGCGAGCGCCACCAGCACGCCCGAGGTGGTCGACTCGCCGAGCACCGCGAGGAAGCGCGCACGCACCGCCTCGCGCACCTGCTCGATGCGGTCCGAGACCGAGTTTCGTTCGCCGAGCCTCCGTTGTTCGCCGCGCTGCCGGACGTAGCCGGTCGCGCCGAGACCGCGTTCCATCAGCCAGGCCTCGAAGTCGAAGCCGTAGGGATTGACGCTCCCATGCGGGCGCTTGAGCCTGACGGTGAACAACCACCGCTCCCCCGGGTGCACTGCGCCCGGATCGTCGAGCGCAGCCGGCGCTTCGTCGGAGGATTGCGCGCCGGACTGCCCGTAGCTCCCGCGATACCACGACAGCATCACCCTCGACGGCAACTTTGCCGAAGACCCCGGTGCGCTTTCGATGTCGAACTCGAAACGCACGCTGCGCTCGCCGATGGCCGGCAGGCCCGCCACCACGCCCGAAACGAGGAGGTCGCGCCCCTCGAGTTCGGCCGGCAGGCGATCGGCAAGCCGAAAATGCGCGCAGCCCGCGGCCCATGCGAAGCCGATCGCGAATGAAGCGAGAATCAGTATCGGGGCGCGCAGCCGCGGTATGGCCGCAAACGGCACGCAAGCCGCCGCCCAGAGCCACGGGCTCGCAAGCGACATCGATGGCAGCGCCGCCTGCTGCTGCAGCCACCAGACCCCTGAGGCGAAAGCGACGATCAGTGCGGTCATGGCGGCGGGATTCGCATGTTCGGGCGTGTTTGCGGGTCGGCCCGCGTAAAATCGGCGCAACCTCCTGAACGATCCAGGCGCGGTCCCGCTGACGCCCGGATGGCCCATGCCCCGCAAATACTTCCGCCAGTACCTGCCGGACCACGATTCGATCCGCGAGCACCGCTGGCTCGCGCGGTTCGGCCCGCGGCTGCAGCACCCGAACCTGTGGCACCTGAACCGCCACTCGGTGGCCGGCGGCGTCGCGGTGGGCCTGTTCACCGGCCTGATTCCCGGGCCGCTGCAGATGCTGGGCGCGCTGCTGCTCGCCATCCCGCTGCGCGTCAACCTGCCGGTGGCGCTGCTGACGACGCTGTACACCAACCCGTTCACGATCGTCCCGCTTTACGTGCTTGCATACCAGTATGGCGCGCTGCTGGTGGGCCAGGCCGTGGCGCCGGTTTCGGTGAGGGAGTTCGAGATGGACTGGCTGCACTTCGGCGACTCGATGCGCGCCCTGGCCGACTGGTGCCTGTCGCTCGGCAAGCCGCTCGCGGTGGGCCTGCCCGCGCTTGCGCTGACGCTGGCCGGGATCGGCTATGTTGCGGTCAAGCTCGCCTGGCGGCTGCAGGTCGGCCTCGCCTGGCGGGCCCGCCGGCGGCAGCGCGCCGCCAAACGACAGGAAATCGACTGATGCGCCTCGAGCCCAACAGCCTGCCGGTCCGCTTTTACAGGGCGTTCCGCAACCCGCTGCTGATGTTCGTCCTGGTGATGGTGGTCGGGTCGAGCGGGTTCTGGATCGTCTCGGACTACAAGGCGAGCATCCTCGATGCGGTCTACATGACGTTCATCACGATCGCCACGATCGGCTTCGGCGAGACGATCGACCTCACGCACTCGCCCGGCGGACGGGTCTTCCTCATGGTCATCGCGTCGATAGGCATCGCGAACGTGACCTACGCCACTTCCAAGCTCACCGCCTTCATCGTCGAAGGCGACCTCAACGAAGTCCTCAGGAGGCGACGCATGCAGGACAGCATCGACAAGCTCGACGGCCATTACATCGTCTGCGGGATCGGCCGGGTCGGGACCAACGTGGCGCACGAACTGCACGTCACCGAGCGGCCTTTCGTCGCGGTGGAGGATGCGCAGGGCGCGATCGAAACCTTTCGCGAGAAATACCCCAAGGCGCTCTTCCTCCACGGCGACTCGTCCGACGACGAACTGCTGCAGCGCGCCGGCATCGCGCGGGCGGCCGGGCTTTTCGCGGTCACCGGCGACGACAGCAAGAACCTGCTGATCACGCTGTCGGCCAAGCAGCTGAATCCAAACGTGCGGGTGGTGGCGCGCTGCCACGAGGTGCGCAACATGGAGAAGATCCGGCGCGTCGGCGCCGACGCGATCGTGTCGCCGGATTTCACCGGCGGCATGCGGATCGCCTCGAGCATGGTGCGGCCCGGCGTGGTCAACTTCCTCGACGAGATGCTGCGCTCGGACAACCGGCTGCGGGTCGAGGAGATCGACGTGCCGGCGGGATTCGCCCGGCGTCCGCTGGGTGAGCTGGTGAAGCCCTCGCCCGACTATATCCTGCTGGCCGCCCGGATCAGGGACCAGTGGCAGTTCAACCCGCCGCAGGATTTCATGGTCGGCCCGGGCACCACGCTGATCGTGATGGTCAATCCGGAGGGCCGCGGGGAACTCGAGAAGCTGGTCGCGGGGTAGCAGGGCGCGCCGCCGCTGCCTTACTCCGGCGGGATCGGGCGCGCGGTGGTGGTGAAGGCGATCGAGCGGCCCGCCGGCAGGTTGGCGTGGAACCCTTCGACGACCGGCGGGCTGGCCGGCGTGTCGGATTTCCACACGATCACGAAGTTGGCCCCGGACCCGCCGGTGTCGTCGCTGCGCGGGATGAAGAGCTCCATCGTGCCCATCTTCGGGATCGTGCGCGGAGCCGTCACATACTCGCGCAGCCGCTTGCCGTCGGTGTCGAAATACTGCGCCGAGGTCACCCGGATCGACCGGGCCGGGTCGGTGTTGCGGATGCTGACCGAAACCGACATCAGCGCCTTGGCCGGCTCGCCGCGGCTGTCGACGTCGCCGTGCCAGACGTGCGAATAGATCGGCAGGTAGAGCATCTGTCCGGTCGAACGGGCGACCGGCGACTGCGCCGCGGCCGGGCCGCTCAGGCACAGAAGTATTGCGAAAACGAATCCGAGCGCTCGCATGGCGAACATGTTAGCGCATCTTCCCTCGTACCGGACGTGCGGTTCCTGAGGGCCGGACTGCGCTGTTAGACTCGCGCTTTCCTGTCGAATCCGGCCTGATGGAGCACGGCACGTCCTTCCTCGTCCAGGCGAGCGTCTATCTCGTCTCGGCGGTAATCGCTGTGGTGATCGCCCACCGCCTGGGCCTCGGCTCGGTGGCCGGCTACCTGCTGGCGGGCATCGTCATCGGGCCCTGGGGCTTCGGCTTCGTGCAGAAGGTCGAGGACGTGCGCCACTTCGCCGAGCTGGGCGTGGTGTTCCTGCTCTTCGTCATCGGGCTCGAACTCGAGCCGCGGCGCCTGTGGAACATGCGCATGCGCCTGGTCACCGTGGGGCTGTCGCAGGTGCTCGGCTCGATCGGCGTGATCGTGCTGGTCGCGCTTGCCTTCGGCATCGACCTGCGCGTAGGGCTGGTCGCCGGCATGGCGCTGGCGCTCTCGTCCACCGCGCTCGCGCTGCAACCGCTGATCGACCGCGGCGGGCTGAGCACGCAGGGCGGCCAGGCGACCTTCGCGGTGCTCCTGCTGCAGGACCTCGCGGTGATCCCGATGCTGACGGTGATCCCGCTGCTGGGCGCCGTGCAGTCCGAAGGCGGCTTCTCGTGGAAGGGCCTCGGCGTCGCGGTCGGCGTGATCGCCGCGACGCTGATCGGCGGCCACTACGTCGCGCGGCCGGTGTTCCGCCATATCGCGCGCACCCGCCTGCGCGAGATCTTCACGGCCTTCGCGCTCGCCCTGGTGATCGGCATCGCGTGGGGCTTCGAGTCGGCCGGGCTGTCGATGGCGCTCGGCGCCTTCCTCGCCGGCATGCTGCTCGCCGAATCCGAGTATCGCCACGAGATCGAAGCGGTGATAGAGCCGTTCAAGGGACTGCTGCTCGGGCTGTTCTTCATCTCGGTGGGCATGAGCGTGGACTTCGGCGTCCTGCTCTCGAAACCGCTGGTGGTGCTTGCGCTGATCGCGGGCATGCTGCTGCTGAAAGGGCTGGTGCTCTGGGCAATCGGCGCCGCGGTGGGGCTGCCCAGGGGCGAACGCCCGCTGTTCATCCTGCTCCTCGCCCAGGGCGGCGAGTTCGCCTTCGTGCTGCTGGGCCTCGCGGCGGCGCGCGAGGCGATCGACATCGACGCGGCGCATGCGGTGACGCTGGCCGTGGCGATGTCGATGCTGCTTACCCCTTTCCTGCTCCTCGCCTACGACAAGCTGGTGGCGCCGCGTTTGGGCAGCGGCGAGGAACGCCCGCCGGCGGATGCCCCGCAGGCCGGCAAGGTCATCGTCGCCGGGCTGGGGCGGGTGGGACAGGTGGTGGCGCGGCTGCTGAACGCGAGCGGCTACGCCCCGACGGTGCTCGACGACGATCCGGATCACGTCGAGGCGTCGCGCAAGTTCGGCTTCCGGGTGTACTACGGCGACGCCACGCGCCTCGACCTGCTGGAGGCCGCGGGCGCGGCGAGCGCCGACTTCCTGATCATCGCGCTCGACGACCGCGATGCCACCACGCGGCTCGCGACGCTGGCGAAGAAGCATTTCCCCAACCTGAAGATCCTCTCCCGCGCGCGCGACATGCGGCACCTGTTCGAACTGCGCGACCTCGGCGTCGAGGTGATCGAGCGCGAGACCTTCCGCGCCGCGATCGCGCTCGGCGAGGCCGCGCTCGCGGCGGTGGGCGGCGATCCGGGCCGCGCGGCGCACGCAGCGCGCGCCTTCGACGAGCACGACGGCGAAGTGCTCGCCAAGCTCTACGAGGTGCACAAGCAGTCGCCCGACGCGCACGTATCGGTGTCCAATGAACTGCGCGACCAATTCGCCCAGACGCTGTCGGAAGACCGCTCGAAGATCGTGCGCGAGAGGCCCGCGGGCTGAACCGCCGGCCGCACGGCGGCCGGACGCCGTCCCGCAGTCGTCGCGGGCCTGCGGCGCCCTAGGCCGGGGGTTTCAACTCGCCGTTCTCGAGCCGCAGCACTCTTTGCGCCTTCGCGGCCAGCGCGAGGTCGTGCGTGACGATGACAAAACTCGTGCCGTGCGATTCGGAAAGCTTCACCATGGTTTCGAACACCGCATCCGACGTATGCGTGTCGAGGTTGCCGGTGGGCTCGTCGGCGAGCACGCAGGCCGGCCGCGTGACCAGCGCGCGCGCGAATGCCGCGCGCTGGCGCTCGCCGCCGGAGAGCTCGCCGGGCTGGTGCTCGAGCCGGGCACCGAGCCCCACTTCGACGAGCACCTCGCTTGCGCGCGCAAACGCTTCGTCGCGGGCCATCCTGCGGATCAGCAGCGGCATCGCGACGTTCTCGAGCGCGGTGAATTCCATCAGCAGGTGGTGGAACTGGTAGATGAAACCGAGCGTCTCGTTCCGGAGGCGCCCGCGCTCGGCCTCGCCCATGGACGACAGGTCCCGGCCGCGCACCAGCACCTGTCCGGCCGTCGGCACGTCGAGGCCGCCCAGCAGGTGCAGCAGCGTGCTCTTGCCCGAGCCGGATTTCCCGACGATCGCGATCCGTTCGCCGGCGCAGACGTCGAAGTCCACGTGCGCCAGCACAGGAACGTTGAGCGGGCCGGAGGCATAGGTCTTGGCCAGGCCCCGGCACGAGAGGACGACTTCGCCTTCGCCCGGCGGCGCCTCACTCATAGCGCAGCGCCTCGGCCGGGTTCACGCGCGAGGCGCGCCAGCTCGGGTAGACGGTCGCGCAGAACGAGATCGCGAGCGACACCACGCCGATCACGATCACGTCCATGGACTGTACGTCCGAGGGCAGGTCGCTGATGTAGTAGATGTCCTTCGACAGGAACCGGGTGCTGAGGAGTCTCTCCAGCGCAGGCACCACCACGTCGATGTTCAGGCCGAGCAGCACGCCGCCGGCCAGGCCGATCAGCGTGCCGGTCACGCCGATCAGCACGCCCTGCACGATGAAGATCTGCAGGATGCTCGCGGGCGAGGCGCCGAGCGTGCGCAGGATCGCGATGTCGGCCTGCTTGTCGGTCACTGCCATCACGAGCGTGGACACGATGTTGAACGCGGCGACCGCGACGATCAGCAGCAGGATGATGAACATCACGCGCTTCTCGATCTCGACTGCGCGAAAGAAATTCGCGTGGCTGCGTGTCCAGTCGGTCGCATAGGTATTCGCGTCCATGTTCGCCATGATCTCGCGCGCCACGGTGCGCGCCGCGTAGAGGTCGTCGAGCTTGAGGCGCACGCCGCTCACCGTATCGCCCAGCTGGAACAGCTTCTGCGCGTCCTCGAGGTGGATCAGCGCCAGGCCCGAGTCGTACTCGAACATGCCGACCTCGAAGATGCCGACCACGGTGAACTGCTTGAGGCGCGGCACCACGCCGGCGGGCGTCACCTGCCCCTGCGGCGCGATCACGACGAGCTTGTCGCCGGCCAGTACGCCGAGCGCCCGCGCCAGCTCCGAGCCGAGCACGATGCCGAACTCGCCCGGTTTCAGCGCGTCCAGCCGGCCGGCGCGCATGTGGGCGCCGATGTCGGCCACCTTGTCCTCCATCGCGGGGATCACGCCGCGCACGATCGTGCCGCGCACCTTCTGGCCGAACGAAAGCAGCCCCTGCGCGTTGACGAAGGGCGCCGCGCCGATGACGCGCGGGTGGGCCGAGGCGGTCCTCAATACCGCCGGCCAGTCGGGCAACCGGTTGCCGGTGCCGGAAATCTCGACGTGCGAAGCCACGCCGAGGATGCGCGTGCGCAGCTCCTTCTGGAACCCGTTCATGACCGACAGCACGACGATCAGCGCCGTCACGCCGAGCGCGATGCCCGCCATCGAGATCATCGAGATGAACGAGATGAAGTGGTTACGGCGCTTGGCGCGCGTGTAGCGCAGGCCGACGAGCAGTTCGTAGCGCAATGGGGCTGGGGTCCCGGACGTGGATTCGACGCAGAGGATACAGGCTTCGTCCGGCGCGTTGCGCGGGGCGTTGCGCCGCGCCCCCCGGAAAAGCGGGTCGAGGATACTACAATCGCCCGCATGGACACCGATGCCGCCAGGACTCTCGCCTCCCTGATCCGCGGCCAGCGCACCGCCGCGCTCGGCACGCTGCGCCAAGGCGCGCCGCTGGTGTCGATGGTGCTGTACCTGCCGGCCGCCGATTTCTCCGCATTCCACCTGCACGTGAGCCGGCTCGCCTGGCACACGCAGGACATGCTCGCCGACCCGCGGGTCTCGCTGTCGATCGCCGCGACCGACGACGGCGCGCGCGACCCGCAGGTGCTCGAGCGCGTCAGCCTGCGCGGCGAGGCCTTGCCGATTGCCAACGACGCCGCTGAGCACGCCTCACTCAAGACCGCGTGGCTCGGGCGCTTTCCGGAGTCCGCGATCAATTTCGAGCTGGCCGACTTCTCGTTCTTCCGGATCGCGGTGCGCGACGCGCGCTTCGTGGCCGGCTTCGGCCGCATCCACAACCTGTCGGCCGGCGCCCTCGCCGAGGCGGCGGCTGGCAGTATTTAGGCTCGAATGCCAGTATCCATGCGGGGTTTGTGTCGAAAATGGCAGCATTAGCTTGCTGATCCACGGCGTCGATTTCACCAGCGCGCCCGGCCGCCGCAAGTGCATCACGATCGCGAGCGGCACGCTGCGCGGCGCCACGCTGGCGGTGTCCGGTATCGAGGCGGCCGAAAGCTGGCCGGCGTTCGAGGCCTGGCTCGAACGGCCCGGCCCGTGGATCGGCGGGTTCGATTTCCCGTTCGGCCTGCCGCGCGAGGCGGTACGGGAACTCGGCTGGCCGCAGCAATGGCGTTCGCTTGTCCGGCATTGCCGCACACTCGACCGCGAGGCGTTCCGCAAGGCGCTCGACGACTGCCGGGCCCGCCGGCCGGCCGGCGACAAGTATCCGCACCGGTGCGGCGACCTCGCGGCCGGTTCGCACAGCCCGGTCAAGCTGGTGAACCCGCCGGTGGCGCTGATGTTCCTCGAAGGCGCGCCGCGCCTCGAGGCCGCGGAGGTGCATATTCCCGGCCTGCGCGATGGGGACAGGTCGAGGATAGCGCTCGAAGCCTATCCGGGATTCGCGGTGCGGCAGGTCTGCCGGGCACTCCATCCCGGCACGCGCCCCGCGTCCTACAAGAACGATGCGAAGTCCAAGCAGACGCCCGAGCGCCGCCGGATGCGAGGCGAGATCGTGCGCCACCTCACCGGGCCGGGGCTGGGCGGCCTGCGGCTTCGCGCCGGTCCTGCGCTGCTGGAGTCGCTCGTCGCCGACGGCAGCGGCGATCGCCTCGACGCAGTGCTCTGCGCGCTGCAGGCCGCGCAATCGTGGACTCTGCGCGACGCGAACTACGGCCTGCCCGCGGAACTCGACCCACTCGAAGGCTGGATCGCGACCGTGCCGGCGGTCCCGTCCCCCTAGAATCGGGCCATGAATTTCGCGACCAGCTTCCTCAAGGGCCTCGCCTTCGGCTTCCTCCTCGCCGCCACCGTCGGCCCGCTGTGGATCCTGTGCTTTCGCCGTACGCTCGCGCACGGCCGCCTGTTCGGCTTCGTGTCCGGCATGGGGGTGGCCACGGCGGACGCGCTTTACGGGTTCGTGGCCGCGTTTGGCCTCACCGTTGTGTCGAATTTCCTGATCGCCCAAAAGTTCTGGCTCGGCATCATCGGTGGCGCCTTCCTGTGCTGGCTCGGGTTGAAGACTCTGCTCTCGCGACCGGGCGACCCGCCGGCCGAAGGAAAAACTGCGGCACCGGCGAGCAATCTCGTCGTGGCCTACACCTCGACCTTCGCGCTGACGCTGACCAACCCGGCCACGATCCTCGCCTTCGTCGCGATCTTCGCCGGGCTCGGCCTCGCCGCGAGCGGCAGCTATGCCGAGGCGTCGATGGTGGTGTTCGGCGTCACGCTCGGTTCGGCGTTCTGGTGGATGATGCTCGCGCTCGGCGCCGGCTGGCTGCGCACCCGCAGCGGCCCGCGGCTGCTGCGCGCGATCAACGTCGTCGCCGGCGTGTCCATCCTCTCGTTCGGCGTTGTCCAGCTCGTTGCGCTCGCGGTATAGTCGGCACTGGACGTTTATCCAGCCCCCACCGTCGCCTTCCCGGATCGATCGATGAAGATTTCCACCGCACTCGCCGCCTTCGCGCTCGCGCTTGCCGCCACGGCCGCGGCAGCCCAGGGCTACCCGACCAAGACGGTGAAGATGATCGTGCCCTTCCCGCCGGCCGGCGCGACCGATTCGGTCGCGCGCTTCGTCGGCCAGAAGCTGGCCGAGCGCTGGGGCCAGTCGGTCGTGATCGAGAACAGGCCGGGCGCCGGCGGCAGCATAGGCTCGGACCTCGCGGCCAAGAGCGCGCCCGACGGCTACACGCTGCTGATGGCAACGACCAGCACGCACTCGATCGGCCCTTCGCTCTCCAGGCTGCCGTACGACCCGATCAAGGACTTCGCGGCCATCATCCACGTGGCCGACGTGCCGAACGTGCTGCTCGTGAGCCCCACGCTGCCGGTGAAGACGGTCAAGGAACTGGTCGCCTATGCGAAGTCGAAGCCCGGCCAGCTGAACTACGGCTCCTCCGGCCCCGGCACGATCGTGCATCTCAATGCCGAGCTGTTCAAGATGATCTCGGGCACCGACATCCAGCACGTGCCGTACAAGGGCACTGCGCTCGTGATCCCGGACCTCGCCAACGGCCAGATCGCGATGCTGTTCGACAGCCTCGCGAGCGCGATGCCGCACATCCGCTCGGGCCGCGGCCGTCCGATCGCGGTCAACGCGAGCAAGCGCTCGCCGCTGCTGCCCGAGATTCCCACGCTTGCCGAGGCCGGCATGCCGGAATTCAACACGAACACCTGGTTCGGGATGTTCGCGCCGCACGGCACGCCTAAAGAGATCGTCGCGAAGATCCACGACGACGTGATCGCCGCGATGCAGTCGCCCGACCTGCGCGAGCGCTTCGCCTCGGTCGGCGCCGAGCCGGTGGGCGGCACCTCCGAGCAGTTCACCGCCCGCATCCTGTCGGACACCCACCGCTGGGCGCAGGTCATCAAGGCGGCCAGGGTCAAGATCGAATAGCGGTGAAGCTCCAAGGCGGCCTCCTCGACGCCCCGCTCGCCATCGTCGACCTGGAGACGACCGGCGCGCACCCGGAACACAGCAGGATCACCGAGATCGCGGTGATCGAGGTCGACGGCGGCGAAGTGCGCTCCGAATGGGACACGCTGGTCAATCCCGGCACGCCTATCCCGGCGACCATCCAGGCGCTGACCGGCATCACCGACGAGATGGTCGCCAGGGCGCCGACCTTCAGGCAACTGGCCGGCGACCTCTTCGAGCGCCTGCAGGGCCGCGTGGTGGTCGCCCACAACGCACGCTTCGACTACGGCTTCCTCAAGCGCGAGTTCGAGCGCGAAGGCCTCAGCTACAACGCCCGCACGCTGTGCACCGTGCGGCTGTCGCGCAAGCTCTATCCGGCCCATTCGCGCCACAATCTCGATGCGCTGATGGAACGCCACGGCCTGCGCTGCAGCGCGCGCCACCGCGCGCTCGGCGACGCGCAGGTGCTTTGGGAGTTCCTCGGCGTGGCCGAGCGCGAGTGCGGATTCGACGCGGTCGCGGCCGCCGCCAGGACCATCGCGAAGCAGCCTTCGCTGCCGGCGGCGATCGACCGCGCCGCGATCGACGCGATCCCCGAGGCGCCGGGCGTATACGTCTTCTACGGCGAATCCGGCGCGCCGCTTTACGTCGGCAAGAGCGTGTCGATGCGCACGCGCGTGATGGCGCACTTTGCCGACGGCGTGCGCTCGGCGCGCGAGGCCGAACTGGCGCAAAAGGTGCGCTCGATCGAATGCGAGCGCACCTGCGGCGAGCTGGGCGCGCTGCTGCGCGAGGCCGAGCTCGTGAAGGCGCTGTCGCCGGCGCACAACCGCAAGCTGCGCCGCGCGGCGGGTCTCTTCACCTTCGTCTTCGAGCCGCACGAGGCGCCGCACCGGAGCCTGCGCCTCGCAGGCGGCGAGGAGATCGGCGGCGAGAGCCTGCCTTTCATGCACGGCCTGTTCCGCACCCAGCGCTCGGCGACCGCGGCGTTGCGCGCCCTTGCAGACGCGCATGGCCTGTGCCTGCAGACCCTCGGCCACGAGAAGCTGCCGCGCGGCGGCGCGTGCTTCCGCAACCAGGTCGGGCGCTGCGCGGGCGTCTGCGCCGGCAAGGAAGGGCTCGCCGCGCACCATGCGCGGGTAGCCGCCGCGCTTGCGCGCATCAAGCTGCCGGCATGGCCGTATCGCGGCCCGGTCGGGCTGGTCGAGACCGACGCCGGGCGCGAGGCCACCGAGATCCACGTGGCGCACAACTGGTGCTACCTCGGCACTGCGCGCTCCGAGGACGAACTCGCGGCGATGGTCGAATCCCCGCCGCGCGGCCGGTTCGACCACGACCACTACGCCATCCTCACGAAGGTCCTCGGCGGCCGGCCGCGCACCAGAGTCATCGAGCTGCCGGCGTTTGCGCGCGTCGAGGAGCGCCTGTGCACTGCGAACTGATCGTGCCGGGGTTGATGCCGCAAGACTCCGAAGGGGCCGCCGAATCGATCGCCGGTTTGCGCCTGCCGGCGCTCGAGCTGCTGCTCGCCCGTGCGCGCCGCTCTACCGACGCGCCGGCCTCGCTCGAGCAATGGCTCGCGCGTTCGTTCGACGGCGATGAGGACGCCGAGATCCCTGCCGGCGCGCTCACGGTTGCGGCGCTGGGCGGCGCCGCCGGCGACGCGACCTGGATGCGCGCCGACCCGGCGCACCTGCGCCTCAATCGCGACCAGCTCGTCCTCGTGCCGGCGCCCGCCTTCGGCCTGCAGGCGGCCGAGTCCGAGGCGCTCGCCGAAACGCTCAACCGGCATTTCGCCGGCGAGTTGACGTTCTACCCCTTCAGCGCCGAGCGCTGGTGCGTGCGGCTCGGTTCCCACGCAGCCGTCGGCCTGCGCACCGAAACGCCGGCCGAAGTCGCCGGCCGCGACATCAACCGCCACTTGCCCTCAGGGGACAGTGCCAAGCGCTGGCACTCGACCCTGAACGAGATCCAGATGCTGCTGCACGAGCACCCGGTCAACGAAGCGCGCGAGGAACGCGGCGAGCCGGTGGTGAACAGCGTCTGGTTGTGGGGCGCCGGCACCCTGCCCGCGGATGCGTCGGCACAGTTCCAGTCGGTCACCGCCGACGACCCGGTGGCGCTGGGCTATGCGCACGCCGCCGGCCTGCGGCATCGCCCGCTGCCACGCAATGCGGTCGACTGGCTGGAGCGCCTGCCGGAAGACGGCAGGCAACTCGTGGTGCTCGATGCGTTGCGGCTGCCGCTCGCGTTGAGCGACTTCGAGGCCTGGCGCGCGCGCATCGGCGAACTGGAGGAACGCTGGTTCGCCCCGCTGCTCGCCGCGCTGAAGTCCGGGCGCATCGGCATGGTGACCGTGCTGGTGCCCGACGGCGCCGAACTGCGCGCCTTCGAGACGACGCGCAACGACCAGCGCCATTTCTGGCGCCGGCCGCAACCGCTGGGCCGCTGGCAGGCCGGTTAGATGGCAGCATATTCCATGGAATCGCACTACTGGCGCGGCCCGGGATCCAAACTTGGCAGTATTGGAGTCGCCCGTTGAAAATCCTCACCCGTCCCTACTCCGAAGCCGATCGCGTCGCGCTGATGCGCGCGGGCCTGCACCCGGTGCTCGCGCGCGTGTTTGCCGCGCGGCGCATCAAGTCGGTGACGGAACTGGAAACCGACCCGGCGCGGCTGCTGTCGCCCTCGCAGCTTGCCCATGCGGAAGACGCTGCGCGCCTGCTGGCCGACGCGATCCGCGACCGCAAGCACATCCTGATCGTCGCGGACTACGACTGCGACGGCGCCACCGCCTGTGCGGTAGGAATCCGCGCGCTGCGTTCCTTCGGTGCGCAGGTCGATTACCTGGTGCCGAACCGGTTCGAACTCGGCTACGGCCTGTCGCCCGAGCTGGTGGATCTCGCCGCGCACAGGAAGCCGGACCTGATCGTCACCGTCGACAACGGCATTGCCAGCGTCGAGGGCGTGGGGCGCGCGAATGCGCTCGGCATTGCGACGCTGATCACCGACCACCACCTGCCCGGCGCCGAGCTGCCGGCGGCCGCCTGCATCGTCAACCCGAACCAGCCCGGTTGCGGCTTCCCGAGCAAGAACCTCGCCGGCGTCGGCGTTATGTTCTACGTGATGCTCGCGCTGCGCGCCGAATTGCGCGACCGCGGGATGTTCAAGGGAAGGGAAGAACCGAATCTCTCGGCGCTGACCGACCTCGTCGCGCTCGGCACCGTGGCCGACGTGGTGCCGCTCGATGCGAACAACCGCATCCTGGTCGGCCATGGGCTGAAGCGCCTGCGCGCGGGCAAGGGCAAGGCCGGTCTGGTCGCGCTGATGAGGATCGCCGGGCGCGACCCGCGCAAGGCGAGCGCATTCGACCTGGGCTTCATCATCGGCCCGCGCCTGAACGCGGCCGGGCGGCTGGCCGACATGAGCCTGGGCATCGAATGCCTGATCACCGACGACGCGGCGCGCGCGGCCAACTGCGCGCAGGAACTCGACCGGCTGAACGGCGAGCGCCGCACGATCGAAGGCGGCATGCTGGAAGAAGCGCTTTCCGCGGTCACCGGGCTGCCCGAAACGCCCGGCGCCGGCGTGTCGCTCTATAACGAAGCATGGCACCAGGGCGTCGTCGGCATCCTCGCCTCGCGCATCAAGGACAAGTTGCACCGGCCCGTAATCGCCTTTGCGCGCGCGACCGAAGGCGGCATCGCAGGCAACCTGCGCGGGTCCGGCCGCTCGATCGCCGGCCTGCACCTGCGCGACTGCCTCGACCTGGTGTCCAAGCGCGAGCCGGACCTGATCCTGCGCTTCGGGGGCCACTCGATGGCGGCGGGGTTGTCGATCCGCGAAAGCGACCTTGCGCGCTTTTCCGCGGCTTTTGAAGCGGCCGCGGCGGGAATGATCCCGCCGGCGGCGCTGCAAAAGACGATCGAGACCGACGGCGAGCTCGAGAGCGCCTACTTCACGCTCGACGTCGCGCAGATGGTCGAGGACCAGATCTGGGGCCAAGGCTTTCCGCAGCCGGTCTTCTGCGATACATTCGAAGTCGAGTCGCAGCGCATCGTCGGCGGCAAGCACACGAAGCTGCGCCTGGCAAAGGACGGGCGGCGCATCGAGGCCATCTGGTTCAATTCGGCGGGCGTCCCGCTCGCCGGAGCCGGCCGGAACGGCATCCGCGCGGCCTACCGCCTGGGCATCAACGAGTACAACGGCCTCAAGAGCGTGCAGGTCAATGTCGAGCACGCCGAACCGGTTTCCTGAAAATAGCCGAGCATCCGAGAACAATGATCCTGCAGCTTACGCATCACGTCGCCCCCGCTTTCGTCGCGCGCATCGCGTGCGTGCTCACGGCGTGGCTTTTCATGGCCGCCGCGGTCGCCCAGCAGATCAACGCCGGCCCCTACGTACCCTCGCCGCAGAGCGTGGTGGCCGACATGCTCAGGTATGCCGGCGTCGGGCCCACCGATTTCATCATCGACCTCGGCTCGGGCGACGGCCGGATCGTGCGCACCGCCGCGCTCGTGTACGGCGCGCGCGGCTTCGGCGTCGAGATCCAGGACGACCTCGTCAGGCAGTCGAACGAGGACGCCAGGCAGGAAGGGATCGCCGACCGCGTGAAGTTCCTGAAGCAGGACCTCTTCAAGACCGACATCTCGCAGGCCACGGTGCTCACGATGTACCTGCTGCCGAACACCGTGAACATGCTCTCGGAAAAGCTGAGGACCGAGCTGAAGCCCGGCACGCGGATCATCTCGCACGACTACGGACTCGCCGGCTGGATCCCCGAGCAGACCAAGGTCTTCGACCTCGAAGACAAGATCAAGATCAGCGGCGTCACGACGACGATCATCTTCCTCTACGTCGTGCCGGCGAAGGTCGCCGGGCAGTGGAGCGCGAAAATCCCGCCGGCGGCTTCCAGATTGCCGGTGACTTTCGAGCTGAAGCAGCAGATGCAGAAGATCGGCGGCATGGCCCGGGTGGGCCCGCGCGAAGTGCCGATCGAGGACGCGAAGCTGGTCGGCGAGAAGATCTCGTTCCGGCTGCCGGTCGAGCGCGGCCGCGCGCTGCACTTCGCCGGGCAGGTCAGGGGCGGAACGATCGAAGGTACAGTCGAGACCGGCGGCGTGACTTCGCCCTGGACGGCGTCGCTCTCGAAATAGGCGGCCGAATGGAAAGGAAGCGCATCAACTCCTCGAAAATCCGCTCGGTCGGCTACGACGAGCGCAACCAGGTGCTCGAGATCGAATTTACCAACGGCCAGGTGCTGCAGTACCTGCGCGTATCGCACGAAACGCACCGGCGCCTGGTGGCCTCGCCGAACCCGGCGGCCTACTACGAAGACAACATTGCCGAGGACTACACCTCGCGGCGGGTCTGAGATGGTTCGCACCAACGCCACGCCCGCTGCCCTCGTTCGCGGCGTACTCGCAGCCGCCCTCCTCGCGTTCGCCGCCGGCTGCGCCAGCCTGCCGCCGCCGGACGCGATCAGCGAACTCGCGCCCGGCGGCAAGATGCGCGCCGCGATCAACCTCGGCAACCCGATCCTCGCCTCCAGGGAGGCCGCGACCGGCGAATTGCGCGGTGTCTCGGTCGACCTCGCGCGCGAGCTGGCGCGGCGCCTCGGCGTGGCGGTCGAGCTCGTGCCGTACACCGCGGCGGGACGCGTCGTCGACGGCGTGAAGACCAGGAGCTGGGATATCGCGTTCGTCGCCATCGACCCGGCGCGCGCGGTGGATATCGCCTACAGCCCGCCGTACGTCGTGATCGAAGGTGCCTACATGGTGAGGAACGACTCGCCGATCCGCGCCAACGACGAGGTCGACCGCAACGGCAACCGGGTCGCCGTCGGCCGCGGCAGCGCGTACGACCTTTTCCTCAAGCGCACTCTCAAGCAGGCGACGCTGGTGCAGGCGCCGACTTCGCCCGCGGTGGTGGACTTGTTCATGACGCAGAAGCTCGAAGTCGCCGCGGGCGTGCGCCAGCAACTCGAGATGGACGCAAAGAGGGTGCCGGGCGTGCGCATGCTCCCCGGGCGCTTCATGGTGATCAACCAGGCGATGGGCACGCCGCGCGAGCGCGCTGCGGGGGCGGCCTACCTGCGCACTTTCATCGAGGAAATGAAGTCTTCGGGCTTCGTGGCCGAAGCGCTTGCCCGCCACCGCATCGAAGGCGCCGGCGTGGCGCCGCCGGGGCCCTAGGCGCTACGCAATCCTGGCGCCGCGCTCCGTGAGCAATGCGCGCAGCACCGAGCGGTGGCAGCGCGTCTCGTCCTCGCAATAGCACCCGATCGAGAAATCGGCGCTCGCCGACAGCGCGGCAAGCAAGTCGAGCGTGCGGCTCGCATCGGGTTCGGCCATCTCGGCGCGGTACTTGCGCACGAACGCAGCCCAGGCCCTGGGGTCCGCGGCGTCGAGGGCTTGCCTGACCAGGCCGGCCGAGGGCGCGAGGTTCGGGTACCAGACGTCGTACCAGTTGCCCGAGGAGAACTCGCTCCTGGGCACGCCGCGCGGCGGGCGCCTCACCGTCCCGATCCGCAGGCCCTCGCCCCTGGCCCGCGGGGTGCCGAGGCGCACGATCCTTGCGGTCATGTCACCCGTTTCTTGCGGTTCGACCGGATTGCCGCGGTCACCGGCCGGTCCTTCGCGAGATCGGACCGGGCGGGCGCCGCTCCCGACGCGGTCCCGCCCTTCTTGCACATGTCCTCGAGGAAATCCGGGGGCATGTCGTCGTAGTTGGCCTTGGCCGCGCGGGCCCATTCGCACGCCTTGGTAAAGTCCTTCTTCTTGTAATAGATCCTCGCGATGTGGATCCGCGCGTCCCTTGCGGTCGGCGAGACGGCCAGCGCCTTGTGGAGCTGGGCGAGCGCGTCGTCGAGGCGCTCCACGATCCACAGGAACCGCCCGTAGGAGACATACGCGCTCGCGCTGACGCCGGGCTTCTCGATGGCCATCTTGAAGAACTTCTCGGCCTCGTCCGCGTTCTTGTCGCGCACGGTCGAGATCAGCGCGAAGCCGTGGTAGGCGTCGCCGTTCTCGGGGTCGAGCAGCCAGGCCTGGTTGAACTTGCGGATCGCGGACTTGTAGTCGGTCCTGCCGTAGGCCTCCCAGGCCTGGGCTATCACGTCTTTCGCGACCGCCTGCCGGGTCTTGCCGGCCTTCTCGATCGACGCGATGAACGCCTGGTCCTTCTCGGACAGCTTCCTCGGCTTGCCGGTGGTCGAGCCGTACATCGGCTTTTCGCTCGGCGGCAATTGCGGGTGCGCCTGCGTCGTGAACAGGAACAGCAGCAGGACGCCCGAAAAATTGCGGAAGAAGAATCTCATTTTTGCTTCCCTCTCTGGATCTCGGCCGTCTGATGGTCCGGCAGCAGCCGCTCGGATCGAAGTATAGGCGCGATTGCGCCGAAACCGTCCACCCGGAAGGCGTTCATGCCGACCGATCGCGCGGCGGCGACGTTCGGCTCGAGGTCGTCGAAGAACCAGACCTCCGAACCCGGCACGCCGAGCTTGCCGAGCGAGTGCTCGAAGGCCTCGCGGTCGGGCTTCACGTGCCCGATCACGTGCGACAGGAAATGGAAATCGAAGAGATCGTGCAGTTCCGGAAAGCGCGCCCAATGGATCGCGTTGGTGTTGCTGAGGCAGGCCGTCTTGTGCACGCCCCTGAGGCGCATGACGAGCGCCTCGGCCCCGTCGTACAGTCCCCGCGGCCAGGTGGCGAATTCGCGGATGAACACCGACGGCTCCAGGCCGATTTCCCATTCGCCGACGAAGCGCTCGGCGAACTCCTCGGGCGCGATCCGGCCGCGCTCGAACTGCCTGACGACTTCGGATTCGAGCCACCTGCGCCACATCTCGTGCGCGGGGAGCGGGCGGGGCAGCATCGAGCTCAGCGCCTCGCGCCCGCGGTTCTCGATCAGCACGCCGCCGAGGTCGAACATGACCACTTTTCCCGACCGCGCGTCCTCGCGAATCCCTTCGTGAGTCCGCTCCCGCTGAGGCCCTGCGTCCGAAACCGGCATCCCCGCAGGATACGCCAGTTGCGCGACTGTATAATGCGCCCCCTGCCCGAACCGAAGCACCCGCCCCATGGAAGCCGAACGCATCAACCAGCTCGCCTCCCTGCTCTCCGACCTCGAAGCGCGGTCGGCCGAGCTGCGGAGGTATCTTTGACTTCGACGCGAAGCACCAGCGCCGCGAAGAGGTAGCGCGCCAGCTCGAAGACCCGACGGTCTGGAACGACCAGAAGCGCGCCCAGGAGCTTGGCCGCGAGAAGAAGTCGCTCGACGAGATCGTCGGCGGCCTCGAGGCGATCGCGTCGGGCCTCGCGGATTCGCGCGAGCTGTTCGAGTTGTCGCGCGAGGAGAACGACGACGCCACGCTCGAAAGCGTAGGGGCCGACGTCAAGGCGATCGAGAAGCAGGTCGCACGGCTGGAATTCCAGCGCATGTTCAACAATCCGCTGGACCCGGCCAACTGCTTCGTCGACATCCAGGCGGGCTCGGGCGGGACCGAGGCGCAGGACTGGGCCTCGATGCTCGAGCGCATGTACCTGCGTTTCTGCGAAAAGCGCGGCTTCGGCATCGAGATCCTCGAGCAGTCCGACGGCGAGGTGGCCGGCATCAAGGGCGCCACGCTCAAGGTCACCGGCGATTACGCCTACGGCACGCTGCGCACCGAGACCGGCATCCACCGGCTGGTGAGGAAGTCGCCCTTCGACTCGAATGCGCGGCGGCATACCTCTTTTGCGAGCGTGTTCATCTACCCGGAGGTCGACGACTCGATCGAGGTCGACATCAACCCGGCGGACCTGCGCATCGACACCTACCGCGCCTCGGGCGCCGGCGGCCAGCACATCAACAAGACCGACTCGGCGGTGCGCATCACCCACCTGCCGACCAACATCGTCGTGCAGTGCCAGAACGACCGTTCGCAGCACAGGAACCGCGCCGAGGCGATGGCGCTGCTCAAGTCCAAGCTCTACGAGCTGGAGTTGAGAAAGCGCCAGGCCGAGCAGGACAAGCTCGAAGAATCCAAGACCGACATCGGCTGGGGCCACCAGATCCGCTCGTACGTGCTCGACCAGTCGCGGATCAAGGACCTGCGCACGAACGTCGAGATCGGCAACACCCAGGCCGTGCTCGACGGCGACCTGGACGACTTCATCACCGCGAGCCTGAAGCAGGGAGTCTGACGATGAGCGACGAAAAAGGCGGCGCGCAAGCCGAGCCGCAGGACGAGAACAAGATCATCGCGGAGCGCCGCGAGAAGCTCGCGAAACTGCGCGAGGCGGGCGGCGCTTTCCCGAACGACTTCCGCCGCGAGCATTCGATGGCGGCGCTCGCCGCCGAGTTCGGGCCGCTCGACAAGCCGGCGCTGGAAGCGAGGAAGCCGGCTGCGTCGGTGGCCGGCCGCATGGTGCTCAAGCGCGTCATGGGCAAGGCGAGCTTCGCGACGCTGCAGGACGGCTCGGGCAAGATCCAGATCTACGTGTCGAACGACGTCACCGGCACGGAAGCGCACGAAGCCTTCAAGCACTGGGACCTCGGCGACATCGTCGGCGTGTCGGGCGTGCTCTTCAAGACCAACAAGGGCGAGCTCACGGTGCAGGCGTCCCAACTGCGCCTGCTCACCAAGGCCCTGCGCCCGCTGCCGGAGAAATTCCACGGCCTTGCCGACCAGGAGGTCCGCTACCGGCAGAGGTATGTCGACCTGATCGTCAA
This sequence comes from uncultured Bordetella sp., assembly GCA_964599095.1. GTDB lineage: Bacteria > Pseudomonadota > Gammaproteobacteria > Burkholderiales > SG8-39 > SZAS-79. Next base: position 234,558 of record CAZREB010000002.1, read on the forward strand.
CGAATCGTCGCGCCGGGTGTTTGCGGCGCGCTCGAGGATCGTGCAGTCGATCCGCGAATCGATGGTGGCCGAGGGCTTCCTCGAAGTCGAGACGCCGATGATGCAGCCGATCCCGGGCGGCGCGGCCGCGCGGCCGTTCAAGACGCATCACAATGCGCTTGACATGGAATTATTCCTGCGCATCGCGCCGGAGCTCTACCTCAAGCGGTTGGTGGTCGGCGGCATCGAGAAAGTGTTCGAGATCAACCGCAACTTCAGGAACGAGGGGATGTCGACGCGGCACAACCCCGAGTTCACGATGATGGAAATGTACGCGGCCTACGAGACCGTCGAGTACATGATGACGCTCACCGAGCGGCTGGTGCGCAATGCGGCGCGCACGGCGCTGGGCACCGAGCGGGTCACCTACCAGGGCAACCCGATCGACCTCGGCAAGCCTTTCGCGCGGCTGCCGATCCCGGAGGCGATCCGCAAGTACGACCCGAAGAGCGCCGGTGCCGACCTGCGCGACCGCGGATTCCTCGCCACGCGCGTCAAGCAGCTTGGCGGCGCGGTCGACGACCATCACGGCTGGGGCTCGCTGCAGCTGATGCTGTTCGAGGCGGTCGCCGAGAAGCACCTCATCGACCCGACTTTCGTGACCGACTATCCGGAGGAAGTCTCGCCGCTTGCGCGCCGGTCCGACCGCGACCCGGAACTGGTCGACCGCTTCGAGCTCTTCATCGACGCGAAGGAAATGGCCAACGGATTCTCGGAATTGAACGACCCGGAAGACCAGGCGCAGCGCTTCCTGGCGCAGGCGAAGAAGAAGGACGCCGGCGACCAGGAGGCGATGTTCTTCGACGCCGATTACATCCGCGCGCTCGAATACGGCCTGCCGCCGACCGCAGGCGCCGGCATAGGCGTCGACCGGCTGGTAATGATACTCACGGACAGCCCGTCGATCCGGGACGTAATCCTCTTTCCGCAGATGCGGCCGGAGGTTTAGCGTCAGGAAAGGGGGCGGAACTGCGGGTTCAGGCGGCTGTCCGACGATTTTCGAGGTAACAACTCGTAACACTGCCGCGCGCCCAACGGTGGCCTTGCGGAGTACCCTATGACTCATCTGGAAATTTTTCGGGAGACCCTCATGAAGACCCAGCTTCTGGCCCTCGCCGCAGTCACGGCGATGGGTTCCGCACTGGCGCAGACAACGACTCCCGGCGCTCAGGCTCCGGTCATCAACCCGTATACGCAGCCCGCCGGCGCCCGCTCGTACACGCCGCCGCCCGCCGACGGGCAGTATGCGCAGCAGCAACAGCCGGCCTATCAACAGCAGCCGGCCTACCCGCCCCAGCAGGGTTACCCGCAACAACAAGGCTATCCGCAACAGCAGGGCTATCCTCAACAGCAGGGCTATCCTCAACAGCAGGGTTACCCGCAGCAGCAGGGCTATCCGCAGCAGCAGGGTTATCCTCAACAGCAGGGGTACCCCCAACAGCAGGGGTACCCGCAGCAGCAGGGCTACCCCCAACAGCAGGGCTATCCGCAACAATCGGGCTATCCGCCGCCCCAGGGCCAGTATCCCCAGGCGGCCGGCCAGCGCCCGATCTGCTACGAGTGCGGTGTCGTCGAATCGATGCGCGAAGTCGAGAAGAAAGGCGACGCCTCCGGACTGGGCGCCGTGGCCGGCGGACTCACCGGCCTGATCGTCGGCAAGCAACTCGGCAACGGCAAGGGGCAGAACGTCGGCGCGCTGCTCGGCGCGGCCGGCGGCGCGTTTGCCGGCCACCAGATCGAGAAGAACGTGCACACGTCCAAGTCCTACGAAGTCTACGTGCGGATGGAAGACGGCAGCTACCGCACGATTCCGATGGCCAACGCGCCGACCTGGCGCACCGGCGACCGCGTGCGCCTCGTCAACGGGCAGCTGCAGGCCGACGTCAGGTAAGCGGCGTGGAGCTCTACTGGCTGCAGGATTTTCTCGCGCTGGTGCGCACCGGGAATTTCTCGAAGGCCGCCATGGAGCGCCACGTCACGCAATCGGCGTTCAGCCGCCGCATCCAGGCGCTTGAGGACTGGGTCGGCGCGGCGCTCTTCGACCGCAGCGGCCACCCGGTGGAGCTCACCAGCGCCGGCCAGCAACTGCTGCCGATCGCCGTGGGCAGCGTGGAGCCGCTGCTGGATTTCCGCGCCTCGATGCGCGCGAATGCGACCGAGTCGGCGCCGACGGTCTCCTTCCTGATGCCGACGCCATGCTCGGCCGGGATCTTCCCCGCGCTGCTCGCGCGGTTGAATCGCGAGATCGGGCCGATCGTCGGGCGCGGCTCGGTCAAGCGGATCGACGAAGTCGCCGAGCGCTACGTGGCCGGCGAGGCGGACCTCGCGCTCTCCTACCGGCACCCTTCGCTGCCGCGGCCCGCCGGTTTCGATTCGCTCGAGGCGATCGAGATCGGCGATGAGCCGATGATCGCGGTCTGCGCACCCCAGCGCCGCGGGATGCCGGGCTACATGCTCCCGGTGATCCCCGGCTCGCCGCTGGCCTACCTGCCTTATGGGCGGTCGTCCTTCATCGGCCGCGCGGTCGACGACGAAGTGTCGGCCCGCGTGCCGGAGGTGAGGCCGCAGAAACTGTTCGACGACCCGCTGATCTTCGTGCTCAAGGAACTCGCGCTGCAGGGCATCGGCGTGGCATGGCTCCCGCGCTCGACGATAGAGCGCAACCTCGGCGACGGCAGCCTCTGCCGCGTCGGCGGCGTCGACTGGGACATCCCCTTTACGGTCGAGTTGCTGCGCCGGAAGAAGCGCCTCCCGGCGGCAGCCGAGGCGGTGTGGGCGCTGCTGGCGACGGGCGCGGCGCCGGCGCGGCCCGCGCTGCGCTCGGCCATCCCGGAGCCACATCCCCGGGCTCGAGGCCGCGGGTAATGAACACCACGCGGCTCGCCCCGGCGGGCCGCGCGAGGATTTCAGGCGGCGCGACCAGGTGCTGGATCGCGTGCACCGCCACCGCCTGCGAGTGCTCTTCCACCGAGACGATGCCCTTGACGCGCAGCAGCCTTGCGCCGTGGCTGTCCGCGAGGCCGTGCAGCCACCCGCCGATGGCGGCCAGCGACTGCGGTGCGTCCCATTCGAGCACGAACGATTCGATCGACTCGTCATGCGCGGCGCGCAGCGCATCGGCAGGCACCAGGCGCGCGTGCGCGGCAAGTGTCGGCTCGAACCAGCGTGAATCGGCCGCGCCGCGCGGGGCGCGAACCAGGTCGGCATGCGGATTGATCCTCGCCAGGCGGGCTTCCAGCGCGTCGAGCGCCGATGGGTCGGCCTGTTCGGCTTTCGAGACCACCAGCCGGTCGGCCAACAGCGCCTGCCGGAAGGCGGTGCCCTCGGACTCGAGCGCAACCGCGCCGAGCAACGCATCGACGACCGTGACGACCACCTCGAGCCGATAGCGCCCCGCCAGCATCGGTGATTCGGCGAACAACTGCAGGATCGGGCCGGGCTCGGCGAGGCCGCTGGTCTCGATGACGACTCGCTCGCAGGCCGGGATCGAGCGGTGCGCAACGCCGCGCTCGAGCCGCAGCAACGCTTCAGCCAGGTCGGCGCGCACCTGGCAGCATACGCAGCCGCCCGGCAGCAGCACCACGTCCTCGCTCGAGGATTCGATCAGAGTTTGGTCGATGCCGACCGAGCCGAATTCGTTGACGACGACCGCAGCGTTGCGGATCGCGCCGGCCTTGAGCGCCGCATTCAGCAGCGTCGTCTTCCCCGCCCCCAACGCCCCGGTCAGCACCAACACCGGAATCGGGGACAGACCACGTTTTCCACCGCGTTTTGCAGCCGGGAAAACGTGGTCTGTCCCCATTTAGGTGTTCAGGCGAGGCGCTTGACGATCAGGTCGAGCGCGGCGGCGACGGCGGCGAGGCGCACTCCGTCGCGGTCGCCGGGGAACACATGGCGCTCCACCAGTGTCGGCGAGCCGGGACGCGCGGCGGCGATGTAGCAGGTGCCGACCGGGTTCTTCTCGTTGCCGCCGCCGGGGCCCGCATAGCCGGTCACCGCTACCGCGACGCCGGCGCCGGAATTCTTAAGCGCGCCTTCGGCCAGCCCTTGCGTGACTTCGGCGCTGACCGCGCCGTGCTTGCGCGAGACTTCTTCCGCGACGCCCAGCCCGGTGGCCTTGGCCGAATCGTGGTAGAGCACGAAGCCGCGCTCGAAGATCTTCGATGCACCGGATACCGAGGTCAGGCACCCGGAGACGAGGCCTGCGGTGCAGGTCTCGGCGGTCGCGATGCGTACGTCCTTGGCCTTGGCCGCATCCAGTGCGCGCGCGGCCTTGTCGAGCAGTTCCTTGGGAAACACGATGACCCCTACAGTGTGTTGGTGAAGGCGCGGCCGCCCTGCATGACCAGCTTGAGGCGGGCGCGCTCCTCGAGGATGCGGATGTCGGCCAGCGGATCGCCGTCCACCACGAGGATGTCGGCCAAGCGGCCGGCTTCGACCACGCCGACGTCGCTGCGGCCGATGCACTCTGCCGCGCGACCGGTGGCTGCGACCAGCGCCTCCATCGGCGTCATGCCGAGCCAGTCGACCATGAACCGCAGTTCGACCAGGTTCTCGCCCACCAGCAGCCGGTGCGACTGGTCGGTGCCGAATGCGACCCTGACACCCTTTTTGACCGCGTGCTTCCAGAGCGGGATCTGCCTCTGCATGCGCTCGTAGATGTCGTGTTCCTTGGAGGCTTCGTTGGCGAGCTGCTGCTTGTCCCACGCGGTGTTGGCCTTGCGGTGTTCGAGGGACAGCGGCACCAGCGCGAGCGTCGGCACCCACCAGGTGCCGGTCTCGATCATTTTCTCCACGCAGGGCTCGTCGATGAACCAGCCGTGCTCGAGCGAGTGGATGTTCGCCTCGAGCGCGGTGCGGATGCCATCGACGCCCTCGGCGTGCACCGCGACCGTCTTCCTGCGCATCGCCGCCTCGGTCACCGCCACCTTGATCTCCTCCAGCGTGAACTGCGGCTCGTCCCACGAGTCGGTCACCGAGGTGATCCCGCCGGTGGCGCAGATCTTGATGAAGTCGGCGCCCGCCATCAGCACGTGCCGCACCAGCCGCCGCACTTCGTCGACACCGTCGGCCACCGGGCTCGGCAGCCAGGCGCGCTTCTGCACCCTGAGGCCCGCAGGCACCCACGCATCACCGTGCCCGCCGGTCTGCGAAATCATCGCGATCGAGATCAGCAGCCGCGGGCCCTCGACGTAGCCTTCGGCAATCGCCTCCCGGAAACCTGCATCCGCGCCGCCCATGTCGCGCGCCGTCGTCACGCCGCAGGCGAGGGTTTCCTTCAGCACCGCCGTGGAACGCAGAACGTTGTAGGTAGGCGCATTCAGCAGGTGCTGGCGCATGTCGCGCGCACGATAGGTGCCGTGAACGTGGCAGTCGATCATGCCCGGCAGGATCGTGCGGCCGGCCGCATCGATCACCTGCGCGCCCTTGGGGGCGGAGAGCCCTGCGCCCACGGCCGCGATCCGCTCTCCCTCGACGATCACGGTCGCGTTCCTGACCGGATCGCGCCCGCTGCCGTCGATCAGAGTGCCGCCGACGATTGCAATCGTCCTGTCCGCCACTAGTCCTCCAGGTCCACGAAAACGTTCTTCACTTCGGTGTAGAGCGACAACGCATGCATGCCGAGTTCGCGCCCCAGCCCCGATTTCTTGTAGCCGCCGAAAGGCGCGAAGTAGCCGTAGCGGCTCGCGCTGCCATGCGAGTTTACGCTGACCATGCCGGTGCGCAGCGCCCGCGCGACGCGCAGTCCGCGCGCGAGATTGCGGGTCCACACCGAGCCGTTCAGGCCGTACGGGCTATCGTTGGCCAGCTGCACCGCCTCCGCCTCCGTATCGAAGGGAATCACGACCACCACCGGGCCGAAGATCTCCTCCTGCGCCACGCGCATCGAGTTCTTCGCCCCGGAGAGGATCGTAGGTGCGTAGTAAGCCCCGTTCGCCAGGCCTTCCGGCCGGCCGCCGCCGGTGACCACCGTGCAGCCTTCCGATTTGCCGAGCTGCACGTAGCCGTCGACCGAATTCCACTGCGATTTCGAGACCAACGGGCCGATCTCGGTCGCCGGGTCGAGCGGGTCGCCGACACGCGCGTCCCGCGCCGCTGCCGCAAACGCCTCCGTGAAAGCTTCGGCCGCCGAGCGCTCGACGAATACCCGCGTGCGCGCGGAGCAGCTCTGCCCGGCATTGCCGAACCCGGCCTTGACCGCCTGGCCCGCGGCCTTTGCGATGTGCGCATCCGCGAAGATGATGTTCGGGCTCTTGCCGCCGAGCTCGAGCGTGATCCGCTTGATGTCGTCCGCACCGAGCTTGAGAAGCTTCGCGCCGGTGGTCGTTTCGCCGGTAAACGAGATCTTGTCGATGCCGCGATGCGTGGCGATCCGCTCGCCGAGCGCCGCGCCCGGCCCGGGCAGGATGTTGAGGACGCCCGCCGGAACGCCGGCCTCCAGCGCAATCTCGCCCAGCATCAGCGCGGTCAGCGGCGTGTAACTCGCCGGCTTGAGGATCACGGTGCAGCCGGCCGCGAGCGCCGGCGCCACTTTCCACGCCGCGGCGAGGAAGGGGAAATTCCACGGCGTGATCGCGGCCACCACGCCCAGGGGCTCGCGCAGCGTGAAGTCGAGCACGTTCGAACCCATGGGGATCGTGTCGCCGAAGAACTTGTCCATTGCGCCGGCGTAGTACTCGAACACGTTGGCCGCGCTTTCGACCTCGTTCAACGAATTGGCGATCGTCTTGCCGCCATTGCGCGTTTCGATCTCGGCGATGCGCGCCGCGTTCCTGCGGATGCCGTCGGCGATCGCGCGCAGGTACTTGCCGCGCGCAAAAGGCTGCATGCCGGACCACTTGCCGGATTCGAACGCGCGCCGCGCAGCGGCCGCTGCGCGATCGACATCGGCCACGCCGGCCTTCGAGACATCGGCGAGCGCCGAGAAGTCGATCGGGCTCGCGGTCGAGAACGTTTCACCCGACGCCGCGGGCGCGAAAGTCCCGTCGATCAGCAGTTGCGTCTGCAGCTTCATGCCGGGTGTCTCATCCGCCGAATTTCATCCAAACAACCGCTCGCAATGCGCCGGCAGCTCGGCGAGGCTCTTCAGGTGGATGTCGACCTCAGGGGCGATCTCGGTTGCGTCGGGTGCGATCCATGCGGTGTGCAGTCCGAGCGCCTTGGCGCCCTTGACGTCGTTCCTCAAGTCGTCGCCGACCATCAGCGTCCTGCCCGGCGGCGCAGGCAGCGCGGCCAGCGCAGGCGCATAGCAATCGGCGTGCGGCTTCATCCATCCGGTATCGGAGGAGACGACGATGGTCTCGAAGTGATGCCGCATCCCGAAGCGCTCCAGCGTCGCCCCGACCACCGGGCCATGCGGATAGTTCGACACCACGCCGAGCCGGTACTTCGCGGCCAGCGCCGCGACGGTCTCGGCCGCGTCGTCGAGCAGCCGCGCACCCAGCGTGACCTCGCGCCCGAGGGCGTCGGACATCCTGCGATAGAGCGTGCGGTCGGCCAGCGGCTTCATGCCTGCCAGTTCTAGCGCCATCGCGAACCGGTCGTCGAAGGTGTGCTCGCGCTGCGTCTGCTTCGAGGCCGCGATCTGCGTGCGGCACGCCTCGTGGTAATACTCGATGAACATCGCCACCGGCAGTTGCGGGCAGTCGCCGCCGATGTGGGGACAGACGTGCTCGTCGTAGATGCGCTCGACGCAGGCCAGGTGCCGGTCCGGGTCGTGGATCATGCCCGGGATCCACATCAGGGTTTCGCCCCAGTCGAACAGCACCACCGGCCGGGACTCCCTGTCCTGCGCGCCCACCGCTTTCGCCATCAGGCGGCCGCCGCCATGGCTTCGTCCACCAGCGAGCGCGCGGCCGCGGCCTGGTCCGGTGCGCCGTAGACCGCGCGGCCCACCACGCCATAGACGCTGCAGCCGTTGGCCGCGCGAACGAGGTCGCCGATCTTGCCGCCCAGCGGGCCGATGCCCGGCACGACGAACACCGGTGCGCGCAATTTGGATTTCAATCGCGCCGAGTGATGGCGCAGCTTGTCGGTGGTGTTGCCGGGCACGACGAAGTGGTTCGCGCCGCACTCGACCGCCTTGTCGATGATCCGTTCGAGCGCATCGTCGGCCACGTAGCCGCCGCCGCTGATGTTGAAGTCCGGGAACGGCAGGTCACCACCCACCAGGGGCAGGATGCCCTGCTTGATCGACTCGCCGACGAAGCCCTCGACCGCGCGCGGGCCGGCCAGCGGGAAGAGGATCAACCCGTCGACCTTCGCCTCGGCGCAGAGCGCGGCGTACTTGGCGGCCATGTCGAACACGTCGGGGCCGGCCTTCTGGTGGTCGTACAGCAGCGGCAGGTCGGTGTGCTCGCGGAACTGGCGAACGGTCTCGGCCAGGCCCAGCCGCAGCGCGGTCGTCATGCCGAGCTTGTAGCCGACGACGCCGTCGACGCGGGTCGTCTGCTCGACCGTCTTCTTGCAGGCATCGACCGTGTCGGCGTCGAGCGCAACGATGATGCCGTGCTTCGTGCGGAACCGCACGGCGCGCGCCATGGTCAGCCGGCCGCCTTCAAGCGCTGGATGGTGCGGATCGCGCTCGGCTTGATGTCCTTCACGTCGAGGCTGATGTCGACCGCCTTGACCGTATGCGTGAGGTCGCCCACCGAGATCACGTCCACGCCGGTTTCCGCGATGGCAACGATCGTGCTTTCGTTCACGCCGCCAGAGGCCTCGGTGATCGCGCGCTTGTTCACGAGCTTGAGGCCCTCGCGCATCTCGTCCAGGTCCATGTTGTCGAACATGATGACTTCGACGCCGCAGTCGAGCGCCTCCTGCACCATCGCGAGCGACTCGCACTCGACCTCGATCTTGAAGGTGTGCTGCGCGCGCGAACGCAGGATCTCGATCGCGTTCCGGATATTGCCGGCGATCTTGATGTGGTTGTCCTTGACCAGCACGCAGTTGGTCAGGTTGAAGATGTGGTTGTGCGCGCCGCCGACGCGCACCGCGTATTTCTGCACCATGCGCAGGCCCGGCCAGCCCTTGCGGGTGTCGGTCAGTCGCACGTTGGTGTGCTTGACGAGGTTCACGTAGCGCCGGGTCTTGGTCGCGATGCCCGACAGCTGCTGGATCCAGTCGAGCGCCGCGCGCTCGATCATGAAGAATGCAGACGCCTTCGCGCGGATCTTGAGCAGCACCGTGCCGGGCCCGATCTCGGCGCCTTCCTCGACGCAGTGCTCGATCTGCGCCTCCGGGTCGATCAGCTTGATCGTCTCGTCGGCGAACAGGAGCCCGCACGCCACGCCGTTGCCCTTGGCGTAGATCTGCGCGGTCTGGACCGGGTCGTCGTCCCAAACCAGGAATCCCCCGGTGGTGTCCCCGGCGTTGAGCTCCTCGCGCAGGCCTTGCTCGACCAGCGGCCGGATCATGAATCGGTTCAAGCGCATGGCGTTCTCCCGTGAAAAAGCAGGCCCGCAGTGTAAGCCCCCCACGCCCCGGCGCCGCGCTTTATTCCAATCCGGAATATTGCGCAATGCGCATTGCAGCAAAGCCTTTCCGGGACAGTTGCGGCCGGTTCGCCATTCGGACTACAGTACTGCGCCGCGCACCTCTCGCACCGGCGCGCGACCGGCCTAAGACATGCAGCAATACGACGGCTGCGGAGAACGCAGCCTTGAGCGCAGTATTCAGACCCTGGGAGACTCAAGTGGCGCGCCTGACAATCAATGGAAAAGCAGTCAACGTCGATGTAGACCCGAGCACCCCGCTTCTCTGGGTGATCCGGGAGCAGCTCGGACTCACCGGCACCAAGTACGGCTGCGGCGTCGCCCAGTGCGGCGCCTGCACGGTCCACATGAACGGCGAGGCGCTGCGCTCCTGCGCGATGCCGGTCAGCGCGGCCGAAGGCAAGAACATCACCACCATCGAGGGCCTTGCGCAGAAGGGCGTGCTCACCAAGGTGCAGAAGGCCTGGATAGAGCACGACGTGCCGCAATGCGGCTACTGCCAGTCGGGCATGATCATGGCGGTGTCAGCGCTCCTCAAGGTGAAGCCCAAGCCTACGGATGCCGACATCGACGCGGCGATCACGAACATCTGCCGCTGCGGCACTTTCCAGCAGGTCCGCGAGGCGATCCACGCCGCGGCCAAGGCCTGAGGGGGACACCATGAAAATCGCAACCCCGAAGATCACCCGCCGCCAGTTCATCGTCAGCTCGGCCGCGGTCGGCGGCGGCCTCGCCCTCGGCCTGCGCCTGCCCTATGGCGGCCCCACCGTGGTGCGCGCGGCCGACGGCTCGCCTGAAATCGGCGCCTGGGTCGTGATCCGCCCGGACGAAACCGTGGTGGTGAGGATCGCCCGCTCCGAGATGGGCCAGGGCTCGTTGACGGGCCTGGCGCAGATGGTCGCCGAGGAACTCGAGTGCGACTGGAAGAAGGTCACCACCGAATACCCGACGCCCGGGACCAACGTCGCCCGCAAGCGGATCTGGGGCGACTTCGGCACCGGCGGCAGCCGCGGCATCCGCACCTCGCACGATTACGTCCGCAAGGGCGGCGCCGCCGCGCGCATGATGCTCGTGCAGGCCGCCGCCAACCAGTGGAAAGTGCCGGTCTCCGAGTGCAGCGCGGCCAACGGTTTCGTCACGCACGGCCCGACCAAGCGCCGGCTCAGCTACGGCAAGCTCGCCGAGGCCGCCGCCAAGCTCGACGTTCCCAAGGACATCACCCTCAAGGATCCCAAGGACTGGAAGATCATCGGCAAGCCGCTCAAGCGGCTGGACACCGCGGACAAGGTCACCGGCAAGCAGCAGTACAGCGCCGACGTGAAGCTGCCGGGCATGCTGTCGGCAGCGATCAAGGATGCGCCGGTGTTCGGCTCGAAGGTGGTCAGCTTCGACCAGTCGAAGGTCGCCGGCATGAAAGGCGTGAAGAAGGTCATGGTGGTGAGGAACACCGCGGTGGCCGTCGTGGCCGACACCTGGTGGCAGGCCAAGACCGCGCTCGACGCGCTGCCCATCGTCTGGGAGGAAGGCCCGAACAACAAGGTGTCGAGCGCCACGATCGACAAGATGCTCGAGGAAGGCCTGTCGGCGGAGCAGGCTTTCGTGCACAACCAGAACGGCGATGCCAAGGCCGCGCTGGCGGGCGCCGGCAAGAAGATCGAGGCGGTGTACGACTACCCCTACCAGAACCACGCCTGCATGGAGCCGCTGAACGCGACCGCGCTCTATACGCCCGAGCGCTGCCAGGTCTGGACCGGGACGCAGAACGGCGAAGCCGCGCTGGCCGCGGCCGCCGAGGCCTCGGGACTGCCGGTCGACAAGTGCGACGTGCACAAGATGCTGCTCGGCGGCGGTTTCGGCCGCAAGGGCATGTCCGACTACGTGACGCAGGCGGTGGTGATCGCCAAGGAAATGCCCGGCACACCGGTCAAACTGCTCTGGTCGCGCGAAGAGGACATGACGCACGGCCGCTACCACCCGATCATGAAGGCACGCCTCACCGCGGCGCTGGACAACAGCGGCAACATTGCCGGCATGCACATCCGCCTGTCGGGACAGTCGATCCTTGCCGCGGTGCGGCCCGAGGCCCTCGACAAGGGCAAGGACCCGTTCTCGTTCCAGGGCTTCTGGCCGACCGGCGAGCATTCGCTGGAATACACGATCCCGAACCTGCTGATCGACCACGCGATGCGCAACACGCACGTGCCGCCGGGCTTCTGGCGCGGCGTGAACATCAACCAGAACGCGATCTTCCTCGAATGCTTCGTCGACGAACTCGCGCACGCCGCGGGGCAGGACGCGCTCGAATTCCGGCGCAAGATGCTCACCAGCCACCCGAAACTGCTCGCGGTGCTGAACGCTGTCGCCGAAAAGGGCGCCTGGGGCAAGCCTGCCGCCGGGCACCACCAGGGCCTCGCTGTCTTCAGGGCCTTCGGCAGCTACGTCGGTGCGTGCGCGGAAATCTCGGTCAGGGACGGCAACAAGATCAAGATCCACAAGATCACGGCGGCCACCGACACCGGTTATGCGGTCAACCCGGCACAGATCGAGCGCCAGATCGCCGGGTCGTTCGTCTACGGCCTGTCGGCGGTGTTCGACCAGGCCTGCACCGTCAAGGACGGCCACATCGAGCAGACCAACTTCCACGAGTACAACTCGATGCGCATCGCGCAGATGCCCAAGGTCGAGTCGATCGTGATGCCTTCGGGCGGGTTCTGGGGCGGCGTCGGCGAGCCGACGATCTGCGTGGCTGCGCCGGCGGTGCTGAATGCGTTCTTCCGTGCGACCGGCAAGCGCATCCGCAGCTTCCCGCTGAAGAACCACGGCATCACGCTCGTCTAGGCGGTGCTCAGGATCCTGGCCGCCGCGGCGTTGCTCTCGGCCACTGCCGCGGCGGGCCAGGATACGACGCAGGATTCGATCCGCGATTCGCTCACCGGGGCCAAAGGGGACCCGGCGCGCGGCCGCGCCATCGTCGCAAACCGCCAGGTGGGCCTGTGCCTGCTGTGCCACAGCGGGCCGTTTCCGGAAGAGCGCTTCCAGGGCGACCTCGCGCCGAACCTCGAGGGCGCAGGCAGGCGGTGGACCGAGGCACAGTTGCGGCAACGGATCGTCGACTCGCGCAAGTTGAACCCTTCGACCCTCATGCCCTCCTACTACAAGACCGAAGGCCTGATCCGCGTTGCACCCGCGCTTCGCGGCAAGCCGCTGCTATCGGCCGAACAGGTCGAGGATGTGGTGGCCTACCTGAAGACGCTCGATGACTAGAAGACGCACCCGCCGGGAATTCCTCTCCGCCACGGCCGCGCTTGCCGCCGCGGCCGGCTTGCCGGCCGGCGTACGCGCGCAGGCGACCCGCGACCTGCGCGGCACCGAGGAGGACATGCGCATCGCGATCGGCGCATTCGTCGGATCGAAGCCGGTGACCAAGGGGCGGGTCAAGCTGGTGGTGCCCCCCTTGGTGGACAACGGCAACACGGTGGCGATCTCGGTCGACGTGGACACCCCGATGACCGAAGCCGACCACGTGAAGGCGATCCGCATCTTCAGCGAGCGCAATCCCGAGCCCGTCGTCCTGTCGGTCCGCCTCGGGCCGCGCGCGGGGCGCGCAAGCGTGCACACGCGCGTGCGGCTCGCCGACACGCAGACGCTGGTCGCAGTCGCCGAGATGAGCGACGGCACGTTCTGGTCCGGTTCGGCGCAGACGGTCGTGACGATCGCCTCGTGCCTGGAGGACCTCTGACCGTGTCGAACGCACTGGTCACCGTCCCGAAGACCGCCCGCCGCGGCGAGGTCATCGAGATCAGGACGCTCGTGTCGCACAACATGGAGACCGGCTACCGGCGCACCGAGCGGGGTGTGCCTGTCCCGCGGGACATCATCCGGTCGTTCACCTGCACCTACAACGGGGTCGAGGTCTTCAGCGCCGATGTGCGCCCCGCGATCTCCGCCAACCCGTACTTCGCCTTCTTCACCGTGGCGACCGAAAGCGGCACCCTCGCTTTCCACTGGCAGGGCGACAACGGCTTTTCGGTTTCGACTTCGGCCCAGATCACCGTCACCTGAGTGGCGGCAACCCTCCGACTGCGGTTTCGGGCGGCCGCGTGGCTCGCCCTCGCCTGCGCCGAAGGCTGGGCGCAGGCGCCGTCGCCCGTCCCGCCCGCCGACCTGCCGCCGGAGGTGCGCCGCTCGGGCTACGAACAGATGGGGCCGTCGACGCGCGCGATGCAGGACGACGACACCGCCAACCCTGCCACCTTCTGGGTGCTCGAAGGCGAAGCCGCGTGGAAGAGGAAGGCCGGCGCGGCCGGCCGCGCGTGCTCCGAGTGCCATGGCGACGCGGCGGTGAGCATGAAGGGCGTGGCCGCGCGCTACCCGTCGTTCGACACGAAGCGCGGGCGGCTCCTGAACCTGGAGCAGCGCGTAAACGCCTGCCGTGTGGACGAGCAGGCAGCCCCCGCGCTCGCTTACGAGAGCCGGGAACTGCTTGCATTGACAGTCTACGTCGGGCGGCAGTCGCGCGGCCTGCCGATCGCGGTCGCGCCCATACCGCAGGCGCAGCCGAACCTGGACGCCGGACGTGCACTTTTCCACCGGAAGATGGGCCAGATCGACCTGTCCTGCGCACAGTGCCATGACCAGAACTGGGGCCGGCACCTGGCCGGCAACCCGATCCCGCAGGCGCATCCCACCGGCTACCCGCTATACCGGCTCGAATGGCAGGGCGTCGGCTCGCTGCAGCGGCGCCTGCGCAACTGCATGAGCGGGCTGCGCGCCGAGGCCTACCCGTACGGATCGCCGGAGCTGGTCGACCTGGAGTACTACCTGATGTGGCGCGCGCGGGGCATGAAAATGGAAACACCGGCGGTTCGGCCGTGAGAACATACAAGAAAAAGGGGGGAGGACGGCAATGGCCTACACAGTCATAGCAATCGCGCGGACGCTCAGCGCAGGCGGCGAGGCGATCGGGCGGATGGTCGCGGGCGACTTCGGGATGCGCTACGTCGACAACGAGATCATCGACCAGGCGGCCACGCTCGTCGGCGTGACCGAGAAGGACCTCGCGCAGGCGGAGACCGGCAAGAGCAAGGGGCTGATCGACCGGATCATCGAAAGCTTTGCCTCGGCGGGCGCGACCGCGGACATCCCTGTGACGCAGCCGGTGAACACGCTGCCCGGCTACGAGCGGGTCATCGTCGACGTCATCCGCCGCACGGCGAGCGAAGGCAACGCGGTCATCGTGGCCCACGGCGCCGCGATCGCGCTGGCCGGCGTGCCGGGCGTATTGCGGGTGCTCGTCACGGCCTCCCCGCAGACGCGCATGGAGCGCCTGATGGCCCTCGGCCGCGGCAAGACGACTGCGCAGCGGCTGGTCGAGGAGTCCGACGAGAGCCGGGCCGAATTCCTGCTTCGCTTCTACCAGCACGAGGCGGAGGTGCCGACCGACTACGACATCGTGATCAACACTGACCACCTCAGCGCGGACGAAGCCGCGGCAATGATCCGCGGCGTGGTCGAGAGGGCGAAAAAGTAGCGACCCGGCCGCGGGAAGGGTGAAGTTCGCGGCTGCTAGGAAGCCGCCAGCAGTTTCGCCTTCTCGTCGAGGATCCGCAGCGCCGCGTCGCGCCCCAGGTCGGGCACTTCGAGGAGCACGCGGTCGATGCCCGCCTCGCGATACACCGCGAGTTTCCCGGCATCCGAGGGCGCGGCGAACACCGTGATCGACAGCGTGGCCGGATCGCGCCCGGCCGCTTCGGCCGCGCGGCGCAGGCGCGCCACCGCGGTGCCGGGCTCCCAGCCGCTGCGCGGCCGCGGAAACCAGCCGTCGCAGAATTCGACGACGCGCTTCAGCGTATGGTCGCTTTCGCCGCCGAGGAAGACCGGCGGGTGCGGCTTCTGGATCGGCTTGGGATACTGCCAGGCGGGATCGAAATTCACGAACTCGCCGTGGAACTCGGCCTGCTCCTTGGTCCACAGCTCCTTCATCGCAAGGACGCGTTCGCGCAGCAGCTTGAAGCGGGTCTCGTAGCGGGCGCCGTGGTTCTCCATCTCGTCGACGTTCCAGCCGCCGCCTACCGCGAACAGGAAGCGGCCGCCCGAAAGCCGGTCGAGGCTCGCGACCGACTTCGCGGTGACGATCGGGTCGCGCTGCGGCATCAGCGCGATGCCGGTGCCGACCTTGAGCTTCTTCGTCGCCGCTGCCGCAAACGACAGCGCGACGAACGGGTCGTAGGTGTGCATGTAGCGCCTGGGCAGCTCGCCGCCGCTGGGAAACGGCGTCTTGCGGCTGACCGGGATATGGGTGTGCTCGCACACGAACAGCGACTCGAAGCCGCGCGCCTCGAGCGCCTCGGCCAGCTCGCCCGGGTCGATGCCGTAGTCGGTGGGGAAGTGGAAAACGCCTATGTGCATTGCCGCTCCTTGTGGTCCGGCACGAGTTTACGCCCGCACTACGCCAGCCGGGAGGATCGCTCCGATCTGCGCTTGCGTGCCGTGACGCCAAACTGCTGGCGGTGCCAGCGCGAAAACGCGCTCGCTGCCGAGAATCCCAGCAGCAGCGACACGTCTTCGAGCGGGCGCGCACCGTCCTCCATGTAGCGGGCCAGCAATTCCTGCCGCACCGCGTTTACCAACTCGCTGAACGTCGTATTTTCCGATTCGAGGCGGCGCGCGATCGTGCGCCGGTCGGCGCCCATGTGCTGGGCGACGACCTCGATCCGGCAATAGCCTCTGGGCAGCAACAGCAGCGCCAGTTCGCGCACCCGGTCGGCGAACTTCCCGGAGGCGCTGCCGCGGCTCTCGACCAATTGCCTGGCATAGCGGGCCATGACTGGGTCCGCCCCCGGACTGGGCCGGTCGAGGTCGGCCTCGTTGCAGACAATGCCGTTGAACTCGTGGACGAACTCCACCGCTTCGCCGAAGACGCGGCGGTGCACTTCCCGATCGGCAGGAGCGCGATGGGTGAAACACACCAGCCGCGGCCGCCACGCCGAACCCATGAACACGCGGAGGACGCGGAACGTCACGCCCAATGCCAATTCGGTCGCCTGGCGCAATGGCTGGTTCCCTTCGCCGGCAAGTTCTTCGCGGATGACCACAAGGTTGCTCGACTGCTCGAGACGCATCACCAGCGCTTCGTTCTGGAGATGGATATGGCGCACCAGCGATTCGAGCGCGCTGCGCAGCGTCGGCTCATCACGGACCAGCAGGCCGAGCGCTCCCAGGTTGGACAGGCGGCGCTTCTCGGCCATGCGCAGGCCGAAGGCCGGCTCCCGCCCGCGCGCGGCGGCCAATTCCAGGAGCCGGCCCACGGCAGCGGCAGGCACTTTCAAATCGGGCTCGAGCAGGCAACCCGAAGGCAGCCCCGCCTCGACGAGGAGCGCGCGCGGTTCGAGCCCGCACTCTTCCGCGATCTCGGCGAAGTGGGTCAGGCTGGCGCTGCGGACCAAAGGGATCATCGGCCTCTCCAGTGCCCCGAAATGTTAAGTAAATGTCCCGAAATGTCAAGTCGATTCGCCGTCGGGCTGGAACAATTCCGACCCAGCCTCCCCTCGACCCAACAACCGCGAAGGATCCACGATGCAATTTCTCGATGACTCGCTGCTCCCCGAAAACCAGCAACCTCTCGTCATCCAGGTCGCGCCGTACGGCCCCGAGTTCCTGCCCGGCGATTCGGACGACATCCCGGTCACGATGGCCGAGCAGGTGCAAAAGGCCGTGGATTGCTGGAACGCAGGCGCCACCGTGCTGCACGTCCACGTTCGCGAAGCGGACGGCAAGGGCAGCAAGCGGCTGTCGATGTTCAACGAGATGATTTCCCGGTTGCGCGAGGCGGTCCCGAAGATGGTGCTGCAGGTGGGAGGCTCGATTTCGTTCGCACCTGAAGGCGAGGGCGCCGACGCGAAATGGCTGAGCGACGATACCCGCCACATGCTGGCCGAGCTCGACCCCAAGCCGGACCAGGTGACGATCGCGATCAACACCAACCAGATGAACGTCTGCGAGCTGCTTACCGCCGATGACGTGGCCGGCACTTCGCTTGCGCTGCCCGCCTACCAGGACGCCTATCGTGAAATGTGGTTCCCTTCCGGCCCCGCGTTCGTCGAGGAGCACCTCAGGCGCCTGCAAGCCGCGGGCATCCAGCCGCACTTCATGCTCGGCGACGCCGGCCAACTGGAAACGGTCGAACGCCTGATCCGGCGCGGCGTCTATACCGGACCCCTGGTGTTGAACTGGGTGGCTATCGGCGGCGGCTCCGATGGGCCGAACCCGTACAACATGATGGAGTTCATCCGCCGTGTGCCCCCGGGCGCAGTGCTGACCGTAGAGGGACTGATGCGCAACGTACTGCCGCTGACCACCATGGCGATTGCGATGGGCCTGCACGTGCGTTGCGGCATCGAGGACAACCTGTGGGGCAGGAAGGGCCACCGCATCACCAGCGCGAAGCAGGTCGAGCAGCTGGTGCGCATTTCGCGCGAGCTGTACCGCGAAGTCGCGACCGGCGACGAGGCACGGCAGATCTACCGGATCGGCGAGCACTACCGCACTGCCGACCAAACGCTGGCCCGGCTCGGCTACGCGCCCAATCGCCAGCCCGGCGAACGCGGCGCGCCGCTGCGGCGCGCGGCCTGAACGCAACGCCGACCATCGACGATGAGACCAGACAAAATGCAGACGAAAAAATCATCCGGCGCGGCCCGGTTCCGCCGCTTCATCCTGCTCGCTGCCGGCGCTCTCGCTTCGCTGGCTGCTCCCCTTGCGAACGCGCAGCCGCTGTCGAATCGCCCGGTCCGGATCATCGTCGGCGCGCCTCCGGGCGGGACCGGCGACATTCTCGCGCGCCTGGTCGGCGACGGGCTGTCGAAGAGCCTCGGCCAACCCGTAATCGTCGACAACAAGCCGGGTGGACTGGGAGCGCTCGCGACAGAGTCACTGCTGTCTTCTCCGCCGGATGGGCACACGTACCTGATGTCGGTCAACGGCCTGTTCTCCGAAATCCCGCACAGCCTGAAGCCGAAATACGACCCGCTGAAGGACGTGAAGCCCCTGGTCGAAGTGGCCGGCGGCGGACTCGTGCTCGTCGGCTACCCGGCGCTTCCCCCGAAAAACATGGCCGAGCTCGTGAGCTATGTCAAAGCGAATCCGGGCAAGATCAACTTCGCGTCGTACTCGCCGGGCACGCTTTCGCATGTGATGGGACTGCAGCTCAACAAGCTCGCCGGCCTGGACATGCAGCACGTGGGCTACAAGGGGTCGCCCCCGGCCATCCAGGACGTCATGGCCGGCCAGATCCAGTTCATGTTCGACGGCCTCGCCACATCGCTTTCCGGCATCAAGTCCGGGAAGCTGCGCGCGTTCGCGGTGAGCTCGCCGGAGCGTTCGCAAGTGCTTCCCGAGGTGCCCACGCTTGCCGAGTTGGGATACCGGGAGATGACCAAGACCGCGTGGGTGGCGCTCTGGACCCTGCCCAACGCCCCCGCCGCCGCGCAGCAGCGTGTACGCGACGAGACTCTCCGCGCCCTGGCAACGCCTGCGGTCCGCGATCGGCTGATGGGCATCGGCATGACCGTGAACACCGCCAAGCCGCCCACGCCGGAGGAAATGTGGAAATCGCTGGCAGCCGACTACCAATCCGTCGGCGGGATGCTCAAGGCGGTGAACTACAAGCCGGAATAGAAGGCTTTCCCGCTCGGACTGCAGTCCCCCTGCGCCGCGAATTCCGGAACTCGCGGCGCAGCTTCGCCTGCCGGTGATGTACGAAACCCGCGACTGCCTGGACCTGAGGGCGTCAGCCTGCCGTCTCGGCCTCCAGGCGTCGCCGGAGTTCCGCCTTCGCAACCTTTTCCAGCGTCACGCGCGGCAGATCGTCGACGATCCGGATCTCGCGCGGACGCTTGAAGTCGGCAAGCTGCGCCACGCAGGCCGATACGATCAGGTCGCGCAAGTTCTCCGGCGCGGATTCCGCCGGCAGCACGAACGCCACCGGCTCCTCGTCCAGCATCGGGTGCTTGCGCGCCACCACCGCGCACTCGCGCACACCCGGCACCAGCAGGATCACGCGCTCGACTTCCGAGGCGGCGACATTCTCGCCGCCGACCTTGAGCATGTCCTTGGCGCGGTCGCCGAACTGGATCACGCCGTCCTCGAGGAGCACGACACGGTCACCGGTGCGAAACCAGCCGTCGGGGTCGAAGCTCTCGGCGGTGGCCTGCGGGTTGCCGAGATACTCCCTGAACAGCGACAGCCCGCGAATCCCGCGGATCATCAGGCTGCCGCTGCCGCCGGGCTCGACATGGCGCGCATTGCGCACCGGGACGGCGTCGTCCTCGACGATCGCGATTTCGTATTCGGGCGCCGGCCGGCCGATGGTCATCGAGGGGTTGGGCAAACGCGGGTTTGCGACGATGCCGTGCGTGATGGTTTCGGTCATGCCCCACCAGCCGATGGTCTTGACCCGGAAGTGCGCGTCCGTCGGCGGCTCGCTCACCGCGCTGCCCCACAAGCGGTAGCTGTGATCCGGCGGGACCTCCTGGTCGAGAAGCGCCTTGACGCAGAATGGCACCAGCGAAGTCCAGGTGCAGCGCCGCCTGGTCGACACCGGCCAGAACCGGCTGGCCGAAAAGCGCGGCTGGATCACCGCGGTCGCACCGCCCCACAGGCAGGCGAGCACCGAATAGGC
Source organism: uncultured Bordetella sp. (assembly GCA_964599095.1). GTDB lineage: Bacteria > Pseudomonadota > Gammaproteobacteria > Burkholderiales > SG8-39 > SZAS-79. The sequence goes on from CAZREB010000002.1 coordinate 254,769, forward strand.
CTGCGCGTTGGTGTGGAAGAGCGGCAGGAAGACGAGGTGCACGTCCTCCGGCCGCAGGTCCTCGTGCGCGGCGTTGATGCGCGCGCCCCACAGCGCGTTGGCATGCGTCCATAGAACGCCCTTGGGCCGCGACGTGGTTCCCGAGGTGTACTGCACGCTGCACGGCGCGAGCGGATCGGGCGCAGATCGTGCCGGCGCCTCGGCATCAAGCGACTCGAAGCTCGCGGCGCGCTCGGGCTGCCTCAGCGGCGCCGCACCGCTGTCGGTCGCCGTGACGACGACCCAGTGCAACCCCGTGCAGTTGTCCGCAACCAGCTCGGCGAACTTGGGTTGCGTGATGCCGCCCACCGCGCCGCAGTGGTCCGCGTAGTACGCCAGTTCGTCGCCCGCAGCGCGCGCATTGGTCGTCACAGCAACGGCGCCGATCCACGCGCAGGCGTACCACGCCAGCAGCGCCTCGGGGCAGTTCTCCATGTGGATCAGCACGCAATCGCCGCGACGTACGCCGCGATGCAGCAGGCCGCCGGCAATCCGGCCGATGCGCGCGTGGAACTGGCCGTAGGTGATCGTCTCCGCGGGACCTTCGAACGGCTCCCAGACAAGGAACGGGTGGTCGCGCCGGGTCGCCGCGCGCGTCTCGACCAGCCACGCGACGTCCATGCCCGTGAACGGATGCAGCTGCGCTTGCGTGAGCAGGTGTGGCATCGAACCTCCGCGGAAGTCGACCGATGGTAATCGAACACCTCGCGGGATGGTATTGTCGGCGGACGAAACCGCACTCGGTAAACGGAGCAAGCATGTCAGACGAAATGGCCGACAGGGTGAACGCGATGCCAGGATGGGTGCAGGAGATGGGGATCGTGATCCTCACCGCCACGCCCGACGAAGTGACCTGCGAATGGGAGGTGGCGGAAAAGCACCATCAGGGCTATGGCATCGTCCATGGCGGCGTGCATTGCGGGGTGGTCGAGACGCTTGCGTCGATCGGCGCCGCGGCCGTCGCGCATCCGCGCGGGCAGAACGTCGTCGGCGTGGAGAACAACACCTCCTTCATCCGCGCGGTGCGCTCGGGGAAATTGCGCGGCCTCGCGAAGCCGGTGACCCGCGGCCGCACCAGCCAGCTGTGGGAAGTCTGGATCCGCGACGGGAAGGATCAGCTTGTGGCACAGGGCCGCGTGCGCCTGCTCTGCGTGGACAAGGATCGGGCGCTCGGTTAGTCATGACCTCGCCCACCCATTGCCCGCTCGACCATGCCGTCATCACCGTGCGCGAACGGATGGATGAAGCCGCCGCCGTCTACAGGCGCATGGGCTTCACGCTGACCGACCGCAGCTTCCATGCCGCCGGCTCGTGCAACCACCTGATGGTGTTCGAGAGCGACTACCTCGAACTGATCGGCTTCCCACCCGCCGGGCAGAAGATCCGCCCCGACCTGCTGGAATCGCCGATCGGGCTCGATGGCCTGGTCTTCAAGGCGGGCGACGTCGACGCGATCCATCGCGAACTGGTCGCGCGCGGCTTCCCGGCGGGCGAGCCGCAGCCGCTTTCGCGCAAGCTCACGCTGCCCGGATCGAGCGTCGAGGAGGAAGCCCGCTTCACCACGGTGCGATTCCCTCGCGGCGCGGTGCAAGGCGGACGCCTCTACTACTGCCGGCACGAGACGCCGCACCTCGTCTGGCACCCGCCGTTCCAGTCCCACGCCAATGGCGCCATCGGCATTGCATCCTTCGGCATCGCGGTGCCGGACCCTATGGCCGAGGCGGCGAAGTACGAACGCATCCTCGATACAAAGGCGAAGCGAGGCGAAGACGGCATCGTGCGCATCCCGATGGGTCAGGCAACGCTGGAACTGATGACTCCTGCAACCTTGCGAACCACGTTGGGTGCCCTCGCCTGCGACGCGGCCGATGCGAACGGAATTGCACGAGACGCCTATATGGCCATGGTCACGATCAAAGTGCGCGATCTCGCCACGACGCGACGCGTGCTGGAGCGCGGCGGATTCATGCCGGCGAAGCTCGGCGAACGCCTTGTCGTTCCGGCGTCCGAGGCCATGAACTGCACGATCGGGCTTTTGGCGTAGCGCAATGCGCCCGGCCGGCTTCCGGAATACCCATTTCGATGGTATTTTTATGGCATGAAAACAACCATGGACTCCGCAGGAAGGATCGTCGTCCCCAAGGCCTTGCGCGATGGGCTGGGCTTCACGCCTGGCCAATCGCTCGATATCCGCGCCGGCGAGGGGCGGCTGGTGATCGAGCCCGCTCCCACGCCCATGCGTCTGAAGAAGCGTGGCAAGGGACAGGTCGCCGTTCCCGATACCGAATTGCCTCCGCTCACGGCCGAGCAGGTTCGAGAAACTTTGGAACGAGTGCGGCGTTGAAGGCGGCTGATTCCAGCCTCGTCGTCGCCGCGTTCGCCTCGTGGCACGAGAGGCACGAGCCTGCCCGCAGGCTTCTGGACGGCGGTTTGCGGCTGGTCGAACACTGCGCGCTGGAGAGCTACTCGGTGCTTACCCGGCTGCCGGCTCCCCACCGTTCGCCCGGCAACCTGGTTCGCGACTTCCTCGCGGCGCGCTTTCCCGATTCGCCCCTGCGACTTGGCGTCGCGGAGTTTCGGAAATTCCTGCTTGGACTGCCCGAACAGCGCGTCACCGGCGGGTCTACCTACGACGCCCTGGTTGCAGCCACGGCAGCGGGTCACGATGCCGAACTCGTCACTTGCGATCGCCGCGCCGCGCCGGTCTACGAAAGCTATGGGGTGCGCGTAGTCATGCTGTAGCCCGGGTCCGGCGGTTCGGGATCTCGCATTCGGAGCAGCATCGCGGCGCATGAACGCTTCCACACTCTCCTGTATCGACCGTTGCTGCACCACGCGGCGCGGCATCCTCGGCGGGCTGTTGGCCCTCGGCAGCGCGAGCCTGTTCGGCACCGATTTTCCCTCCGGCGGCGACATGGTCGACGCAGTGAAAGGATTGGCGGAGTGCGGATTCAGCGCGCCCGAGCTGCGCGCGATCGAGCGGGACAACGCGCTGCGGCTTGCGCCCCGGATGAACCGCCAGGGCTGAGCAGCACTGGCCGTCCGAGCGCTGTCGCCGCAAGTGGTGCGCGTCGCGGCCGGTTACCGCTTCTTCGGGTGCTTCAACAGGTCGGCCAGCCCTTCAAGCGCCTTGTGCTTCGCCAGTGCCACCGGCGGCGCCTTCGCCTGGCCTCCGGCCTGCGCATCCGTCACGCGCGCGTGCTCGTTCTCGTGGCAATAGATGCACAGCAATTCCCAGTTCGAGCCGTCGGGCGGGTTGTGGTCGTGGTTGCCGTCCTTGTGGTGCACGGTGAGCTCGCGCAGGCGCGAGGCGGGAAACTCGCGCGCGCAGCGGACGCAGATCCAGGGCAGCAACTTGAGCGCCTGCTCCCGGTAGGGCTTGGCGATCGACACGCTCGCAGTTTACGTCCGCAAGGAAATTGCGGAAATTGGTGTCGGGGTCGCTTTTCGGCGGGCCGGTATTGCTGCCATCTTTTCATTCACCCCCGCGCCAATATTGGATTGCAGGGCAAAATGCTGCCATCGCCTGGCTTCGATTGGCGATGCGGAAGCGAAGTTCGAAGCGCTTCGTGAGAAACTCCCGCCCGGCCGCAGCCGCATTGCCGCCGCGCTTGACGCTTGTCGTATCGCCGGAGGGCAAAATGGGCACCGCTGAACTTCAAATCCTGGCCGGGGGCGCGATTGCCGGCCCGCTCAACGAGCTCGCCGCGCAGTATGAGAAGGCCGCCGGTACCCGGCTCGCGATTCGTTACGGCACCACACCGGTACTGGTCGGGCTTGCCACCGGCGGCGCGCCATTCGACCTCGGCGTCGTCCCGGTCGACGTAATGAAGGACTCCGCAGCCCGGGCCCGCTTCGCCTCCGTGCCGACCACCGACATCGCGAGAGTCGGGCTCGGCGTAGCGGTCCGCGCGGGGGCTCGCAAGCCCGACGTCGGCACCCCGGACGCGCTGAAGCGGGCACTGCTCGCGGCGCAGTCGATCGCCACGATCCCGGCAAGCGCAGGAGGCACGCAGGTGCTTCGGGTGTTCGATGCGCTTGGAATCGCCGAGGCGATGAACGCGAAGGTCAAGGCGTTCTCCACACCGCCCGAGGTGGTCCGGGCCGTGACCGCCGGCGAGGCCGAGCTCGGGATCTTCCTCCTCAACGTATTGATCGCGCCCGGCCTCGACGTGGCCGGCGCCGTGCCCGCCGAACTGCACCGGCAAGTCGTCTTCACGGCCGCGATCGCCAAAGATACCGGCGCCAGTGAAGCGGCGAAGGCTTTCATCGCTTACCTGCGATCTCCCGCAGCCACGGCCGTGCTGCAGGCAAGGGGATTGGCCCCGGCATGAGGGCATGAAGCCTCTCCGGCGCGCGAATCGTTTGCAAGAACTCGTCCGCGCGGGAAGATTTGTCATGGCTGCCGCCGCGCGGCGAAAATAGCATTTGCGCAATTCTTTCACCGGCAGCGACCCCATGTACCCCGCAATGCTCATGCTCCAGGCGATCTCCCAGGACATCGCGATCTGCTTCTGTGCGCTGTTCGCGGGAGGATCGGTCTACATCAGCCTGGTGGAAGACCCGGCGACGGCCAAGGGCGGCGTGAAAATGGCCGGCGCCTACCTCGTGACCGCCCATCCCCGGCCGGCAGTCATCCAGACGATCTTTGCCGCGGCCGGCGCGTTGGCCGGACTGCTCGCCGGATTTGCGGGCGGCGCCCTCTGGTGGGTGGGCGGCGGGACGATCCTCGGGTTGGCCGCGATCCTGCAGATCGTCAGGGTGATCCCCCTCGTCCGCGCGGTGGCGGTCGCGGGGCCGGAGGGCGACCCGGGCTGGCTGAACCGGCAGTTGCAAAGCCTGGCAAGGCTGCACGCCGCGCTCAGCCTGTGCGGGCTGGCCGCACTGTTCGTCTTCATCATGAAGGGCTGAAGGCCCGCTCGCGTGGGCTTACCGGACTGGAATCGCTGCTTCGCGTGATCGACAGGAAGGGCACGGACTACCGCACCTGATCTTCTCCCGGACCCAGACAATGGCCACTGCAATCCCCGGTACCCGTGCAGGCGAGGAAGCCCTCGCCGTCGTCGACCGCTACCTCGCGGGGCTCAACGCGCGCGACACCAAGGCGATCCGCGCCGCGTTCAATTTCCCGCATTTGCGCATCGGTGCGAAGGGCAACCTGGCGCGTTTCGAGAAGCCCGAGGACTACGAGTTCTCCCATTTCCTGCGCACCACCGAAGACCGCTGGCACCACACCGGGTGGGACAAGACCGAGGTGGTGTTCGCGACCGAGGGCAAGGCGCACGTCGCGGTGGACTTCACCCGCTACCGCGAGGACGGCTCGGTGATCGGGCACTACTTCTCGCTCTACGTCGTCACCTGCCAGGACGGCCATTGGGGGATCCAGGTCGGCTCCGGCAACGGCACCTGAGCCGCGAAGCTGCGCGTCAGAACTTGTCGGGCTGCGTCGAAGGCTCCACTTTCTTCACCGCGTCGAGCGCCGCGCCGGCTTCGAACACCTTCATCACCGTCGGGTAGGGCGCAAGGTCGCAGTTGAAGCGCTGCGCATTAAACACCTGCGGGACCAGGCACACGTCGGCCATCGTGAACTGCGAGCCGAGGCAGAACCTGCCGGTGCGCTTTTGCGTGACGAGGAATGATTCGAGGCTCCTGAAGCCTTCGGCCACCCAGTGGGGGTACCAGTCGCCGTTGACCTTCGCGTCGTCCAGGCCGTAGCCCTTGAGGTACTTGAGCACGCGCACGTTGTTCAGCGGGTGCATCTCGCAGCCGATGATCTGCGACGCCGCGCGCACGTACCATTTTTCCTCGGCGCCCTTGGGCATCAGCGGCGGCTCGGGATGGAGGTCGTCGAGATACTCGATCATCGCCATCGACTGCGTGAAGACCCGGCCGGCGTCGTCGATCAGCGCCGGCACCAGCCCCTGCGGGTTCTTCGCGAGGAAATCCGCGGACTGGTGCTCCATCTTCGGCAGGCTGACGAACCGCGGCTCGTACGCAATGCCCTTGTACGCAAGCGCGATCCGCAGCCGGAACGAGGTCGACGAGCGGAAGAACGTGTAGAGCTGCACGTTTCAGGCAGCGGCCGCGTCGAGGATGTGCTGCGGAGTGCTTGATACGACCTTCGCGTACTTGGGCACGAAGCCGTTGCCCTTGATCATGCCGACGAAGGCGGGCTTGAGCTCGGTGGCGAGGATCTTGCGGATCCGCGCGTGCTCGACGATGTCCTTCCACTCGCCGATCAGCCAGAAGTGGGTCGGGTCGTCCACGTCCTGGCACATCGCGCCATCCTTGGCCTGCGCGGCGGACTTGTGCATCGGGTTGTTCGGGCCGTAATCGAACTCGTTGAACAGGCGAATGAACTCCTCGATGTTCTCCTTTTCGACGTAGAAGTCGTAGATGTGCAGGAAGTTGCCTTCTTTTGCGATCGGTACGAGAGCCATGGTTTCTCCTTGGGTTGGTTGGGACAGCAAAGGCCGCCGGCCGGTCAGGCCGTCGGCACGTACTCCTTCTGCGACGAATGCCACGGGATCGCGACGCGCTCGGCTATCGCCAGCGCCCAGAACAGCGCGACGCCTATGAGGGCGAGCACGAAAATCGCCGCGAACACCCGCGCGGTGTCGAACGTTCCCTGCGCGGACAGGATCACGTAGCCCAGCCCGCGCTGCGACGAGACGAACTCGCCGACGATCGCGCCGACCAGCGCGAGCGACACTGCGACTTTCATGCCGGCGAAGATCGAAGGAAGCGCACAAGGGAACCGGATCCGCCACAGCGTGGCAAGGCGCCCGCCGCGCATGGTCCGGGCGAGGTCGACGATGTCGGGCGGCACGGACTTGAGGCCGAGCACGGTGTCGATCACGATCGGAAAGACCGCGATCAGCACCGCGATCGCCAGCTTGGGCTCCGCGCCGGTGCCCAGCCAGATCACGAACAGCGGCGCAATGGCCACCTTGGGTACGCTGTTCAGGCCGACAATCAGCGCGTAAACGGTCTTTTCAAGCAGGCGCGACTCGACGATCAGCGCGGCGAGCAGCACCCCGGAAACGAGTGCGATCGCGAACCCGCCGATTGTCACGAGCAACGTGTACCAGGCGTGTCCCATGTACCAACCGGGGTCGGTCCAGAGTTCCTTCAGCACGGCCGACGGCGGCGGGAGCAGGATCGGCTTGACGCCGAAGACACGCACGCCGATCTCCCAGGCGGCAAACACCCCGACCAGCACAAGGCTCGCAGTCAGCAGGCCGCGCCAGTCGCGCTTCATGGATCTTCCTTGAGCAGGCCCATCCCCTCGAACAGCTTGCGGATGTGCGTCGCATAGCGGAGGAATTCGGGGGCCGCACGAACGGCGAGCCGGCGCGGGCGCGGCAGGTCCACCTCGATCACGTCCGCGATCCGCCCGGGGCGCGGCGAGAACACGACCACCCGGTCGCCGAGGAAGATCGCCTCGGTGATGCTGTGGGTGACGAACACCACCGTCTTGTTCTCGGCCAGCCACATCTTCTGCAACTCGATGTTCATCTGGTCGCGCGTGAGCGCATCCAGCGCGCCGAACGGCTCGTCCATCAGCAGCAGCACCGGGTCGTCGACCAGCGCCCTGCAGATCGCAACGCGCTGGCGCATCCCGCCCGACAATTGGGCCGGGTAGCGGTCCTCGAACCCTGTCAGTCCGGTGAGCGCAAGCAGCCTGTCCGCATGCTGCCTGACGTCGTCACGATCGCCATGCCTGAAATCGATCGGCAGCATCAGGTTGTCCATCACGCTGCGCCATTCGAGGAGTGCGTCGCGCTGGAACACCATGCCGAGGCCTTCCGGCGGATCCTTCACCGGCACCCCGTTGACCTCGACCGACCCGGACGAAGGCACCTCCAGGCCGGCAATGCAGCGCAAGAGCGTGCTCTTGCCGCAACCGCTGGGGCCGAGCACGCTGACGAACTCGCCCGGCGCGATCGAGAGCGAAACCTCCTCGAGTGCGGTCACGTCGCCCTGCGCGAAGTGCTTGCGCACCGCGCGGGCTTCGATGGCGGCGGAGGGACGGAAGGGCATAGTTTGCTCTACGGCTTCGCGGGCCTGACGGTCAGTGCGACGCGGTCTTCTTCACCAGCGCCGGGTCGATCATGTCCTTCGCATAGAAGTCGGACGCCTTGCCGCCCTGGATCAGCTTGCCCGCGACGAGCGTCTTCACGGCCGCGTCCCAGTCGGCGTCCGCCATCAGCCCGGTCGTCAGGCCCTTGGACGCATCGGTGGCAAAGAACGACTTCAGCGCATCGATCTGGCCGCGCAGGATCTTGGGATCGAGCTTGGCCTGCGGCCGTGCCGCGACGATCGCCTGCACCGCCTCGTCCTCATGGCCGGCGTAGATGTAGTCCCAGGCGCCGGCGGTGATGCTCGCGAACTTGCGGATCGCCGGGCCGCGCGCCTTGATCTTGTCGTCGGAAGACAAGAGGCCGAAGCTCGGGAATTGCAGCCCGTAGTCGGAAAACAGCACCGCGTCGGAAGGCCTGTTCACCGCGACGATCGGCAGGAAGAACGGCACCGTGGAAAACACGCCGTCGCCGCGCCCGGTCACGTACGAGGTCGCCTTGGCCGAGGCCTCGACGTTGAGCAACTCCACCTGCTCGCGCTTGAGGCCGCCCTTGGCAAGGAAGGCGTCGAGGAAAGGCGCCTCGAGCGAGCCGGCCGTGAATACCAGCTTCTTGCCGGCGAGGTCCTTGATCGACTTGACCGTTCCCTTGGGCACCAGCAGGCCGACGTCGCTCTTGCGCGCGAACACCGCAATGGCGCGCGCGGGGAGCCCCTTGTCGCGCGCAATCATCATGGGCGCGAGGCTCGCGTGGCCGATGTCGAACTTGCCCGAGCCGGCCAGCTGCACCGTGGTGACCGAGCCATTGCCGTCCTCAATCTCCGGGTCGAGCCCGGCCTCCTTGTACCAGCCCTTCTGCGCGGCCAGGTGTATCGCGGCCTGCACGCCCCAAGGCGTCCAGTCCAGGCGCACCGCGAGTTTCTCCATCTGCGCCTGCGCAGCGCCCGCAACCAGCCCGAAGGCCAGTGCAACTGCCGAAATGCGTAAGGATTTCATGTCAGCTCCTTGGTTACGTCGGCTGCCGCGGCTAGCTGCCGCCGAACAGCTTCCTGAGGGTGGATACCAGCCAGTTCCAGAACACGCCGCCGGCGTCGATGCTCATTTCCTTGGCCACGGCCGGCGCGGCGCCCGCGGGCGCGCCCAGGCGGGCATTCAGGTTGGCGGCGAAATCCGCCACCATCTTCCTGACGAATTCCCTCACGAGCCCGCCGCGCGAGAATTGCGCCAGCGGCCCCTGCAGGCTGTAGTCGATCGCCACGGACACGCGGGTGCGGCCGTTGCCGGCATCGGTCAACCGGTAGCTGATGTCGCCACGCGCACGCGAGCCCGAAAGGCTGTCGGTGCCGCTGCCCTTGATCGCGCCGCGCTTGGCCGCTTCGTCGCGCTCGAGATCGGCGGCGCCGGCAAACGAGGCTTTCATCGGGCCGAACCGGGTGCTGACCTTGCCCTTGAGCGAGGTCGGCGTGTGCTCGGTGATCTCGGCGCCGGGCAGGCACGCGGCCACGGCCGGCATGTCGCCGAAGATCTCCCACACTTTCGCCAGCGGATGGTCGACCGTGAATTCGTCCTCGATCACGGTGCCGGCGGCCTTCTGCGTCGAAGCCGTAGCAGCGGCAGGCGCGGCCGCAGCAGCAGGTGCGGCCGCCTGGAACGGCTTGAACTCCGGAGCCGGTTGCGCGGGCTTTTCTTCGAGGGTCGCGTCGTTCCCCGCGCGGCGCAGTTCCAGCACGCTCAGGATCGCGCGCACTATGCCCCGGTACCCGGTGCAGCGGCAAAGGTTGCCGGACATCTCGATGCGGACACGGGCTTCGTCGGCCTCCGGCAGGCGCAGCACGAGGTCGCGCGCGGCGATCAGCATGCCCGGCGTGCAGAACCCGCACTGCAGCGCGTGCTCTCGGTTGAAGGCGGCGCGCAACTGCCCCATCACCGGGTCTTCGCCGAAGCCTTCGATGGTGCGCACCTCGCGGCCTTCGCAGGCCACCGCATATGCGATGCACGAGCGCGCGGGCGCGCCGTCGATCAGCACGGTGCACGCCCCGCAGATGCCATGTTCGCAGCCGAGATGGGTGCCGGTAAGGCGCTGGTCCTCGCGCAGGAAATCGCCGAGGTGCGTCCTCGGCTCGGCGTGGGCGATGACCTTCTCGCCGTTGACTGTGAGTGAGATGGGTTGCATCACCGAATTTCCTTCATGACATTCCTTTTTCGACTGCGCGCCGCACCGCGGTCACGTGCAGGCGCCGGCTGACGGGGTCCTGCCCGGGTGCCGCGAGGTCGAGTGCGGCGCTGACCGCGGTCTCGCTCACGGCCTGGGTGCCGCGCATTGCGATGTCGGCCGCAAGCGCATCGAGCGGCTGCGGCGCGCCATCGAGCGCGCCGACCCAGAGCCGGGCCATCTTGCGCTCCGGGTCCATCAGCATTGCGGCGCTCGACTCCGGGAATTCGCCGGTCTTGCGGCAGAACTTCCAGTAACCCCAGCGCGCGCCGGCGGACAGCTTGGGCACTTCGACCGCGACCACCAGCTCGTCCTCGGCAAGGACGGTGGCGAACGCGCCTTTCATGAATTCGGCCGCCGGCACGCTGCGCTCGCCCGCCGGGCCTGCAATGACGATGGTCGCGGCCAGCGCCGGCAATGCCAAAGGCCAGTCGGCCGCCGGGTCGGCATGCGCGAGGCTGCCGCCGATCGTCCCCCTGTTGCGGATCGTGCGGTAGGCGATGTTGCGCGCCACGTCCGACATCACGGTGCAGCCGGTCAGCTTCGCGTCCTCGATGGCCGAATGCGTGACCGCGCCGCCGATGCGCCAGTGCGTGCCTTTGTCCTCGATGGCGCGCATCGCTTCGAGGCGCGAAACGTCGACCAGCAATTTCGGTCGCGCAAGGCGCAGGTTCAGCATCGGACCGAGCGACTGCCCCCCGCCGAGCGGCTTGGCCTCGCCCGCGGCGCCCGCCAGCGCCTTGACGGCACCAGGGACATCCTGCGGTTTCAAGTACTCAAAAGCCGCGGCTTTCATGCAGCCTCCCGTTTGGGTGCAGTCTGCTGCTTCGCCCGCTCGAGTTCCTCGAGCAGGCGGTGCGGGGTCAACGGCGTCTTGTTGACCTCGGCGCCGGTGGCGCGCAACGCATCGTTCACCGCGTTGAAGATCACCGCGGGCGGCGCAATCGCGCCGCCCTCGCCCATGCCCTTGATGCCGAACATCGTGTAAGGCGACGGCGTCTCCATATGGAAGATCCGCATGTTCGGGATCTCCGTCGGCCCGGGCAGCAGGTAGTCGGCCAAGGTGGAGGCGTTCGGCTGGCCGTTCGCGTCGTACTGGATCTCCTCGTACATCGCGGTGCCTATGCCCTGCGCGACCCCGCCGAGGGTCTGGCCCTCGACCACCATCGGATTGACCAGCGTGCCGCAATCCTCCGCAATCACGTAGTCGAGGATCTCGACCTGGCCCGTCTCGGTGTCGACGGCGACGGCCACTGCGTGCGATGCGTAGCTGAAGGCGCCGGTATCGCGATCGGGCTTATAGCTCACGCTCACCTCCAGGCCGCGCCGATCGACGTCGAGCGGTGCCCGGTCGGGCCGCAGGTACCAGACGCTGCAGATCTCCTTCAGGTCCACCGACTTGCCGGCCGGGCCGACCACGCCGAGGGCCTTGTCGAAGCGCGCGTCGGTTTCCTTGCAGCCCAGCAGGTGCGCGCCGATCTTGACGATGCGCGGGATCAGTTCTTCGCAGGCTTTGAGCGTCGCGCCGCCGGCCATGACGATGGAGCGTGAGGCATAGGTGCCGGTCGAGTAAGGCGTGGTGCCGGTGTCGCCGTGCGTGATCTTGATCTTCTGCACGTCGATGCCGAGGATCTCGTGCGCCAGCTGCGCGAACGTGGTCTCCATGCCCTGCCCGTGCGAATGCACGCCGACGCGCACCTCCAGCCCGCCGTCGGGCGTGAGCTTCACCGCCGACTGGTCGTAGCCCGGCACCAGCGGCAGGCCCCAGGTCGCGAACACGCTGGTGCCGTGCGCCGACTGCTCGCAGTAGCTCGCATAGCCGATGCCGATCTTGCGCCCGTCGGGCTCGCCCTTTTTCTGCCGGTCGAGCCACTTCCGGTGGTCGAATTTTTCCCGCGCGAGCGCGAGCGCCGCCGGATAATTGCCGCTGTCGTAGTGCTTCTTGACGACGTTGTCGTAGGGCATCTGCTCGGGGCGCACCAGGTTCTCCATGCGCACATCGTAAGGATCGCGGTCCACCGCACGGGCGATCGCGTCCATCAACAATTCCATCGCAAAGCACACGCCGGTGCGCGCCACGCCGCGATAAGGCATGAAGCCGGGCTTGTTGGTCGCCACACAGTAGGTCTTGCAGCGATAACCCTGGAAATCGTACGGGCCCGGCAGGTTGCCGGTCGCCTGTCCCGGCTCCAGGCCGATCGTGAAAGGCCAGTTCGAATACGCGCCGCCGTCGATCGTGATCTCCGCGTCGAGCGCCAGCAGCCGGCCCTTGTCGTCGGCATAGGCCGTGAGCCGGTAGTGGTGCTGGCGGGCGTTCGCACCGGAGACGAGATGCTCGCGGCGGTCCTCGATCCAGCGGAAAGGCTTGCGGTACTTCATCGCCAGCCAGGCGACCGAGAGTTCCTCCGGATGCACGATGACCTTGTACCCGAACCCGCCGCCGACGTCCGGCGCGATGATGCGCACCTGGCCTTCGTCCAGGCCGAGGAATTGCGCAATGCCGGTGCGCACGATGTGCGGCGTCTGGGTCGAGTAGTACATGATCAGCTGGTCGGCGCGCTCGTCCCAGTACGCCACCACGGCCTTGCCCTCCATCGGCACCATGGCCTGGCGCGAAAGCTCGACTTCGCGGTTGACCACGACAGTCGCCTTCTTCGACAGCGCATCGAAGCCGTTGTCGGCCGACAGCGTCAGGAACAGGTTGTCGTCCCAGTCTTCATGCACACGCACCGCCTTTTCCGCGCGCGCCTTGTGGGCGTCGACCAGCGCCGGCAACTCCTCGATGTCGAGCTCCACCTGCTCGCAAAGGTCCTCGGCCTCGGCCCGGGTGCGGGCCACGCACATCACGACCGGCTCGCCGACGAAGCGCACCTTGCCGTGCGCGAGCGGCGGCTGGCCGGACAGCTTGTAGGTGGGCAGCGTGGACGTCGCCACGATGTCCCCGGCGCCGACGAGGTCCTCGCGCGTGAACACGCGCCCCTCGGAGCCTGCGGGCTTCCTGATGCCGCGAATGATGCCGTGCGCCACCGGGCTGCGCAGGAAGGCGACTTCGCGCTGGCCCGGGACGACGGTGTCGGAAACGTACTGGCCCCGGCCGTGCAGGTGGCGCGAGTCCTCCTTGCGGGGGACACGGGCGCCTATGCCCTGCCCGGCCTTGCCGTGCGGTTGTTCCATTTCGGGATCCTCCAGTCTCGCAACTGCAGGGGGGCTCTGCGGCCCCCCTGCATTCCTGCCGCTACTTCTTCGCTGCCGAAACGCCGTAGCGATAGCTGTCCAGGGTGTACTCGGCCACGCGGAACCAGAGGTTCTGGTCGTCGCGGAACTTCGACCACTGCTCGTAGATCTTCTTGAAGTCCGCGCTCTTGCCCGCGAGCTCGGCCATGACTTCCTGCGTGGCCTTGTAAGCCGCATCCATGACCGGCTTGGGGAAGCTGCGCAACTGCGTGCCCTGTCCGACGAGCTGCTTGAGCGCGATCGGGTTCTTGGCATCGTAGTCGGCCGTCATCACCGTGTCCTGCTCGCGCGCGGCGCACAGCAGCGCTTCCTGGTAGGGCTTGGGCAGCGCGTCCCAGGCCTTGAGGCTCACCAGCATCGTGTTCTGCGCGCTGCCTTCCCACCAGCCGGGGTAGTAGTAGAACTTCGCCACCTTGTTCAGGCCCAGCTTGGCGTCGTCGTGCGGTCCGATGAACTCGGCCGCGTCGATCGTGCCCTTTTCCAGCGACGGGTAGATGTCGCCCGGCGGGATCTGCTGCGGGGTGACGCCGAGCTTGGCGAGGATCGAGCCGCCGATGCCGCCGATGCGCATCTTCAGGCCCTTGAGGTCGGCGACCGACTTGATCTCCTTGCGGTACCAGCCGCCCATCTGCACGCCGGTGTTGCCGCAGGGGATGTTCATCATGCCGTACTGCTTGAACACGTCGCGCAGCAACTCGCCGCCGCCGCCCCAGTTGAACCAGGCGGCCTGCTGGCGTGCGTTGAGGCCGAACGGGATGCCGGAGTCGAAGGCGAAGGCCGGGTTCTTGCCAATGAAGAACGACGACAGCGTATGGGTAGCCTCCATCGTGCCCTTCTCGACCGCGTCGAACACCTGGTTGCCGGGAACCAGCTCGCCGGCCGTCATCACGCGGATCTCGAACCGCCCTTCGGTCATTGCGAGGATGCGCTTGGCCATCGCCTCGACGCCGCCGTGGGTGGTGTCCAGGCTCTTGGGCCAGCTGGTCTGCAGGCGCCACTTGACCACGGGTGCCGAGGCCGTCTGGGCGATTGCCGGCGCAGCCATCGCGCCGAGGGCCGCTCCCGCCCCTGCCTTCGTCAGAAACTCGCGTCTTTTCATTGCGTTCTCCTAGGACAAACCGGCTGGAGCCGGCGGTTGGTTTGACAACGTTTGCTACTTTCGGGCGTCCGGCCGGGCCGACCGCTCGAACTGCCTCTGCATTACCTCGTCGGCGCTTGGCGCCCCCTCGACCGGCGCAGGCACGATCGACGGCGCCTCCAGCTCGATCTTGACCTTGTCGAGGTCGATCACCTCCTCCTTGTCGAGGAAGTAGGTGATCTGGTTCGGGAAGGCGATCACCAGCACGACCATCAGGATCTGCAGCCCCACCCAGGGGATCGCGCCGAGATAGATGTCGCGGCTGCGCACTTCCTTCGGCGCTATTCCCCGCAAGTAGAACAGGGCGTAGCCGAAAGGCGGGTGCATATACGAAGTTTGCATGTTGACGCACAGCAGCACCCCGAACCACACCAGGTCGATGCCCAGCTTCTGCGCCACCGGCGCGAGCAGCGGGATCACGATGAACGCGATCTCGAAGAAATCCAGGAAGAAGGCCAGCACGAAAACGAAGAGGTTGACCACCAGCAGGAAGCCCACCCGCCCGCCGGGCAGGTTGCTCAGCAGGTGCTCGATCCACAACCCGCCGTCGAACCCCTGGAACACCAGCGAGAACACGGTCGAACCCACGAGGATGAAGACCACCATCGCGGTGATGCGCATGGTCGACTCCATGCCCTGCCACATCAGCGCGATGGACAGGCGGCCGCGCAGCGCGGCGAGGAGCATCGCGCCCATCGCCCCCATCGCGCCGGCCTCGGTCGGGGTCGCCAAGCCCATGAAAATCGTCCCCAGCACCAGGAAGATCAGGCCCATCGACGGGATGATCCCCCACAGCACTCGCTTCCAGAGCGCCCAGCCGCGCAGCGTGCGCGCCTCCGGCGGCAGCGGCGGCACCAGGTGCGGCTTGACGATCGACACCACGAAGATGAATGCGATGAACAAGAGCGTCTGCACGATCGACGGGCCGATCGCGCCGGCGTACATGTCGCCGACCGACTTGCCCAGCTGGTCGGCGAGCACCACCAGCACCAGCGAGGGCGGGATCAGCTGGGTGATCGTGCCGGAAGCGGCGATCACGCCGGTGGAGATCTTCATGTCGTAGCCGTAGCGCATCATCGCCGGCAGCGCGATCATGCCCATCGCGATCACCGACGCGGCCACCGTGCCGGTGATCGCGCCGAGGATCGCGCCGACGATGATCACCGAGTAGGCGAGCCCTCCGGGCAGCGAACCGAAGGCCTGCCCCATGCTTTCGAGCAGGTCCTCGGCCAGGCCGCAACGCTCGAGGATCGTGCCCATGAACGTGAAGAACGGGATCGCGAGCAGCAGGTCGTTCGATACGATGCCGAACACCCGCAGCGGCAGGCTGGCGAGGAAATCCGGCACGAAGAAGCCGAGCTGGATGCCGAGCACGCCGAACGACAGACCGAGCGCGGCAAGTGAAAACGCCACCGGGAAGCCGATCAGCAGGAACAGGACCAGCCCCGCGAACATCAGCGGGGCCATGGCTTCGGCGCTGAAGGTCACTGGAGCGGCCTTTCATAGTGGGCTTCGGCCGTCAGGTGGCCCGACAGCATCGCGACGCGCTTGACGATCTCGGACACGCCCTGCAGGGCCACCAGGGCGAACCCGATCGGCAGCGCGAGGCGCGCCGGCCAGCGCACCAGTCCGCCGGCGTTCGGGGAAATCTCCCCCGTGTGCAGCGCGTCGAGGAAGGGCGGCACGCACAGCCACAGCAGATAGAGCGTCGCGGGCATCAGGAAGAACAGGAATCCCATCAGGTCGACCCAGATCTTGCCGCGCACCGAGAGCATCCCGTAGAGCAGATCCACCCGCACGTGCTCGTTCATCTTCAGCACGTAGGCGGCGCCGAGCATCACGAGGTACGCGAACAGGTACCACTGCATTTCGAGCCACGCGTTCGAGCCGAGGCTGAAGAGGTAGCGCAGGCCCGCGTTGCCCGAGCTCACCACGCACGCGAGCAGGACGAAGAACGAGGCGACGTAGCCGAACCACCGGTTCAGCGTGTCGACGCCGGCGGAGAATTTGAGGAACGCTTGCATCGGGTTGGTCCTAGGCGGCGCGCTGCTTGTTGCCGGAGGCCGCACGGGTGACCGCGTACTTGTAATCGCGGAAGTCGCCCGACAGGACCGGTTCGTATTTCGGCGGCGCGTCGCCTGCGCATCCGGGGATGCACTCGATCTTCGCGTCGTAATTCGGGTGGTGGAAGAAGGCGATCGACATCCGGCTGGACGCTCGGGCCATCTCGCGGGGAGGGTTCAGCACGCGGTGCGTATTCGATACCCAGCGGTCGTTGGTCCAGCGCATCAGCAGGTCGCCGATATTGCAGACGAACCGGTACTTGTCGGTCGCCACGTCGACCCATTCGCCCGAGCGGGTCAGCACCTGCAGCCCCGGTGCGCTCTCCCCGGACAGGATGGTCAGCATGCCGTAGTCGGTGTGCGCCCCGGCGCGCAACTGCCCTTCGGCCGGCGGGTCGTCCTGGCGCGGGTAGTAGTTGATCCGGGCCGCGGTGATATGGCGATCGATCTTGTCGTCGAAGAAGCGTTCCGGCAACCCGAGCGCCAGCGCCGAAATCCGGCACAGCGTGACCGAAAGCCCTTCCATCGCGCGGTAGTAGGCGTCGGCCGCCTCGGCGAACCCGGCGGGACGTTCCGGCCACCGGTTTGCGAAGAAGTGCCTGCGCCCCTGCTCACCGGTGTAATAGGGGTCGGCCGGGATCTCCGGGCGCCCGAAGTGGTAGTACTCCTTCAGGTCCGGCGGAGTCGCCAGTGCATTCCCGGCCGCAAGGGCCTCGAACCCGACCGCCTTGTAGCCGCGCGGGAAATCCGGCCGCGGCGGCGCGACGCGCTGCTTCTCCTCGAGCGGCAGGTCGAAGAATTCATGCGCGACCGCGTACAACCGGTCCATCGTGGTGCGCGGCACGCCGTGGCCTTCGATCGCAAAGAAGCCGATTTCCTCCGCCGCCCTGCGGACCGCGGCGGGCACGCTTTCCCGGCCCCCGGCTGTTCCGCAAAGGAAGGGTTCGATGTCGATGACGGGAATTCGGTCCATGTTAATCTTTTGTCGCAATCCTTCTGCCTGCATCCCTAGCAACGAGCATGCCCATATGAAGCTTGAGCGCAAGACCGCGCTGGTCACCGGCGCCGCCAACGGTATCGGCAAGGCGATCGCCACCGCGCTCGGGCGCGAAGGCGCGCGCATCCTGGTCGCCGACCTCGCAAGCGCGGAGGGCGCCGCCGCCGAGCTGGCCGCCGCCGGCATCGAGGCCCGCGGCCTCGAGGTCGACATCACCAGCGAAGAGGACGCGGCCCGGGCAATGCAGTTCGCCGAAGCGCAATTCGGCGGCCTCGACATCCTGGTCAACAACGCGGCGATCTTCTCCACGCTGGTGCCCAAGCCGATGGAGCAGATCGGCGCGGCCGAATGGCGCCAGGTGATGGACGTCAACACGCTCGGCACCTTCCTCGTCACCAAGGCGGCGATCCCGCTGCTGAAGAAGTCCTCCGCGGCCCGCGTGGTCAACCTGTGCTCCGGTGTCGCGTTTAAGGGCAACCCGCTGTACCTGCACTACGTGGCGAGCAAGGGCGCGATCCTTTCGATGACCCGGGCGATGGCCAAGGAACTCGGCGCGCACAAGATCCTCGTGAATGCGATCGCACCGGGCTTCACGCTCTCCGAGAACGTCGAAAACAACCCGGCGCTCATGGAAAAAGTGCGCGGCCCGTCGATCGCCGGCCGCTCCCTCGCGCGCGACATGTATCCGGAAGATGTCGTCGGCGCGGCGGTGTTCTTCTCGGGACCGGATTCCGCCTTCATCACCGGCCAGACGCTGGTGATCGACGGCGGCTCGTATTTTCACTGAATGCGCCGCTGATCGCGTCACCGACCGCACCCGATGGCCCGCCCCGCCCGCAATGCCAGGAGCACCGACGCGGCCACGCTCGAGCCGCGCCTGCCTCTGTGGTCGCGTCCGGGATACCTGGTGCGCCTGCTTCATCAGATCAACTATGCCCTGTGGTCGGAAGAACTCGGCCACGCCAACGTGACCCCGGTGCAATACAGCGTGCTCACGGCGCTGTCGATCCGCGGCGAACAGGACCAGCAGACGCTGGCCGACGAGATCGGCATCGACCGGACCAACGTGGCCGAAGTCCTCTCGCGGCTCGAGGCGCGCAGGCTTGTCCGGCGCAAGGCGAATCCCGCCGACCGCCGCGCGCGCCTTGCCTCGCTCACGCCCAAGGGGCGCGCATTGATGACCAGCCTCTTTCCGGCGATGCAGCGCTCGCAGGACCGCCTGCTCGCGCCTCTCACGCAAAAGGAGCGCGACCTCTTCATGGCCACGCTGGTGCGCCTGATCGAAGCGAACGAGGAGTACGGGCGCGCCACTTTGCGTTCCGACTAGACCGGGTAGACCAGGTCGTTGGCGATCAGCACCGTGTCGTAGATGCACTGGCGCTCGCGGATCAGCAGGCGCCCCTTGTCGCGCACGAACGTGTCGAAGTAGCGGCCCGACTGGTGGATCGTAGTCGGGCCTTCGACCAGCGTCTGCAGGAGCAGGTAGTTCGACTGCGCCTTGATGAGGCTGCCGTCGCCGGTGCCCGGAACAGGGGGCCTGCCGCCCCCCGTACCCCCCGCAGCTGCATCCTCCACGGCCACGATCCGGACATTGCTCGTCAGGTGCTGCATGTAGCGCGGCGCGAACATCTGCGTGTGCAGGATCGCGAAGGCGCGGTCGCGGATCATGCCGCGGCCCTCGGCATACACCAGGCCGACGCGCAGGCCGGCGTCCGCATTTTCGCGCGCGGTGATCCGGTACAGCGCGTCGTCGGCGAAGAACTCGACCCACCGGTCGAGATCGCCGCGGTCGAGCACGTTGCAGTACTCGGTGTGGAACTCCTCGATCTCCAGGCGCAGCTCGCGGACGCTCTTCGCATCCGGCGCCTGCATGTCGTAACCCGCATACATGGTCAGTTCACCTCCACGGCAGCGCCCGTCACAGTCCCATCTCCTCGCGGTAGTAGGCGTACATGCCGCGGATCGCCGCCTCGTCGATCACCGAGTTCGTGCTGCCGGTGGTCGAGCCGCCGAGCTTGAGGATCCCGACCTCCGAGGGCGAGCGGCGCACGCCCTCCTGCAGGAACTTGATCGCCTCGTTGTCCTCGAGCCCGAGGAACCCCGACGGCCCCATCAGGTTGCCCTGGCGCAGGCGGTGGCGGGTCATTTCCTCGTCGTCGGTGTCGTAGCCGAACATCGTCCACATCATGATCTGGCTGTGCGGCCCGTTCGGCACGATGTGGCGGATGCCGAGCGTGTTGAGTTCCCTCTGGATGATGAAATTCGGCCAGATCGTCTGCATCGTGACCGACCACGGCGAGTCGAACTCGCGCACGTAGTCGAGGAAGCGCCCGTCGGCCAGCTTGAAGTCCTCGCGATAGGCGCGCATCTCCTTCTTGACCGTATCGTCGAGCGCGGTGGCCACGTTGTCGGGCTTGGCCGAGGCGAGCGTGCCGTGCCGCCCCTTGGGGTCGGCGATCATGCCGTTCTTGCTGCCGGCCACCATCAAGCCGAACGTGACGAGGAACGAATGCAGCAGCGTCGCGTGGTACGGGTCCTTGAGGTTCTCGTGGTAGAGCTTCCAGTTGCCCGGCAGTTCGTTCCTGTAATACCCGAGGATCTTCAGCTTGCGCCCCTTGAACACCACCTCGAAGTCCTTGAGGATCTCCGGCGACAGGTACTCCTCGATCGGCTCGACGTCGTCCGAAAACGAAGCGAACACCACGCCGTGCAGCGTGGTCACCTTGAGCTTCCTCAGGTTGTGCTCCGAATTCTTGAAATCCTTCGGCATGCCGCCGCCCTCGCCCTTCACGCCCCGCTTGAAGGGAATGCCCTGCAGGTTGCCGGCGAGGTCGTAAGACCAGCTGTGGTAAGGGCAGACGAACTCCTTCGCGTTGCCCAGGGGCTGGCGGCAGAACTCCACGCCGCGGTGCGCACAGCGGTTCTCGAACACGTGCACCGTCCCGTCGGTATTGCGCGATACGACCACCGGCGTCGGCCCGACGAACGAGCGCTTGAAGTCGCCCGGATTCGGGATCTCCGCCTCCAGCGCGACGAAATTCCAGGTGCGCCCGTGGAAGATGCGCTCGACTTCGCGCTCGTAGATCTCCGGGCTGGTGTAGAGCCAGTCCGGCACCGTGGTGAGGCCTTCCTCGGGCCACTTGAATTCGAAGCCCTCCTCGCGCGCCTTTTCTTTCGCGAAGCTGCCGGTGTGGCCGATGACTGTGTTTGCGCTGAACATGGGTCCTCCTGTGTGCGCCGGCTAGGCGGTAGCCGCCGCGCCGCGAACCGACTGGTTCGGATCCGCGCGCGCGGCCAGGTCCTTGAGTTTCCGGGTGGGATCCGCCAAGACGCCCGCCTCGACCGGCGTCCGCGATTCGATGAGCTTGCGGGCGAAACGGATCTCGCCCCCCGCGTTGAATGCCGTAGCGCAGACGATACGCCCGTCGAGCACCGAAAAGGCCATCGCGCGACCGGCGGCCGGGTCGCCGCGCCATACGGTCCGTGCCCCGGCCTCGGCCAGGCCGGCCATCTGGATGTTCACGCCATGCTGGTCCGACCAGAACCACGGCACTTCGGCGTACGGGACGCTCTTGCCGGTGGCGATGTTCCGCGCGACCGCGATCGCCTGGTTCTGCGCGTTCTGCCACGACTCGAGCCGCACCCGCCGCCCGAGCAGAGGGTTGAAGTGGCTGGTCACGTCGCCTGCCGCCCAGAGGCCCTCGACGGTCGTACGACCGAATTCGTCGGTCACCACGCCGTCGGCCGATTCGGCGCCGGCGCCCTCTGCGATTTCGGTATTCGGGATGATGCCGATGCCGATGACCACGACGTCGGCCGGCAATTCGGAGCCGTCGGCCAGGCCGACCGCGCAGACGCGCCGGGTGCCGTTGCCGCTGCCGGCCAGCGACGAAACGCCGGCGCCGAGCTTGAATTCCACGCCTTGCGCACGGTGCAGCCGCTCGACCGCCGCAGCAACGTCGCCCGGCAGCGCGCGCTCGAGCAGCGCCGGCTGGCGCTCGACCACGGTCACCGTCAAGCCGAGCCTGGCTGCGCTGGAGGCGACCTCGAGGCCGATGAAGCCGCCGCCGATGACGACCATGCGCTTGCCGGGCACGAGATCTTTCGCGAGGCGCTTCGCGTCCGCGATCGTGCGCAGGTAGTGCACCCCGCCGAGCGTGTCGTCGACGCCGATCAGCGGGCGCACCCGGCTGCCGGTGGCGAGGATCAGGTGGCCGTAATCGAGGCGCGAGCCATCCGAAAACATCACGCTGCGGCTGCCGGGGGCAATCGCCTCGGCGCGCACGCCGCAGACAAGCTCGATGCCCTTGGCGGCCCAGTGCTCGCGCGGATGGATGTAGGTCGATTCAGGGGCGGCGGTGCCGAGCAGCACTTCCTTCGACAGGGCCGGCCGCTCGTAGGGCGGCTCGGCTTCGTCGCCGACCAGCGTGACCGGCCCCGCAAAGCCCGCCCCGCGCAGCGCCTCGGCCGCGCGGCCGCCGGCCTGCCCGGCGCCGATGATGAGGATGCGTTGCGAGGTCACGAAAGATCCCGGTTCCGGCGGCTCAGTCGGCCAGCTCGACCAGGACCTTGCCGCCCTCGACCTTGACCGGGTAGACCTTGACCGGCTCGGTGACCGGCGCGCACATCGCTTTGCCGGTGGTCAATTCGAACTTGCCCTGGTGCAGCGGGCATTCGACGCAGCCGTCCTCGACATAACCGTCGGACAGCAGCGCGTACTGGTGCGTGCACACGTTGTCCAGAGCGTGGAGGTTGCCGCCCGCGCGGACGATCGCGATCTGCACCTTGCCCACCGTGACGCCGAGCGCCTCGTCGTCGCCGACCGCGCTGTCGTCGGCCACTGCATGCCAAGCCATTTCTACCCCCAGTCCCGGTGCCGGAAATATTACTCAGTGTACCGCGCAATTTGCTCAGTGTATCTCGCGTCCGGTCGGTGTCAAGAGTGAAAAGCGCCGGCGCCGTTGCGGTGCATCATCAGCCGGCATGCACCATGGAAGGCCCGCGGTTGGTGCACCGGACCGGGTCGCCGGGCCGGCCTGCGGCGGCTTCAGAACCGCAGCGCGAACAGCCCGCAGAGCACGCAAGCGGTGGCAAATGCGCGCCGGCCGGTGAACCGCTCGCCCAGGAACAACGCGCCGATGATCGCCACGAAGATCACCGAGGTCTCGCGCAGGCAGGCGACCAGCGCCACCGGCGCCCGCGTCATCGCCCAGAGGGCCACTGCGTACGAGCCGGTGGTGCAGACCGCGCCGACGGCCATGCGCTTCCAATTGGCGGCGAGGTAGCGCGGCACCTCGGCCCCGCGCCGCAGGCCGCCATACAGGTAGAGCGCCACGCCGTTGGCCGCGAAGAACCACATCGTGTAAGCCACCGGGCTGCCGGAGGCGCGCGCGCCCTTGGCGTCGACCAGCGTGTAGAGGGCGATCACCGCGGCATTGCCAAGCGCAAATGCGAGCGCGCGCCTGAACGCCTTCGGGTCGGCGGCGCGAACGATCGCGAAGCTGAGGATCCCGGTGCAGATCAGCAGCACGCCGGCGGTCTGCCAGAAGCCGAGCACTTCCCCGAACGCCGCCGCACCGGCCAGCGCGACCATGACCGGCCCACCGCCCCGCATGATCGGGTAGGTGAAAGAGATGTCGCCCCAGCGGTAGGCGCCGGCGAGCAGCACGAAATAGACGATATGCACCAATGCCGAGGCGACCAGCCACGGCCACGATTCGGCGGCGGGCATCGGCAGGAAGGCCGCCACCGCGAAGCCGGCCAGGCCGGCGCCCACGGATATAGCCACGGTGTCGAGCTGCTTGTCGGCGCTCGACTTCAGCATCGTGTTCCAGCCCGCATGGAGGAGCGCCCCGCCGAGCACGGCAAACGTGACGGGCAGCGGGATCGCGGTCAGGGAGCCTTCCATCGCGCGCAGTGTAGTGCACGCACCGGGCCACGACGCGAGACAATGCGTAATGGCGCTGAAGCACAAGCCGCTCAAGGGCATCCTGCTGATGATGATCGCGATCGCGACCTTTGCGGTCATGGACACGATCGCCAAGTACCTGTCGCAAACCTACCCTGTCGGCAGCGTGGTCTGGGCCCGCTATGCGATCAACCTGCTGGTGCTGTCGGCCTTCCTCGTCGCGCGCGGCGAGGTCGGGCGCATCAGGACCGCGCGACCGGGCATCCAGGTCGTGCGCGGCCTGATGCTCGGCGCGTCGACGCTGCTCTACTTCACTTCGCTCACCGTGCTGCCGCTGGCCGAGGCGGCCGCGATCGGCTTCGTGCTGCCGGTCTTCGTCGCGATCCTGGCGGTGCCGATGCTCGGCGAGCGGATCGACATGGCGCGCATCATCGCGATCTTCGTCGGGCTTTCGGGCGCGTTGATCGTCGTGCGGCCGGGCACCGCGCTCTTTACCGTGTACGCGCTGCTGCCGGTGGCGATGGCGCTGTGCAACGCGTTCTACCAGATCCTCACACGCAAGATCGCCGGCATCGAGCACCCGCTGACTTCGCTCTTCTACGGCTCGCTGATGGGCACGGTCATGTCGACCTTCCTGCTGTCGGCCGGAGTCACGATGCCGGCCGGGTGGTTCCACTGGACGCTGTTCCTCACGCTCGGCGTGCTGGCCACGCTAGGGCACTTCGTCCTGATCCGCGCGTTCGACTACGCGCCGGCCACGCTGCTCGCGCCCTTCGTCTACACGCAGCTCGTCTGGGTCATGCTGTTCGGCTGGACCGTGTTCGGCGATTTCCCGGACGGCTGGTCGCTGGTGGGCATGGCGGTGATCGTCGCCTCGGGCCTGTATATCGCGAACCGGCAGCGGCTCACTGCGAAGCGTTAAAGTCGAACTTTCATATCCGGAGATCCGCGCGCTACCTGGCTCTCCGGCCAGTTCGCGTACCGGTACCGGTACAATTCAGGCGAGCAGGCCTTTCCTGCGGCTCCAGCCGGTGACCGCGTCGATGCATTCCTTCAATTGCTGCGGCTGCCCCAGGTAGTAGTGCGTGCCGCCCTGGATCTCGACGTATTCCTTGTCCTTCGTCCCGAGTGAGGCGCGCACGGCCGGGTTGTGCGTGGCCGGCACCGCGTCGTCGGCCTGGTTGACGATCTGCAGCACCGGGATCGCCGTGATCTTCGCGGCGTTCTGCGCGCCCTTGCCGTTGGACTTGTCGAACGACCACTGCGACAGCCACGAGCGCAGCGTCGTGAACCGCGCCAGCCCCACCGGCCCGACGTTCACGGTGCGTGGGTCGCCGAGGTAGCACCAATTGGGCTTGCGGCCGTTGGGGTCGATCGTGGGGTCGATCCATCGAACGTCGCACATCGTGCGGTGGACCACGAAGGCGCGCTCGATCTCGCCGTCGTTTCGCTTCTTCAGCGATTCGAGCATCTCCATCGCCCAGTTCGTGATCCGGCGATTGCGCGCGACCTGCGCGGCGCGAAAGCGCGCAACGAACTCCTTCGTGAACGGCGGCTTGTTCGGGCAGCTTGCGCTGTAAATGTCGATTTCGGGATCTCGCTTGTCCGGATCCAGCTCATCGGTGACCGAGGGGTCGAGCCATTCGGTCATGAGCTCGGCGCGGCTCAAGTGCGCAGCGATAAAGATCAGTCCGTCGGCGCGCGGCAGGTTGGCGGCCGTGAGGTCGTAGGGATCGCCCCCCGGCGTATGCGTGATGCTTGGCTGCTCGGCCTGCGCCTCGTAGAAGAGCGACAGCGACCCGCCGCCTGACCAGCCGACGAGGATCACCTTCCGGTAGCCGAGCTGCTCCTTCGCGTGGCGGATGTACTGGCCGAGATCGTAGACCACCTTCTCGAGGATCAGCGGGCTGTCGTTCTTGGCATACCGGCTGCCGGCGCACAGCACGTGCATGCCGGCGCTCGCGAGTGCGGTAGGCATCGGCAGCAACTGCAAAGTGGAAGCCGGATGCATGAAGAGGTAGAGCGTGTCCGAAGGCTTCCCGCGCGGAACGAGCCGCTGGCCTTCGAGGAAGGTCTTGCCCTGGCTGCCCGAGAACCCGTAGGTCTCGGTCATCTTCAGCTGCTCGGCGAAGCTGACGATGACCGGGATGCGGTCAAACGCTTCCGTGGCCTCCCCTGCTTCAGCCATACCGCTTCTTCGATTCGTGGATCATTTCGAGCAGCGCCTTGGCCGGGTCGCGGCCTTCGCGCTTTGCCTTCTCCTTGGTGTCCACCCAGGCCTTGAGGTCGGCGTAGCCCTGCTGCGTATGCCGGTTCCATTCGGCGTCCAGAGGCGTGGTCAGCTCCAGCCGGATTCCGTTCGGGTCGTGGAAGTAGATGCTCTCGATCAGGCCCTTGTGGTTCACCGGCCCGAGCACTTCGACGCCGTTCTGCACGAGCCAGTCCTTCCAGCGGCGGATCTCGGCCGGGTTGTCGGCCTGCATCGCGAGGTGGTTGAAGGTGTCGTAGGCCGGGTGCGAGGACTTCGCCGGCGGCGGCAGGTCGGTGCACTCGAAAAATGCGAGCGTCGATCCGTCGGCCATCCGGAAGAAGATGTGGAAGTACGGGAAGTTCTCGCCGGTCGAGGGCACCTGGTCGTCGAAGATCGTGCTCGCGAGTTCCATGCCGAGGATACGAGTGTAGAAATCGGCGGTGGCCGCGACGTCGTGCGTGACGTAGGCGAGGTGGTTCAGCATCTTCGGCGTGAGGCCGCGTTCCATCGCGGTGCCGGGCTGCGCGGCGGCGGCCGGCTTGGCTTGTGTCGTCGTGGTCACCGGTCCCTCCTACGAAGCGAGCGCAGGCGTGCCTGCGAGGGCGGCCGCGGCCGGCATCACCTCCTTGGCGAAGAGCGTCATCGAGCGCTCGACCAGCTCGGGCGATTGCGCGCCGAAATTGTGGATCGTGCCGATGTTGCGGATGCCCATCTCGTGCAGCGCCGCGACTTTCCTCGCCACCGTCTCGACCGAACCGAAGAGGCAGATGCCGTTGGCAAGGATGTCGTCGTATTCGTGCCGCTTGGCGTAGAGGCGCGTGGCGACATAGAGGTCGTAGGCCGCCTTGCACTGGATGCGCGCCTCTTCGTCGGTGCGGGCGACATAGGTATGCAGCACGAAGACGTGGTCGTCCTCGTCCTTGGGCAGGCCGGCCTCGTCGCGCCCCTTGCGGTACTCGGCGAGCATCGTGCCGATGTCGGCGAAGTCCTTGCACGAGGCATACGGCACCGTGAAGATCCGGTTCTTCTGCCTGCCGACGTGGTACGCCGCTTCGCGCGCGAGCACCGCGACGTAGATCGGCGGCACGCGGCCGCCGTGCGGCAGCACGTTGAGCACCACCTTGTCGCTGTGCGAATACCGCCCTTTGTACGACAGCGTCTCGCCGGCCATCAGGCGCTGGACGATGTCGAGGTTCTCGTTGAATCGGTCGCGCTTTTCCTTGGGCTCGTTGCCGTAGCCGATGAATTCGTGCGCGAGGTAGCCCGAGCCGACGCCGAACACGAGGCGCCCGCCGCTCATCATGTCGAGCATCGAATAGGTCTCGGCGATCCGGCGCGGGTCGTGGAAGGTAAGGATCGAGATCGCGGTGCCCAGCCGGATCCTCTTCGTGCGCTGGGTAAGCGCCGAAAGGAACACCGCCGGGTCCGGCACCACGCCGTATTCGTGGAAATGGTGCTCGGCGCAGAAGAACGTGTCGTACCCGAGCCGCTCGGCCAGCTCGCACTGCGCCATGACCTGCTCGTAAAGCTGGGGGACGGTGCGCGGCAGGCGCGGGTGGTGGTCGTTGACCGAAAACACCGAGTAGCGAAGCAGCGGGGTCGTCATGCGTGGGCCTTCCTCCGGGCGTCTTCCACATGGAAGAGCGTTGCGTTAAGGGGGTGGGTTGCGTTACGCTATCCGAAATCGATTCTACAATCCGAAATTCCGGTTGGCAAGAAGGGGCAGGAAAGCCGGCGGCGGGATTGAGCAGGGGACCCACAGGGTGCAACGGCAGGCCGGAGTCAATTCGCTCGAGACGGGTTTGCGCGTGGCGCGCGTGCTGGCCGAAAGCGCGCAGCCATTGCCGCTCAAGGACCTCGCCGCGTCGGCGCAGATGTCGCCGGCCAAGGCGCACCGCTACCTCGTCAGCCTGATCCGGGCCGGCCTCGCCGAGCAGGACCTCGAGACCGGCCGCTATCGCCTCGGGCCGCTCGCGCTCGAATTCGGCCTCGGCGCGCTGCGCGGGCTCGACGTGCTCCGGCTCGGGGCCGAGGCGGTGATCGAGTTGCGCGCCGCGATCGACGAGACGGTCATGCTGTCGATCTGGGGCAACAAGGGCCCGGTCGTGGTCCGCTGGGAGGAGTCGAGCCGCCCGGTGGCGACCAACGTGCGGGCCGGCTGGGTGATGCCGCTGGCAAATTCGGCCACCGGGAGGCTGTTCGCAGCCTACCTGCCCGATTCGGTGACCGCGCCGCTGCTGAAGCAGGAATTCGCCCGGCTGCCGAAGCTGCGCGCCCGCTTTCCCGACCTCATCAAGGAAATCCATACCCACGGGATCTCGCGCATCCGCAGCGAGCTGCAGCAGGGCGTCGGCGGCGTCGCGGCGCCGGTGTTCGGCTTTGGCGGGGGAATCGTCGCTGCGCTGACTGCGGTCGGCATCGAAGGCGTCATCGACGTCGGCCTGCAAAGCCGCACTACACTAGCGGTCAGGGAGGCCGCGCGTCGATTGTCCGCGCGGCTTGGCTACACCGACTCGTCATCCAACCGGAGGAGTACATGAAAAGAAGCATCGCCCTCGCGCTTGCGCTCGCAGTTGCAGGCCTCGGAATCGCAGGCCCCGCAGCGGCCCAACAGCCCTACCCGTCCAAGCCGATCACATGGATCGTGGGATTCCCGCCCGGCGGCGGCGCCGACGGCGTGGCCCGCATCGTGACGGCCAAGATGTCGCAGAACATCGGCCAGCCGATCGTCGTCGAGAACCGTCCGGGCGCCAGCTCGATGATCGCGGCACAGTACGTCGCCTCGGCGCCGGCCGACGGGTACACGGTGTTCGGCGGCGAGTACGGCGCGCTCATCTACAACGCCGCGCTCTACAGCAAACTCAACTACAACCCGGCAAGGGATTTCGCGCCGGTCACGAACCTGATCAAGGCACCGCTGCTGCTCGTCGTACACCCGTCGTTCCCTGCCAGCGACTTCAAGGGTTTCGTCGAGGCGGTCAAGAAGCAGCCCGGCAAGCTGAACTACGCCTCCCCCGGCAAGGGCATCGCGCACCACCTGGCGATGGAGATGCTGAAAGCGCGCGCGGGACTCGACATCGTCGACGTGAGCTTCAAGGGCATCGGGCCCGTGGTGCAGGACATGCTCTCCGGCCAGATGCAGGTTGCGGTCATCGACACCGTCGTGGTGACCCCGCACGTGAGGAGCGGCAAGATGCGTGGCCTGGCGTCGTTCACGGCCAACCGGCTCGCGGTCACGCCGGACGTGCCGTCGTTCGGCGAACTCGGCTACAAGGACCTCGACTTCGCGCCGATCGTCGGGCTGGTCGCGCCGGCGAAAACGCCGCCCGAGATCATCGCAAAGCTGAACGCCGAAGCGGTGCGTGCGCTGCGCGATCCCGAAGTGAGCAAGAAACTGACCGACCTCGGCCTCGAGATCGTCGGGAACACGCAGCAGCAGTTCGCCGCGGCGATCGACGCCGAATCCAAGCGCATGCTGCCCTTCATCAAGAGCCTCAACATCCGGCTGGATTGAACCCACGCGAGGACGCGCCCCATGAACATGCGCTACAAGACGTATTGCCAGGTCGCGGACCTCGAGGAATCCCGCGCGCTGCTGACCGAGATCCGCCACCAGATCCACCAGAACCCCGAGTTGTCGCTGATGGAGGTGGCCACCTCGACGCTGGTCGCGAGGCGCCTCGAGGAATGGGGCTACGAAGTCACGCGCGGCGTTGGCGGCCATGGCGTCGTCGGCCGCCTGAAGGTCGGCGGTGGCACGCGCAGCCTCGCCTTGCGCGCCGACATGGACGCGCTGCCGATCACCGAGGCGACCGGGGCGCCCTACGCCAGCCGCAATCCCGGCGTCATGCACGCCTGCGGGCACGACGGCCACACCACGATGCTGCTCGGCGCGGCGAAGCACCTCGCGAAGACGCGGCAGTTCTCCGGCACGCTCAACCTGGTGTTCCAGCCGGCCGAAGAGGCCGGCAAGGACAGCGGCGCCAAATCGATGATCGCCGACGGCCTGTTCGAGCGCTTTCCGTGCGACGCGATCTACGGCATGCACAACTCGCCCGGCTATCCCACGGGCACGTTCATGTTCGGCAGCGGCCCTTTCATGTCGGCCTCCGACCGCGTGCGCATCACGATCCAGGGCCGCGGCGGCCACGCCGCGCGCCCGCACCTCTCGGTCGACCCAATCCTGATCGCCGGCAGCCTCGTGATGGCGCTGCAATCGGTGGTCGCGCGCAACATCGACCCGCTGCAGACCGCGATCGTGACCATCGGCATGCTGCAGGCGGGCATCGCGTCGAACGTGATCCCGCAAAGCGCGACCATGGGCCTGTCGGTGCGCTCGTTCACGCCCGAGGTGCGCGACCGGCTGCAGGAGCGCATCACCGAACTCGTCACTTCGCACGTTCGCGGCTATGGCGGCAGCGTGGAAATCGAATACGAACGCGGCGCGCCGACGGTGGTGAACACCGTGGCCGAGACCGAGTTCGCGCGCAAGGTGGCGGAAGACCTCGTGGGCCCGGAAAAGGTCATCGCGCCTTTCGGCCCGGTCACCGGCAGCGAGGACTTCGCCTACTTCCTGGAAAAGAAGCCGGGCTGCTACCTGCGCATCGGCAACGGCGACGGACCGATGGTGCACAACGACAAGTTCGACTTCAACGACGCCAACCTGACCGTCGGCGCGGCGTACTGGGCGAGGCTGGCGGAGACTTATCTCGCCTGAAACAGTCCCCGCCGGACCGGGTCAGTCGACTTTCGCGCCCGACGCCTTGACGATCGGGCCCCAGCGCTTGTACTCGTCCTGGATCATCGACGCCATCTGCTCAGAGGTCCCGCCGACGATCTCGTAGCCCAGGTCCGTCATGCGCTTGATGAACTCCGGCGACTTGGTCGCCCGCTGGCCGTCGGCGTTCAGCCGAGCGACGACGTCCTTCGGCGTGCCGACCGGCACCACCAGTCCGAACCACGCGGTCGACTCGTAGCCGGCGATGCCGGCCTCGATCATCGTCGGCAGGTCCGGCAGCGCCGCGGCGCGCTTCGGGCCGGTGGTCGCCAGCGCGCGCAGCTTGCCCGAGCGCACGTGCGTGATCGACGAGGGGATATTGTCGAACATCATGTTCACTTGCCCGCCCATCAGGTCGGTGAGCGCCGGGCCGCTGCCCTTGTAAGGCACGTGCGTGATCTCGAGGCCCAGCATGTGCTTGTACATCTCGCAGGACATGTGGATCGTCGAGCCGCTGCCGCTCGAAGCGCAGGACAGCTTGCCCGGCTGGGCCTTGACGAGTGCAGTGAGCTCCTTGACCGAGTTCGCCGGCACCGAGGGATTGACCACGAGCACATTGGCGAACCCGGCCAGCACGATGACCGGGACTAGGTCCTTGTTCGGGTCGTAGCTGAGCTTCTTGTAGAGGAAGGGCGTGATCCCGTGCAGGCTGCTCGCGCTGGTGAGAATCGTGTAGCCGTCGGGCGCCGAGCGCGCGACCAGTTCCGCGCCGAGGTTGCCGCCGGCGCCGGGCCGGTTGTCGACGTTGACCGCCTGCCCGAGCGTCTTAGACAACTCGCTCGCGACCGCGCGCGAGATGATGTCGGTTCCGCCGCCCGGCGCGTAGGGAACCACGAGGCGGATAGGCTTGGCCGGGTAGGCCTGCGCGAACGAGGGCGAAGGGGAAAGCGCGGCGAAGGCCACCGCAGCTGCAAGCGAAATGCGGAAGTACGTTTTCATCGGGTCTCCTCGGTTTAGGCGGCCCCGTCTGGCGCGGGGTTCGGATGCTGCTGGACCGGATACTAGCAGCGTGGGGCGCCGGCGGACCTACCTCGCGTTCACCTGCGCCTTCGCAAAGCCCGCCGTCTGCTTGTAGCGCGCCGAGATCGCCTCCAGTTCGGCCAGCGGGATCACGTCGTAGACGTTCGTGAAGCCCTCCGGCGCGCGCTCCTCGGCCAGCTGCATCACCTGGTCCGGGCCGTTGCCGCGGTTGGCGAGCACGATCGCGCCGGTGGCCGGGCGGCGCTCGGCCTCGTAGCGCGCGAGCGCGCCCTCGGGTGAGGCTTCCTCGACGATCGCATTCGCGAGGCTTTCGGTGTCGAGGATCGCCTGCGCCGCACCGTTCGAGCCGATCGGGTACATCGGGTGCGCCGCGTCGCCGAGCAGCGTTATGCGGCCGTGCGACCAGCGCTCCAGCGGATCGCGGTCGCACATCGGGTATTCCCAGGCCGGGCCGCCGTTGTCGATCAGCGCCGGAACGTCGAGCCAGTCCCATTTCCACGACTGGAAAGGCCCGGCGAATACGCTCTTGTCCACCTGCCTCGCCCAGTCCTGCCGCGGCGGCGTGTCGCCCGGGACGGCGAGTTCCATGATCCAGTTGGTCAGGTTGTTGCCGGTCTCCTCGAACACCTTGCGGGAGATCGGGTAGACCACCGCCTTCTGCGTCGCGTGGCCGGCCTGCATCATGCTGCGCCCGGTCAGGAAAGGCGGCGCGATGCAGGT
This sequence comes from uncultured Bordetella sp., assembly GCA_964599095.1. Taxonomy (GTDB): domain Bacteria; phylum Pseudomonadota; class Gammaproteobacteria; order Burkholderiales; family SG8-39; genus SZAS-79. The sequence goes on from CAZREB010000002.1 coordinate 287,169, forward strand.
CCCGCGCCAGAGCACCCGGCCGGAATACTTCGGCGGCCCCTCGTCCGGGAAGAAGGCGGCGCGCACGGTCGAATGAATTCCGTCGGCCCCGACGACCAGCTCGGCCTCGACCTCGGCGACTTCCTCGCCGGTGCTGCGGCTCTCGAAGATGGCGCGCGCCGGTGCGCTCGCGCTGCCGGTGTCGAAGCGCTTGATCGCGTGTCCGAGACGCACGCTGTCCTCGCCGAGGCGCTCGATCACCCTGCGGTACAGAAGCGCATGCAGCTCGCCGCGATGGATCGACACCTGCGGGTAGTCGTAGCCGGCCGCGATGCCGCGCGGCTCGCGCCAGATCGCCTGCCCGTGGCGGTTGAAGTACGCAAGCTCGGCCGTCTCGATGCCGGTGGCCAGCAGTTCCTCCTGCAGCCCGAGCGCGGCGAGGATCTTCACGCTGTGCGGCAGCAGGTTGATGCCGACGCCGAGCGGCTCGATCCTGTCCGCCGATTCGAGCACCAGGCACTCGATGCCGCGCTTGTGGCATTGCAGGGCCATCGCAAGGCCGCCTATGCCGCCGCCGGCGATCGCGACGCGGGTGCGCATCTTGTTCATGTCATGTTTTCCGAAACCGGAAACTCAATTCGCCTGTGAACCGCACAGCGATTGGCTCCCCAAATACAAAAGTCTAACTTTCAGTCCGCCCCGGCGGCCCCCGGCCGGCGCGCCTTCATCGCGGCGCGTCGAACGGGATGTCGTGGCCGAGGTCCTTGAGGTGCTTCTTGTGGCCTTCGAGCGTGCCCAGCGGCAGGATGGTGTAGTTGACGAACGTGGTGATCGGCAGCGGCTCGAGCAGCGCGCGCAGCGTGTCGTGGTCCGGCACGTTGATGAGGATCGCGTAGCCGCCGACGTCTTCCACCAGCCGGTACACCTGCGCGCCATGCTCCTCCCGCATCTTCGCCAGCAGCCTGTCGGTGCCCTCGAAATCCACGGTCGGCGGCACCGGCTTCGCAAGCCGCGCCATGATCAGGAACCGCTGTTTCCCGGGCTCGACCGGCAGTTCTTCCACGTTCGGGGTCATCGGGCCCTCCTCCTCGAGTATGTGCACTTTGTAAGTTTCGTCCATCCACATCGGGTTGCCCTGCAGGATCTCGCGCAGGCGCTTGCCGGTCTGGACTTCCATGACCATCACGTAGCCGCGGACGAACATCCACGGGTAGATGACGACTTCCTCCGGGCCGAGGTGCAGCTGGACCCAGTGCGTGAGGCAGCCCGCGTGGCGCGCAGGCGTGTGCCACGGTCCGTGCGGCCGCGGCTCGTTGCTGAGGACGAGGAGTCGCATCGCGGGCCCCTAGGCGGCGCGCTCGAAGATCGCGGCGATGCCCTGCCCGCCGCCGATGCACATCGTGACGAGTGCGTACCTGCCCTGGATGCGCTCGAGTTCGTACAGCGCCTTCACCGTGAGGATCGCGCCGGTCGCGCCGATCGGGTGGCCGAGCGCCACCGCGCCGCCGTTCGGGTTGACCTTGGCCGGGTCGAGGCCGAGGTCCTTCGTGACCGCCATGGCCTGGACCGCAAAGGCCTCGTTCGATTCGATCACGTCCATGTCGGCCGGCTTGAGGCCCGCTTTCTCGAACACCCGCTTCACCGCCGGGATCGGGCCCAGGCCCATGACCTCCGGATCGACGCCGGCATGCGCGTAGGCCACCATCCTCGCCATCGGCTTCACGCCCGCCTTCTGCGCGGCACCGGCTTCCATCATGACGATCGCGGCACCGGCGTCGTTCAGGCCCGAGGCATTGCCCGCGGTCACCGTGCCGTCCTTCTTGAACACCGCGCGCAGTTTCTGCATGTCCTCGAGCTTGACGTCCGGGCGCACGTGCTCGTCGGTCGTGTACTGGACCGGGCCTTTTTTCGACTTGATCTCGACCGGCACGACCTGGCTGGTGAAGTAGCCCTTGGCGTGCGCGTTGGCGGCGCGCTTGTGGCTCTCCATCGAGTAAGCGTCCTGCGCGGCGCGGTCGATGCCGTAGCGCGCCGCGATGTTCTCCGCGGTCACGCCCATGTGGCCGTGGCCGAACGGGTCGTGCAGCGCGCCGGTCATCGCGTCGACCACCGCGCCGTCGCCCATCCGCTGGCCCCAGCGTCCCGCCGGCAGGAAGTACGCGGCGCGGCTCATGCTCTCGGCCCCGCCGCCGACCACCACGTCGGTGTCGCCCAGCAGGATGTGCTGTGCGGCCGAGACTATGGCCTGCAGGCCGCTGCCGCACAGGCGATTGACCGTCAGGCAGGGCGTGCCGACCGGCAGGCCGGCGTCGATCGCCGCGACGCGCGACAGGTACATGTCGCGCGCCTCGCCGTGGATCACGCCGCCGAGCACCACGTGCCCGATCGAGTTGGGGTCGATCTTCGCGCGCGCGACCGCTTCCTTGATCGCGATCGAGCCGAGCCTGGTCGCCGGAAAATCCTTCAGCGAGCCGCCGTAGTCGCCGATGCCGGTGCGCGCGCCGGAAACCACCACCACTTCCCTTGTGCTCATGCCATCCTCCCAAAAAGGTCGTGGGCGTCGGATTTTTCGATGACCACGTCGGCGAACTCGCCGGGTTTCAGTTTCGCGCCGTCGCGGATGCGCACGACGCCGTCGATTTCGGGGGCGTCCGCCGCGGAACGCGCGATCGCGCCTTTGCGGTCGGTTTCGTCCACCAGTACTTTCAGCGTCCTGCCCACTTTGGCCTTCAGCTTCGCAGCGCTGATTTTCTCCTGCTTATGCATGAAGCGCGCGCGGCGCTCCTCTCGCACTTCTTCCGGCACCGGGTCGGGCAGTTCGTTCGCCTTCGCACCCTCGACCGGGGAGTAGGCGAAACACCCGACGCGGTCGAGCTGCGCTTCGTCGAGGAAGTCGAGCAGTTCCCCGAACTCTGCTTCGGTCTCGCCGGGAAAGCCCGCGATGAACGTGCTGCGGATCGTGATCTCCGGGCAGAGCGCGCGCCAGGCGCGGATCCGCTCCAGCGTGTCCTCGGCGTTTGCCGGGCGTTTCATCAGCCTGAGGATCCGGCGGCTCGCATGCTGGAAAGGCACGTCGAGGTAGGGAAGGATCCTGCCCGCGGCCATCAACGGGATGACTTCATCCACGCTCGGGTACGGGTACACGTAGTGCAACCGCACCCACACGCCAAGCTCTCCGAGCGCCTCGCACAACGCCGTCATCTTGGTCTTGACGGGGCGGCCGCGCCAGAACCCGGTGCGATACTTGACGTCCACGCCGTAGGCGCTGGTGTCCTGCGAGATCACCAGCAGTTCCCTGACGCCCACCTTGACGAGATTTTCGGCTTCCTGCATCACTTCGCCGATCGGCCGCGACACCAGGTCGCCGCGCATCGACGGGATGATGCAGAACGTGCAGCGATGGTTGCAGCCTTCGGAGATCTTGAGGTAGGCGTAGTGCTTCGGCGTCAGCCGGATGCCGTGCGGCGGTACGAGGTCGACATACGGGTCATGCAGCCTGGGAAGGTGCGCATGCACCGCTTTCATTACGCCTTCGGTGTCGTGCGGTCCGGTGACCGCGAGCACCGAAGGATGCGCGGTCTGGACCACGCCCTCCTTTGCGCCGAGGCACCCCGTGACGATCACCTTGCCGTTTTCGGCGAGCGCCTCGCCGATCGCATCGAGCGACTCCGCGACCGCCGAGTCGATGAAGCCGCAGGTGTTGACCACGACGAGATCGGCGCCGCCGTAGTCCGGCGCGATCGCGTAGCCTTCGGCGCGCAGCTGCGTGAGGATGCGCTCGGAATCGACCAGCGCCTTGGGGCACCCGAGCGAGACGAATCCCACCCTGGGCGGGGCCGCCGCCGTCGCGCCCGGCGCTCGCCTGCTCGCAGGCCTGGCGGGCTTCCGGGTCCCTGCGGCCGCCGTCATCAGGACTTCTTGTCGGACGAGCCCTGGTCGGTCTTGCCTCCGGCCGGGAACCCCGGGAAGGTGAAGCCGGTGAACATGTTGCGCGACTGGCTGGTCATCTGCTCCTGGAGCTGCGCGAACATCTTCTGGCTCTGCTCCATGTAGGTCTGCATCAGGCCCTGCATCGCCGGGCCCTGCATGCTCATGAACTGCGTCCACATCTCGGTGGGCACCTTGGCGCCGTCTCCGTAGAGCTTCTGCGACTGCTCCTGCAGCGACTTCTGCATCTCCTGGAAGGCGTGGATGTTCTTCTCCAGGTAGCCGCCCATCATCCCCTGCATCGCGTTGCCGTAGGTGCGGATCAGCTGCGAGAGGGCATCCGACGTGAACATCGGCGAGCCGCTCGACTCCTCCTCGAGGATGATCTGCAGCAGGATCTGGCGCGTGAGGTCCTCGCCGGTCTTTGCGTCGACCGCCTGGAACTCCTCCTGCTTGAGGACCATCTGCTTCACGTCGACCAGCGTGATGTAGCTCGACGTCTTGGTGTCGTAGAGCCTGCGGTTCGGGTACTTCTTGATCAAACGGACCTGGTTCTCCATGCCTCGCTCCTTTACCGCATCAATACATGTGTTGGCCACCGTTGATCGAAATGTTGGCGCCGGTCACGAACGCCGCCTCTTCCGAGCACAGGTAGATGATGAGTCCGGCGACCTCGTCGGGCTTGCCCAGCCGCCCGAGAGGGATCTGCGGGAGGATCTTCGAATCGAGGATTTCCTTGGGGATCGCGGTCACCATCTTGGTGCCGATGTACCCCGGCGAGATCGTGTTGATCGTCACGCCCTTGCGGGCCACCTCGAGCGCGAGCGCCTTGGTGAAACCGTGGATGCCGGCCTTCGCCGCCGAGTAGTTGGTCTGCCCGAACGCGCCTTTCTGGCCGTTGACCGAGGACACGTTGATCACGCGGCCCCACTGCCGGTCGATCATGCCGTCCATGACCTGCTTGGTCATGTTGAAGCACGAGTCGAGGTTGGTGTGCATGACCGCGTCCCAGTCGGCCTTGGTCATCTTCTTGAAAGTCATGTCGCGCGTGATGCCGGCGTTGTTGACCAGGATGTCGATCGCGCCGATCTCCTTCTGGATCAGCGCCACCTTGGCGGCGGTGTCGTCGAAGTCGGCCACGTCGACCGGGTAGGCGCCGAACGAATAGCCGCGGCCCTTCATCTCGTCGATCCAGCCCTTCCACTTGGTGTTCGACGGCGAGTAGGTCACCACGACCTTGTAGCCGGCGTCGGCCATCTTGGTCGAAATCGACTCGCCAAGGCCGCCCATGCCGCCGGTGACCACTGCAATCCTCTGCTGCGCCATTTAGCTCTCCTCCAGTTGATCGTGCCGGGAGGGACTCCCCCGTCCGCTCCCCGTCCCCGCGCGCCGGCGCTAGGTCATGTACATGCCGCCGTTGATGGCGATGTTCGCGCCCGTAATATACCCGGCTTCCTCGGAGGTCAGGAAGGCGACCAGCGCGGCGATCTCCTCGGGCTGCGCCAGCCGACCGATCGGGATGCCGGCGATCAGCTTGTCGAGCACGTCCTTGCGGATCGACTTGACCATCGGCGTCTCGACGTAGCCCGGCGACACCGAGTTGACCGTCACGCCCTTCCTGATCACCTCCTGCGCGAGCGCCTTGGCGAAACCGTGCACGCCGGCCTTGGCCGCCGAGTAGTTGGTCTGGCCGAACTGGCCCTTCTGGCCGTTGACCGAGGACATGTTCACCACCCGTCCCCAGCCGCGCTCGGTCATGCCGTCGATCACGTTCTTGGTGACGTTGAAAACGCTGTTCAGGTTGGAGTTGATCACCGCCATCCAGTCGTCGGCGGACGCCTTCTTCAGCATGTTGTCGCGGACGATGCCGGCATTGTTGACGAGGATGTCGACCGGGCCGATGTCGGCCTCGATCTTCTTCACCATCGCGGCCGTCGACTCGAAGTCCGCCACGTCGCCTTCGGCCGCGTAGACCTCGATGCCCTCCTTGTTCATGCCTTCGAGCCAGGCCTCCTTGTGCTCGTAGCCGGGCAGGCAGTTGGCCACCACGACGTTCCCGTTTGCCTTGGCGAGCTTCCTGCAGACCGCCGTCCCGATTCCACCCATCCCGCCGGTGACCAGCGCTACGCGGCGCGTCATGCCCGTTCCACCGCCAGCGCAACGCCCATGCCGCCGCCGATGCACAGCGAAGCAAGGCCCTTCTTTGCGTCGCGCTTCTGCATCTCGTGCAACAGCGTGACGAGGATGCGGCAGCCCGAGGCACCGATCGGGTGGCCGAGCGCAATCGCGCCACCGTTGACGTTGACCTTGGAAGTGTCCCAGCCCATCTGGCGATTGACCGCGATCGCCTGCGCGGCGAAGGCTTCGTTGATTTCCATCAGGTCGAGGTCCTTGGGTTCCCAGCCCGCGCGAGAGAGGCAGCGCTTGGAGGCCGGGACCGGCCCCATCCCCATGTACTTCGGGTCGACGCCGGCCGACGAAAAGGCCTTGATCTTCGCGAGCGGCTTGAGGCCGAGTTCCTTCGCCTTGCGCGCCGAGGTCAGCAGGACGGCCGCGGCGCCGTCGTTGATGCCCGATGCGTTGCCGGCAGTCACCGTGCCGTCCTTCTTGAAGGCCGGCTTCAGGCCGCCGAGCGATTCGGCGGTGGTGCCGGCGCGCGGGAATTCGTCGACGTTGAACAGCGTCGGGCCCTTGCGCCCGGGGACTTCGACCGTGACGATCTCGTCGGCGAACCGGCCGGCCTTGATCGCCGCCTCGGCCTTCTGCTGGCTCCTGGCCGCGAACTCGTCCTGCTCGGCGCGCGTCACCGCGTATTCCTCGGCGACGTTCTCGGCGGTCACGCCCATGTGGTACTGGTTGTAGACGTCCCACAGGCCGTCGACGATCATCGTGTCTATCATCTTCGCGTCGCCCATCCGGAAGCCGTCGCGCGACCCGGGCAGCACGTGCGCCGAGGAACTCATCGACTCCTGCCCGCCGGCGATCACGAATTCCGAGTCGCCGTTGAGGATGGCCTGCGCGCCGAGCATCGCGGCCTTCAGCCCCGAGCCGCAGACCTTGTTGATGGTCATGGCCGGGACCATGTGCGGCAGGCCTGCCTTGATCGAGGCCTGGCGTGCCGCGTTCTGCCCGACGCCGGCCGTGAGGACCTGGCCGAGGATGACTTCGGAGATCTGGTCGGCCTTGACGCCGCTGCGCTCGAGCAGCTGCCTGATGACGATGGCGCCGAGGTCCGAGGCCGGGACCTTGGCCAGGGTGCCGCTGAACTTTCCGATGGCGGTACGCGCAGCACCGACGATGACGACTTCTTCCATGATGAACCTCCGGGAGCCTGTGGTTAAACGACTGCGGTCGACCCGCTATGAGTTGAACTTCTCTTTCACGTAGCGGCCGGGCGCGGGCTCGATCGCCTTGTACCGCTTGTTTCCCAACGCTTTCCTTGCCTTCCTCTCGCCGCCCTTGTAGGCCGCGAGCCATTCCGACCAGGCCGGCCACCAGCTGCCCGGCTGCTCCTTTGCGCCTTCGAACCACTTTTCCGGCTCGGCCGGGTACGCATTCCCGGAAACCCAGTGGCTGCGCTTGCCCTTGGAAGCCGGGTTGATCACGCCGGCGATATGGCCGCTCGCGGCCAGCACGAAGCGCGTATCGCCGCCGAGCAGGTTCACCGAGCGGTACGCGCTCTTCCAAGGGACGATATGGTCTTCGCGCGACGCGAGCACGAAGCTCGGCAGGCCGATCGAACCGAGATCGACCGGCACGCCGCAATTGGTGACCGCGCCCGGCTCGCGCAGCTTGTTCTCGAGGTAGGTGTTGCGCACGTACCAGCAATACATCGGCCCCGGCAGGTTGGTGCTGTCGGCGTTCCAGTACAGCAGGTCGAACGCGACCGGCGACTCGCCCTTGAGGTAGTTGTTGACCACGTACGACCAGATCAGGTCGTTTGCGCGCAGCGACGAGAACACGAAGGCCAGTTCCGACCCCTGCAGGATGCCGCCGTTGCCGATCGCCTGCTCCCGCAGCTGCGTGCCCTGCTCGTCGACCAGGCAGCCGATCTGGCCGGTGTCGGAGAAGTCGAGCATCGTCGTGAGGTAGGTCGCGGACTCGACCAGGTCTTCGCCCTTGGCCTTCAGCACCGCGAGCGCCGCGCCGAGCAGCGTGCCGCCGACGCAGAACCCGAGCGCGTTGACCTTGTCGCTGCCGGCAATTTCTTTTGCCACGCGCAGCGCGGTGAACACGCCCTTTTCGATGTAATCGTCCCACGTGAGGTGGCCGAGGTCGGCCTTCACGTTCCGCCACGACACCATGAAGACCGAATGGCCTTGGGCCACCGCATAGGCGACGAACGAATTCTCCGGCTGCAGGTCGAGGATGTAGAACTTGTTGATGCACGGCGGCACCATCACCAGCGGGCGCTTGGCGACCGTCCCGGTCGTCGGCGAGTACTGGATCAGCTGGATCAGTTCATTCTCGAACACCACTGCGCCGGGCGTCACCGCGATGTTGCGGCCCACCTCGAAAGCCGACTCGTCGGTCTGGCTGATATGGCCCTTGGCCGCGTCCGCGATCAGGTTTGCCAGGCCCTTGGTGAGGCTCTCGCCCTGCGTCTCGATCGCCTTCCTCATCGCCTCGGGATTGGTCGCCGGGAAATTCGCCGGGCAGCTTGCGTCGATCCACTGCCTGGCCGCGAACCTCAGCCGGTCCTTGGCGGCCGGCTCGACCTGCGCGGCCTCGACCAGTTCGCTCACATAGCCGGAAGCAAGCAGGTAGGACTGCTTCAGGTAGTCGAAATACGGGTTCTCGCGCCACTCGGCCGCCCGGAAGCGCTTGTCGCCGTTGTCCGGCGTTGCCAGCGGCTGCGCCGGGGCGCCCGCCTCCCGCCCGAGCATCGCCATCCACAGTTTCGATTGCCTTGAAGCGTAGTCGGCATGCATTTGCGCAATCCGTGCCGCATCGGCCGGGAAAGCGGCGGCCCATGCGGCCGGGCCGGAGGGCATCGGCGCCCCGCCCTGGGCCTTCGCCAGCAGTTCCATCCACCCCTGGCTCAGCGTGTTGCCGGCGCTGGCAATCGATGCGATCAGGGCGTCCGGCGACTCGAACTGGCTGCTCACGTTGTCGGCCTTGTCTGCATGCCCCGAAACCGGGCGGGAATAAGTGGGGTGCGCACTGGAAACAGGCGGCGATTCTGCGCCGCACCATTGACGCGGTCAACCCCGCAGCCTGCTGCGCCGAAACTGGTGTCCGGGTCACCCGCCGATGGCGAGGCGCGCCAGCGCAATCGACCCGACGCCGAGGGCGATCAGCAGGGTCTGCGAGACGGTGGCGTGCAGTTCGGTGCGCTTGTGCAGCCCCGGGATCAGGTCGGCGACCGCGACGTAGATCATGCTGGCGGCGACGATGCCCAGAAGGTAGGGCACCGCGCCGCTGGCGGCCTGCAGCGCGAAATAGCCGATCACCCCGCCGGCCACCGACGCAAGCGACGACACCATGTTGAGCAGCAGCGCGCGCGCCTTCGAATATCCCGAGTGAAGCAGGATCAGGAAATCGCCGACTTCCTGAGGGATCTCGTGCGCCACGATCGCGATCGCGGTGACCACGCCGAGCTGGGTGCTTTCGAGGAAGGCCGCCGCGATCAGTACGCCGTCGATGAAATTGTGGACCGTGTCGCCTACCAGGATCATCAGGCCGGACCGGCCGTGGTCGTGCGGGGCCGCGTGCTGGTCGTGCGCCTCGCAGTCCTCGGTGTGGCAATGCCGCCACAGCACCAGCTTTTCGAGGATGAAGAACACGAAGATGCCGGCGAGGACCGTCAGCGCCGCGCTGCGCGCGCTGAGGCGCTCGAAGGTGTGAGGAACGACTTCGAGGAACGCGGCGCCGAGCAGCGCCCCGATCGCGAACGACACCAGCATCGGCACCCAGGACGCGCGCACCGTCAGCGCGAATGCCGCGGCGAGGCCGATCGACAGGAGCCCGCCGGCAAGCGATGCGGCAACGATCCATGCCAGCGTCATGCAATCGACCTCGGGTCAAAAAGGGGGGCGATTATACGCGCCAGATGAAAGCGGCCATGCGCTCGGCAGCCTTGTCGCGCCGGTACGAATAGAACAGCGATGCCTCGGTGGAGGTGCAATGCGTGCCGCCATGAACGCCGGCGACGCCGCAGGCTTCGAGGCGCTGCCGCGCGATCGCGTAGAGGTCGAGCAGCCAGTGGCCCGGCCGTGTCGGCACGAAGGCACTCGCCTCGGCCGGGTCGCGCGCGACGAAAGCCTCGCGCACCTCGTCGCCCACCTCGTAGGCGCGCGGGCCGATCGCCGGACCCAGCCACGCCTGCACCGGGGCGCGCGGTACCGCCATCCCTTCGCGCATCCTTGCGACGGTCTGCTCGATCACGCCTGCGCACAGCCCGCGCCATCCGGCATGCGCCGCCCCTACGGCACTTCCATCGCGCGCGGCCAGCAGCACCGGCAGGCAATCGGCGGTCATGATCGCGCAGACCTTTTCGCGCCGGACGCTGAACGACGCATCCGCTTCCGGGATCACGCCCGGAGCGATCGCGTCCGCATCGGCAACTGCGGTCCCGTGCACCTGCTTCAGCCATGCGGGCGCCGAAGGCACGAAGCCCGCGAGGGACTCGCGCACGCCCGCGCTCTTGACGTCGCCGAGCGCCCGCGTCGTGAAGAAGGCGCGCACGCCGGGCACCGACGGCCAGTCGGCTTCTATCCTTTCAGGCGCGCGCGGCATCGCGAAACAATCGCAGCAGTCGCTTGAAATCATCGGGCAGCGCAGACTCCCATGCGCGCTGCCTGCGGGTGCGCGGATGCACTAGTTCCAGTCTCGCGGCATGCAGCGCCTGGCGCTCGAACCCGCCGAGCGGGCGCACCTTGGCGCCGCGCCGGTAGACCGGGTCGCCGACCAGCGGGTGCCCGATCGACTGCAGGTGCACGCGGATCTGGTGGGTGCGGCCGCTCTCCAGCTTGCACGCAAGCAACGTCGCCTCGGGCAGCCTCTCGATCACTTCGTAGTCGGTGCGGGCCGGCTTGCCGCGGTCGGTGACCGCCATGCGCGTGCGGCTGCGGGCGTCGCGGCCGATCGGTGCGTCGATCGCGCCCTTGGCGCTGCGCACGCTGCCCCACACCAGGGCCGTGTACGTGCGTCCCATCGTGCGCGCCTGCAGCTGGCGCACGAGACTCGTCTGCGCCGCAATCGTCTTGGCCACGACGAGCAGGCCGCTGGTGTCCTTGTCCAGGCGATGCACGATGCCGGCGCGCGGCACGAGCGCAAGCGCCGGCGCATGCGCGAGGAGCGCATTCATCAACGTGTGGTCCGGGTTGCCGGCCCCCGGGTGGACCACGAGTCCGGCCGGCTTGTCGATGACGAGGATCTCGGCGTCCTCGTACACGATCGTGAGCGGGAAAGGCTGCGCCGGCGGCGATTCGCCCGCCGCCTGCGGCGGCGACAGCCGCACTTCCTCCCCGCCATGAACCACGCGCCGGGCTTCGGGCGAGGCGCCTTCGACCGTCAGGTGGCCGCCCTTGAGCCAGGCCTGCAGGCGGCTGCGCGAATATTGCGGGAACGCGCGCGCGAGCGCCTGGTCTAACCTGAGGCCGGCACAATCGCCGGAAATCACGGCGCGCAGTTCATTGCCGCCCCTGTCAGCGGCCGGCCCCCCGTGCGGTCCGGGGTCTGCCGAAGTCCGGGGAGGGGGCGACTCGCTATAATTGGAAGTGTTCCTGGAAGAGGCTCTGGCCATGCAACGAAGTGTACTTCCCCGCCTGCTCGTCGTGGCGCTGCTCGCGCTCTCGACGGCCTTCGCCGGGTGCAGCTTCCTCGACGACAAGAAGGACGAGACCGCAGGCTGGTCGGCCAACAAGCTCTATGGCGAAGCCAAGGACGCGATGGGGAGCCGCGATTGGGCCAAGGCGATCAAGTATCTCGAGAAGCTCGAGGCGCGCTACCCGTACGGCCGTTACGCGCAGCAAGCGCAGATCGAGATCGCCTACTGCTACTACAAGGACAACGAACGCGCTTCGGCGATCGCCGCGGCCGACCGGTTCATCAAGCTGCACCCGAACCACCCGAGCGTCGACTACGTCTACTACCTCAAGGGGCTGGTGAACTTCAACGAGGACGGCGGGCTGTTCGCGCGCTTCTCTCAGCAGGACATGACCGAGCGCGACCCCAAGGCCGCGCGCGAAGCCTTTGCGGCCTTCCGCGAGCTGGTGACCCGGTTTCCCGAATCGAAATACGCGGCCGACGGCGCCGCGCGCATGAAGTACCTGGTCAATGCGCTGGCGCAGAACGAAATCCACGTTGCGCGCTACTACATGAAGAGGAACGGTTTTGTGGCGGCCGCCAACCGCGCGCAGGCCGTCGTGAAGAACTACCCGCAGGCGCCCGCGGTCGAGGAGGCGGTCTTCATCATGGTCAAGGCCTACGACGCCCTCGGCATGACCGAATTGCGCGACGGCGCCGACAAGGTCATGCGCACCAACTTCCCGCAGAGCAAGTACCTCACCGGCAAGATCGAGAAGGACGTCCCGTGGTGGCGCCTGTGGGACCCCGACTGGTAAAAAGGTAAAAAGGGGCCAGGCTCAAACCTGACGTCGCTCCGCGCTTGTCAGGTTTGAGCCTGGCCCCTTTATTACGCGGTGCCGCCGACCGTCAGGCCATCGATGCGCAGCGTCGGCTGGCCCACGCCGACCGGAACGCTCTGTCCGTCCTTGCCGCAGGTGCCGATCCCGGAGTCGAGCCGCATGTCGTTGCCTATCATCTTGACTCGCGTCAGCGCATCCGGGCCGTTGCCGATCAGCGTCGCGCCCTTGACCGGGTAGGTCACCTTGCCGTCCTCGATCATGTAGGCCTCGGAGGCCGAGAACACGAACTTGCCGTTCGTGATGTCGACCTGGCCGCCGCCGAAATTGACTGCGTAGAGGCCCTTCTTCACCGACCGCACGATCTCGGCCGGGTCGTGCGAGCCGGCCAGCATGTAGGTGTTGGTCATGCGCGGCATCACCACGTGCGCGAACGACTCGCGGCGCCCGTTGCCGGTGACCGGCATCTTCATCAGGCGCGCGTTGAGGCTGTCCTGGATATACCCGCGCAGGATGCCGTCCTCGATCAGCACGGTGCGTTGTGAAGGCGTGCCCTCGTCGTCGATCGAAAGCGAGCCGCGCCGTCCGGGGATCGTCCCGTCGTCGACCACGGTGACGCCCGGCGCCGCCACCCGTTCGCCGATGCGCCCGGAAAACGCCGAGCTGCCCTTGCGGTTGAAGTCGCCCTCCAGCCCGTGGCCGATCGCCTCGTGCAGCAGGATGCCGGGCCACCCCGAGCCGAGCACCACCGTCATGGTGCCCGCCGGCGCGGCCTTCGCCGCGAGGTTGGTCACCGCCTGGTGCACCGCCTTCTGCGCGTACTCCTGCAGCAACGCGTCGGTGAAATATTCGTAGCCGGTACGGCCGCCGCCGCCGGCCGAGCCGGTTTCGCGCCGGCCGCCTTCCTCGACGATCACCTGCACCGAAAGGCGCACCAGCGGGCGCACGTCGGCGGCGGTAACCCCATCGGACCTCGCGACCAGCACCACCTCGTATTCGCCGCCGAGGTTGGCCATGACCTGCGTGACGCGCTTGTCGAGCTTGCGGCACATCTGCTCGAGCTTCTCGAGCAACTGCACCTTGGTTTCGGACGACAGCGATCCGATCGGGTCGACCGGCTGGTAGAGTCGCGACACGGACCCGCCCGCCTTGCGGCGCGCGCCGCCGGCGGCGTTCACGCGGCGCACCTGCCCGGCCCGGCCGATCGCGCGCGTCGCACGCGCCGCATCCTGCAGCGCAGTTACGCTGATGTCGTCCGAATAGGCGAACGCAGTCTTCTCGCCCGAGATCGCGCGCACGCCCACACCCTGCTCGATGTTGAAGCTGCCGGACTTGACGATGCCCTCCTCGAGGTTCCAGCCTTCGGAGCGCGTGTACTGGAAGTAGAGGTCCGCGTAGTCGATGCGATGCTCGCCCAATGTGCCGAAGACCGGCCCGAGCTTGCCCAGGTCGAGGTCGTAGGGCGCGAGCAGCGACTCGTGCGCGGTCGCAAGGTGCTGGTCGCTGCGTTGCTCTGCCTGCTGCGTTTCGATGATCGGCTGCGTATTCATGGGATCCTGCGGTTGTCGAGGGCCGGGAGCGATCCGCGGACCTCGTTGATGCGTGTCGGGTCGATTTCGGCGATGACCACGGCCTCGCCTTCAGCCTGTTCCGCCAGCACCTCGCCCCACGGGTCGACGATCATCGTATGCCCGTGGGTGCGCCGGCCGTTGGGATGAGTGCCGCCCTGCGCCGGGGCCACCACATAGCAAAGGTTTTCGATTGCCCGGGCGCGCAGCAGGGTCTCCCAGTGTGCCGCTCCCGTGGTCGAAGTGAATGCGGACGGAACGAACCAGATATCTATGGGCTCACCCGAGGAATGCAACCCGGGTCGGTACAACTCCGGAAAGCGGACATCATAGCAAACCGAAAGACCCAGCCTGCCGAAGGGACTCTCGACCACGACCTGCGTCGAGCCGGGCTGCATCGTGCGCGTTTCATCGTAGTTCTCGACGCCCTTCCGGAACGAGAAGAGGTGGATCTTGTCGTAGCGTGCCACCCTGTTCCCATTCGAGTCGAACACCAGGTTGGCGCTGCGCACCCGCGCCGGGTCGCTCGAGACCATGGGCAGCGTGCCGCCCATCAGCCAGACCTTGTTGCGCAGCGCGGCCTCGGCCAGGAAGTCCTGGATCGGCCCGCCGCCGCCCGGCTCGGCGGCATCCTTCTCGGCGACCTTGACCTTGTCGGTCTCGTGCCGGCCGAGGATGCAGAAATATTCGGGCAGCGCGACCAGTTGCGCGCCCTGCGCCGCAGCCTCGGCGACCAGCCGGCCGGCCGCGGCGAGATTGGCTTCGACCTCCGGCGCGGAGACCATCTGGATCGCGGCGACACGCTTTCGGCTCATGCGTTCATCCTCCGCAGGTACGTCCTGGCTCTTCAAGGCGTCGGGGAAGCCGAGCTCTCGAGCGGCACCACGCGAAGCTTCTCGACCTTCGGGTCGGCCCAGGCGCCGGTCACTGCGTATTCGAAGGCGAAGATGTTGCCCAGGGGATTCTTCAGCAGCTTCTGCGCGAGCAGCGAGGCGACGCCGTAGATCGGGTGAACGATGCCGACCAGCGTCGAGGCGGTGTCGCCGAGCGCAGGGACGACTTTCACGTGCAGGTTCTGGGTTTCCCGCGCGAGGTTCGCGGTGCCTTCGATCTCGACTTCGGCCGCCGGACCGCGCATCTTGAAATCCTTGGTCTGCAACACGCCCTTTTCGATCGAGATCGCGCTGTTGATCCGGTCGAATGCAAACCCCTTGGAAAAAACGTCGCGGAAATCGAGCGCGATGCGCCGCGGCAGCATCTGCAGGCTCATCAGCGAGACGAGCTTGCCTATGCCGGGCTCGATCTCGAGGAACTGCCCGTTCTCGGCAAGCAGCGCAACGTCGCCGGAAAGGCTTGCGTAATCCATGTTGAGCGGATCGCCGGCCCACGCGAGCGCGCCGGTCAGCTTGGCGGTGCCGCCCTTGACGCTGTCGGGCGTGCCCACCCGGTCCAGGTAGCGGCCCGCATCGTTGACGTCGAGCGTGAAATCGATCGAGGTGCGCGAGTTGGCGCCGGTCACCCACAGGCCGCGCGCATTCAACACCGCTTCCGGATTCACGTTCGCGATCTTTTCGATCCGCCAGTTGGCGCCTTCGGGCTGCGCGACGACCTCGACCCGGCCGAGCTGCTTGCCGTGGTAGTTGAATCGCTCGGCCACCAGGTCGACGGCCGGCAGCTCGCCCGAGCCGCCCTGCTTGGCGCCCGGCGCGTCGCCCGGGGGGGTGAAATGCGCCAGCCTGGCGGTCAGCTTGCCGCGCGCCTGGGCGCGATAGTTGAGGTCGCCCGCCATCTCGGTCGACGTGAGGTTGGCCTGCCAGCCGCCCGACTCGACGCCGGCACGCAGCGTGACCCCGTGCAGTCGCTTGCCGAAGGCGTCGAGCGTGCCGAGCCTGAGGTCGAAGACCGAAACGCCCGGCGCGGACGCTGCGGCCCCGGACGCGGGTTCGGCGCCCGCCTCGCCGGCAAACAACGGCAGCCAGTTGTCGAGGTTGAGCGCCGGGAGCGTGCCCGCGAGCATCAACCCGTTCCTGTCCGGCAGGCGCGCCGCCTGGTTCAGGCCCACCCCGGTGCGTTGAAGGACCAGCGCGTCGCCCTCGCGCCGGCGCAGGAAATCCGCCGTGAGGAACTTGCCGACACCGACGCTGATGAGCTCGCCCGCCTCGGTCGGCGCAATCTGCACGCGCAGCGGCTGGACCTCCTGCGCGGCTTTGGCCAGCGGCGCGGGAAGGTCGCTGGCCACGCCCACCAGGCTGGACTCGAACGTCACCCGGATCGCATTGTTTGCCGCGAGCACGCTGGCCGAATACGGGGCGCCGCCGGACAGGAACCTCTTCCACGGATGGTCGAAG
This sequence comes from uncultured Bordetella sp., assembly GCA_964599095.1. GTDB lineage: Bacteria > Pseudomonadota > Gammaproteobacteria > Burkholderiales > SG8-39 > SZAS-79. The sequence goes on from CAZREB010000002.1 coordinate 303,579, forward strand.
ACACTGCGCAGGCCCTGCACCGTCGCGTCGCCGCGCGCAGTGACCAGCACGCCGCCTTCCGGGCGCGTGCCGCCGGCCACCTGCACCTGGCCGCCGAAGAGCGCGCCGCGCACATCGCGGATCGCAATCGAATTCTCGGTGAACTCGATCCGCCCCGCGGCCCGCTCGATCCGCGGCAACCGGGAATCGACCAGCACGTCGTTCGCCGTGAACTGGTACTGGCCCGCGATCTTCGATTTCGACAGGTCGTTCAACGCCAGCTCGAGCTTGAGCTTCAGCTGCCCGCGGCCGCTTGCCTGCATCGCGTCGGTCGCCCCCGAGATCATGCGCCGGACCGGGCTCTGCTGGATGTACCGCAGGAAGTCGGGCGTCGGCCCGTCGGCGGTGCCGGTGATGACGACCTGCCCGTTGTTCAGGTGGGGAATCGAAACCCGCACGCCGGAAAGCGCGGTGCCGAAGATCGTTCCCTTGCGCCCGACGAACTCGGCCCGGTCGCGCTCGAACAGCAGGTCGGCCTCGATGCCCTCGATGCGCGGCCAGCCCTGCACGTAGTCGAGGATGCCCTTGTGCACCCGGGCGGTGACCTGGAACTGGCCCTTGGCCGGATTGACGAAAGGAAAATCGCGCAGGTCGCCGTGCAGCCTGAGCCGCACGTCGTTCGACTGGCCGGCAACGATCGCGCCGTCGAGCCAGCCGCGCAGCCTTTCGCCCAGGACGAGCGGCATGTATTTCGGCACGTGCTTCGCGTCCGCACGCGTCAATTGCGCCGACAGGTCTATCGTGCCCGGGCCTTCGCCGCTGAATGCGTACGTCCCGAACGCGGTGCCGGCCACTTCGGAATTGGAAAACGCGATGTTGGACAACCTGATCTGGCGTGCGGTGTTGCCGGCCGGATCCGCCCTCGATCCCTCCCAGGCCACATGGCCGGTCAGCGAATCGAACCGGGTGCGCGGCTCGCGAAACAGTTTCGGAAGCTCGAGGAGCGCCTCCTTCGTGGCCAGCTGCAGCGAGCCGCGATTTTCGTCGGCGGTGAACGACCCGGTCAGCCCCGCGAACCCGGGAATCCGGCCCCAAGGGTTCATCGCCAGCCCCTCGAACCTCGCACGTGCCGAATACGAGGCCGGCCGCGGCAGCTCCCCGTTCCACTCGAGCTGCGTGTCGTAGAGCATGCCCTGCGGCGCAAGCTCGACCAGGAGCTTGCGCACCTCCGTGGGGAAAGGCAGCGACTCGGCTATATGCGCGAGCGGCGCGAATTCGATCCGCGAGGCCTTGAAGGCGCCGTGCGTCGTCCCTGCGCCGCCGCGCCGCTCCACCGCCAGCCGCATTGTCGTCGGCTGCATCTGCGGCCCGTGGGCATCCTTGAAGCGCAGTTCCCGCGTGCCAAGTTCGTACCCGGTGGGCGTGCTGCGGCCGGACAACCGGCCCTGCACGCTCTCGAGCTCGAGCATCGGCAGCCCGGACTCGAGCTGCGCCGCGAAATCCGAAAGCGCCACGTCGGCGGTCACGCGGCGCAACCGGCCTTCGGCGAGCGTGGCCCAGACGCGCACCGCGCCCAGTCCGCTGCGCACGTCGACCGGGTAGTCCAGCCACGCCCGCCAGGCCGCCAGATCCGTATTGCCGACTTCGGCAAACAGGCGCCCGTTCCACGCGGTCGGCTGCTTGATGCTGCGACCGATCACTTCGGCGCGCACTTCGACCGAAGTGCCGAGCTCCTGCGGCGGCCTGGCGGAAAACCCCGCGGCGTGCTCGTCGCCGTCGTTCTGCATGCGGAAATTGAGGTTCGAAAGCCTGAGCGGCGGCGCCCGGCGCAGGTCGTCGTGCCAGTCGATCTCGGCGTTGTGCACCAGGATCTCGCGCTGGCCGAGCACCCAGTCGGTCAGCCTGCCGTCGCTCGGCTTGTCGGGATCGAGCAGGATGCCGGCCACGGTGATGCGCCCCCGGGCATCGCGCCGCACCGCGAGCTTGAGGTCGTCGACCTCGAACGAGTGCAGCCGCAGGTCCATGAACAGGAGCGAGCGCCACGCGATTACGTTGACCACGCTCGGCAGGACCAGCGCTTCGCGCCCGCCCATGTCGAGCACGCGCACGTTCACCAGTTCGAGTTGCGGCCGCAGGCCGCGCCAGTCGGCGCTGATCCTCTCGATCGTGACCGGACGGCCGACGGCCGCGGACACGGCCGAGACGATGTCGTCGCGGAACCGCTCGACGTTCGGCAGCACCCAGTAGCGCAGGCCGAGGAACGCGATCGCGGCCGCGAAAAAAGCCGCCCACAACAGGACTTCCACCGAGCGCAGGAAGAGGCGGACTGCGGTGAGCGCGTGCCGCGCGGCGCGCAGCCAGCCCGGGATCGCCGGCGACCCGGGGGAGCGGCGCGGGGATGGCGGCGGTGGCGACACGCCGGCCGATGCGCAATTCGCTTCGGCCGCGCCGCGCGCTTCGATGTTGCCCGCGTCCGTGCCCGACTGCGTTTGCATGGTGCTGCGCGTTGCCCCTATAGTTGCGTGCTCATTTTAACTGTAAACATCCGATTCGATTCGGATTTCCACCCGATGACAAGGGCCGCGGGCGAGCTCTCGATGCACCTTTCCAGTTCGCGTTACGCCACCCGGCTCATCGAGGCGAAGCCTGCGCTCGCCGAGGAGTTGGACGCGCACGGCGACAAACCGTTCGCGCGCGCGGAGATCGACCTGGCGCTCGAGTCCGTCCGGGGTGCGAGCGAAGAGGCGGCGCGGCGCGCGCTCCGACAACTGCGCCAGCGCGTGCTGCTGAGAGTGATGGCCCGCGACCTCGCCGGCCTCGCGCCGCTTGCCGAAGTCTGCGCGACCATGAGCGACCTGGCCGAGGGCGCGATCTCGGCCGCGCACGACTGGGCCGAGGCGATGATGCGCGAGCGGCACGGGACGGTGCGCGACTCCGCCGGCAATCCGCAACGCCTGATCGTCGTCGGCATGGGCAAGCTCGGCGGGCGCGAGCTGAACGTCTCCTCGGACATCGACCTCGTCTTCGTCTACCCGTCCGAGGGCGGGAGCGACGGCCCGAAGCCGGTCAGCGCGCACGAGTATTTCGCCCTGCTCGGCCGCAAGCTGATCGCGCTCCTGAACGACGCCACCGAGGACGGGTTCGTCTTTCGCGTCGACATGCGCCTGAGGCCGGACGGCGAAGCCGGCGCGCTCGCCCTCAGCCTCGACGCGCTGGAAACCTATTTCGTCTCGCACGGCCGCGAATGGGAACGCTACGCCTGGATCAAGGCGCGCGCGCTTACCGGCGGCCCGGATGCCGAACTGGAGGCTGTGCGCCGCCCGTTCGTGTTCCGCAAATACCTCGACTACGCAACGCTGGCGGCGATGAGGAAGCTCCACGCGGAAGTGCGGCGCGAAGTCGCGCGGCGCGACCTCGCCGACCATATCAAGCTCGGCCCGGGCGGCATCCGCGAGATCGAGTTCATAGCGCAGGCGCTGCAGCTGATCCGCGGAGGCCGCGATCCGGCGCTCGCCGCGCGCCCGACACTGCAGGTCCTGCCGCTGCTGGCCGAAAAGCGCCTACTGCCCGAAGCCGCGGCGCAGGAGCTGTGCGACGCCTATGTGTTCCTGCGCAACCTCGAGCACCGCCTGCAGTATCTCGACGACGCCCAGACCCACCGGCTGCCGCAGGACGAGGGCGATCGCGCCCGGATCGCGTCGATGTGCGGGTGCGCGGACTGGGACGCCTGCGCGGCGAAGATCGAGGCGGTGCGCGCATCGGTCGCTGCGCATTTCAACGCAGTGTTCGCGCAGTCTGCGGAGGCCGGCTCGTCCTTCGATGCGACCTGGCAGGACGACGCCGGCGAGATCGAGCGCGCCTTGCGCGAGCGCGGCTACCGCGATGCCGGCCCGACTTCGGCGCGCCTGGCGGCGACGCGCACGAGCCAGCGCTATCTCGGGCTGCCCAGCGATTCGCGCCGGAGGTTCGATGCGCTCGTCCCGCAGCTTGCCGCCGCCGCCGTCCAAACGCCGGACCCGGATGCCACGCTGGTCCGCGGCCTGGCGCTGATCGAGGCGATCGCAAGGCGCGCGTCCTATCTCGCCCTGCTCGCGGAGCATCGCGAAGCGCTGGACCGGGTCGCGCGCATGATCGGCGCTTCCGGATGGGCGGCCGACTTCATCACGCGTCACCCGCTCCTGCTCGACGAGTTGCTCGACGACCGGATGCTCTACGCGGTGCCGGACTGGCCGGGCTTCGCGCGCGAACTGGAAGGCCTGGTGGCGGCGTTCGAAGGCGACACCGAGCGCCAGATGAACGCACTGCGCGAGGCGCACCAGTCGCAGGTGTTCCGCCTGCTGGCCCAGGACCTTGCCGGCATCCTCAGCGTAGAGAAGCTGGCCGACCACCTGTCGATGCTGGCCGACATCCTGCTCGACCGGACGCTTGCATTGTGCTGGTCGCAGTTGCGCAACCGGCACATGGAGTCGCCACCGCGGTTCGCGGTAGTTGCGTACGGAAAGCTCGGCGGCAAGGAACTCGGTTACGCCTCCGACCTCGACATCATCTTCATCTACGACGACCCCGACCCGGCCGCGTCCGAGGTCTACGCGCGCCTCGCGCAGCGGCTGAACAACTGGCTCACCAGCCGCACCTCGGCGGGGCAGCTTTTCGACACCGACCTGCGCCTGCGGCCGAGCGGCTCGAGCGGCCTGCTGGTCTCGTCGATCGAAGGCTTTACGCAGTACCAGGAGCGCGAGGCCTGGGTCTGGGAGCACCAGGCGCTGACCCGGGCAAGGTACTGCGCCGGCGACGCCTCGGTCGGCGCCGCTTTCGAGGCGGTGCGCGAGCGCATCCTGCGGCGCGAGCGCGAGCCGCGCGCGCTGGCCGCCGAGGTGCTCGCGATGCGCGAAAAGATCCATGCGGCGCACCCGAACGCAAGCGGCCTGTTCGACGTGAAGCACGACCGCGGCGGCATGATCGACATCGAGTTCATCGTGCAGTACCTGGTGCTCGCGCATGCGCACCGGCACGCGGGGCTGGTGGCGAACCTGGGCAACATCGCGCTGCTGAAAATCTGCGCCGACCTCGGCCTGGCCTCGCCGGCGCTGGCCGAGGGTGCGCGCGAGGCCTACCGCGAGTTCAGGAAGCTGCAGCACGGGCTGCGCCTGAACAACGCCCAGTACGCCCGCGTCGAGCCTGCGCTGGTGCGCTCTCACGTGCAGGCGGTCACCGGGCTGTGGGACGAAGTGCTCGCGGCGTCGCCGTGAAACGGCCCCGGCCGTACGGGCCAGGTCCGCGGCCGGCGACGGCCCGGCCCCCCCGACTCCGCTAAAATAACGCTTTCGGGTTGATAACTGGAGCTTCACCATGTCGATGTCGATGGCCGACCGCGACGGACACATCTGGTACGACGGCAAGCTCGTGCCATGGCGTTCCGCCACCACCCACGTGCTGACCCACTCGCTGCATTACGGGCTTGCGGTGTTCGAGGGCGTGCGCGCATACAAGACGGTCAGCGGCACCGCGATCTACCGCGTGCGCGAGCACACCGAGCGCCTGATGGCCTCGGCGCACATCTACATGATGAAGATCCCCTACTCGGTCGAGCAGCTGATCGAGGCGCAGAAGGAGGTCGTGCGCGCCAACAAGCTCGAGGAGTGCTACATCCGGCCGATCGCATTCTACGGCTCCGAGAAGATGGGAGTGTCGCCCAAAGGCGCGCGCGTGCACGTGGCGATCGCCGCGTGGCCGTGGGGCGCGTATCTTGGCGCCGACGGCCTCGAGAAGGGCATCCGCGTGAAGACCTCTTCCTTCGCCCGCCACCACGTCAACGTCTCGATGTGCCGCGCCAAGTATTCCGGCACCTATGCCAACTCGATCCTCGCCAACCAGGAAGCGGTCGACCACGGCTACGACGAAGGCCTGCTGCTCGACGTAGACGGCTTCGTGGCCGAGGGCGCCGGCGAGAACATCTTCATGGTCAAGAACGGCAAGATCTACGAGCCCGAGCTCACCAGCGCCCTCATGGGCATCACGCGCGACAGCGTGATCCAGCTCGCAGCCGAGCGCGGCTACACGGTCACCGCGCGCCGGATCACGCGCGACGACCTCTACATCGCCGACGAATTGTTCTTTACCGGCACCGCGGCTGAAGTGACGCCGATCCGCGAAGTCGACGGCCGCGTGATCGGCGCCGGCAAGCGCGGCCCGGTGACCGCGTCGCTGCAGAAGGCGTTCTTCAACCTGGTGCAGGGCAAGGACAGGAAGCACAAGGACTGGCTGACCCCGGTGAAAGCGGGCGCGGCGAGGAAAGCCTCGGCGAAGAAGAAGCCGGGCGGGAAGTAGCGGCCATGGCGGATCCGCGCGAAATCGAAGTCACGCAGAAGGACCTGCCGCTGCACTGCCCGATGCCGAGCGCCCCGCTGTGGAGCCGCCACCCGCGGGTGTTCCTCGACGTGACCGCGACCGGCCACGCCCTCTGCCCGTACTGCGGCACCAAGTACACGTTCAAGGGTGCCGCGCCCAAGGGGCACTGAGACGCGCCCGGGCCACGAAGCCGGAACCGCGACGCGCGCCGCCCCGCGCCGTATCCTCGTCGTCGCGCCCAACTGGATCGGCGATGCGCTGATGGCGCAGCCGATGCTGGCGCGGTTGAGGCAGATTCACCCGGCAACCCCGATCGACCTGCTGGCCCCGCGATGGGTACTGCCGCTCGTCGAGCGCATGCCCGAGGTGAGCGACGCGATCGAGAGCCCGTTCGGGCATGGCGAACTGGGCATAGGCGCGCGCTGGCGGCTGGGTCGCAGCCTCGCGTCGCGAGGTTACGGCCAGGCCATCGTGCTTCCGAATACGCTTAAGAGCGCGCTGGTGCCGCTGTTTGCCGGCATCCCGGTGCGCGCCGGATACGTGGGCGAATCGCGCTATGGCCTGCTGAACGTCCTCCACAGGCTGCCGGCGGAAGATCCGCCGCCGATGGTCGAGCGCTACCTCGCGCTGGCCGGCCCCCCGGGCGATCCCCTGCCCGCTGTCCCGCCGACCGACCTGAAGACGTCCGCGGAGAATCTCGCAGCCGCGCTCGCCAAGCTTTCGCTGCAGCCGCCTTCGGACTCGCGTCCGGTGGCGGTGCTCTGCCCGGGCGCGGAGTACGGCCCGGCCAAGCGCTGGCCGGCGGAATACTTTGCGGTCCTCGCGACGAAACTTCGCGACGCCGGATTCGCGGTATGGATCCTGGGCGCGCAGTCCGACCGGCCGGCGGCGCAGGCGATCCTCGACACGAAGCCCGGATGCGCAATCGACCTGTGCGGCAAGACCGACCTCGCCAGCGCGATCGACCTCATCGGCGCGGCGCAGGTCGTGATCAGCAACGACTCGGGCCTGATGCATATCGCTGCGGCGCTGCGCCGGCCGCTGGTCGCGCTCTTTGGATCGTCCAGCCCGAAGCACACGCCACCGCGCAGCGCCGAAGCGCGCGTGCAGTACGTCGCGATCGAGTGCAGCCCGTGCTTCGAGCGCGTATGCCCGCTCGGCCACTTCCGCTGCATGCGCGACATGACCCCCGAGCGGATTTTCGGCGAGGCGCTGGCCGCGACCGGCCGCGCTGCGTGACGGCGCAGCGAGCCGCGCAGGAGGGCGTGCGCTAGAATCTGCGCCGCACGCGCGAGCACACCCGCCCGATCCCGATGAGACCGACTGCCTTCCCGACCCCGCAGGACGCGGAGAACGCCTTCTATGAAGCCCTCGAGCGCGCCGACCTGGAGGCGATGATGGCGGTCTGGGCCGAGGATGAGGAGATCGTCTGCATCCACCCGACCGGCCCGCGCCTCGCCGGGCATGAACAGGTGCGCGAAAGCTGGCGGCGCATTTTCTCCGGCGGCGCAGGCACGCGCCTGCAGGTCACGCAGCAGGTCACGACCCAGGCGATGATGGTCGCGATCCACAGCGTGCACGAAACCGTCCCCGCAGCCGGGAACCGCAAGGCCGTGACCGTGGCGGCCACCAACGTGTACCTGCGCACGGCTGCCGGATGGCGAATGATCCTGCACCACGCATCGCACGCGCCGGGGCCGCCCGAGGGGGGCCGCGCCGAGGCGCCCCCGCCGAAGATCCTCCACTGAAGCGCGCGTTGCAGCCCTACGCAGCGCCCGCGTGGCTGCCCGGCGGGCACGCGCAGACCATCTACGCCGCGCTGCGCAAGCCGCCCAGGGTCGCGTTCGGGCGCGAACGCTGGGATACGCCCGACGGCGATTTCATCGACCTCGACTGGGCCGGTCCGCGCGACGCGCCGCGGCGGCTGGTGCTCTTCCATGGCCTGGAGGGCAGCTCGGACAGCCACTACGCCCGCTCGATCGTCGGGCGGGCGGCGGCCGCAGGCTGGCGATGCGTAGTCCCGCATTTCCGCGGCTGCTCCGGCGAGATCAACCGGCTGCCGCGCGCCTACCACTCGGGCGACTACCGCGAGATCGACTGGATCCTGCGGCGCCTGCATGCGACGGCGAACGGCTCGCGCCTGCACGCGGCGGGCGTATCGCTCGGCGGCAACGCACTGCTCAAGTGGCTCGGCGAATCCGGCGCGGACGCGGCGCGGATCGTGTCGAGCGCGGCCGCAGTCTCGGCGCCGTTCGACCTGGAAGCCGCAGGGCACGCGCTCGGCCGCGGCTTCAACCAGGTCTATACGCGCATGTTCCTTCGCACGCTGAAGCGAAAGTCCGCCGCCAAGATCGCCCGGTTCCCGGGCAGTTTCGATGCGCGCGCGATGCGCGCGTCGCGCAACCTGTACGAATTCGACAATGCGGTCACCGCGCCGCTGCACGGGTTCCGCGATACCGACCACTACTGGCAGACCGCCGGCAGCTGGCCGGGGTTCGCCGCGATCGGCGTGCCGACGCTGGTGATCAACGCGAGGAACGACCCCTTCATGCCCGAAAGTTCGCTGGCGCGCGCACGGGCGGCCTCAAAGCACGTTACATTCGAATTTCCCGCAGGCGGCGGCCATGCCGGTTTCGTCACCGGGCCGTTTCCCGGCCGGCACGGCTGGCTCGCCGCGCGCCTCCTCGACTTCTTCACTGCGCAACGAACCCCATGAAACTCCCAGCAGAAATCTTCCGCGCCTACGACATCCGCGGCATCGTCGGCAGCACCCTCACCGCGCCGATCGTGCGCGCCATCGGGCAGGCGCTCGGCACACTGGCGATCGAAGCCGGTGCCGCGGCCGGCAAGCCGGATGCCGCGATCGCCATCGGCCGCGACGGCCGGCTGTCCGGCCCGGAACTCTCGGCCGCGCTGGCCGAAGGCATTGCCGCGAGCGGCGCCAACGTGTTCGACGTCGGCATGGTGCCGACGCCGGTCGCCTATTTCGCCGCGCATCACCTCGGATGCGGCAGCGCGGTGATGGTCACCGGCAGCCACAACCCGCCGGACTACAACGGCATCAAGATGGTGATCGCCGGCGATACGCTGTCGGGCGACGCGATCCAGGCGCTGCACAAGCGCGCCGAGTCCGGCCCGCTCGCCAAGGGCAAGGGCACGATCGAAAAGCGCGACATCAACGAGGCCTACCTTGCGCGCGTCGCCGGCGGCGTCAAGCTCACGCGCCCGATGAAGCTCGCGATCGACTGCGGCAACGGCGTGACCGGGGAGATGGCCCCGGCGCTCTTCCGGCGCCTGGGCTGCGAGGTGAACGGCCTTTATTGCGAGATCGACGGGCGATTCCCGAACCACCACCCGGATCCGTCCAAGCCCGAGAACCTCGCCGACCTGGTCGAGACGCTTCGCACCACCGACGCCGAACTGGGCCTGGCCTTCGACGGCGACGGCGACCGCCTCGGCGTGGTCACCAAGGACGGCAAGATCATCTACCCGGACCGCCAGTTGATGCTCTACGCGAAGGACGTGCTCAGCCGCAACCCCGGCGCCACGATCATCTACGACGTCAAGTGCACGCGCAGGCTCGACCCCTGGATCCGCGAGCACGGCGGCGTGCCGCTGATCTGGAAGACCGGGCATTCGCTGGTCAAGGCCAAGCTCAAGGAGACCGGCGCGCCGCTGGCCGGCGAGATGTCCGGGCACACCTTCTTCAAGGAGCGCTGGTACGGGTTCGACGATGCGCTCTACGTCGGCGCGCGGCTGCTCGAGATCGTGTCGCGCGAGAAGGACCCGAGCGCGCTGCTCAATGCGCTGCCGGATTCCCCGTCCACGCCGGAACTGAACTGGAAGCTTTCCGAAGGCGAGCCGCACGCGCTGATCGAGCGGCTGCAAAAGGGCGCGCCGTTCCCGAATGCGGAGCGCATCCTGACCATCGACGGCGTGCGGGCCGAATACAGGGACGGCTTCGGTCTTGCGCGCGCATCGAACACCACGCCGGTGATCGTGCTGCGCTTCGAGGCGGACAGCGAAGCGGCGCTTGCGCGCATCCAGGGCGAATTCCGCGCGGCATTGCAGCCCCTGAAGCCGGGGTCGGCGCTGCCTTTCTAGCCGGGGTGATGGCAGCATTTCTCCTTGCAAGCCAGTAAATACGCGGTCCTACCGTAGAAAATGGCAGTAATTGCCGGGTGCACACCGGCCCCGCGAGCCGATACCCGGGGTGCGAAAAGCCCGGCCGTATGCTAGCATTTGGCTAGCGTTCTGGAATCCATTTCGGAGACCTCTTCCATGCCCGGCTTCGTGATCAAGGATCTGCCCGACGACCTGCACCGCAAGCTCAAGGCGCAGGCGGCGAGGCATCACCGCAGCATGACCAAGGAGGTGCTGGCGGTGCTCGAACAGGCGCTCACCGCGCAAGCGCCGCCGTCGAATGCGCCTCCGCCGTTTCGCGGCCGGTTCGCGCTGACCGGGAAGTTCCTCGACAAGGCGAAGCGCGAGGGTCGCGAGTGATCGTCGTTGATGTCAACGTCGTCGCCTACTATTTCATCGAAGGCGACAAGACGGCGATGGCGCGCGAACTCATGCGAACCGATCCGGATTGGCGCCTGCCTGCTCTCTGGCGCCACGAGTACCTGAACATTCTGGCGACCTACGCCCGGCAGGGCGGTGCGACCGTCGCGGAGAGTCGCAAGCTCTGGCGGCTCGCCGCCGATCTGCTCTTGCCGCGCGAACAGGAAGTCGAGCCCGAGGCCGCGCTCGCCCTCGCCGTGGACCACAAACTGAGCGCATACGACGCGCAGTACATCGTGCTGGCACAGCGCCTTCATACCTTCCTCGTGACCGAGGATCGGCGGCTGGCCAGGGCATTCCCGGCGATCGCCCGCACAATGCAGGCCTGCGTCGCGGCCGGTTCAGCGACCTCCGGAAAGCAGGCGGGTTCCCGGCCGCGAACGGAGCCATGAACATGGACGCGGCAAGTCCCGGGCCCGCGTGAGCACCGGCCGCAACGGCCTGTCGCGCACTTTCCAGCGCTTTTTCGACTCCGAGAAGGCGGGCGGGATCGTGCTGGTCGCCTGCACCGTGCTTTCGCTGGCGCTTACCAACTCGCCCTCGGGCCGCAGCTACCTCGCGCTGTGGCAGTTCGACCTGGGCGGCCTGAGCCTCGAGCTCTGGATCAACGACGCGCTGATGGCGGTCTTCTTCCTGCTGATCGGCCTCGAACTCGAGCGTGAGCTCTATGTGGGCGAGCTGTCCGACTTTCGCAGGGCGCTGCTGCCGATGATCGCGGCGGCGGGCGGGATCGTCACGCCCGCGCTGATCCACTACGCGCTCAACGCCGGGACCGCCACCCAGGCCGGGATGGGCATCCCGATGGCCACCGACATCGCGTTCGCGCTCGGCGTGCTCGCGCTCCTCGGGCGCCGGATCCCGGCCTCCCTCAAAGTGTTCGTCGTGGCCTTCGCGGTCATGGACGACCTCGGCGCGATCGTCGTGATCGCGCTGTTCTATTCCGGCGGCGTGTCGATGGCCTGGCTGGCCGGCGCGCTCGCCGTCTGGGCGATCCTCGGCGCGCTCAACAAGGCGTTCCGCGTCATGTCGCTCGCGCCCTACCTCGCGGGCGGCGCGCTGATGTGGTTCCTGATGCTGAAATCCGGCGTGCACGCGACGATTGCCGGCGTGATGCTCGCCTTCGCGATTCCCTTCTCGTCGCGCGCCGAAGACGAGTCCTCGCCTTCGCATCGGCTGGAGCACTTCCTGCACAAGCCGGTGGCGTTCTTCATCCTCCCGGTGTTCGCGCTCGCCAATACCGCGATTCCGATCGGCGCGGACTGGCTGCAGTCGCTCTCGAGCGCGAATTCGGCGGGCATCGCCGCCGGACTGGTGCTCGGCAAACCGATCGGGGTCACGCTGTTTTGCGCCGCCGCCGTGGCCGCCGGCCTGTGCCGGCTGCCGGAGGACCTCGGGTGGCCGCACGTCGTGGGCGCCGGGATGCTCGGCGGCATCGGCTTCACGATGTCGATCTTCATCGCCAACCTCGCGTTCGCGGGCGACGCACACGCGATCAACGCATCGAAGATGGCGATCCTCGCCGCTTCGCTGACGGCGGGGGTGCTGGGGAGCTTGTGGTTGAGCCGCGGCGGCGGCACGGCGCGCTAGGCGCCGAGGATGCGCGTACCGGTTTCGCCCGCCAGGGCGCGGCCTATGTTCTCCGGGTTCGTGATCAGGCCCTCGCGGCCGCCCCCGTCGAGATACTCGATGATCGCGCTAATCTTCGGGCCCATGCTGCCCTTGTCGAACTGGTCGGCGGCGGAATAGCCGCGCGCCTCGTCCAGCGTCATGCGGTCGAGCCACTTCTGCTTCGGCGTATTGAAATCGATTGCGACTTTCTCCACGCCGGTAGACACCAGCAGCAAGTCCGCGCCCAGGTCGCGGGCCAGCAGGCTGGAGGCGAAGTCCTTGTCGATTACCGCCTCGACGCCGGCGAGATCGCCGCTTTCCTCCTCGATCACCGGGATCCCGCCGCCGCCGCACGCGATCACCAGGTAACCGGCGTTCGCAAGGAAACGGATCTCGTCGAGTTCGACGATCGCCTTGGGCCGCGGAGAAGGCACCACCCGCCGCCAGCCGCGGCCCGCATCCTCCCTGACGGTCCAGCCCTGCTCGGCGGCAATGCGCCTCGCGGTAGTCTCGTCGAAGTGCGAGCCGATCGGCTTGGTCGGGTTCGCGAAGGCCGGGTCGTTGCGGTCGACCAGCGTCTGGGTGACCACCGCGATCGGCCTGGTCGCCCGGCCGCGCCGGCGGAATTCGTTGCGGAAGGCACGGTCGAACATGTAGCCGATCGCGCCCTGGATGTCGGCGCCGGCGTAATCCATCGGCACCGGCGTGACCTCCTTGATCGACAACTCCGAGCGCCGCAGGATGAAACCCACCTGCGGCCCGTTGCCGTGGGTCAGCACCACGTTCCAGCCCGCCTCGACCATGTCGGCGACGTAGTGCGCCGTCATCGCCGCGGCCGCGTACTGGTCGGGGATCGACTGGTGCGCCTTGTCGGTGATCAGTGCATTGCCGCCTACCGCCACCACTGCCAACCGCCTGGACATTGCCTGTCCTCCCTTCGGTTCAGCGTGCCGAGTCGAGCTTCTTGCCGAGTGCCAGGATCGCCTGGCTGAAACACGCCAGCGGCGCGTGCGTGACGCCGGCGCCGATCTGGCCGACGCCGGCCTCGCGGTGCGCGATGCCGGTATTGATCACCGGCAGGATCCCGGTATCGACCACCTTGCGGGTGTCGATGCCGGCCGGCGTGCCGCCGAAGTTGAGCGCAGGCAAAGTAAATGCGGAGTTGCGGCCGAGCGTGATGTGGGTCATCGCCAGCGTATTGGCGACCGCGTCGGCCGGCGTGCCGCCGACGAACTTGACGATCGCCGGCGCGGCTGCCATCGCGAATCCGCCGAGGCCCGCAGTCTCGGTGATCGCGCTGTCGCCCAGGTCGCCGGCCGCATCCGCGGTGCTGTAGCCGGGAAAGTAAAGGCCTTCGACGACCGGGGCCGGCGCGGTAAACCAGGCCTCGCCGGTGCCGCTGGTGCGCACGCCGAACTCGACGCCGTTGCGGCACATCGCGGTCGCCATGCTGCTGCCCTCGATGCCGCTTGCGGCATCCAGCATCGCCTTGCTCGCGGCCATCGAGAGGTTGAGGAAGAAATGGTCGTTACCGGCGATGAATTCCGCGCTCGCCGCAACGTCGGCGGCCGGTGCGCCCGACTTGAGCAGCGCCGGAACCAATCGCTTCAGCAGCAGGCCGGAGGCGGCGGCATTGCGATTGTGGATTTCGTCGCCCATGTGCAGCGCCTGCGCCATCAGCGGCTTGAGTTCCAGCGCGCCGAGCACCTTGAGGCCGGCGGCGATCGTCGGCGCGAGGCAGGTGCCCATCCACCTGAGGCGATCGATCACCTCAGGGCCGTTGGCGCCGAAGCGCAGCACCTTGCCCAGGCCCTCGTTCAGGTTGCTGAACGCGAGGTTGCCCTTGGTCGAATTCCGGACGATCCACACCGGCATCGACGGGCTGATGATGCCGGCCATCGGCCCGACGGCGCCGTGATGGTGGCACGGCGCGAACTTTACCTCGCCGCTGCCGGCCAGTGCGAATGCAGCCCTGACGTCCGCAGCCCAGCCTTCGTGCAGGATCGCGCCGGCGATTGCGCCCTGCATCGGGCCGCACATCCGCGCCCATTCGATCGGCGGGCCGGCGTGCAGCAGCATCCGCCCCTGCATCCCCGGGATGACGTCACGCGCGATCCCGATGCCTTCGAGCACCGGCTGCGCCGCCGAGTAGGCGTCGAACGCCTGCTTGTTCGCGGCTTCGACCCTCGGATCGCCGACGAGGCGGGCAAGCGCGGCGCCCGCGGCCACATCGCCCTGCGCAGGCGGGGCCCATTCGAGCTGGGTTGCGCTCGCGCCGGCCTGGCGGACGGCATCGGCGAACGAGGCGATGCCGACGTTGATCACATGGAGCTTCGACCCGAACAGGCTCATCGCGCGCTCCCGGATCGCGTCTTCGCTGCCGCGCGGCCGCGCGCGGCGATGCCTGCCGCGAGCATCACCGCCTGTGCGTTGCTGGAGGCGAGCAGCATTCCGGCCTTCTGCAGCGCGCTTTCCTGCCGGGCCAGATCCTGCGGGTCGGCATTCGTGCCGCAGACGAAGCCGACGAACGCGATGCGCCGCTTCTTCTTCGCGGCCTTCGATCGCGCAGCCTCCATCACGGGCACGATTTCGCCTGCCGGGTCGGCATGCGAGCCGTGGCCGAGCACCACGTCGAGCAGGATCACGGCCACTTCCGGGTCGGCCGCCTCCTTGAGGATGCGTTCGTTGCGCAGGCGATGGTCGATCATCGGATGCGGGCGGCCGCGCGTGAAGACATCGTCACCCAGGTCGATTACGGTGTGGCCCTGGCTGCGCCACGGGTCCTTGATCGCGTCCGACGAGCGCACCGGCGCATTGGACTGCACGCTCCCCAGCGCTTCGCCGAGCAGCATCGACGCCTCGTAGCAGAACGTCCCGCCGCTGTAGAGGCCGCGCACAAAGCGCTGTCCCGCAGCCGGCTTCCACGCCGGCACCTTGGCCGCGGTGCGACGGACGGCACCTTTGCGTCCCTTGGCGAGCGCAACCGCGGTGCGCGCTGCGTCTTCAAGCGTCCTGACCGGATGCAGGTTGCGGCCGGTGATCGATTTCGGGTCGGCGCCGACGAACACCACGACCACCGGCTTGCCGACTTTCGACGCGGCCGCAAGAACCCGCTTCGCCACTTCGGGCGCAGGCGGTTTCGAGATCAGCACGATGACCTTGGTCTGCGGGTCGCGGCCGAGCGCCTCGATGCCGGCCAGCATCGTGATGCCGCCGACGCTCGCGGACAAGTCGTGGCCGCCGGTGCCGATCGCCTGCGAGATGCCCATGCCTTCGCGGTCCACGAGGCAGGTGACCTGCTGCAGGCCGGTGCCGGATGCGCCGACGCACCCGATGCTGCCGCGGCGCACGACGTTCGCAAACGCCAGCGGCACGCCGTTGATGATCGCGGTGCCGCAGTCGGGGCCCATGACCAGCAGGCCGCGTTCGCGCGCAAGCGTCTTGAGCGCGATTTCGTCCTCGACGCTGACGTTGTCGCTGAACAGCATCACGTTCAGGCCCAGGCGCAGCGCTTTCATCGCCTCGGCGGCCGCATAGTCCCCGGGCGTGGAGATCAGCGCGAAATTCGCCGCGGCAGCGCCGGCAGGCGTTTGCGCGATCGCCATCCCTATCGAGCGCGGCGCCATCTGCCCGGGGGCGCCGTCACCGGCGCTTGGGCGCGGCTCTTCGCGCAGCATCCGCTCGGCCTCGGCGATTGCCGCGGCGCCCGCCGCGGCGTTCTTTGCCTGCACCGCCACCAGCAGGTCGTTCGGGCTCGCGTCGAGCCTGTCCTTCAGCAACCCAGCGTCGCGCAGCAGCCCGAGGTTGGCGGGCGTGGCCATGATGACCGAGACCTGCTCCACGCCGGCCAGCCTGCCCAGCGCGCTGGACAACTGCATCAGCGAGACGGAGTCGCGATAGAAATTCGGCAGGAGCCTGGTCGCATGCGGCATGCGCTTCCTTCCCGGCTAGTCGCGGTTTGTAAAACTTGTATACATTGTTGTATGCTGATTGTACTTGAGCTGCGCCGGACCGCAATGGCCTCGACCCTGAAACCCGAAGACAGCCTCGACCTCGGCACGCTCGGCAAGCGGCTGCGCGACGGCGAACTGCGCCCCACCGACGTGGTCGAAGGCGTCCTCGCGAGGATCGCCGCCCGCGGCCGCGACAACGTCTGGATCCACCTCCTCCCGCGCGAAACGCTGATGCAGCGCGCCGCCGACCTCGAGCGCCGTGGGCCCGCCGGGCTGCCGCTTTACGGCATCCCGTTCGCGATCAAGGACAACATCGACCTCGCCGGCCACCCGACCACGGCCGCGTGCCCGGACTTCGCCTACGTGCCCGAGGCAAGCGCTCACGTGGTGCAGGCGCTCGTCGACGCCGGCGCGCTTCCCGTTGGCAAGACCAACCTCGACCAGTTCGCGACCGGCCTGGTCGGCACGCGCTCGCCCTACGGCGCGTGCGGCAACTCCTTCAATCCCAAATACGTGTCGGGCGGCTCGAGTTCCGGGTCGGCCGTTGCGGTGGCCGCCGGGCTGGTGAGCTTTTCGCTGGGCACCGATACCGCGGGCTCGGGACGCGTGCCCGCCGCGTTCAACAACCTCGTGGGACTCAAGCCCACTTGCGGCCTGTTCAGCGCACGGGGCGTGGTCCCTGCCTGCCGGTCGCTCGATTGCATCTCGGTCTTCGCGCTCACCGGGAGCGATGCCGCCCGGGTGCTGGCGGTGGCCGAGGGATACGATCCCGGCGATGCGTATTCGCGCGCGAAGCCGCGGCGGGCCAAGGCGATGCCTGCGTCGCTTGCCGGCTGCAGGATAGGCGTGCCGAACGCGGACCAGCTCGAGTTCTTCGGCAACACGGACGCCGCCCGGCTGTACTTCCATGCGGTCGCAAGCCTGGAGCAGCGGGGCGCGCAACGCGTCGAAGTCGACTTCGCGCCCTTCCTCGAAGCCGCTCGCCTGTTGTACGACGGGCCGTGGATCGCGGAACGCTTTGTCGGCATCCGCGAGTTCATCACGAAGCACCCGGAGTCGCTGTTTCCGGTGACCCGCCGGATCATTGCGGGCGGCGCCGACCCGTCGGCCGCCGATTTCTTCGCCGCCCAGTACCGCCTGAAAGACCTGATCCGCCAATCCGAGCCGGTGTGGGACCAGGTCGACACGATCGTCACGCCGACGGCCGGGACGATCTACACGATAGACGAAGTGAATGCCGACCCGGTCCGCCTGAACAGCAACCTCGGCGTCTACACCAACTTCATGAACCTGATGGACCTCGCGGCCATCGCGGTGCCCGCCGGGTTCCTGCCCAACGGCCTGCCGTTCGGGATCACGCTCTTTGCGGGCGCGTTTTCCGATGCCGGCCTGTGCATGCTCGGCGCCGAGGCGCAGCGCGCGCTGGTCGCCCGCATGGGCGCTACCGGGCTCCCGTTGCCTGCCGAAGCCGGCCCGCCGAGCGCGTCGAGACCCTCTGCATCCGCTGTCATCCGGGTTTCGGTGTGCGGAGCCCACATGTCCGGCTTGCCGCTGAACCACCAGCTCACCGAGCGCGGCGCGGTGCTCGAGCAGCGCACCCGCACGGCACCCGCCTACCGGTTGTTCGCGCTGACCGATTTCAAGCCGCCGCGGCCGGGCCTGTTGCGCTCGGCGGGTACCGCCGAAGCCGGATCGAAAGGCGCCTCGATCGAAGTCGAGGTGTGGCAGGTGCCCAGCGAGTCGTTCGGCAGTTTCGTCGACGGCATTCCCGGCCCCTTGGGCATCGGGACCGTGGAACTGGAAAACGGGGAGGCGCTGCGCGGATTCCTGTGTGAGTCGTACGCGGTGGCGGGCGCCGAGGAAATCACGCATCTGGGCAGTTGGAGGACGTACATAGCGACAAGAACGTAACGCCCGAAATTTCACCCTTCAGGAGGAGGACTGACATGAGCGAGAGCACGGCAGCGCCGGTACAGGCAGCGCAGGCAGATCGCGGGTTCACCAAGCTCGAACTGCAGTTGGAAGACTACCCGGGGCCGGCGAAGACCGCGCTGTTCGGCATCCAGCACGTGCTGGTGATGTTCACTGCGATGGTGGGAGGGCCGCTGATCGTCGCGCGGCTGCTGAACCTCACGCCGGAGCTGCGCATCGAGATGGTCACCGGCACGATGATCGGCTGCGGCATCGCCACCATGGTCTCTTCGCTCGGCGTCGGGTTCATCGGCCCGCGGCTGCCGATCGTGATGGGCGTGTTCTACATCTTCATCGGTCCGATGGTGGCGATCTCCAAGACGGCCGGCCTCGCGGCGGCGATGACCGCGTTGATGATCGGCGGCGCGGTGCAGTTCGCCTGGAGCCCGCTGATCGGCAAGCTGCACCGGTTCTTCCCGCCGATCGTCACCGGCACGACGATCCTGCTGATCGGCACCGGCCTCATGAAGATCGGCATCAACGTCGCCACCGGGCTGAACACGCCGGGGTTCGGCAAGCCGGTCACGCTCGGGCTGGCCGCGCTGATGATCGTGCTGATCATCGTCATCAGCCGCTATGCCAAAGGCTTCGTCAAGGCGCTGTCGCTCTTCGTCACGATGGTGATCGGCTACCTCGCGTCGGCCGCGCTCGGTCTGCTGAATTTCAACACCGTGGCCGAAGCGCAGTGGCTGGCGATCCCGCAGCCGATGCCCTACGGCGGGTTCGCCTGGCCGGGACTGGTCGGCATCATTGCGGTGATCGTCTGCTTCTTCGCCACGGCCGTGGAGACCACCGGCCACACGCTCGCGGTCTGCCGGATCACCGGCGTGCCGCAGGAGAGCTGGCGGATCCGCGGCGCGGTGGCCAACGACGGCATAGGCTCGGCGATCTCCGCGCTCTTCGGCGGCATGGCGCTCACTTCCTACTCGCAGAACATCGGCGTGATCTCGCTGACCGGCGTCGGCAGCCGCTTCGTGGTCGCCGCCGGCGGCGCGTTCCTGATCGTGATGGCGCTGATCCCGAAAGTGGGCGCGGTGATCGCGCTGATGCCTTCGGCCGTGCTCGGCGGCGTGCTGCTCTTCATGTTCGGCATGGTGGCTTCGGTCGGGGTCGACATCATCGGCAGCAACATGAAGACCCGCCGCGACGCGCTGATCGTGGCCAGTTCGCTCGCCGTCGGCCTCGGCATCCAGGCCGCGCCGCCGGGGGCGTTCGATGCGATTGCGCAGGAGCTCCGGATCCTGGTCACCGACGGCATCGTGATGGGCATCCTGCTGGCGATGATCCTGAACGCGGTGCTGCCGGGCGACGCCGGCGACGCGAAACCGGCCGCCGCGCACTGAATCAGGCAGAAGGCTAGCGCGCCCCCCGCGCCTTGGATTGCGGAGGCCGGGGTGCGACCGAGAACGCGTTGGCGAGCGCGTCCCTGATCGACGTATTCACGTTGTCGCGCCCCTCGTCGATGTTGTGCCGCATCGCCTCCCGGGCGCCCGGCGCATCGCCGGCGGCGATGCGCTCGATCACCTTCATGTGCTGCCGGCAGGTCGTGTCCGAGCGCTTCTCGCGGCCGAAGTCGATCATGCGCAGCACCAGCAGGCGTTCATTGATCCGCCGCAGGTCCGCGAGCAGCATCCGGTTGCCGGCCAGCTCGGCCAGCGTCTCGTGGAATTTCGCGTCGAGCTGCGCGAGCTCCTCGCCCTTCTTCGGCGCGCCGGAGAGGATGGCCTTCCATTCGCGCCTGAGGGCGTCGAGCTCGGCGCGCTTTGCGCCCGACGCGGCAAGCTGCTCGACCACGTGCAGTTCCAACGCCGTGCGCAGGTCGTACAGCTCCTGCACTTCGTACAGGTCGAGCTGGCGCACCGCGTAGCCCCGATTGGCCAGCTTGCGCACGAACCCGTTGGCCACCAGCGCGCGCAGCGCCTCGCGCACCGGGCTGCGGCTGACGCCGAATTCGCGGCACAGGCCCAGTTCGGTCAGGCGGTATTCCGGCGGGTAGTTCCAGCCGACGATGCGTTCCTTCAGCGTCGAAACGATCGAGGCGCTCAGACCCGAGAGTTCGCCCGGGGTGCCCTTGGGCGCGCGCTTTGGCGGAGCGCGCCGGCGCGCCTTGGGCTTTACTGGCGGGGCCATCCGGTCGGCGGCGGCGCGCGCTACGCGGCGCCGGACGCCGCTTCGGTCCGGAGCTCGCGCCGGTAGCGGTTGAGCTCCTGCAGCGTCTTGATCGGGCGGCCGAAGAGCTTGGAGAGGTTGACCAGGATCATGTCGACGACCTTGGTCTCCCAGCCCTTGTCGAAGTGGATCTGCTGGTCGAGCCAGTGCTCGAGCCACACCGGATCGGGCAGCTTCGACTGGACGGTGTCCTGGGGGTACAGCGACTGGTTCACGTGCAGGTTGGTCGGGTGCAGCGGCTTGCTGGTGCGGCCGGCCGAAGCCATCAACAGGCCGATCCTCGCGAAGGCCGCTTTCACGCTGTTGTCGCCGTTGGCGAGCGCCTTCTTCATGTAGCGCAGGTAGGCGCCGCCGTGCCGCGCCTCGTCGCGCGAGATCAGGTCGTAGATCTTCCTGATCACCGGCTCGGTGTGCCACTCGGCCGCGCAGCGATACCAGTGGTTCAGCCGGATCTCGCCGCAGAAATGCATCATCAGCGTCTCGAGTGGCGGCGCCGGGTCGAACTCGAAGCGCACTGCGTGCAGTTCCTCCTCCGTCGGCACCAGGTCGGGGCGGAAGCGCCGCAGGTACTCGATCAGCGTCAGCGCGTGCTTCTGCTCCTCGAAGAACCAGACCGACATGAACGCACAGAAATCGCTGTCTTCGCGGTTGTCGCGCAGGAACATCTCGGTGGCCGGCAGCGCCGCCCACTCGGTGATCGCGTTCATCTTGATCGTCAGTGCCTGCTCGTCCGACAACTTCGATGCGTCGAACGACGCCCAAGGCACGTCGTGGTCCAGGCTCCAGCGCACGCGCTCGAGGGCCTTGAACAGTTCGGGGTAGAGCATCTTGAGTGCCATTTGCCTTCCTGGGTACGGGCGCCGCACAGCCGCCCCCTGGGGCATCACCGTGCCGCGGCGCCGCCTGCCGTTGAAGCCATTTTACGCGCCGCCGGACATGGTGCGCCCGCCGGACTCGCGCCACCGGGAAATGGCCGCGCCTATGTCCTCGAGCCCTGCAAGCCGCAATACCCCTTCGGGAATGCGCTTCGCGCGCGCGGCCCCCGTTCCGCCGCACCACAATGCGGTGCTCTCCGGCAGGGCGGCGCGCAGCAATTCCAGTCCTTCGGACACCTGTCCCGAGGGACTGTTGGCGCTGAACGACAGCGCCACGATGTCGGCGTGCCTGGCGGTCGCTGCGGCCACAATGTCGCCCACGGGCGTCTGGGGGCCGAGCGCGACGCATTCGGCGCCTTCGAGCGTGCACAGCGCCTCTGCCATCAGCACACCCAGCGCATGCTGTTCCCCCGGCAGCGTGGTCAGCAGTACACGCGGCGACGCGCCGCTCCCCGCCCCCTGGTTGATCGCACCCCGCAACAGCCCCTGCATCATCTCGGTGAACAGGTGTTCCTCGAACACGCGCAGTTCCCCGCGCATCCAGGCCTCCCCGACGAGCGTGACCAGCGGCGCGAGCGTGGCGGTCACGAAGCGGAACAGCCCGTCGCGCATCAGGGTCTGGGTAAGTTCACGGCGCAGCTCCGCCAACTGGTGGGTCTTCAGGAGATAGATCGCCAGGTCCTGCGGAACGCTGCGTTCGGCACGCTCGCCCTGCCGGGTCAGCGCCTGCAGGTCTTCCAGCGGCAAGCCGAGCAGCCTTCCCGGCCGCAATCCCTGGTCGAGCAGCCGCCGGACGAGCTTCAGCTTGGTCACTTCGGCATCCGAATACCGGCGCTCGCCGAACGGGTTGCGGGGCGGGCTCGGAAACCCGTAGCGCCGCTCCCAGACTCGCAGTTGATCCTTGGACAGCCCGGTCTCGCGCTCGACGTCTGCAATCCCAAGGAGGGCGTTATTCAAGCAAGGCCTCTTTTGTCTTGGACAAAATATTGACTTATCCACATTTTTGAAAGATTATACCCAAAATTCTTCGTTTTGACTAGGACAAACATGATTACTGATCTGCTCGTCGCCGGACTGCTGGTCGCCTCGTCGGCCGACCTGGCGCCGGCCGGTGGCGCCCGGCCCGCGACGGCCGGCGCACATCCGGCATCGCAGTCCGAGGTGGCGCTTGCATGCGCGGATCCGCGCGCGTCGGACCGGGCGGCCTTGCTCGAGGCGCACGCCGGCTACGCCGCGCTGCCGCCGTTTTCGCTTGCGCGCGCGCCGCTGCCTGCGGCTCCCAGGACGGCGCCGGACGGCAAAGGCGCCCCGCCATGCAAGTCGTGAGGGCCCCGGCCGGCGCGAACCTGCGCGGCACGGCCCATCCCTGACGACCCGCCGATCCGAAACCGAGAACACCCATGCGGATCGCTGTCGCAGGTTCCGGCATTTCCGGTCTGGCCGCCGCGTGGCTGCTCACGCGCCGCCATGAGGTCACGCTGTTCGAAGCGGGCAGCCGCCTTGGCGGCCACACCCACACGGTTGACGTAACGCTCTCCGGGGCGACCCATGGCGTGGACACGGGTTTCCTGGTGTTCAACCGGGCGACCTACCCGAACCTGGTCGCGCTCTTCGAGCACCTGCGCGTGCCGGTCGCGCCGAGCGAGATGACCTTCAGCGTCGCGATGCAGGAGCCGGCGATCGAATGGTCCGGCACCAGCCTCGCCGGCCTGTTTGCGCAACGCTCGAACCTGGTTCGCCCGGGGTTCCTCCGCATGCTGCGCGACATCCTGCGATTCAACCGGGAAGCCGCCGCGTGGGCCGCGCAGGAAGACGCGGGGGCAGCGCCGCCGGCCGCGTCGATCGGCACCTACCTCTCGGCGCGGGGATACAGCGCCGAATTCCGCGACTGGTACCTGATGCCGATGGCCGCCGCGATCTGGTCCTGCCCGACGCGGGTCATGCTCGACTACCCGTTTCCGGCATTTGCGCGCTTCTTCCACAACCACGGCCTGCTCAAGCTGGCCGACCGGCCGCAGTGGTACACCGTGGCCGGCGGCGCGCGCGAATACGTGAGGCGCATCGCCGCCGCGCTGCGCGATGTGCGACTCGATACGCCGGTCGTTGCGGCGCGCCGCCTCGAAAAAGGGGTGGAGATCGCCATCGGCGGCGCCGGCGGGACGAACACCGAACGCTTCGACGCGCTGGTGCTCGCCTGCCACAGCGACCAGGCCCTGCGCATCCTCGGCGACGACGCCACGCCGGCGGAGAAATGCACGCTCGCCGCGATTGCCTACCAGCGCAACCGCGCGGTGCTGCACACCGACGAATCGCTGCTGCCGTCCAGCCGGCGTGTCTGGTCGGCGTGGAACTATGCCACCGGCCGCGATTCGCCGGACGGCCGTCCCGTGAGCGTTCACTACCTGATCAACCGGCTCCAGCCGCTGCCGTTCGCGCAACCGGTGATCGTGAGCCTGAACCCCTACCGGCCGCCGCGCCCGGGCACCGTCATCGGCGAGTACGACTATGAGCACCCGGTGTTTGCGACCGGGTCGCACGCCGCGCAATCGAGGCTGCCTTCGATCCAGGGCCTGCGCAACACCTGGTTCTGCGGTGCGTGGACCCGCTACGGGTTCCACGAAGACGGGCTGGTCTCGGCGCTCGGCGTCGCCAGGGCCTTGGGCGTCGAAACGCCGTGGCCGGCCGGCGAGCGCGCCGACGCACTGAAGCTCGCGGCCTGAGCCGCGCCGGCGCCATGGCCTCGGAACTGCTCTGCGGTACGGTCATGCACCGGCGCGTGCGCCCGGTGATGCACCGCTTCGCGTACCGGGTGTTCTTCCTGCGCCTGGCGCTTTCGCAGCTCGAAGCGGCGGAAAACCGGCTGTTTTCGCTCAACCGCTTCAACCTCGCGAGCTTGCATTTCGCCGACCACGGCGCGCGCGACGGCACGCACCCGCTCGTGTGGATCCGCGCAGTGCTTGCGCGCGAAAGGCTGTGGGCCGCCGACGGCGAAGTCTGGCTGCACTGCTTCCCGCGCGTGCTGGGGTATGCCTTCAACCCGGTGAGCTTCTGGTTCTGCCACTCGCGCAACGGCGCGCTGCGCGCGGTGCTGGCCGAGGTCAACAACACCTTCGGCGAGCGCCATTGCTACCTGCTCGCGCACCCCGACGCCCGGCCGATCGAGGCGGGCGAAATGCTCGGCGTGCGCAAGAATTTCCACGTCTCGCCGTTCTTTCCGGTGTCGGGCAGTTACAGCTTCCGCTTCGGCACGGCCGGCGGCGCGCGAATCACGCGCATCGACTACCGCGACGAGCACGGGCCGCTGCTGCTCACCAGCATCTCCGGCCGGCCGCAGCCGCTCACCGCCGGCACCCTGCTGCGCGCAGTCGCTGCGCGCCCGCTCATGACGCTGGCGATCATGGCCCGCATCCACTGGCAGGCGCTGCGCCTCTGGGCCAAGCGCGTGCCGTTCATCCCGAAACCCGTACCACCCCGTGAGGACTTCACCAGATGAACCAGGCGACGCAGACCCTCGGCGCCAAGAGCGCCGGATCCGCGCAAATCCGGAACACCAGGCTCGCCGCGCGCCTCGTGCTGCGCGTGCTAGAGCGCATCGACACCGGCCGCCTGCACTTGACGCTGCCTTCGGGCGCGAACCTCGCGTTCGGCCCCGGCGGCGCGCACGCCGAGATCGCGTTCAACGACTGGCGCGCGTTCGGCCGCATCCTGCGCGGCGGCGACATCGGCTTCGCCGAAGGATGGCTCGACCAGCAATGGCAGTCGCCGGACCTGCCGGCGCTGCTCGAACTGTTGGCGGCCAATCGCGCCGCGTTGTCCGGCCCGCTCTACGGGAACATCGCCGGCCGGCTGTTCCACCGCGCAATGCACGCGCTGCGCGCAAACACTCGCGCCGGCAGCCGGCGCAACATCGCCGCGCACTACGACCTCGGCAACGAGTTCTACGCGCTGTGGCTCGACCCGGGCCTGACCTACTCGAGCGCGATCTTCAGCGACCAGGCGCAATCGCTCGAGGCGGCCCAGCTGGCAAAGTACGAGCGCATCCTCGATCGCCTCGCGCCAGCGCCTGGCGCCCGGATCCTCGAGATCGGCTGCGGATGGGGCGGGTTTGCCGAACTCGCGGCGGCCGAGCAATGCCGGGTGACGGGCCTCACGCTCTCGATGGAGCAGCTGGCCCACGCCCGCGCGCGGCTCGCGGCCGCCGGCCACGCCGGGCGCACGTCGATCGAGCTGCGCGACTATCGCGACGAGCACGGCACCTACGACGCGGTGGTGTCGATCGAGATGTTCGAGGCGGTCGGCGAACGCTGGTGGCCGGCGTATTTCGCGAAGCTCGCCGAAGTGCTGCGGCCCGGCGGCAAGGCCGTGATCCAGTCGATCGTGATCGACGATCGGCTGTTCGAGCGCTACCGCAGGGGCAGCGACTTCATCCAGAAATACATCTTTCCCGGCGGAATGCTGGCGAGTGCCTCGCGGATGCGCGCCCTTGCGCTGCAAGCCGGCTTCAGCGTCGAGGACGAGTTCTCCTTCGGGCCGGATTACCGGCGCACGCTGATGCACTGGCGCGAGAACTTCATGGCGCGCGCCGCCGACGTTCGCGCGCTGGGGTTCGACGAGCGCTTCATGCGGATGTGGGAGTTCTACTTCGCCTACTGCATGGCGGGATTCGCGAGCCGCTCGACCGACGTCATGCAGTTCACGCTGGCAAAGCGGTAAACCGACCAACAAGGTCCGATGGCGTTCTTCTCACCGCCGAATTCACCGATCGCTTCTTTCGCCGGCAAGCGCGTCTGGGTGGTCGGCGCATCGACCGGCATCGGCGCGGCCACGGCAAACCTGCTGCTCGAACGCGGCGCGAGGATTGCGGTGTCGGCGCGCTCCACCGAGGCGCTCGAACGCGCTTTTGCCGGCCGCGCGACCGTGCTGCCGCTGGACGTGACCGACGCGACAGCCACGCTGCGCACGGCGCAGCGGCTGTGCAAAGCGTGGGGCGGGATCGACCTGGTGCTGGCCGTGGCCGGCACGTACAGGGCGATGCGCGCATGGGAGATCGATTTGGCCGAAGCCCGCCGCACCGTCGACGTGAACCTCGGCGGCGTGCTGAACCTGCTGGCCGCGGTGATGCCGGTGCTCGACCGGCAAGGCGCCGGCGGATTCGGCATCGTCGCAAGCGTCGCCGGCTATGGTGGATTGCCCAACAGCCTCGCCTACGGCGCGAGCAAGGCCGCGTGCATCAACCTTGCCCAGAGCCTCTATCTCGACCTGCACAAGCGCGGCATAGGCGTGTACCTCGTCTGCCCCGGATTCGTCGCGACGCCGCTCACCGCGAACAACGAATTCCCGATGCCGTTCCTGATCAGCGCGGAGAAAGCGGCCGCGGAGATCGTCGCCGGCCTGGGGCGCGGTGACTTCGAGATCCATTTCCCGCGAGCGTTTTCCCGCCTGCTGAAGGCGGTCAACCTGCTGCCGCAACGGCTGTATTTCTGGTGCGTGCGCCGCTTCACGGGACAGTGAGGCAAGCATGAGCGATCTGGATCGGCTCGTGGCGTGGTTCGAGGCGCTGGCGCCGCAAAGCGTCGGGGAGATCGACTCGCACTACGCGAGCGACGCGTACTTCAGGGATCCGTTCAACGAAGTGCGGGGCGTGGTCAGGATCCGGCGCGTGTTCGAGCACATGTTCGAGCAGGTCGACGAGCCGCGCTTCAAGGTCACCGGGCGAATCGCCGACGGCCGCGGCGCCTTCCTCACGTGGGACTTCACGTTCCGATTCCGGCCCGGCGCCGAACCGATGACGGTGCGCGGCGCCAGCCACCTGCGTTTCGATGCCGAGGGCAAGGTCGCCTACCATTGCGACTACTGGGACCCGGCCGGGGAGCTATACGAGAAGGTGCCGGTGCTCGGCGCGCTGATGCGGCTGGCGCGCCGCAGGCTGTCGGCGCCGCAAAATTAAATGGTGTCGGAGTCGATTTATCAAGAAAAAGCGACCCTGACACCAATTTTCGGTGACACCAATTTTCGGGCGGTCCTTTCCGGACGAGAAGTTCAGCCCTCGCGTGAATGCAGCGCGACCCGGTTGCCTTCGGGGTCGACCACGATCGCGCGCCAGCCCATGCCGCCGATCGAGTGGCGACCCTTCAGGATCCTGCCGCCGCAATTCTCGACTTCCTCGAGCGCCTCGGCCAGCCGTCCTTCGCAATTCAGGTAGATCAACGGGCCGTGCATGGAAGGCTGGTGGTCCTCTTCCGAATACGGGAACAGGCACACGCCGACTTCGCCTGCGCCCTGCGGCACCAGCCCGATCGAAAGCGTCGTGAACGCCTCCTTCTTCAGCGTCAGGTCGAGCACCGCCGAATAGAACCGCATCGCACGATTGAGGTTCTTGACCGGGATGTCGACCCAGACGATGGGATTGGCCATGGCAAGTGCAGTCTATCAGAGCCGCGCCGGGGCGATGTCCCCGGGATGCACGATGTCAGCAAGTTCCCCTGCCGCGAAGCATTGGCGCGGGGTTTCGCCGCGAAATGTCAGTAGCGGTTCAGGTGCCGAAGTCCGGCCCGATCAGGTCCAGCCGGTCGGTCACGACGCAGTCTATGCCCCAGTCGAACAGGCGGCGGGCGTCCTTGGGATCGTTCACGGTCCAGCACAGCAAGGAAAAGCCGGCGGCGTGGACCGCCTCCGCGACGTCCCAGGTCAGTTCCTTGTAGTTGCAGTGCAAGGCCACGCAGCCCAGCTTTTCCATCCGGAGTTTCCAGTCGGCCGGGATCTTGCTCACCAGCAGTCCGCGCGGCAGCCCGGGCGCGACGTCCTTCGCCGCCTCGAGCGCGTCCATCGAGAACGACGAAAGTACCGGCGGCAGCGCGGCGCCGCGCCACAGATCCACCGTCATCTGGCCGACCACCCGGCCGGTGACCGATTCGAAGCCCTTGGCCGGCTTGATCTCGACGTTCGCCCACAGGCCGAGGTCCCGGCACACCTTCACCGACTCGGCATAGGTCGGCACCTTCTCGCCCCGAAACGCGGCACTGTGCCATGCGCCCGCGTCGAGCTTTTCGATGTCCGCGTAGGCAAGGAGCGGCACGCTGCCCTTACCGGAGGTCGTGCGCTCGAGCGTTTCGTCGTGGATCAGCACCGGCAGCCCGCCGCCGGCCAGCATCACGTCGAACTCGACACCCTTGAACCCGAGCGAGGCGCCGTGGCGCAGCGCGCCAAGCGTGTTCTCGGGCGCGAGCGTCCCGCCGCCGCGGTGCGCGACGACGCGCGGATAGGGCCAGCGATCGGTCATGCGGGTCCGGTCGCGCTCGTCAGTCGATCCGAGTGCCGCTCGCGGCGTCGAAGAAATGCTCGTGCGCGGCGTCGAACGTGAGAGGCAGGCTGCCTTCCCTGACCACCGTATCGGCCGCGAGCCTCACGATGATGCGCGCGCCGTTCACTACGCCGTGGGCGAGCGTGTCGGCGCCCAGCGGCTCGACCAGGTCGATGGCGGCATGCATCTTTGCATCCGCCTCGCCGCAGGGCACCAGGTGCTCCGGGCGCACGCCGTGCAGCACCGCGCGGCCGTCCCTCTCGGCCGGGACCAGGTTCATCGGCGGCGAGCCGATGAAGGACGCCACGAAAACGCTCGCCGGCTTCGCGTACACCTCGAGCGGCGCGCCGATCTGCTCGGCCCGCCCGGCGTTCATTACGATCATCCGGTGGGCGAGCGTCATCGCCTCGACCTGGTCGTGCGTCACGTACAGGCTCGTCGTCGACAGCCGCTTGTGCAGCGCCTGCAGCTCGGCGCGCATCTGCACGCGCAGCTTGGCGTCGAGGTTGGACAACGGCTCGTCGAACAGGAACACCGCCGGCTCGCGCACGATCGCGCGGCCCATCGCGACCCGCTGGCGCTGCCCGCCCGAGAGCTGGCGCGGCCGGCGGTCGAGGAGTTGCGACAGCTCGAGGATGCCGGCGGCGCGCTGCACGCGCGCATCGATGTCCGCCGCCGGCAGGCCGCGGATCTTGAGGCCGTAGGCCATGTTCTCGCGCACCGACATGTGCGGGTACAGCGCGTAGTTCTGGAACACCATCGCGATGTCGCGGTCCTTGGGCTCGAGGTTGTTGACCACGCGCTCGCCGATCACGATCTCCCCGCCGGTAATCGTCTCGAGGCCGGCCACCGTGCGCAGCAGCGTGCTCTTGCCGCAGCCCGACGGCCCGAGGATGACGACGAACTCGCCGTCCTCGATGTCCATCGAAACGCCGTGGATCACCTGCAGGTCGCCGTAGCTCTTGCGTACGTCGCGCAACAACACCTTCGCCATTACTTGCTCCCAATTACCCACGGCAGTGCCGGGGGGCACGGGGGGTTCGGGAAGGCCCCGGCGCAGGCCGGAAGGGGCCCGAACCCCACGTTCACTTCTCGGTCTCCACCAGGCCTTTGACGAACCACTTTTGCATCAGCACCACGACCAGCGCCGGCGGCAGCATCGCAAGGATCGCGGTGGCCATCACCAGGTGCCATTCGTTCGCCGCGTCGCTGCCGACGATCATGCGCTTGATGCCGATGACGGTGGTGTACATCGACTCGTCGCTGGTGATCAGCAGCGGCCACAGGTACTGGTTCCAGCCGTAGATGAACTGGATCACGAACAGCGCCGCGATGCTCGTCTGCGAAAGCGGCAGCACCACGTCGACGAAGAACCGCATCGGCCCGGCGCCGTCGATGCGCGCGGCCTCGGCCAGCTCCTCGGGAATCGTCAGGAAGAACTGGCGGAACAGGAACGTCGCCGTGGCCGAGGCGATCAGCGGGATCGTGAGCCCGGCATACGAGTTGAGCAGGCCGAGGTCCGACACCACCTTGAACGTCGGGATGATGCGCACCTCGACCGGCAGCATCAGCGTGACGAAGATCATCCAGAAGAAGAAATTGCGCAGCGGGAAGCGGAAATAGACGATCGCGAACGACGCGATGATCGAGATCGCGATCTTTCCCACGGCGATCAGCAGCGCCATGATCAGGCTGTTCTTCATCATGATGCCGACCGCCGCGGACGAACCGGTGGTCGTGCCGGCCTTGAGGACCTGCGAATAATTCGCGATCAACTGGTCGCCGGGCACCAGCGGCATCGGCACCGCGAGGATCTGCTCGAGCGTGAGCGTCGAGGCGACGAACGTCACGTAGAGCGGAAAGGCGACCGCCACCACGCCGAGGATCAGGATGGCGTGCGAGAAGAACGTGAGCATCGGCCGGTTCTCTACCATCGGATCGCCCTCAGTAGTTGACCTTGCGCTCGACGAACCGGAACTGCACCACGGTCAGCGCGATCACGATCGCCATCAGGATCACCGACTGCGCCGAAGACCCGCCGAGGTCGGCCGACTTCACCCCGTCGTGGTAGACCTTGTAGACGAGGATCTGGGTCGATTGCGCCGGCCCGCCCAGCGTGGTCGCGTCGATCACGCCGAAGGTGTCGAAAAACGCATAGACGATGTTGACCACCAGCAGGAAGAACGTGGTCGGCGAAAGCAGCGGGAAGACGATGGTCCAGAACCGCCGGAGCGGGCTCGCACCGTCGATCGCCGCGGCCTCGATCAGCGATTTCGGGATCGACTGCAGCCCGGCGAGGAAGAACAGGAAGTTGTAGCTGATCTGCTTCCACACCGAGGCGATCACGACCAGCAGCATCGCCTGGTCGCCGTGGATGATCCAGTTCCAGTCGACGCCCATGCCCTTGAGCACGTAGGTGATGATGCCGATCGACGGCGCGAACAGGAACGCCC
Organism: uncultured Bordetella sp.; assembly: GCA_964599095.1. Classification (GTDB taxonomy): domain Bacteria; phylum Pseudomonadota; class Gammaproteobacteria; order Burkholderiales; family SG8-39; genus SZAS-79. The sequence continues at coordinate 334,798 of CAZREB010000002.1, forward strand.
ACAGCACGCCCGCAACCGCAGGCGCCACCGCGTAGGGCCAGATCAGCAGCGTCTTGTAGGCGAGCGCGCCGCGCAGCACGCGGTCGGCCATCGTGGCGAGCAGCAGGGAAATCGACAGCCCCGCCACCGCGACCGATACGCTGAAGAACGCGGTGACCTTGAAGGATTCGAGGTAATGCGAATCGCGGAACAGGTCGGCGAAATTCTGCAGCCCGACGAACTGGGTGTTCAGCCCGAAGGCGTCCTGCAGCTGGAACGAGTACCAGACCGCCTGGAACGCCGGCAGGAAGAAGAACACGACCGTGACCGCGATCTGCGGCGCGAGAAGCGCATACGGCAGCCAGGCCGACCGGAATACGACGCGCTTTTCCACTGCTCTCCCTGCGTTGGGCTGCGCCGAGGTGGGGGGAGGATCTGAAGGAGGGGGGCACAAGCCCCCTTCCTTTCAAGACCTTATTTGTTGGCCGCCTGGAACTTGCGCAGGATCTCGTTGCCGCGCTTGACCGCGTCGTCGAGCGCGGCCTTGGCTTCCTTCTTGCCCGCGAACACGTTCTCCATCTCCTCCTCGATCACCTCGCGCCCCTGCACGAAGTTGCCGAAGCGCAGGCCCTTGGAATTGGCCGTCGGGGGCTTGTTGGTGAGTTGCTTGACCGCCATGTCGGCGCCCGGGTTCTTGTCGTAGAAGCCGGATTTGCGGGTGAGCTCGTACGAGGCCATCGTGATCGGCACGTACCCGGTGGCGGTGTGCCAGTCCATCTGGATCTCGGGCTTGGACAGGAAGGCCAGGAACTTGGCCACCCCCTTGTACTCGGCCGGCTTCTTGCCGCCCATGACCCACAGCGACGCCCCGCCGATGATCGAGTTCTGCGGCGCGCCCTTTACGTCGTCGTGGTAGGGGATGAAATTCACCGACCATTCGAACTTGGCAGCTTTCTTGATGCCCGCCTGCGCGCCGGCGCTGCCGCTGAACATCGCGCATTCGCCGCTGGAGAACTTGGCGTCGCCCTGGTTGGTGCGGCCGGCATAGGTGAACCAGCCTTTCTTGGCGAAGTCGCCGAGCATCGCAATATGCCGCACGTGCAAGGGCGAGTTGATCGTGAATTCGGTGTCCAGGCCGCCCATGCCGTTCTGCTTGGTGCCGATAGGCACGTTGTGCCAGGCGCTGAAGTTCTCGATGTGCATCCACGACGGCCAGCTCGTGGTGTAGACGCACTGCTGGCCGGAGGCCTTCAGCTTGCCGGCGGCAACTGCGAACTCGTTCCAGGTCTTGGGCGCGTGGTTCGGGTCGAGTCCGGCCTTCTTGAACGCGTCCTTGTTGATGTAGAAAAGCACCGTCGAGCTGTTGAACGGGAAGGACAGCATGTTGCCCTTGCTGTCGGTGTAGTAGCCCGCGACCGCCGGCAGGTAGGCCTTCGGATCGAACGGCTCCTTGGCGTCGGCCATGACCTTGGCCACCGGGACGATCGCGCCCTTGGCGCCCATCATCGTGGCGGTGCCGACCTCGAACACCTGCAGGAGGTGCGGCGCCCCGCCCGCCCGGAATGCGGCGATCGCAGCCGTCATCGACTCGGGGTACGAGCCCTTGTAGACCGCATTGACCTTGTATTCCTTCTGGCTGGAGTTGAACTTGGTCGCCAGCTCGTTCAGCTTCTCGCCCAGCGCCCCGCCCATCGAATGCCACCACTGGATTTCGGTCTGCGCCTGCGCGTTCGCCGCGAACAGGCTGGCGGACGCGAACGCGGCCGCGATTAGTTTGATGCGCATCGGTTTCTCCTCGATTGTGTGAATTTGCCGGCGGCCGAGTCTATGCTCGCCTTGTTACAGAATGAATTCGGCAAAGCCGCTACAGGCCGGAATACTACCAGCACCCCGTCAATTCTTCTTGGCCGGCGCCTTGGCGGCCGGTCTGGCCGCGGCCTTGGCGGGCGCTTTCTTCGCCGCCGGCGGCGCGTGCCTGGCCGCGATCCGGTTGACCGCCTCGAACTGGCGCAGGATCACGTTGCCGCGCTCGACCGCGTCGTCCAGCGCCTGCTTGGGCGTCTTCTTGAACGCCCAGACCTGCTCGAGTTCCTCGTCGATGACGGTGCGGATCTTGACGAAGTCGCCCAGGCGGATGCCTTTCGAGTCGCTGGTCGGGTTACGGAGCAGCAGCTGGCGGATCGCGATCTCCTGGCCGGGGTTCTTTTCGTAGAAGCCCGACTTCTTCGTCAGCTCGTAGGCCGCCACCGTCGTCGGCACGTAGCCGGTCTTCTGGTGCCATTCGGCCTGCACTTCGGGCCTCGACAGGTAGGCGAAGAACTTCGCCACCCCCTTGTATTCGGGCGCCTTGTGGCCGTTCACCACCCACAGGCCGCCGCCGCCGATCAGCGTGTTCTGCGGCGCGCCCTTGACGTCGTCGTAATAGGGCAGCTGGGCCACGCCGAAGTCGAACTTGGCCGCTTCGCGCAACTCCGCGTAGGTCGAAGACGAGGCCGTCAGCAGGCCGCACGCGCCCTGCGTGAAGCGCACTTCGGCGTCGTCGCGCCGCCCGGTGGGCGTGAAGTACTCGGCCTTGACCCACGAGGCGAGCGTCGAAATGTGCCGCATCATCAGGTGGGTGTTGAACGAGAGCTTGGCGTCCATGCCGCCCATGCCGTTGCTCCTGGTCGCGAACTCCTGGTTGTGCCAGGCGCTCGTGTTCTCCAGCTCGATCCAGGACTGCCACGAGGTGACGTAGCCGCAGGGCAGCTTGGCCACGTCCTTGAGCGCGGCGATCGTCGGCACGAATTCGTACCAGGTCTTCGGCGGCTTTTCGGGGTCGAGGCCGGCGGCCTTGAACGCGTCCCGGTTGTAGAACAGCACCGGCGTCGAGGTGTTGAACGGCAGCGCCTCCAGCCGCCCTTGCGCATCCGAGAAATAGCTCGCGACCGCCGGCACGAAAGCCTTGGCGTCGAGCTTCTCGCCGGCCTCGGCCATCACCTGCCAGGCGGGGCGGTGCGCGTTGCGCGCGGCCATCACGTTGGCGGTGCCGAGTTCGTAGACCTGCACGATGTGCGGCGGGTTGCCGGCTCGATACGCGTTGATCGCGGCCGCCATCGTCTCGTCGTAGTTGCCCTTGTACGCGGCGGCCACGACGTAGTCCTTCTGCGAGGCGTTGAAGCGCTGCACGATCGCCTCGACCTGGTCGCCGAGGGGCCCGCCCATCGCGTGCCAGAACTGGATTTCAGTGGGCGCCGCCTGGACGGCCGCGCTGAAGGAGAGTGCCAGGGCAATACCGAGCTTGCGCAAATCGAGTCCTCCGATGGAAATCGCGCCGAAGTATATCGCGCAGCGCGTTGCGGGTCGCTCGAGGTTCGCCCGGCGGCACGGGGTGCGCGGCGGTTGGCGCTATGATTGGCCGCATGAATGCGAAACCCGCCACCTCCGCCGGCGCGCCGGCCCGCGAAGCACCGCCCGCCTTGACCGCCGCCGAATTGTGCGCCGCCTATGCCGCGCGACGCCTCTCGCCGGTCGAAGCCGCCAAAGCTTCCCTCGAGCGCATCGCGCGCTGGGAACCGGCCCTGAACGCGATGTTCGTGGTCCGCGCCGAAGACGCGCTCGAGCAGGCCCGGGCATCGGAGGAGCGCTGGCGCGCCGGCGTTCCGCTGTCCCCGCTCGACGGCGTGCCGGTCACGATCAAGGAAAACATCTACACCCGCGGCGACCCGGCGCCGATAGGCACGCGCGCGAACGAAGGCCAGCCGCCTGCGCCGGAAGATGCGCCGCCCGCCGCGCGGGTGCGCGAAGCCGGTTGCGTGATCCTCGGCAAGACGACGATGCCCGACTACGGGATGCTTTCGTCCGGGCTGTCTTCGATTCACGGCATCACGCGCAACCCGTGGCGGCTGGATCGCAACACCTCCGGCTCGAGCTCCGGCGCAGGCGCAGCCGCCGCGGCCGGCTATGCGCCGATCAACCTCGGCACCGACATCGGCGGCTCGGTGCGCCTGCCGGCGACGCATTGCGGCATCTTCGCGCTGAAGCCGAGCGGAGGCCGGGTGCCGGTCAACCCGCCGTACATGGGCCGCGTCACCGGGCCGATGACGCGCACCGTGCGTGACGCCGCGGCCCTGATGAATGTCCTGAGCCGCCCGGACCCGCGCGATTTCACCAGCCTGCCCTATGAGGCGCGCGACTTCACCGCCGGCCTCGAGAGCCTCGAACCCAAAGGCCTGCGCATCGGCTTCCTGCCGGACATGAAGACCGGCCTGCCGGTGAATCCGGAAGTCGCGGCCGCGGCAAATTCCGCCGCGAAGGCGCTGGCCGGCGCCGGTGCGATCGTCGAGGAAATCGACTCCTTCCTGACCGGCGCGATGCTCGACGGCATGACGCGGTTTTTCGAGGCCCGCTCGCATAACGATTACGTGCAGCTCGACGCCGCGCGGCAAGGCAAGATCCTGCCCTTCATCGTCAAGTGGTGCACCTGGCGCGCCGGGAACTTCACCGGCCGCGACGTGATGGCCGCCTACAACGAGGTGATGGCGATGCGCGAGGCCGCCGTCACTGCCTGCCAGCCTTACGACTTCGTGCTCTCGCCCACCTCGCCGATCCTGCCTTACGAGGCGGAACTCGCGTGCCCCGGCAATGATCCGCACAACGCATTGCCGCACATCGCGTTCACGGTGCCCTACAACATGTCGGAGCAGCCTGCGGCTTCGATCAACTGGTGCGCGAGCAGCGAGGGCCTGCCGATCGGCATCCAGCTCGTCGGCCGCCGGTTCGACGACGCAGGCGTGCTGCGCCTTGCGCGCCTGGTCGAGCGGCTGCGCCCCCCGCAGAAAGACTGGCCGGAGCCGAAATGAGATCCCTGAAGCACATCGCCCTTGCCGCGGCGCTCGTCGCGACGGTACTGCAAACCACCGCGGCCCAAAGCGCATCCGACCCGAAAGTGCTGCGCATGGTGCCGCACTCCAACCTCGTGATCCTCGACCCGATCTGGACCACGGCCTACATGAGCCGCAACCACGGCTACATGATCTACGACACCCTCTTCGGCACCGACGAGAAGAACCAGATCAAGCCGCAGATGGTCGACACGTGGAGCGTGAGCCCAGACAAGCGGCTGTGGACGTTCAAGCTCCGCAAGGGACTGGAATTCCACGACGGCAAGCCGGTGACCGGCGAAGACGTGACCGCATCGCTCGCGCGCTGGGGCAAGCGCGACTCGATGGGGGCGGCGCTGATGACTTTCGTCGAGCGATTGGATGCGCCCTCCGCAGACACCTTCCGGATCTTCCTGCGCGAGCCGTGCGGCTTCGTGCTCGAAGCGCTCGGCAAGCCTTCGTCGAACGTGCCTTTCGTGATGCCCAGGCGCGTGGCCGAGACCGATGCCTTCAAGCAGATCGAGGACACCACCGGCAGCGGCCCGTACATCTTCAAGCGCGACGAATTCAAGCCCGGCGACAAGGCGGTGTACCTGCGCAACCCCAAGTATGTGCCGAGGAAGGAGCCGCCCTCGGGCAGCACCGGCGGCAAGGTCGTCCATTTCGACCGGGTCGAGTGGAACCTCGCGATGCGCGACCCGCAGACGCAGGTAAACGCGCTCGCGCGCGGCGAGACCGACCTCGTCGAGCAGGTGGCGTTCGACCAGTACCAGGCGGTCAAGGCATTGAAGGACATCAAGGTGTTCTTCTACACGCCGCTGGGCCGCCAGTTCATGGCGCGCTTCAACCACCTGCAAAAGCCCTTCAACAATGCCGCCGTGCGTCGCGCTGCAATCGCGGCCTTCAACCAGGAGCCGTTCCTGCGCGCCCAGGTCGGCTCGAAGGACCTCTATTCCACCTGCCCGTCGATGTTCACCTGCGGCACGCCGTACTCGAACACCGCTGGCAGCGAGATCCAGGCCAAGTCCAACCTCAGGAAGGCGCAGGAACTGCTGAAGGCCTCCGGTTACGACGGCACGCCGGTGGTGATCCTGAAGCCGACCGACATCTTCTCGATCAACAAGCTGCCCGACGTCGGCGCACAGGTGCTGCGCCAGGCCGGCTTCAAGGTCGACCTGCAGACGATGGACTGGCAGACCATGCTCGGCCGGCGCGCGAAGAAGGAAGGCTGGAACCTGATCTTCGCAGCCTGGGATTCGCCCGACATCTGGAACCCGATCAACAACGCGGCCCTCGACGCGCGCGGCGAGAAATCCGCCGGCGTCGGCTGGCCGACCGACGAGAAGCTCGAGACCCTGCGCGCGCAATTCCTGCGCGAGACCGAAGATGCGAAGAAGAAGAAACTCGCCGAGGCGATCCAGGCGCGCGCGTTCGAGGTCGGCACGCACGCGCCGATCGGCGAGTACCGCCAGCCCGGCGCAATGCAGAAGAACGTGAGCGGCATCGTCATTGGCCCGGGCAATTTCTACTGGAACGTTCGCAAGAACTGACAGCCGCACGTGGCGACGGAAGAACTCAGCCTGAGGACGGCGGCCGAACTGCGTGCGCTGATCTCCGCGCGCGCGGTCTCGCCGGTGGAAGTCGTCGATGCAGTGCTCGCCCGGATCGAGCGCCTGCAGCCCGAACTGAATTGCTTCATCACGATCTGCGCCGACGAGGCGCGCGCCGCGGCGCGCGAGTCCGAGCGCAGTATCGCGCAAGCCCGCCCCGGCGAGCCGCTGCGCCTGCTCGAAGGCATCCCGTTTACCGCCAAGGACCTGGTCGACACCGCAGGCGTACGCACTACTTTCGGCTCGCGCATTCACGCGGACAACGTCCCGAAGACCGACGCGGTCGCGATCGCGCGCCTCAAGGCCGCCGGCGCAATCCTGGTCGGCAAGACGACTACACCGGAGTTCGGCCACAAGGCGTTTACCGATGCGCCTCTTTATGGCCGCACCCGTAATGCATGGAGCGCCGGGCGCTCGTGCGCCGGGTCGAGCGGCGGTGCGGCGTGCGCGGTGGCGAGCGGCCTCGCGCCGCTGGCTGTGGCGACCGACGGCGGCGGCTCGACGCGCATTCCCGCGGCGGCCAACGGCGTTATCGGCATCAAGCAGACGATCGGCCTGATCCCGCACAGCCAGGCGCCCGACTTGTTCGGCGGATACACGTACGTGACGCCGACCACGCGCACCATCGGCGACACGGCGCTGATGATGCAGGCGATGGCCGGACCGTACGACGGCGACCCATGGTCCTTCGCGCCGGCGGAGGACTTCGGTGCGTGCTGGGCATGGAACGACCTCCAAACCCTGCGCATCGGCGTGCTGCCGCGCTTTGGCAATCGCGTGGTTGCGCGCGAAGTGCTCGCGACGCTGGACCGCTCGGCGCGGCTGCTCGAAGAAGCCGGCGCGGTCGTCGAGCCGCTGGAGGCGGAAATCGAACCGATCGAGCCGCTGTGGCGCGTCATCAACCACTCGACCTGGCGGGCGCGATTCGCCGCACTGGTCGGGAAGCACCGCCACATCATGACGCCGACGCTGGTGCGGCAGGTGGACGAAGCCGAGGCTTTCTCGGCCACCGACTACCAGCTGGCGGCATTCAAGCGAAGTATCCTGTTCCGGACCGTGCAGGGCTGGCTCTCCAGGTACGATGCGCTGCTGATGCCGACGCTCACGCGCACCGCGCTGCCGATCGAAAACAACCTCTACGACCCGATCGACATCGACGGCGAGGCAATGCCGGAAGTGCGCGCCGCCTGGTTCCCCTACACGATGGCGTTCAACCTGACCGGGCACCCGGCGATCACGATGCCCACCGAACTCGCGAGCGATGGCCTGCCGCTCGCGGTGCAACTGGTCGGGCGCTTTCGCGGCGATCTCGACCTGCTCCGGCTGGCCGCGACGCTCGAGGCGTGCTGTGGATGGAACGGGCGGATTGCCGGGGAGGCGCGATGAATCGATTTGCCGGACTGCTCCTTGGCGCGACGCTGGCCGTCGCAGTCGGATCCGCCGCTGCCGCGGAAAAGGTCATCCGCATCGCGCCGCAATCCAACCTCGCGGTGCTCGACCCGCACTGGACCACCGCGACGGTCACGCGCACCCACGGCTACATGATCTACGACACCCTCTTCGGCACCGATGCGACGAACCGCGTGCAGCCGCAGATGGTCGACAAGTGGTCTTCCAGCGCCGACCACAGGACGTGGACCTTTACATTGCGCAGCGGCCTCGAATTCCACGACGGCGCACCGGTTACCAGCGCCGACGTGATCGCGTCGCTCGCGCGCTGGGCGCAGAAGGACAACCTCGGCCAGCGGCTCGCAGCGGCGACCGACCGCTGGGAGGCGGTGGATGCGCAGACCTTCCGGCTGGTCCTCAAGGAGCCCTTCGGCCTGGTGCTCGAGGCGCTCGGCAAGCCGGGCGCGAACGTGCCTTTCATCCTCCCCAAGCGCGTGGCCGACACGCCGGTCGACAAGCAGATCGAGGACACCACCGGCAGCGGCCCGTACATCTTCAAGCGCGACGAATGGAAACCCGGCGCGCTCGCGATCTACGTGAAGAACCCGAAGTACAAGCCGCGCGCCGAGCCGCCCTCGGGCACTGCCGGCGGCAAGCGCGTCTTCGTCGACCGGGTCGAGTGGCACATCCTGCGCGACGCGCAGACCCAGGTGAACGCGCTCGTAAAAGGCGAGATCGACCTCCTCGAACAGCCGGCGCACGAGCAGTACGCGACGTTGCGCGCCGACAAGAACATCCAGGTCGTCGACAACAAGCACGGCGCGCAGGTGCTGCTGCGCTTCAACCACCTGCACCCGCCGTTCAACGACGCGCGGATCCGCAGGGCCGCGATGGTGGCGCTGTCGCAACCCGCCTTCCTCAAGGCGCAATACGTCTCGCCCGACCTGTACCGCACCTGCCTGTCGCTCTACCCGTGCGGCACGCCGTACGAGACCGCCAAGGGCATGGAGGGCCTGCTGCGCGGCGACATCAAGCGCGCAAGGGAACTGCTGAAGGAGGCCGGCTACACCGGCACGCCGGTGGTGATCCTGCAGCCGACCGACCTCGCGACGATCGCCAAGCTGCCGGTGGTCGCCGCACAACAGTTGCGCCAGGCCGGCTTCAAGGTGGATCTCGTGCCGATGGACTGGCAGGCGCTCGTCGGCCGGCGCGCCAAGCGCGATGCGCCCGCGCAAGGCGGCTGGAATATTTTCATCACCACCTTCAACGGCCTGGACGTCGCCAACCCGGCAGTGAACCCGGCGATGAACGCCTCCGGCGACAAGGCCTGGCCCGGTTGGCCGAGCGACGCGGAACTCGAAAAGCTGCGCGCCGATTTCCTGCGCGCGGTCACCGACACCGACAGGAAGAAGATCGCCGAGGCCGCGCAGGAGCGCGCCCTGGCCATCGGCACGCATGCGGTGCTCGGCGAGTATTTCCAGCCGATCGCGCTGAGGAAGACCATCACCGGCTACGTGGACGGGCCGGTGTACGTGTACTGGAACCTGGACCGGAAGTAGAAGGGCAATGCTGCCATTTTCGGCCCAGAGCCCGCGTGGTTATTGGGCTGCAGGGGGAAATGCTGCCATCTGTTAGGGACTACGGGTGCCAGATCCCATCTACGTTCCCGCCGGTAAGGATCACACCTACCCTCTGGCCTCGGACGTCGATGGCGCCCTCCATCAGGCACGCCAGCGGGACCGCCGCTGAGGGCTCGACGACAATCTTCATTCGTTCCCAGATCAAGCGCGTTGCGCGCGCAATACCCGCCTCGCTGGTAAGGCCTACGTGCCTCACACGACCGAGGATTCCGCGCAACGAGCGGAGCGACAGCGTGGCCTGCAATCCGTCGGCCATCGTCTGCGGCCGCACCATGGGTTCGATCTTGCCGGTCAAGAGGCTCCGGGCTGCGTCGTCGGCCGCAGCGGGTTCGGCGCCGTACACAAGCGTCCGGGGCGAAAGCGCAGCCACCGCAATCGCGGACCCCGCCAGCAACCCGCCGCTGCCGACTGGCGCAATGTACGAATCCAGTTCCGGTATCTCTTCGAGGAGTTCGACCGCGACGGTCGCCTGCCCCGCGATCACGTCAACGTCATCCGAGGGCTCGACAACGGTGCCGCCAGTGCGCAAGGCGAGATCCATGCATGTCGCCTTCCGGACCTCGAGCGAAGGGCTGCAGAACACGATCTTTGCACCGAATCGCTCCACGTTGGCAATCTTGCTCTTCGCCGCATTGTCCGGCATCACGATCCACGCGGCAGCGCCGCGAAGCGAAGCGGCATAAGCCACCGCCGCCCCGTGATTTCCCGACGATTGAGTCACTGCCCCTTTCCGTGCCAGTTCAGAAGGCAATGCGAAAAATGCGCTGCACGCGCCCCGCGCCTTGAACGCACCGGTCTTTTGGAAGTTCTCGCACTTGAAGTACAGCCGCGCCCCGACAAGTTCGTCGATCGACTGGCACGTCAGCACAGGCGTGCGATGCGTGTGCGGGCCGATGCGCTGGCGGGCACTGCGAATCTCCGCCAGGTCCGGCAGTGCAAGAGCATCACGAGGGTCGGCCGGCATCGTCTGTGCGGGTTCCGCGTCCCGAGAAGAAGCGGCTCGCCTACTTCAGCACGATCTTCGCGTCACGGACAACTGCGCCCCACCGCGCAACTTCGTCCTTGATGAGCGCAGCAAAGTTCGCAGGTGTATTGGCTCCTTTCGGGGTATCGATGCCCACGGCTTCGAACTTCTCGGCCACGTCGGCGGTCCGGAGAGCACCTACAGCCACGGCGTTAATCTTCTGGACCATCTCGGCAGGAGATTTCGCGGGAACGAGCAGCCCGAACCAAGTGGATGTCGCAAGCGCCGGGTAGCCCTGCTCCACGATCGTCGGGACCGCCGGCAGCAATTTGTGGCGCGTGGAATCCAGCACGGCCAAGGGCTTCAGCGCCCCTGACTTGATGTAAGGCAGCGCAACCGACACGCCCACCGACATGAACTGGGTGCGGCCCGTCGCGAGATCGGTCATTGCGGGAGGCATGCCTGCATAGGGAATCATTTCCATGCTGATCCCAACCGCGTGCTTGAGCATTTCCGCCGTCAAATGGGCAAGGGATCCCTGCGAAGAACCGGCATATGAGATCTGGCCCGGCCGCGCCTTTACATAGGCCACGAAGTCGGCAAGCGTGGAGGCCGGCAATGAAGAGGGAACCACATAGACGAGCGAGGCCGTGGCAAACAGCGCCACAGGCTGGAAGTCCCTGATCGTGTCATAGCGCAATTGTTGCGGCCGCAGGCTTGGCATCACCGTAAAAGGGACAGCCTGTGCGAGCCACGTGTAGCCGTCTGCCGGGCTCTTGGCGACATACTCCGTTCCGATCAGCCCGTCGGCTCCCGTGCGGTTTTCCACGACGATCGACTCGCCGAGGGCCGGTGCCATGCTGGCCGCCAGCACTCTCGCCGCGACATCCACCTGCCCCCCGGCAGGAAACGGCACTACGAGGCGAAACGGACCGGCCGCCCATGCCGGTTGAGTCTGGGCAATCGCCTGCAGTGCAAGCGTCGCTGCCATGAGGAGCTTAGTTCGAACGTGCATGATTCACGCCCTCGTCAATTGCTGCGTTTCGGGATGTAGTCATCCGGCGCCCCCGGAGGGATGGGAGGATTTTCCTTCAATCCGGCTTTGAACTCGTTCGCCAGCCGGACCATGTACATCCGCGCCCACGCGTTATGGCTGTCCACGTCCCTCTCTTCCTTCGGATCCGAGATCAGGTTGAACAGCAGCGGCCATTCAAGGCGCTTTGCGCCATCGTTGGGTTCGACCTCCCAGATCAGGTGCAACTTCCAGTTCCGCCACTTCACGGCGCGAAGCTCATCGAGGATGTAAAAGACGAATCCTTCCCGGTTCGAGGCGGTCTTCCTGCCGAGGAAAAAATCGCTCTGGTCCACCCCGTCGATGGGGCGGTCGATGGGGACCTCCGCACCGGCAATACGCGCAAGCGTGACGTAGAGATCGGTCACGTGCACGATCTCGTTCGACACTGTTCCGGACGGAACGCGACCCGGCCACCGAATCATGCACGGGGCGCGCAAGCCGCCCTCCATGGCTGTGTGGTACGTGCCAACCCACGGCCCTGCCGTGCCTCGCCATGGCTGCCGATACTCGGGACCGTTGTCGCTCGCGAAGATCACCACCGTGTCGCCCGCAATCCCCAGCGCGTCCAGTTCGTCCAGCAGTTCGCCGACGCGGTAGTCCATCTCGGCAAGGGAGTCTGCAAACTCGCCATGGCCAGTCTTGCCTTCGAAATCGCGATGTGCAATCGTCGGAAAGTGCAGTTGGGTGAGCGGGACGTATGCAAAGAACGGTTGCCGTTCCCTGGTCTTGCGCTGCATGAAATTCCTGGTCCGCGCAATCAGGTCGCCATCAATCCTGCGGCGCATCTCGAGATCGAAGGTCGCCACCGGCTTGGCCGCCGCACCGGCCTTTCCCTCCCAGACGTGAGGGAACGGGGCAAACTTCGGTTCGTATTCCGCCGCGGAGGGAAACATGCTTTCTGTCGATGTCCGCGGAATCCCGTACCACTCATCGAACCCTCGATCGTTCGGATACCGCCCGGGCTGGTCACCGAGGTGCCATTTCCCATAGATCGCAGTGGCGTAGCCGACCGATTTCATCAGCTGCCCGAGCGTGACTTCCCAGGGGATGATGCCAAGCTTCTGGCCGGCTTGGACGCCGCCGGTGCGGATCGGATGGCGTCCCGTCATCAGTGCCGACCGCGTTGGGACGCAATCGCTCTCCACATTGAAGTTCAGCAGTCGCAGTCCTTCGCCGGCCAGGCGGTCGATACGCGGCGTAGGCGCGCCTCGCAAAATGCCGCCCCCATAGCATCCCAACTCCCCCCAGCCGAGGTTGTCGGCGAGGACTAAGAGGATGTTGGGCGCGGCCTGGTCGCTGGACTGCTTCATATCCGTGGCCCCTGGGCGCTGCGTGAGTTACATCGATGCTATTCAAGATTTGGCGACAGTTCCATAACCATTCATTAAGGGATATAAGGAATCCATGATCCAAACACCGCTTTCCGATCTTCGGACTGCCAAGGCCGCCCTTAAGAAGATGACGATGGCGGAATTGCACGCATTGGGCGCATTAGCGTCCAGAAAAACCATCTCGGGCGCGGCCGATCTGCTCGGAGTCACGCAGCCTGCGGTCAGTCAGTTGATTCGCAGCCTTGAAGAAAAGCTCGGTGTAGCCTTGTTCGAGCGGAGCCGCAGAGGCCTTTCGCCTACGGAACACGGATCGAACCTGCTGCACTGCGCACAGGCGGTCCGCGCCAGCTTGGACATCGCGGCCGAGGACCTTTTCTCCACCACACGCGGGGAGGCGCCGCGGCTTCGAATCGGCTGCCAGACTGCGGCCGCGGCCGGCCTACTTGCGGTGGCAGTCGGCCGGTTTGCGGCCCTCGAGCCCGGCTGCACTGCCGTGCTGATAGAAGAACACCGGGACATCCTGCTGGAAAAGCTGAGGAACGGCCACATCGACTTGTTCGTCGGCCGGCTGCCCAGCCAAGGCCCTGGAGCGGGCTCGCGTAGCGAAATGCTTGCGCAGGAAGGCGCGGTCGTCGTGTGCGCAAGAGGCCACGCTCTCGCCCGCCGGCGGCATGTGTCGCTGAAAGATCTGCTTCGTTCCGACTGGGTGCTCCCTGCGGAGGGTTCCGCTTTCCATGTGCAGATCGTCGAAACTCTGTCGAAATACGGGATTGCGCTTCCAAAGCCGCGCGTCGAGGCGCGCTCAATGGTCGCAATTGCGGCAATCGTTTCCACGAGTGAGTTGGTAAGCTTTCTGCCCTGGTCGCTATTTGCAGCCAACGTCGCGGCATCCTTGGCTGCGCTGCCGGTCAAGATCGACTGGAGTGCGGCTCCGATTGGCGTGATTCGAATGGCAAGCTCGCGCAAGGACCGATACGTGGAAAGATTTCTCGAGTGTCTCCGCCTGGTCGCTGCCAGTGCGAACAGCGGCCGAGTTCGCACCAGGAGCGACTGAGGAGATCCGCGCGCGGATTGAAGCGACGGTCGTGGGCGTCTGATTGTCCGGCACACCGCGCGATTCTGTTGCCCGCAAATCCACACCGACTTGCCGCCATTCTGTCCGGCCCCTCCGCACCGTGACTGAATCTTCGGACGAAAAGCTGCCACCGACTATTGGGGAATGCGAAAGGCCAACACTTTGACCGAAGCAGGCCGGGCACTTTCCGGATTGACAACCTCTTCTAAATGTTGGCACGATTGCCAACATGCTGTGTCGATGGACTGCGACGATGAGAACGATGACGATACTGATCGAACGCGATAGCAAGGCTGCACTGAAGCGCGCCGGGGACGGCTTCAAGCGAGCATGGAAATCCGGCCGCTATCAGGGCGAAACCCTGAGCTTCGAATCGCCTTCGGCACTGTTTCGGATTCTCACGCCCGCTCGCTGGACACTGATCGAGCGACTCCAGGCCCTGGGACCTTCCAGCCTGCGCGGCCTCGCTCGCGAGCTCGAACGCGACGTGAAGTCCGTGCACCGCGACGTGGCCGCATTGCTTGCCGAAGGATTAGTCGAGAAGGACGAAGGCGGCAAGATTTTGGTGCCGTTCGCGCGCATCCGCGTAGAGTTCGACATGAAGGCGGCGGCCTGAAGTTCGCCGTGCGCCGGGCGCCGATTCGCCTCGATCCGATCGACGATCCCTGCGCGCGATCACCGACGCCGACCGCAGGAAGATCGCCGAAGCCGCGCAGGAGCGCGCCCTGGCCATCGGCACGCATGCGGTGCTCGGCGAGTATTTCCAGCCGATCGCGCTGAGGAAGACCATCACCGGCTACGTGGACGGGCCGGTGTACGTGTACTGGAACCTGGACCGGAAGTAGAAGGGCAATGCTGCCATTTTCGGAAAGAGATCCGCGTGGTTATTGGGTCGCAGGTGGAAATGCTGCCACGGGGTCTTCGCCTGAACTTCTTTCTGCGCCGTCGTTCCCCGCTTGCGCTAAGATTGAGAAGCCGAGTTTCCGGAGCATGACGATGACCGAAGCTGCCAAGAATCCATCAACCACAGAATTCGTCGCGTCTGCCCTCGCGGCGCGAGAGGAAGTTGCGAAAAATGGCCTGGTGATGGAGGCGGCCGACGTGCACAGGTGGATTCTTGCGCGCGCAAGAGGCGCCGTGGCTCCCCGCCCAGAACTACGAAAGCTCGAAGAGTCGCGACGATGAGAACGATGACGATACTGATCGAACACGACGTGAAGTCCGTTCACCGCGACGTGACCGCTTTGCTGGCCGAGGGATTAGTCGAGAAGGATGAAGGCGGCAAGATCCTGGTGCCTTTCGCGCGCATCCGTGCCGAGTTCGACATGAAGGTGGCGGCCTGAGGATCGCCATGCGCAGGATGCCGATTCGCCTCGATCCGATTGCCGGCGCACGCTGAGCAATGGCCTCGCCAGAAGAAATAACCCGCATCGCCACCACGATTCGCGGAGCCGGCTATTTCCTCACCCTCGCAATCCTGGGGGCCGCGGTGACGCTGACCGACGCGAATCGATGGACGGTCCGGGGCGTGTATACGACCGTCGCCGTCGGTTCGGTCACCACCGTGGCGGGCTGGATCGTCTCCTGGATTTTCGCGAAGCTAGCCAGGCCCAGCGCCCGGCCGCGGATTCCGTCGATGCGCCGGCTCTGACGGTCCCGGCGCGTGAGCCAGCTCCTCATCCAGCAGTACCTCAACCAGCTTTCCGTTCTGAAGAAGGTCTCCGGCACGACGCGTGAAAGCGTGGTGCGCGAGGCGTTCAAGGACCTGCTCAAGGGCATGGGCCGCTCGCATGACCTGACCTTCGTGCCCGAGTACGAGATCGAAACCAGGACCAAGGACCGGCGCTACGTCGACGGCGCCCTGCTCTACGAGTTGCGCGTGCCCTTCGGTTACTGGGAGGCCAAGGACGAGAAGGACGACCTCGACGCCGAGATCGAGACGAAGTTCAAGCGCGGGTATCCGCAGGACAACATCGTCTTCGAGGATTCGCACACCGCCGTGCTGATCCAGAACCGCGAGGAGGTCGTGCGCTGCGCGGTCGACGACGTTACGCAGCTCGAAAAGCTGCTCGCACTCTTCTTCGCGCACGAGCGGCGCGAGATCGCCGAGTTCAGGAAGGCAGTCGAGCAGTTCAAGGCCGACCTGCCGGCGGTGCTGGAGTCGCTGCGCGAGATGATCGAACGCGAGCACGCCGCGAACGCCGCCTTCCGCAAGGCGCAGCAGAAGTTCCTGGAGCACGCCAAGGAGACGATCAACCCGAGCCTGGTCGAGGCGGACGTGCGCGAAATGCTGATCCAGCACGTGCTGACCGAGGAGATCTTCACCACCGTCTTCCCCGGCACGCCTTTCCACAAGGACAACAACGTCGCCCGCGAGTTATACAAGCTCGAAGAGACCTTCTTCACCGGCAATACCAAGTTCAAGACGTTGAAGGGCCTGGAGCCCTACTACGCCGCGATCCGCGCGGCCGCCGCCCAGATCGGCAGCCACCACGAGAAGCAGACCTTCCTCAAGGTCATCTACGAGAACTTCTACAAGGTCTACAACAAGAAGGCGGCGGACCGGTTGGGCGTCGTGTACACGCCCAACGAGATCGTGCGCTTCATGATCGAGAGCGCCGACTGGCTGTGCGAGAAGCACTTCGGCCGCAACCTGATCGACAAGGACGTCGAGATTTTGGACCCGGCCACCGGCACCGGGACCTTCATCTGCGAGCTGCTGGAGCACTTCCGCGGCCAGCCGAAGAAGATGCAGCACAAGTACCGGCGCGAGCTGCACGCCAACGAGGTCGCAATCCTGCCCTACTACGTCGCCAACCTGAACATCGAGGCCACCTACGCGGCGATCACCGGGGAGTACGAGGAGTATCCGAGCCTGTGCTTCGTGGACACGCTGGACAATGTGGAGGGGCTGAGGAAGCACGCCGGGCATATCGACGACCTGTTCGGCGGCGTGTCGGAGGTCAACATCAAGCGGATCCGCGAGCAGAACTCGCGGCGGATCAGCGTGGTGATCGGCAATCCGCCTTACAACGCGAACCAGCTCAACGAAAACGAGAACAACAAGAACCGCGAGTACCCGGAGATCGACAAGCGGATCAAGGAAACGTATATCGCGGCGAGCACGGCGCAGAAGACGAAGCTGTATGACATGTATGCCCGGTTCTTTCGGTGGGCGAGTGATCGAGTAGATGAGAACGGAATCATCGCCTTCGTAAGCAATTCATCATTCATTGACAGCCGTACATTCGACGGCTTCCGCAAAGTAGCGATGAAAGAGTTCAATGAGATCTGGATGGTCGACCTAAAGGGCAACGCTCGCACTAGTGGCGAGCGCAGACGTCAAGAAGGTGGAAACGTGTTCGACGACCAGATTCGCGTTGGCATAGCAGTCTGGTTCTGTGTCAAGAAGAAGGGCGGGAAGGGTTGTCGCTTGTTTTATGAATCGGTAAGAGACTACGCAAGAGCGGACGAAAAACGGGAGTTCTTAGCAAGCAAGCGGTTGCCTGAACGACTATTGCAGGAAATTCGACCTGACAGAGACGGAAACTGGATCAATCTTGCGCAAACCGATTTCGAGTCGCTTGTTCCGATAGCGGACAAGCAATCGAAACTTGCCAAGAACGCCGAGCAAGAGAAGACGATATTCAAGTCGTTTTCCTTTGGCGTAGTAACAAATCGAGACGATTGGGTTTACGGACATTCACGCGATGAGGTCTCAACGCGGGTTCGCCATCTGATCGACATCTACAACTCTGACGTTCGCCGCCTCGCATCAAAGTCCAAGCAAAGCAATGTCTCGGCAGAATTGGACACGGAAATCAAGTGGACTCGGTCTGTAAAGAGACATCTATCGGCCGGGCGCATCTACGAATTTGATGACTCGCGTATTTGCGAAGCAATCTATCGACCTTTCTGCAAACGATTTCTCTACTTCAGTCCAGAACTGAATGAGATGCAAAATTTGATGGGCCGATACTACGGAGATATTGGCAACCGACGCGCTCGCTCAATAGCTTTCACTGACCCCACGTCGCAGAAGCCGTTTATGGCGCTCGGCGTAGACAGGTGTCCAGACATGCACTTAGTGGGCGCGGCGGCCGGCAGCTTGACTATCCCGTTGGGCGTCAATGACGAGCAGGCGCGCGACGGCGAAAACGTCACCGACTGGGCCCTGACCCAATTCCGCAAGCAATACGAAAAAGGCACCAAGAAACCCAAGCGCCCGATCGACAAGGAATCCATCTTCCACTACTGCTACGCCGTCCTCCACGACCCCGTCTACCGCGAGAAGTACGCCCAGAACCTCAAGCGCGAATTCCCGCGCATCCCGTTCTACGCGGACTTCTGGCAGTGGGCCGACTGGGGCAAGGCGCTGATGGACCTGCACATCGGCTACGAGGCCGTGAAACCCGCCAAGCTAAAACGCACGGACGTGGAAGACGAGAAGGCGAAGAAGGCCGGGCTCAAGCCGAAGGCGATGCTCAAGGCCGACAAGGAAGCCGGCCGCATCGTCCTCGACACCGAAACCACGCTCGAAGGCATCCCGCCCGAAGCCTGGGACTACCGGCTCGGCAATCGCTCGGCGCTCGAATGGATCCTCGACCAGTACAAGGAGTCCAAGCCCAAGGACCCGACGATCCGCGAGAAGTTCGACACCTACCGCTTCGCCGACTACAAGGAAAAGGTGGTCGACCTGCTCATGCGCGTGACGACGGTTTCGGTCGAGACGCAGCGCATCACCGAGGCGATGAACAAGGCCAACCGATAAGCCGTTTTGCCGGAGAAGAAAATGCCTGCAAATTTTTCCCAGCTCACGGGACTGCACAGCGGACTCAAGCAGCAC
The DNA here is from genome assembly GCA_964599095.1 of uncultured Bordetella sp. Classification (GTDB taxonomy): domain Bacteria; phylum Pseudomonadota; class Gammaproteobacteria; order Burkholderiales; family SG8-39; genus SZAS-79. The sequence goes on from CAZREB010000002.1 coordinate 353,569, forward strand.
AACGATCCGGCCTCCCGGGGAGTCCGCCTAGCGAATCACTCGTCTTCTCAGCAAGTAGCGTCAGTTGGCGGACGCTGCAAGATTGTTCTTGCTCATCTTGTGTTTCTCCTGGTATCGCTGCACGCGGTTTCACCGGCCCTGTCGGCAGACTTCACCGCGCAAGCTTCGTGTGCGCCCTATCGGGACCGTGCCCTCAGCGCAGCCGCGCAGTCCATGTGTGAAGACAGGCTCCTCGAAGCTTTTGCGATGCTTACCAATCAGACCTTCAGGCTAGGCAAGCCACTGAAAATTGTCGGAACGCAATGTGGGCAGATCAACGCCTACTATGATCGAGGCAAGAGCGCAATATTTGTGTGCTATGAATTGTTGAACAACATTGTCGACCGAATAACACGCGAAAAGAGAACTGACCCAAATGCTCTGGGGCCAATTTCGGCGGGCGCGCTGTCGTTCGTTTTCCTGCACGAGCTTGGGCACGCACTCATAGATCATTTCAATCTTCCGGTCCTAGGACGCGAAGAAGATGCAGCCGATCAGATCGCCACGTTCATTCTTGTTGGGTTGGCAAGTAACAGCGCGGACATTGCAAGGTATTGGCCTGTGGGTGCGCATTGGTTTTTCAACAATCGGCCGACTCTCTTCTTGCGCCATAATTTTTCAGACCAGCATTCTGTCAATCCACAACGCCAATTCAACATTGCCTGTTGGGTCTACGGAAGCAATCCGATGAAGTATGCCGGTCTGGCGAAGTACGCCAGACTGCCAGATTCTCGGGCACAGCTGTGTGAAGGGGAGTATCAGCAACTACTCAATGCGGCAAAACAAATGCTTTCGCCACATCTGGTCCAGTCGACCCGTGCCAATTTATCGGGAACGACACCTGACCCGAATGTGGCCGAGCCCTCGCCCCCACCTGTGCACCAGGACGCGGGTCAAGCCCAAGGACCAACCATGGCGCAAAAGGCGGCCACGTGCCACTACTTGGCTCATATCAAGAATCTCAGCGGCGAGGAGAGGCAAAACTTCGTTTCGGATTGCTACCGCGCAAATAGGGTGGTGGTTCGACAGTAGCGCATAAATCAATAAAGGTGGGGAACGAAGCCCGAAAGCATATTGCTGCCATTTCATTCAACAGGTCCGCATGGATACTGGCTTTACAGCCGAATTACTGCCATTCGTATGTGTTGATTGCACTCCGCGTGCCGTTCGCCCTCGGCAGCGCTAAGATCAAGTCACCGTGATTCGGGAGCGCGCCGATGACCGACGACGCAGAGAAACTTTCCGCCGCCGCCAAAGACCTTTCCCCAGCCGAGCGCCTGGCGGTCGTGGACGCCATCCTGAGCAGCCTCGTTGCGCCGGATCCGAAGATCGATGCGCTCTGGGCCGCGGAAGCGGAAGACAGGCTCGCCGCGTACCGGCGTGGCGAAATACGCTCGGTCACGCTTGCGGAGGTCTTGAGCAAGTACCGGAATGCATGAGCGTCGATAAATTACTGACCGCCCACCGGTGGCGCATGGAGCGCAGTTAGCATTTGGTTAAGGCACGCCCGGACCTTCTCGACCAACTTTCCGTTTGCGTCGAGTCGCTGTGCCTCTGCCAGAGGCCACATGTACTTGCAAAATAGTCCGGGGCGAGGATGAGCCTTCTGGCGCTGCCTACGTGTGAACTCTGCGTCGAATGCCTCTTTCCCAGCCGGTTCGACGATTTGGTCGGCCTCGAGCTTCGCCCAGTACGTCTCCCACTCTGGGCGACTAATTTCCCGCGTTGCTCCAATCTCGTTGACCCAGTATGCGCAATACTTTTCAACGGTCAGCGGCGTTTTGACCCATGCATAGCCGCCAGCCATGAAACCCCAGTGGAAGTTCGGCTCCACGAGCCAGCCCTCGGATCGGAGTGCCAGAACTGCATTCACCGCTGAGGGGTCACCGTAGAACGCTCGCGCCTGTCCTAGCGTGTCGGCAGGATGCATGTGGAGGCAAACATTAGAGTTGTCGCTGTCGAGCCCGAGCCAAGCCATTGCGATCGTGGCGGTGCCAGAAAGGTCGCGCCACCCCAACGCCTTGCCGACGTCGGTACCGACGACCTCCCCCTGAACGATGTCGAGACGCCGTTCAATGCGGAAGCGTTGGCCGCCGCACCGAGCCAAGGTCGAGTACGGCCCAATGTGCGGAAAATGATCTTCGACAAGCTCAAAGAAATCGCTGATGAGCAATCGCTCGGACCCGGACACGAGGTCGCGTTCGATCAGATCCGACAGCACCCCGAGAAGCTGCTGCCACGCTACCGAGACGGGCTCCTTCTCGAATCTGACGGGAGAGCCGTGGAGGTTGATCTGGTGGGGCTGCTCGGTTACCCCGCCCCATGCGATCTTGTTCTCAATCACGACGACAAGATCATTTCCGTAAGTAACGACACCATCAAGCACCTGCTGACGATCCGAAAGCTCGATACGCGCGTTGATTTGCGCAGCGTCCGGCGCAAGCCAGACGCTGATACCAGGTACCGCTTCGCCCTCAGGCACCGCGGCATCGGTGCTGAGAACTCGCTGCCGCTGGGTTGCGAACTCTGCTTTCGACAAGTTGTGTAAGTGCATTTCGGGCGCGACCAGATGGAGCCATGCCTGATGCGCCATAGGGCTGTAGCGCAGGACCACGAGTAGCGCCCGCGTTAACTGGTTTTCATGCCACGCAGCGGATCTTTCATACGGGACAAAGAAATTTAGGTGACTATCCATCTTCAACCTGACGAGGCGAAACCTGTTCGAGCAACACTGGGCCCCATGGATGCAACAGCAATACTGGCCGCTCTAGGCCAGATTCTTCAATACACCGCTCGCGGTGATCCTACCGCTGGAACTGAAAAGGCGCTGAATACCATCCGAGCCGAGACTTACGGAAATGGGTGCACGCAATTTTTGATCGACAATCGCGACGAGGGCCGCAGCCTCGACAAGACATACTTCGTTCACATTCGTCTCCATCTTTAACGTGCGGATTAAATCGTCGAATTCGTCCGAAAATCCGCTTGAAATGATGAGATAGTAAATATTCCGCAACGCGCGTCCGCGCTTCAGACTGCGGCTTTGGGTGTCAATGTACTGGCGCATCACGCGGTCGTCAGTCCCCATCCTGTAACTGTCCGAACGCGCCTTGGCGTCCCACAGCAGCGCATAGGATTCGTCTACAGCGACGGCTTGGCCATCAGGGACTCGCCCCATTCCTTGGCCCAAGAGTTGAGTTTCGTACCCCAGCACGGTAAATGCGGCGTTGATGCTTTTCTCGAAGGCACGTTCGAGCGTTGTCCCCGAAAGCCGGGCGGCGTCCCGGAGTTCGGGGTCATTCAATGCGAGCTTTGGAATGATCGCGACGATTGGCGGGACGTAGCTATCGGGAGGCACCGATGATTGAGCCGCTTGCGTAACGGGCGGCTGCGCAGTGGTGCGGGCGCTGGTGGTCGAAGTTGCGGCGAGCGGTCTCGCAAGATTTGCCGCAGGCTCGGCGGGCGAACCGGCATCGAGTAGATTGCCACCCTTGAACCAGAATACGTGCTCGACGTCGTAGAGGCTGAAGGGTTTACCCGCAGCCTCGGAAAATATATCGGCCAGTGTTTCGTGTAGTTGCTTGTAGGCGCGATAGTCATCCGCAATTTCGCCTGTCGCGGCCCAAAGGTTCATGCCCTCGATCACTTGAACCGTGTTGGTGTAGTACACGGGCCATACGTCTCGCCGCTGGATTTGCCAGAAGTACGAGACGAAAAACGCTACGCTGCTTGGCTTTGGCCTCCCCCGGGCGTCTCCACCGCCGGCAACGAATCGCTGGCCGACTCGCTCGACGTAGCTTCTGAAGTTCCTAAGCCGAGTTACAGCCTCTTCCTCACTAGCTGGCTCTCGAATAACGGTTCGCAATTCGTTGTCGCATTCCGACGGATCGTCAGCAGTATTCATGAGCATATTGAAAAACATTTGCCCTTTGATTCCACTGAAGCCCCAGAGAGGATTCTGCTTGTTGGTGCCATCGACTTTGCGCTTGAAGTCGACGGCGGTAATCTCCTTTGCAAGATAGCCAGCGAGCAAGGGTGTCAGTATTTTTTCGATTACCTGAACACGGTTGGAGTCACCCTCGACTTCGATCTCGACCGGCGTACGGCCTTCCGGTCCGGCTGGCGCAGTTAAATATGCGTTCAGGGCTGCCAGGGCAACCTGCTTAAGTTCTGGCGTGAGCGTTACGGGCGAACTGCTGCTCGATTGCGGCATGAGCGATCCTCTCTACTGTGACCAAAGGCACCGTTAGAGTAACAGGGGCGCAGCGGATTCAGCATCTCCGAGGAATCGTGCACGAGCGAGCTTCGCCAAACTGCTCTTTTGCCTTGGCTTCCAACATTGGCAGCAAGGACTCGTCCGGAGTGAGGTCGGCCAAGAACTCTATTCGCGCGATACGGAAAGTAACCGCATAGCCCCCAATTTCACTCACATACGGTGGCCACGCGCTGTTTCGGTACTCTGCGTCGTTGGCTTCGGTCAGAAGCACGTGGCGATTTCCAGAACCAAAGCGCACGAATTCACGAATGTGTTTGAAACGAGGATCCCGGGCCAGCGGAGCGCCGAGAAAATACGCCAACGTGGAAAACCCAATCTTCGTCAGTCCCCGGACGAACTTCGGGTTGTCACCGAACGGGACCGAGAAAGATACGGTAGCGGCATTGCCGGCTCGGCTGAACCCGGACCTGACGTTCCGCCGCGATCCGCGATAGGGAGCGAGCGCAGAACCGTCGTGAGCCGAAACCGGGTACGCCTCCATGTTGAACGTGAAAGTCGGAACCGAATCTTCGACTGAAGCCACGACATTTCCCCGGCTCTTTATGGATGGCGGCCCGCCCTTCTTGCGCGGAACGCCGGCCATGAATGATGCGAAGTCGAATTCATCCGCGACCGCTTGATCCAGAAACGCGAGCCCGTTGTTGCATTTTCGGCAAACGACGCTGCCTGGAAGAATAAAGCCGTCCGGGCATCCAATTACTTCAGGGAATATGTGCTCTCGATGGGGCCCCGAGGCTTGATCCAGGCACCATATGCAGCCCGAGTCAGTCATGACGGGGTCAATTCTTCTTCTCCAGTACGCCTCTTATTTTCTCGAGCTCCTCCACTACGGGATCTTGTTCACCCTCGCTTCCTGTGTACGGGCGCAGATCGACTCGATTGGTCTCCTTGATCTGCTTTCCACGAAATTCATAGACGGCTGTCACATTGAACTGCGGCGGCGTAATTTCAGGCCGTCTGCTTTCGCCAAAGATCACCCATCCTTGCGCCAAAGCAAAGATCAGCTTGTTGCCCGGGGCAAGATTGTCTATGGGGACCGTGAATGCACTCATCGCCCGGAGATTCTTCTCAGGCCGGTCTGCTTCACCGAACTGGAAGAAGTCCCGATCGATTTCAAGACGAAGGTTCTCGGCGCCGGTACGACCCGAATTTTCGACCCGGAGATACAGGAAAGGCGTATGCGGGCGGACAAACGGGGAGACAGTGACGTAAGGCCGCAGCAGCGCTTCGGACTGGTCTCGAATGGCCTCGACGGAGTCCTCACTGGCCTTCGCCATCTTGTGGGTCAAATAGGCATAGATGGCCGTCACAAAAACCAGAATTGCGGTTAGATAGTCGATGACCAAGGCATACCCCGCGACGCAAGAAAGACTTACAGGTTAATACTTGGGCCACTTCGCCGGTTTTTGGCGCCGGACGTCTTCGCCGCGGGTTTTCGCGAGGACGTAGCCATGCACATCCCCGGCGTCGTAGCCTTCTCCGCTTTCCAACATCGCGACATTCGCGCGCCGGGCATCTTCCAGAAAGGCTCGTACCGCTTGGCAGCGCGCAGCTTGAGGCTGGTGCCGGAGACAGCCATTGGTTGTGCCCTCTGAGAGACCTTTCGATAGCGAGATTCTACTGCCGCAACGAGAGGACGAGCCGAACACCTGCGGCTCTCAGGACGTGGGCGCCGCCAGCTCCAGGAATTTCAATACGTTTCCGTAAGCGTTGAAAACCGTGTGCGTATCGGCCTTGCGAAACGGGCGATCGATCGCGTAGTCGGCGACGTTTCTTTGCTGCCTCAGGTAGTCCAGCGCGAAGCCTAGTTGCCTCTGCGGACTGCTCGCTGCGTGGCCCTTGAGCCACTGACAGAAATCGGCGTGCCGGATGCGCGGATCCACCCCATCCTTCTCATCGGAGAATCGCGGCAGGCACGTATGAAAGGCTGCGTAGTAGGTTCGGCTGGCCGCGTTCCGGAACTCGATTTCCGTGCTTCCAGCTTCCGCAATGCGGACTGCGAAGGAATAGAAGTCGGCGGCAGTTACGCTCACGCCGCGTGCACTTCGTCCTCGACCTCATCGATCGCCTCGACCGAAGTAAAGCCGAAGGCCATGACGGACTCGCAGGAGTCGGGCTCGAATTCGGCCAACGTAACTGCAACGTCGAAATTCATTTGCATTATTTCGGAATCCGCGCAGCCAACCGTCCACTCGACCAGCGCGCCGCGCGAAGACGCGCTTACGCGCTCCTCCTGCACGCGAACTCCATGCCGCATGGCAACGCGATGCGCCGCTTCGAATCGCTTCAACAGGGCACCGGGGTCGGCACCCGCCTGTTCGAGCAACCGCCGTTGCCAGCGTGTATTTTCGAGAATCTTTCGGAAATCGGGCGATTCCGCCTGCGACCCGAGACCGACAAGCCGCGCCGCATATTCCTCGAACTTCTCGAACTGAAAAGCCGATGCCGTCGCCCGAACCGCCTGCAGCAAGAGCGAAGCGTCGCTGGGATTTGCTTCGAGCCCTTTCTCGACGACCGCCAGAGCATCTGACATATATCCGAGCGACATGAGCATACCGACGTACGTGCAATAGACATCCGGAGCGTGCGCGTATGCGTTCAACGCCTTCTCGTACCACTGCCGGGCGGTCTCGGCGTCGAACTGCGCCGCTGCGAGAGCCCCGCGCAAGACGAGCGCGTTCATTCGCGTCTCGGCGTCGGCCGAGTTCAGCAGCACGCGAATCTCGCGCTCCAGCCGCTTCAGCGTAAATTCGTCGCTGCGCGGCTTGGTGAGCTCAAAATTCAACTGCTCTGTGATCTCGTTCGTCTTGGGTTGCGGGATACCCACGGGGTCTGCTTCGGATGGGATGGGAAATGTTACACCAACGCCATTGCCGGGCGGAATTGCGTACCTTCACGCCGAGCCGCGCACGAAGCAGCGCAAGCTGCGAGCCAAAGACTTGAGATTCGGACAAGTTTGCCCGACACTCGGAAGGGGTGGAAATGAGTTCGCCTGCCGGGTTCGGTAATACCAGTAAGGAACACCATGCTGCGATTCAGCTACGCCGTAAAGCTCACTCCCGACCGCAAGGATGGCGGCTATGTAGCCACCTGCCGCGACATTCCCGAAGCCATCACCCAGGGCGAAACCCCGGACGAGGCGCTTGCCGAGGCGGAAGGCGCGCTGCAGGCCGCGATCGAAGGCCGCATCGAAGACGGCCTCGATATCCCCGCCCCTTCGCAGCCCAGGCGCGGCGAGCGACTTGCCGCTACGCCGATCACAACGGCGCTCAAAGCTGCCGTCTACATGGCGCTGCGCGAATCCGGAATCTCGAAATCGGAGCTTGCCCGCCGCATGCAGGTGAACGAGAAAGAAGCGCGGCGGATGCTCGATCCGAAGCACCAGACCAAGGTGCCGACGCTCGAGCGTGCGCTCGCCGCGCTCGGCCGGCGCGCCGAAATCGAAGTTAACTGAACAGCCGAGGTATGGCGGCGACCATTCCGCGTCACCGCTTCAGATGCGACGCAAGCATCTGCCTTGCCGCATTCGCCATTTGCCGGAATTCCTCTGGGCACCCCCGCACCCGGCTGTCCGGAAGCCTCGCGTACGGCGCCAACGCCGAGTATCGATCCGGATTGCTCCCGTAGATCCAGCAGGCGAGGTCGAGTTGCCTCTGCGGATCCGGCGAAGCCTCTGCGATGAAGTGGCCAGGGGCATAGAGCCGGCGTCGATTGCCGAAGAGCCAGTGCGCGCCCGATGCCCAGTCGCGGGCGGTTTCGGTGTTCCGGTCGGCCATGTGCGTCAGCAGGAGCGCACCAATCCGGTCCGCCGCGTCTTCTTCGCTTCCCGCCACCGGGAGGCGGTGCAGGTTGATCGCGGCGTGCCCCACTTCATGTGCGAAGACGAATAACAACGCGCCGGCAACGACCTGCGGCCGCGCGCTTCCTGCGGGCGCTGCCTCGCGCGCAAGGCGCTCGAGCACTTCACGGGCGAGTTCATAGCAGACGAATATCGCGCCCTTGGTCCGGTCGTAGAAGGCGCTCGGCTGGCCGCACTCGACGGCGACGATCGGCAGCATCTTCGCGAATGTCACCACCTCGTTGGCCGAGCGGGCAAACGTGTGGAGTAGCCTGCCTTCGCACATCGCGTCGGCCGCGGGCTTAAGCGCCGGATCCTTGTAAAGCGCGCAAAACGGCTGGACGACCGGGTCGCTGCCGATCATCTGCGCGTGCACCGGTCGTGCGAGGGCAGCGATCAGAATCGCGAGGAAGATTGTCCTGATGCTAGCGCTCATCTGTCCTCTCGCGAACACTCAGTCGCGATACCCCGCTTCGCACTTATGCCAGATGAACGGGACCCGTACTACATCGGTCTCGGACGCTTAGCCTTCCTGCCGCCGGCCTTGGCGAGAATGTAGGTGCGCACGTCCCGTGCCGCGTAAGCCGTGCCGCTCTTCAGCATCGCCGCGTCCGCCCGTCGGGCTTCATCGAGAAAGGCACGGTGCCTTTTGGCCGCGGCGACATATTCGCTCAGCACGCGCACCATGATGACATGCGTGCTTTCGCCGGAGTCACGGGCCTGCTTGTCCAGCTCCGCCTTGATCGCGGTGGGTAGTTCGAGAATGGTGGTGACTGCGCGCATGACAATGGCTTCTCCGAGGTCGCCGCGATGGTACTACCCGCGGCACTGCCAACGATACTCCCGGCGACCGCACCCGCCCGGACAACGCTTTACACCGGCCCGAGGATCTCCCTCAGCTCCGGCAGCTTCGCCTCGGCCGCCCTCTGCCCTTCGGCAATCGCCTGCGTGGCGCGGTGGTAGTCCATCAGCGCGATGTCCGCGAGGCGCGGGCGGATCATCACGTCGGCCGGCTCTCCGGCAAGGCGGCTGTGCGTGATCCGCACCTGCATGATGTTGAGGCTGGTGGCGACCACATCGAGCAGCGCCGGCATCTCGGTCGAGTCCTTCGGTCCGCTCCTGAACCGGCCGAGCGAGGCGGGCAGCATGTCGAGCAGCGTTGCTAGCCGGCCCTGCGTCTCGGTCTCCGCCGGTGCGGCCGGCGCGGCGTGCGCGCGGATATGCCGGCCCAGCAGGTCCCAGTTCAGGTCGACGGCGATCACGATGTCGGCGCCCATCGCACGGCACAGCGACACCGGCACCGGGTTGACCAGGCCGCCGTCGACCAGCAAGCGGTCGTCGCGGCGCACGGGCGTGAACAGGCCGGGCAGCGACAACGAAGCGCGCACGGAGTCGATCACCGAGCCTTCGCGCAGCCAGACTTCGCGGCCGCTGACGAGGTCGGTCGCGACGGCGCCGTAGCGCTTGGCGAGCGCGCCGATGTCCTTGTCCTCGAAGTGGGCGCGAAAAAAACCGAGGACCTTGTCGCCCTTGACCAGGCCGCCGTCGATGGTGAGATCGAGCAAGCCGACGATCGCCTGCCAGGTGAGCCCCTCGGCCCAGTCGCCCAGCCGCTCGAGCTGGCCGTCGGCGTAGGCCGCGCCGACCAGCGCGCCGATCGACGTGCCGCAGACGATGTCCGGCGAAATGCCGGCCTGCTCGAGCACGCGGATGACGCCGATATGCGACCAGCCGCGCGCCGAACCGCTGCCGAGCGCGAGACCGATCCTGGGTTTGGGCATCTGCAGTTCTCCGATGAGGCGCGCCGAAGGCCGAAGTATAGGAGCGGGCTGCGCGGGCGGCGATACGTCAGCGCGCCTTGAACACGCCGGCGCGCCCGCAGGCGAGAAGCAGCAGCAGCGCGGCCATGCTGAACAAGGCGCCTGCGGCAAACGTCCAGCGCGCGCCGAATCCGTCCCACAGCAACCCGGCCAGCGCGCTCGCAACCAGCATCGCGATCCCCGAGAGCAAGTTGAAGAACCCGAAGGCGGTACCGCGCAGGTCTTCCGGCGCCGCATCGGCAACCATCGCGGCCAGCAGGCCCTGCGTGACGCCCAGGTGCAGTCCCCAGAGCGAAACGCCGGCCCACACCCAGGTCCAGTGACTGCCGGCGGCCAGCAGCAGATCGGCGCCGATCAGCAGCGCCAGGCCGAGCGCGAGCAGCCGCGTCTGGCTCACGCGATCGGAGAGCTTGCCGAACGGGTAGGCCGAGGCGGCATAGATGAAGTTCATCGCAATGGATACCAGCGGCGTGTACGCAAGCGGCAGGCCGCCCTGGTTCGCGCGCAGCACGAGGAAGGCCTCGCTGAAGCGCGCCAGCGTGAAGATCGCACCGACCACGACCACCCACCAGTAGGCCGCGCCGAGGCGGCGAAGGTTCTCGCGGCGGATCGGGTTGGTGCGCGCGCCGTTCAATTGCGCCCGCTCGGGTTCCTGCACGCCGAACACGAGCAGCGCGACCGCCAGGAATGCGGGGATCACGGCGAACCAGAACACCGTGCGGAAATCGTTCGCCCACACCAGCATCAGGCCCATCGCCAGCAGCGGCCCGAGGAAGGCGCCGACGGTGTCGAGCGCCTGGCGCAGCCCGAATGCCGCACCGCGCACCTCGGGCGGCGCGAGGTCGGCGACCAGCGCGTCGCGCGGCGCGCCGCGGATGCCCTTGCCGATCCGGTCCATGATCCGCGCGCCGATCACCAGGCCCAGGCCGGTGGACATCGCGAACAGGGGCTTGGAGAGCGCTCCCAGCCCGTAGCCGAGCACCGCGAGCGGCTTACGCCTGCCCCACCAGTCGCTGATGACGCCGGAGAACACCTTGATGATCAACGCGGTCGCCTCCGCCGCGCCTTCGATCAGGCCGACCGCGAACGCGCTTGCGCCGAGCGACACCACCATGAACACCGGCAGCAGGCTGTGGATCAGCTCCGAGGAGACGTCCATCAGCAGGCTGACGAAGCCGAGCGCCCAGATCGCCGGCGGGATCTTCGGGTTACCGGGCTGGCCTGCGGGAGATTGCACTATGATTCCTTCGGCGGCGCGCATTTGCGTCAGCTCGCGCGGGCTGCGCATCGCGCATTCTAGTTTCCAAATCGGAGGCAGGACCATGACGATACGAATCGTGCGTGACCAGTCGGCGCCGATGCGCCACGAGGTCTTCATCGGCAGGAACCGCATCGCCGTCGACGGCAGCGTCGAGGAAGGCGGCGAAGGTTCCGGCCCGAACCCGCACGACCTCTACGACACCGCGCTCGGCGCCTGCAAGGCGCTGACGGTGCTGTGGTACGCCAACAGGAAAGGCATCCCGGTGGAAGGCATCGAGGTGCTGGTCGAGCGCGACGCAAGCCAGGAGCGCGCGGGCACCTACCGGCTGAGCGCGGAACTCGCGCTGACCGGCAACCTGACCGCCGCGCAGCGCGAAGAGTTGCTCAGGGTCGCCTCGAAGTGCCCGGTCCACAAGCTGATGACCGAGGTGAAGACCGAAATCACCACCACGCTCGCCGCCTAGGCACAGGCGATCGCGGGTTTCCCCGTCACCCCTTCCCGGCCGATGGAGGCACCGATGTCGATCTCGCAATTGCTCAAGCCGCACCTGCGCGACCTCGGCGGCGGGATGCAGGTCAGGCGCCTGCTGCCCGCGATGGGCCGGCAGGCGGTCGGGCCGTTCCTGTTCTTCGACCACTTCGGGCCGATCGAAGTGCGCCCCGGGGACAACCACGACGTGCGCTCCCACCCGCACATCGGCCTGGCGACCGTCACCTACCTGTTCGAAGGCGCGATCGTCCACCGCGACAGCCTGGGCTTCGTGCAGCGCATCGAGCCGGGCGCGATCAACTGGATGACCGCCGGGCGCGGCATCGTGCATTCGGAGCGCAGGCCCGAGGACCTGCGCACGCGCACCTACACGAATCACGGGTTGCAACTCTGGGCGGCGCTGCCGCTGGCGAGCGAAGAGGCCGAGCCGGCGTTCGTCCACACGCCGGCCGATCGGATCCCGTCGCTCGACGTCGGCCGCGCGAGCGTGCGTGTCCTGATCGGCAGCGCGTTCGGCGCCACCTCGCCGGTGGCGACTTTCCAGCCGACGCTCTATGCGGACGTCGATGCAAGAGCCGGCGCGCAGGTATTGCTGGAGAATTCGGATTTCGAGCGCGCGGTGTACTGCGTCGCGGGACGCCTGCTGGTCGACGGGCAGCCGCTCGAGCCGCACACGATGGCGGTGCTCGAGCGCGGGCGGCAGGTGCGCATCGAGGCGCCGGAGGGCGCGCGCTATGTGGTCGTCGGCGGCGAGCCGCTCGACGGCCATCGCCACATGTGGTGGAACCTGGTGTCGTCGCGCAAGGAGCGCATCGAGCAAGCCAAGCGCGACTGGGCCGCGCAGCGCATGGGCTCGATCCCCGGCGAGACCGAATTCATCCCGCTGCCGGCATGACGCCGGCGCGTCACCCCTCCGGCCTGAGGCCGGCGCGTCAGAGCGCGCGCAGCTTCGCCTTCAACCCGGCCGGCGCCACGGCGACCAGCGCCGACCTCTCGGCCTTGCTCAGGAACAGCGGCGCCAGTTCCGGTGCGCCGGAGAGCGTGAAGCCGTAGCGCGGGGTGCCTTCGACCGCGAGCCCGGCCGCGCGCAGGCGCTCGATGTCGCGGTAGATCGTGCGCCTGCCGGCGCCGGTGGCCTCGGCCAGCGCGTCGGCGGTCTGCACCACCCCGTCGGCCAGCATCAGGTAGATCGTCGCGAGCCGCATCGGGCGGTCGGTATTGCTGCCATATTCGTCTGCAGAGGCCATATCCACGCGCCTTTCCGGGTGAAATGCTGCCACTATACCCCCGCCGCGCCGGGCCTTGCTTGCCGCCCCGCGGCGTCTGGTCTATCGTGCACGAACAACAATTACCAGCGATCCCAAGGGGGCTCAAGATGAAGACGCTTCGCTTCGCCGCTGCATTGCTTTGCTCCGCGCTTTGCGCCTCGGTTCCGGCGTCGGCCTTCGGGCAAGGCAAGGTGCTGCGTTCCGTGCCGCACTCCAACCTCGCGGTGCTCGACCCGATCTGGACCACCGCCTACATGAGCCGCAACCACGGCTACATGATCTACGACACCCTCTTCGGCACCGACCAGAAGGGCCAGATCAAGCCGCAGATGGTCGAGGAATGGTCGGTGTCGCCGGACAAGCGGCTGTGGACCTTCAAGCTGAGAAAAGGGCTGGAATTCCACGACGGCAAGCCGGTCACCAGCGAGGATGTGGTGCCCTCGATCGCCCGCTGGGCGAAGCGCGACACGCTCGGGCAGGTGCTGGCCGGGTTCATCGAGCGGATGGACGCCCCTGCGCCCGACACTTTCCGCATCTTCCTAAAGGAGCCATGCGGCTTCGTGTTGGAGGCGCTGGGCAAGCCTTCGTCGAACGTGCCCTTCATCATGCCCAAGCGGGTCGCCGAGACCGACGCATTCAAGCAGATCGAGGAGCACATCGGCTCGGGCCCGTATATCTTCAAGCGCGACGAGTTCAAGCCGGGCGCAATGGCCGTCTACCTCAGGAACCCGAAATACGTGCCGCGCAAGGAACCGCCGTCGGGCACCACCGGCGGCAAGCACGTGTACGTCGACCGCGTGGAGTGGGTGCTCGGCCTGCGCGACGCGCAAACCCAGGTGCTGGCGCTCGAGAAAGGCGAAATCGACATGATCGAGCGCGTGCCCTCCGACCAGATCGTGCCGCTGCGCGCCGAGAAGGGCATCGAGCTCGTGGTCAAGGACCCGATCGGGTTCCAGTACATCGGCCGCTTCAACCACCTGCATCCGCCGTTCGACAACCCCAAGGTGCGCCGCGCCGCGATTGCGGCCTTCCACGACCAAAGCGCCTTCCTCAAGGCGCAGGTCGGCGTGAAGGATCTCTACAAGACCTGCGCCTCGATGTTCACCTGCGGGACCGCCTACGCCACCACGGCCGGCAGCGAGATCCAGTCGAAGTCGAACATGAAGATCGCGCAGGCCCTGCTGAAGGAATCGGGCTACGACGGCCGGACCGTCGTGATCCTCAAGCCGACCGACATCGCGACCATCAACAAGCTGCCCGACGTCGGCGCGCAATTGCTGCGCCAGGCCGGCTTCAAGGTGGACGTGCAGGCAATGGACTGGCAGACGATGGTGGCGCGCCGCGCCAAGAAGGACGCGCCGGACAAAGGCGGATGGAACCTGTTCTTCACCGCAGTGGTCGCACCCGACACCTGGAACCCGATCGCGAACTTCGGCCTGTCGGGCGCGTGCGACAAGGCGTGGTTCGGCTGGGCCTGCGACGCGAAGCTCGAAGAGATCCGCGCGAAGTTCGCGCGCTCGACCGACGAGGCCGAAAAGAAGAAGCTTGCCGCCGAACTCCAGGCACGCGGCTTCGAAATCGGCACGCACGTGCCGGTGGGCGAATACGTCGCGCCCTCGGCGGTGCGCAAGGGCATCAAGGGCCTGGTCGTCGGCCCGGGCGACTTCTACTGGAACATCCGCAAGGAACAATAGGAGCAGGGGAACCCAGGTTCCCCCGTTACCCCTCCTTCGGGAACACGGGAACCGAGGGTCCTGCGTTACGCTTTCCTGACGCCGTCTTGCCGCAGGCTTGCCCGCCCGAAGGGCTTGGGCTAACCTGACCCGCAACGTGTTCCGAGACACTCCAAAGGGGATCCCAATGAAAATTCGTCGCATCGCCGCCGCCTTCTCGCTCGTCGCGCTGGCGAGCCTGCTCGGCCCGAACGCCAGTGCTCAAGACAAGGTGTTGCGCGTCGTGCCGCACTCCAACCTGGCGATCCTCGACCCGATCTGGACCACGGCCTACATGAGCCGCAACCACGGCTACATGATCTACGACACCCTCTTCGGCACCGACGAGAAGGCCCAGATCAAGCCGCAGATGGTGGAGTCGTGGACGGAGTCGCCCGACCACCGGCTGTGGACTTTCAAGCTGAGGAAGGGCCTCGAATTCCATGACGGCAAGCCGGTCACCAGCGAGGACGTGGTCGCCTCGCTGCAGCGCTGGGGCAAGCGCGACGCGATGGGCACCGCGCTGATGACTTTCGTCGACCGCATGGACACGCCCGCGCCGGACACCTTCCGCATCTTCCTGCGCGAGGCCTGCGGGTTCCTGCTCGAGGCGCTCGGCAAGCCCTCGTCGAACGTGCCCTTCATCATGCCCAAGCGCGTCGCCGATACCGACGCCTTCAAGCAGATCGAGGACTACACCGGCTCCGGCCCGTACATGTTCAAGCGCGACGAGTTCAAGCCGGGCGACAAGGCGGTCTACGTCAAGTTCGCCAAGTACGTCCCGCGCAAGGAACCCCCGTCGGGCACGACCGGCGGCAAGCACGTCTATGTCGACCGCGTGGAATGGAACCTCGCGCTGCGCGACGCGCAGGCGCAGGTCAACGCGCTGCAAAAAGGCGAGGTGGACATCATCGAGGCGCTCGGCTTCGACCACTTCGAGACGGTGAAGAAGGACCCGAACCTGCAGTTGCCCAAGTACTCGACGGTCAACTTGCAGTACATGGCGCGCTTCAACCACCTGAACAAGCCTTTCGACAACCCGAAGGTGCGCCAGGCCGTGCTCGCCGCTTTTTCGCAGGAGCCCTTCCTCAAGGCGCAGGTCGGCGTGAAGGCGCTCTACAACACCTGCGCGTCGATGTTCACCTGCGGCACGCCCTACGGCAGCGCCTTCGGCAGCGAGATCCAGTCCAAGTCCAACATGAAGAAGGCGCAGGAACTGCTGAAGGCCTCCGGCTACGACGGCACGCCGATCGTGCTGATGAAGCCCACCGACCTCGCTTCGATCCAGAAACTGCCCGATGTGGCCGCGCAACTGATGCGCCAGGCCGGCTTCAAGGTCGACCTGCAGGCGATGGACTGGCAGACGCTGGTCGGCCGGCGCGCCAAGAAGGATCCGATCGACAAGGGCGGCTGGCACATGTTCCTGACCGCCTGGCAGGGCCACGACATCTGGAACCCGATCGCCAATGCGGCCTTCGACACCCGCGGCACCGACTCCGGCTGGTTCGGCTGGGCCAAGGACGACAAGATCATGGAGCTGCGCGCCCGGTTCATGCGCGAGACCGACGACGCCAAGAAGAAGAAGCTGGCCGAAGCGCTCCAGGCGCGCGCGTTCGAGATCGGCACGCACGTGCCGCTGGGCGAGTATTCGCAACCGATGGCCGCGCGCAAGAGCATCAGCGGTTTCTTCATCACCAACGGCAACATCTACTGGAACCTGAAGAAGAACTGAGCGCCCGCGCCAGCCGCTTGGGGGGATCTGAAGGGGGGCGCAGACGCCAGTCGTAGCCCCCCTTTCCTTTCCTCCCCCTTTCCCTCATGTATAAGTTCCTCGCCCGCAGGCTGCTCGCCACGATCCCGGTGCTCGCGATCGTGGCGGTGCTGGTGTTCCTGATGCTGCGGCTCACGCCGGGCGACCCCGCGGCAATCCTGGCCGGCGACGCGGCGAACACCGAGCAGATCGCGAAGATCCGCGAGGGCCTCGGCCTCGACCGCCCGCTGATCGTGCAGTTCGGGCTCTGGGCCAGGGACATTCTCACCGGCGACCTCGGCGAGTCGTTCTACTTCAAGATGAAGGTCACGACGCTGATCGGCCAGCGGCTGGAGGCGACGCTTTCGCTCGCGCTCGTGACCATCATCGTCGCGGTGCTGACCGCGGTGCCGCTGGGCGTGCTCGCCGCGTGGCGGTTCGGCGGCTGGTTCGACCGGATGCTGATGGGCTTCTCGGTGATGGGCTTTTCGGTGCCGGTGTTCGTGCTCGCGTACATCCTGATCTGGATCGTGTCGCTCAAGCTCGGCTGGCTGCCGGTGCAGGGCTACAAGCCGATCGCCGATGGCTTCTGGCCGTTCCTGCGGCACCTGATCCTGCCTTCGATCACGCTGTCGGTGATCTACATCGCGCTGATCGCGAGGGTGACGCGCGCGTCTGTGCTCGAGGCCCTCGGCGAGGACTACATCCGCACCGCGCGCGCCAAGGGGCTGCCCGAGTCGCGCGTGCTGATCCGCCACGCGCTCGCCAACGCGGCCGTGCCCATCGTCACCGTCATCGGCATCGGCATCGCGCTGCTGATCGGCGGCGTGGTGGTCACCGAGTCCGTGTACGCGATCCCCGGCCTCGGCCGCCTGACGGTCGACGCGGTGCTTGCGCGCGACTTCCCGACGATCCAGGGCGTGATCCTGTTCTTTTCCGGCGTCTACGTGATCGTCAACCTGCTCGTGGACCTGTCCTACGTGTTCTTCGACCCCCGCATCCGCTACTGATGGCCGCCCCCGGCAACAGCGACGCGCTCTCCACCGAGTCCGCCGACGTCATGCACCACGAAAGCGCGTGGCAGCGCGCCAGGCGCAGCTGGTCGGTGCGCATCGGCGCCACGGTGCTGCTGGCGCTGGTGTTCATTGCGGTGGCCGCGCCGTGGCTCGGCACGGTCGACCCGACGCTCTTCGACGCGGGCAGCCGCGACCTCACGCCCGGCCAGTCGGGCGAGATCACCACGCTCGACGGCGACACGATCAAGCACACCTTCATCATGGGCTCGGACAGCTTCGGCCGCGACATCTACAGCCGCGTGCTCTACGGCACGCGCGTCTCGCTGGTGGTCGGCTCGTTCTCGGCGGTCGTCGCGCTCGCGTTCGGCATCCTGCTCGGCCTGGTGTCGGGCTACCTGCGCTGGCTCGACGGGCCGCTGATGCGGGTGATGGACGGCATCATGGCGATCCCGGCGATCCTGATCGCGATCGCGCTGGTGGCGATGTTCCGCGCGAGCCTCGCGTCGGTGATCATCGCGATCGCGATCCCCGAGATCCCGCGCGTCACGCGGCTGGTGCGGTCGCTCGTGCTGACGATCAGGGAAGAGCCGTACGTCGAGGCGGCGGTGTCGCTCGGCACGCCCTCCTGGAAGATCATGTTTTCGCACATCCTGCCGAACACGGTGGCGCCGCTGCTGGTGCAGGGCACCTACATCTGCGCGTTCGGGATCCTGGTCGAGGCGATCCTGTCCTTCCTCGGCGTCGGCCTGCCGCCGGACATCCCGACCTGGGGCAACATCATGTCCGAAGGGCGCGCGCAGTTCGTGACCTTCCCGCACAACGTGTTCTTCCCCGGGACTTTCCTTGCGGCGACGGTGCTGGCGGTCAATATCCTCGGCGACGGGTTGCGCGACACGCTCGACCCGAAAATGGCCCGCCGGACGTGAACGCAGCGAGCGCTTCGCCGCCGAAGACCGGCCCGGTGCTGGAGGTGCGCGGCCTGTCGATCGAGCTGCCCAAGGGCGGCGACCGCAGGCTCGCCGCCGGGAACGTGAGCTTCAGCGTCGGGCGCGGCGAGATCGTGTGCCTGGTCGGCGAATCCGGCTCGGGGAAATCGGTGATCGCCCAGGCTGTCATGGGCCTGCTGCCCAAGCAGTTGCCGGTGGCCGCCGGGTCCATCCTGCTCGAGGGCGAGGACATCACGCACGCGCCGCTTTCGCGCCTGCGCCAGCTGCGCGCGACGCGGATGTCGATGGTCTTCCAGGAGCCGATGACCGCGCTGAACCCGGTCATGACCTGCGGCGAGCAGGTCGACGAAGTGCTCGGGGAACACACCAGCCTCGGCCCGGCCGAGCGCAAGGCGAAGATCCTCGACACCATCCGCGAGGTGCGGCTGCCGGACCCGGAGCGCATCTACGCCTCCTACCCGCACCAGCTCTCCGGCGGCCAGCGCCAGCGGATCGTGATCGCGATGGCGCTGATCCTCGATCCGGCGCTGATCATCGCCGACGAGCCGACCACCGCACTCGACGTGACCACGCAGGCGCAGATCCTGCAGCTGATCCGCGACCTGCAGGCGCGCCACGGCACCGGGGTGCTGTTCATCACGCACGATTTCGGCGTCGTTGCCGAGATCGCGCAGAAAGTGGCCGTGCTGCGCCTGGGCGAGCTGGTCGAATTCGGCGCGCGCGACGAGGTGCTCAAGCACCCGCAGCATGCATACACGAAGATGCTGATCCGCGCGGTGCCGACGCTCGCGCCGATCGGCCGGCATGCGGACGCCGGTGCGCCCGTCGTCCTGCAGCTGAAGGGCCTGTCGAAGACTTACGTCGACCGCGGCTGGCTCGGCAAGCACCGCGAAGTGCACGCCGCCGCGGACGTGAACCTGCAGATCCGCCGCGGCCAGACGCTCGGCATCGTCGGCGAGTCCGGCTCGGGCAAGTCGACGGTGGCGCGCTGCGTGGTGCGCCTGATCGACCCGACCGCGGGCGAAGTCCTGCTCGGCGGCGAGGACATCGCGACGCTTTCGGCCGCGAAACTGCGGCCTTTGCGGCGCCGGGTGCAGATCGTCTTCCAGGATCCCTACCGTTCGCTGAACCCGCGCCGCCGGGTCGGCGAAGCGATCATCGAAGGGCCGCTGAACTACGGCCTGTCGCGCCCGGACGCGCTCGAGCGCGCGCGCAAGCTCATGGAACTGGTGCGCATGGATCCGGCCTCGCTCGAGCGCTACCCGCACCAGTTCTCGGGCGGCCAGCGCCAGCGCATCTGCATCGCCCGCGCGCTGGCCATGGAGCCCGAATTGCTGATCGCCGACGAGGCGGTGTCGGCGCTCGACGTGTCGGTGCAGGCGCAGGTGCTCGGCCTGCTGGAGGAGATCCGCGGGCGGCTCGACCTTGCGATGCTCTTCATTACCCACGACCTGCGGGTCGCGGCGCAAATCTGCGACCACGTGGCGGTCATGTCGCAGGGACGTGTGGTTGAATACGGCCCCGCGGCCGAAGTCTTCCTGCACCCGGGCCACGAGTACACCCGGGCGCTGTTCGCGGCGGCGCCGGGGCGGGACTTCGCTTTTTCGACGGACACAGACTGATGCACGGGGAAACGCTCTGATGCGGGTCGCAATCGGCGGCTTTCAGCACGAAACCAATACCTTCGCGCCGAGCAAGGCCACCTACGCGAATTTCGAGCGCGCCAAGGGCTGGCCAGGATTGCAGCGCGGCGGCGAGATGCTCGATACGATGGTCGCGCGCAACCTGCCGATCGCCGGCTTCATCGAGCAGATGAAGGGCACGCGGCACACGCTCATCCCGACCGCGTGGGCGGCGGCCGAGCCTTCCGCCCACGTGACCGAGGACGCGTTTGAGCGGATCGCGGCGATGATCGTCGAAGGCATCCGCGACGCGAAGCCCGACGCGGTCTACCTCGACCTGCACGGCGCCATGGTCACCGAGCACCTCGACGACGGCGAAGGCGAGATCCTCGCGCGCGTGCGGCGCACGGTCGGCGATTCGATCCCGGTCATGGCGAGCCTCGACCTGCACGCCAACGTGACGCGCAAGATGGTCGAGTGCGCCGACGCGCTGGTGGGCTACCGGACCTACCCGCACGTCGACATGGCCGACACCGGCGCGCGGACCGCGTTCCTGCTCGCGCAGCGCCTCGACGGCATGGCACGGCCGCATGCCGCCTTGCGGCGCATCCCCTTCCTGATCCCGCTGTCGGCGCAGTGCACCGACCTCGAGCCTTCGCGCGCGATTTACGCCGAGCTCGCGACCATGGAGTCCCGGGACGTGCCGACGCTTTCATTCACGCCCGGTTTCCCGGCGGCCGATTTCCCCGAGTGCGGCCCGGTGGTGCTTGCGTACGGGTCCAGCGCAGGCGCAGCCGCGCAGGCGGCCGACGCCCTGGCAAAACGCATCACGTCGATCGAGGGCGAATTCGACGCGCCTGTCTATGCGGCGGACGAAGCGGTCAAGCGGGCAATTGCGATTGCCGCGCGTGCAAGCCGCCCGGTCGTGATCGCCGACACGCAGGACAACCCGGGCGCCGGCGGCGATTCGGACACCACCGGGATGCTGCGGGCACTGCTCGCGAACAACGTGAAGCGCGCCGCGCTCGGCGTGATGGTCGATCCCGCAGCGGCCGAGGCGGCGCATCGCGCCGGCGCCGGCGCGACGATAGCCATTTCGCTCGGCGGCAAATCGGGCATCGCCGGCGACGCGCCACTGCGCGCCAGCTTCCGCGTCGAGGCGCTTTCCGACGGCAAGCTGCACTGCAAGGGCCCGTTCTATCGCGGTGCGCGGATGGAACTCGGGCTTTCGGCCTGCCTGGCGATCGACGGCGTGCGGATCGTGCTCGCGAGCAAGAAGACCCAGCTCGCCGACCAGGAGCTGTACCGGTTCGTCGGCATCGAGCCGACCGGGCAGGCGATCCTCGTCAACAAGAGCTCGGTGCACTTCCGCGCCGACTTCGCGCCGATCGCCGAACAGATCCTGGTGGCCAAGGCGCCCGGCCCGATGATCGCCGACCCGAGCGAATTCGCGTGGAAGCGCCTCGAGCGCGGCCTGCGCCTCAAGCCCAACGGCCCTGCCTTCTGAGATGGCGGACTTCGACAGGCTGGACGCAGCGGCCATCACCCGCGGGCTGGCGGCGAGCGGCGAAACGCTCGACGTGCAGGTTCTCGCGCGCTGCGCTTCGACCAATACCGAGCTTCTCGCGCGGGCTCCCCAGCCGGGCGGGCGGCCCGCGCTGCTGGTCGCCAACGAGCAGACCGCCGGTCGCGGCCGGCGCGGCCGGCGCTGGCATGCCGGCCCGGGGAGCGCGCTGATGTTCTCGCTGCGCTGGGAATTCGCCGGCGACCCGGTGCGGCTGCATGGCTTGTCGCTCGCGGTCGGCGTCAGCATCGCCAGGACGCTGCGCGCGCTCGGCGCCCGCGGCGTCTGCCTGAAATGGCCGAACGACCTCCTCGCCCCGGGCGCCGAGTCTTCCGATGCGGTCGGCGCGAAGCTCGGCGGCATCCTGATCGAGACCCGCTCCGGCGCAGGAAGCGTTTGCGCGGTGATCGGCGTCGGGCTCAATTGCCGCCGCACGCCGGGACTGGAGGAAAAGCTCGGCCGCAAGGTGGCCGCGCTCGAGGATGCGCTCACCCCGCTGCCGGCGCGCGACGAGCTTGCGGTGCACGTCGTGGCAGGGCTTGTGCAGGCGATGCGGCTGTTCGAGCGGGAAGGGTTCGGCGCTTTCAGGACGGACTGGGAATCGCTGCATGCCTACCAGGGCGCGCCGATGCGGGTCCGCACCGGCGACGGGCGGGTGGTGACCGGCATCGCCGACGGCATTGCCGCCGACGGCGGCCTGCTGCTGCGCAACCGGCGCGGGGTGAAAAGCATCCATAGCGGCACCGTGCTGCTGCGCGGCGCGTCCCCGCGCAGCCCGGCTGCGCACAGGAAGGCCGCATGAATCTCACGATCGACGCCGGCAATTCGCGCGTGAAATGGGGCTGGCACGACGGCAAGGCCTGGCACAGCCTCGCGACCGTGTCGCTGATCGAGTTTGCCGCCGCCAACCACGACATCAACCCGTTCGCCGCCACGCACGAGAACCCGGCCAGGATCA
The DNA here is from genome assembly GCA_964599095.1 of uncultured Bordetella sp. Taxonomy (GTDB): domain Bacteria; phylum Pseudomonadota; class Gammaproteobacteria; order Burkholderiales; family SG8-39; genus SZAS-79. The sequence goes on from CAZREB010000002.1 coordinate 376,129, forward strand.
TCATCTCGAACGTCGCCGGCGAGGCGGCGCACCAGTTGATCGTCAACTGGACCAGCATCTTCGAGGCCGAGCCGCACTGGCTGCACGGCGAGAAGGAGCGCTGCGGCGTGACCAGCGCCTACGACCACCCGGAGCAGCTCGGCCCGGATCGCTGGGCGGCGCTGGTCGCGGCGCGCGGCCTGCACGAGGGTCCCTGCCTGGTGGTGAATTCGGGCACGGCCACCACCATCGACGTGCTCTCGGCGCAGGGCGTGTTCGAAGGCGGCCTGATCCTGCCCGGCGTCGACCTGATGCGCTTCGTGCTGCACGAACACACCGGCCGGCTGCCGCTGCAGCCGGGCAATTACGAAGCCACGCCCCGCAACACGCTCGACGCGATCGAGACCGGCTGCTGGCATGCGCAGGCCGGCGCGGTCGAGCGCATGGCGCGCGCGATGCCGCCCGGCGCGCTCTGCATCGTCAGCGGCGGCGCCGGCCGCGTGCTGGCCGACAAGCTCGAAGGCCTCGAGTGCCGGTACGTGGACAACCTCGTCCTCGAGGGCCTCGCGAGGATCGCCTGCTCGTGAGGGCTTTGTTCCTCCTGCTGCTGCTCGCGAACGTCGCGTTCTTCGCGTGGGCGAATTTCCTGTCCGAAGGCGACACGCAATCCGACCCGGCGCCGCTCAAGCGCCAGGTTGCGCCGGACAAACTGCGCATCCTGCCCCCGAACGCGCTCGCCAAGCCGCCTGCGGCACCGGCGCCCGCGGCGGCGAAAGCCGCACCCGCCGCCGTTGCGTGCACCGAGTGGGGTGCGTTCGCGGCAGCGGATGCAACGCGCGCGGGCGAAGCCCTTGCACCGCTCGCGCTCGGTCCGCGGCTGTCGCAACGCCAGGCCGACGACAACGCGAGCTGGTGGGTGTACTTCCCGCCGCGCGCCAACCGCCAGGACGCACAGAAAAAGGCCGACGAGGTCAGGCGGCTTGGCATCGAGGACTATTTCATCGTGCAGGACGAGGGCCCGTTCCGCTTCGCCGTATCGCTCGGCGTGTTCAAGACCGAAGCCGCCGCCAACACCCGGCTCGAGGCGCTGAAGGCCCGGGGCGTGAAGACCGCCCAGGTCGCCAGGCGAGAGACGGCGCTGCCCAAGACCTGGTTCCAGGTTCGCCCTTCGGATGAAGCGATCGCGGCGAAGCTGCGCGAGATCGCGCAGGGGTTTGCGGGAAGCGAAGTGCGCGACTGCGCCGCCCCGAACCCGCCCTAGCCGATCGGGTAGGCGCCGCCGGGCATGTGCTCCGCCACGACCGCGAGGAGCTTGTCGGACCTCACGGGTTTCGTGATGTAACCCACCGCGCCCAGGTCCTTGCCGCGCGCGACGTCGTCGAGCGACGTGAGGAAGATCACCGGGATGCTCGGCAGCGTCTTGTCGGATTTCAATGCCTCGATGAACTGGTAGCCGTCCATGTGCGGCATGTTGACGTCGGTGATGATGAGGTCCGGGGGACTCCTCAGCACCGCGTACCCCGCCTCGATCCCGTCCGACGCGGTGTTGACTTCGTAGCCCGCGTTCGTGAGGTGCAGCCGCAGCAGTTCCCTCAGGCTCTGGTCGTCGTCGACTACGAGAATGGACTTTGACATCGGTCCCTGGAATCCGCGCAACCGCTCGGGAATCGCGCGTCCTCTGAATTTGTGGTGCCGGGGAGAGGAGTCGAACCTCCGACCTTCGCATTACGAATGCGCTGCTCTACCAACTGAGCTACACCGGCCCGGATCTGGCAAGGCCCGTAATTATAATGCGGCGGGCACCCGCCTGCCAGAACGACGGCCGGCCCGCGGGTTGCGGTACGCCGCGGCACAGTACAATGGCCGGCAATGCTCCACGTTGCCGCCGACCGCGGAGAAATCCATGAGAAGACTTGCCGCCTGGACGATCGCCCTGTTCCTGTTTGGTGCCGGCAACGCATTCGCGCAACTCTACAAGTGGGTCGACATCAACGGGCGCACACGCTACGGCGACATCCCGCCCCCGGGCCTGGATGCGGTGCGGATCAAGCCCGCGCCGCCGCCGGCCGCTGCCCCGGCGGGCGATGCCGCGGGCAAGGACGCAAAGCACGGCCCGCTTACGCCGGCCGAACTGGAAATCGAATTCCGCAAGCGCCAGGCGCAGGCCCAGGCGCAGGAGGAAAAGGAGCGGGAGGCGGCCGAGGCGGCCGCCAACAAGGCGGCGAATTGCGAGCGCGCGCAGGAGGGCTTGCGCAACCTTGAAAGCGGCAGGCGGATCGCGAGATTCGGCCCGGACGGCGAGCGGTATTTCCCGGACGAGGCCGCGATCGAGGAAGAAAAGGCCAAGGGGCGCGAGCTCGTCAGGCAGAACTGCAACTGACCCAAGCCTGACGCCGCGCGGCGGACCGAGACTTTAGTCACGAATCGCGCAGCCGCCGCCGATCCCGCGGCGCCCGCGGCGACCGTATGTCGGCAGCCTCGGCCCGATCGTCGGCGCAAGTTTACGCAGCTGCCCGAGCCGGTATCCTGTCGATACGCATTCCTCCCGGAATCGCGAAGCCGACAGGAAAGGCATTGCAGATGCTCTTAGGAACACGCCGCACGCAATCGCGGGCGCGCTCGGGAAAACGGCGCGGCGCAGGCTTCACGTTGACCGAAATCCTGGTCACCGTCGCGATCGCTTCGGTCCTCGCCGCCTTTGCGGTGCCGAACCTCAGCAGCTTCCTGCGCAAGGTCAAGCTGAACTCGATCACCGGTTCGCTGGTGGCGAGCCTGCAACTCGCGCGCAGCGAAGCAATCAAGATGAACCGGCCGGTCATCGTCTGCCGCAGGAACAGCTCCAGTACGGGCTGCACGACGTCGAGCACGGACTGGGGCGGACGGGGGTGGTGGGTCTGCTATGCCCAATACACCGTCGATGCGTGCGACGTATCGACCGCCGCGCTGCCGAACCCGATCCGCTCGGAGGCTCCGGTGGACTCGACCTTCGCCACCGTCGTCGGCCCGGCGTCGGTCATCCGGTTCAGCCCGACCGGCGCGCAAGGCTCCTCGACCGTGACGATCACCGTGACCGGGACCTGGGCGGGCGCCACGCCGCTCACCGTAACGGTCGCGCCGAGCGGCCTCATCAAGGGATCTAGGGCGTAGGTCGCCCGCGGACACGACGATGACGACTGCCAACATGCCGATCGCCCGCCGCCCCGCGGCGGCCCAGGGGGGATTCTCGATGCTCGAGGTCCTCGTCTCGCTGATGCTGATCGCGCTTGCCATGCTCGGCCAGGCGGGCCTGCAGGCGAATGCGCTCAAGATGTCCAAGGGCGCGAGCTTCCGGATCCAGGCCGTCCAGCTCGCGAACGAGATCTCCGAGCGCATGGAAGCCAACAAGACCGGCACGATCGCCGGGCAGTACGACGTCGCCACGGCGGCGTCCACGGCATCGACCGCGTCCACCGACTGCGCCACCGCCGCGTGCAATTCGACGGCCCTGTCGGCCTATGACCTCGCACAGTGGACTTCGCGCGTCGTTTCGACGCTGCCCAGCGGGACCTGGCAGCTCACGCGCACCGTCACCGGCAACCCGACCACGTATTCGATCGTGCTCACCTGGCAGGACCGGCGCAGCGACGGGACAGCCACGAAGTACGCGACCACCGGCACCACGGAAACGCTCTCCCTGACGATGTTCAAGACGGTCTCCCAATGAAAACGCCGAGCCTCCCCAGCAGGGCCGCCGGCCGGCGCCGCCAGTCCGGCCTGACGCTTCCCGAACTGATGATCGCATCGACCATCGCGATGTTCATGCTGATCGGCGTGAGCGAGCTGTACCTGTCGAGCGTCGGGGGCGAGAAGACGAACACCGAGGCCACCGACATCCTCGCCAACGGGCGTTACGCCAGCGAGGTCCTGCGCCGCGACCTGATGCATGCCGCTTTCCGGGGTGTCACCTGGGCCGAGCCGACCATCCCGCTGACGACGACGCTTTCGACGATCACCAACGAATGCGCCAGCGGATTCGTGACCAACCTGAGGCAGGGCGTCTGGGGATCGAACGACAGCAACCCGTTCTCGGCGACCTGCATCCCCGCGGCCAACTACTCCACCGGCGATGTGCTGGTGGTCCGCCGCGCCGCAAGCGAAACAGTGGCCACCGCGAGCCTCGCGTCGACGACGATCTACCTGCGCTCGGCGTACGAGCGCGGCGAGATCTTCCAGGGCAGCCAGAGCGCAACGCTCGCGACGACATTCACGCAGACGCCGAACTTCAACTACCCGCTGCAGGTGATGGTGTACTACATCAGCCCCTACACGAACTCGTCGACCGAAAGCCCGAGGGTCCCGGCGCTGTACCGGGTGTTGCTCGGCGCGGGCCCGGCGATGACCGCCGAGCTGGTGGCCGGGAACATCGAGGACATGCAGATCCAGTACGGTAGGACCACCACCGACCTGAACACGCAGTTCTACAACGCGAATACCGTGAGCACCACGGCGACCAGCACGACCACCACGCCGACCGAATGGGACGACGTGTCCGTCGTGCGCATCTGGCTGCTCGTGCGCGCGACCAACGTCGAGCCGGGCTACAAGAACACGTCGACCTACACGCTCGGGGACAAGACGGTCACGGTCAACGACAGCTACCGGCGCGAAGTCTTCAGCACGGTGGTCCAGCTCCGCAACATCTGACGCACGGATGCCGCCGCGAACATGAATTCACCGATCCCGTCCCCCTCCCTGATCCGGCAGCGCGGCGTTTCGCTGGTGACCACGCTGGTCCTGCTGCTCGCGGTGACCAGCCTGGGCATCTCGGCGATGCTGACTTCGCGCAGCGAATTCATGATGGCCGGCAACCTGCAGTTCCAGTCGTCTGCGCTGAACGAGGCCGAGGCCTCGGTGTCCACCGGCGAGCAGTGGCTCGCGGCCGGCACCAATTACCTGAACGGCGGGTTCACCACCTACTCGGTGGCCACGCCTTACCTCTTCCCGATCAACTACATGAGCACCAACAGCATCGATCCGCTCACGATGACCTGGGACGACACCAATTCGCTGCAGGTGTCCGGGAAGACCACCGAGCGCTACCTGATCGAGATGCTCGGCAAGGACAAGACGCTGATCCCCTCCAGCCTGAACACCGGCGGCCGGTCGGTCAGCGGCTGCACCAAGGTCAACGTGTACCGGATCGTTGCCTACGGGTCGAGCGCCCGGGGCTCGGGCCGGCTCGTCCAGTCAATTTTCAGCAAACTGAGCTGCTGAGCGGCTCGCGGAGCACCGAATGAAAAACAGACTCCTGTGGAAATCGGCCGCCGGCGCCGCAGTCCTCGCCGTCGGGACCGTGGCGGTCATGAAATGGCTGATCGCGGCGACCGCCTTCGTCCCGGCCGACGCGCCCACCGGCAACATGGGCCAGCTCGAAGTGACCAACTTCAACCTGTCGAGCGGCAGCGAGTACGTGTTCAAGACCGACTTCGAAAAGCAGTACTACACCGGCAACGTCTTCATGTACCCGGTCGGCTCGGACGGCGTCATCAACTACGCCGCCGAGGTGTTCGACGGCGGCGCCAAGTCGCACCTGGATACCCAGAACTACGACACCGGCCGGATCATCGCCACGATGAATGCCAGCGGCGTCGGCGTGCCTTTCCGCTGGGCCACGACCACGTCGTCCACGACGATGTCGTCGGCCCAGCAGACCTCGATCGGCTCGGCCAACATCCTCAACTTCGTGCGCGGCGACCGCTCCAACGAGACGGTCGGCGCGGCCTTTCGGGCGCGGAACGCGGTGCTCGGCGACATCATGCATTCCCGCCCCTACTACCTCTCCAACAGCGGCAACCCGGTCCTCTTCGTCGGCGCGAACGACGGGATGCTGCACGCCTTCGATGCCAAGTCTACCGGCGGCGCCGAACTGTGGGCCTACGTCCCTTCGATGCTGCTCTCGAAGCTCTCCTCCCTCACGGTCGACCCGTACGTGCACACCTACTACGTCGACGGCGGCCTGAACGTCGGCGACATCACCGTCAGCGGCGCGACCAAGAAGCTCCTTGTGAGCGGCCTGGGCGCCGGCGGGCAGGGCCTGTTCGCGCTCGACGTCACCAGCCCGATCCCGGCCGACGAAGCCACGGCAGCCACCAAGGCGCTGTGGGAGATCACGCCGACGACCATCAACAACGCGACCTCCTCGTCCTATTCCAACCTGGGCTACACCTACGGCACGCCGCTGATCACCAAGGTCAACAGCGGCAGCGGCCAGTCGGCGGTCATCATCGGCAACGGCTATAACGCCACCGGCGCCTCGACGCTCTACGTGATCGACGCGTCGAACGGCTCGCTGATCAAGGCGCTCACCACTTCCGGCTCGGCCAACGGCGGCCTGTCCACCCCGGCGTGCTACGACAGCACCGGCGACGGCAGGGTGGACTACTGCTATGCCGGGGACATCGACGGCAAGCTGTGGAAGTTCGACATCTCCGGGACGGCCACTTCGAGCTGGACTTCCACGCTGCTCTACACGACCTCGCCCGCCCAGGCGATCACGATGGCGCCTTCGCTGTCCACGCACCCGAACGGCGGCGTGATGGTCAATTTCGGCACCGGCAAGATGTTCCTCACCTCCGACACCACCGACAACACCACGATCTACTATGCCTACGGCATCTGGGACGGCGCTCCGGCGGCCAACGCGGCGATTCTCACGCAGACGCTCACCGAGCGCAGCTATACGCTGGGCACCACGACGACACGCGTGCGCGTGTCGACCTCCAACACACCCGTCTGGACCTCGGGTGCATCCAATCACAAGGGCTGGAAGGTTGCGTTGCCGGCCGGCGAAAGGATCATCGGCGACACCGTGTTCACCGAGAACGGGCGCTTCTATTTCAACGCATACAACCCGACGATAGACAACTCGGCGCTCAGCCCGCCGGTGCCGAACGGCGAAAACTGGCTGATGGAGCTGGACTACCTTTCCGGCGGCGTGAGCAACAGCCCGTTCCTCGACCTCAACGGCGACCAGCTGCTGAACAACACCGACCGGGTCAAGTACATCGCCACCGACGTGATCCCGTCGGGCAGCGCGGTCGGCGACCCGATCCTGACGACTGCCGGCGTACCGGTGGGCAAGTTCATCAGCAACGGCGTGTCGTCGCACCCGATCCTGGTGCAGCTGGCAACGCTGAACACCACGCTGATGAACCAGAACCCCGACGTGACGATCCCGGGCGCCACGAACGACCGGGGCGTCGCCGGCGGCCACTTCGACGTCGACATCTGGTACCCCTCCGGATCACCGCCGCTCATCTGCAGCTACAGCGGCAGCACTTCGGCCAGCGGGCCGACGGCCACGATCACGGTCACCTCCACCGGGGTCGCCCAACCCGCGACATTGGGCGGCATCGACGTCGTGACGGCAGGCGGCACCACGGTGAACATCATGGGCCCGCTGACTACGTCGGACGTCACGGACGGAACGGCGACGAGCACGAACGCCTCCACCATCCGCACCAAGATCAACGCCCTCACCGGCACCTCCGGGTTCTCGGCCAGCCGGTCCGGGTCGACGGTGACGATCACGGCGCCCGTCGGATCCACCTACAACGGCGCGACGATTTCGATCACCGCCGGCACGTCGAGCGCCGGTTCGCCTGCGTCCGGGAATCCGACCGGAACGTTCCAGATCACGAGCGCGACCACCAGGAGCAAGAAGATCAGCAAGATCCAGTGCAACGGCACGGACGTGATCAACCAGAACTCCGCGACCACCTCCAGCAGTTCGGGCCTCACGAACGCCCAGTACATCAACAGCCTCGGCACCAGCCTGGCCGCCAACGACAAGAACGGCTACACGATCTCCTGCACGGCGGCGGCCGGCTCGGGCAGTCCGCCGGCGACGCCGTCCACCTGTACAGTCACCGGGCCTACCGGTGCGGCGGCCTGCAGCTTCCTGTCGATCACCAAGGATTCGTCGATGACGCTGAGCACAACCTCTCCCTCGTTCAGCGGCGGCACTGACGCGGTGGCCGGCGTCAGCGACCTCAAGCCCAAGCTGACACCGAGCGCCTCGTTCTCCGGCGGCACCAACTTCGTGCTCGGCAGCTTCAGCAGCTGCGCGAAGAACACCCACTTCCACGAGTACGACGACATCTTCAACGTGACCGGCGTCAACATGCTGAACGCCAGCAGCACGTCGCTGAACGTCTCGAACGCCTTCGGCTCGAGCACGACCTTCAAGGTGCTGGTGCACAACCAGTACCTGAACCCGGCAGTGACGCTTTCGGTCGGCGGCGCGGCGCACGAGAGCGTCAAGACCTGGAACAGCCAGGCCTCCGAGACCGTCGCCGACAACGTGCTCGCCAACGCGCCGACCTACACGACGGCGAACGTGCAGACGCTCGAATGGAACATGCCCACCACCGCATTCGTCCAGCAGGACTGGTGGGGCAACGGCGACACCCGTGTCGGCCTCATGCCCACGACGCCCTCTTGCGTCTGGGACTCGCGGAGTTACACGGGCGGCAACCTGTTCTACCCGGTGATCCCGAAAGCCGCCGGGGTCGACGGACCGGGCACGACAGGCACGACCACCGGCGTGCGGCACAACGGCGCGCTGACGATCCAGCTGATCCGGGATGCCACGCCTTCGACCGCGATCGAGCTCAACATCTCAGGCAAGCCCGAATACGGCTGGCGCGTCAAATCGGCGAACTTCGAGGATTACGTGCTGGCCGAGTGGTCGACCTATTGGCACCACCCGAACGGCAAGTGCTTCGACGACACCGGCTGGACCAAGCTCGCGCCGCAGGACACCACGCCCTCGGACCCGAGCGTCTGGAGGACGCCGGCGGCCGGCTCGGACGACCCCTCGACCGGGAGCTTCAGGGCGACCAGCTCGATCGCTTCGGTGGCCACGACCGTCACCGGCAACGTGACGACCACGGTGACGACCTACTCCGACGGCACCAAGCAGACCGTGGCCAAGACGGCGAATGCCGACGGGACGACGACCATCGTCACGACCAACCCGGACGGCACCTCGACGACGGTGACGGTGGCCAACACCTCCGGCCGGGTCACCACAGGGGGCGACGAGAAAGGCAGCCAGGCGAAGACCGGCCGCATCTCCTGGAGCGAGCGCCTGCGCAATTGAAACGCGCTAAACTGCCCGTCCCAGTGGAAAGGAACCCCATGCACATCCATCCCATGCGCCGCCCGCGCTCCATTGCCGGCTTCACGCTGGTCGAGCTGATGGTCACGGTCGCGATCATTGCGGTAGTCGCGGCGATCGGCTACCCGAACTACGTCAAGTACACGATCCGCGCGAGCCGCCAGGCGGCGCAGGCCGAACTGGTGCAACTGGCGAACATGCAGGAGAAGATCTTCCTCAACTCGAATGCATACTCGCCGAGCGTCACGGCCGCCTACACCGGGACGGCCGCCGGGGGCCTGGGCCGCACGTCCGGGATGACCGCGGACAACAAGTACACGCTGACGGTCTCGCCCAACGTGGCGAGCCAGAACTACACGCTTACCGCGACCCCGGTTGCCGGCTCCACCCAGGCCGGCGACGGCAACCTGACGATCGACTCGTCGGGCGTCAAGACCTGGGGCGCGACGACCTGGTAGGCAAGCCGGGCCGGAGCGGCCGCGCGCCTGTTACTGCGGCTGCTGGGCGGCGGGCTTGGGCGCGCTCTTGGCGGCCGGCTTGGGCGGCGGCGGAGCGGTCTGGTTGCGTACCGGCAGCGTGCCTTTCTTCGGGTAGCCGGCAATGTCGAAAGCCGAGTCGTAGGTGCCTTCGTTGAACCCGCGCAGCATCGAGTTGCCGACGAACATGACCGGCACCCCGGCCCGGCCGGACAGCGCCCTCAGTTCCGCCACGTCCTTGTCGGTGACCACGCTGATCTCGGTGAAAGGGATGCCGCGCTGGTTCAGGTAGTTGCGCGAATCGTCGCAGCCTTCGCCGCAGTCGGGCGACGTATAGAGCTTTACCGGCGCCGCCTTGCGCGCGACCTGCAGCGCATAGGGCTCGGCGGGGCCGTCGGACTTGCCGGCGTCGAAGTGCTTCTTCTGCACCCCTTTTGCCGTCGGCGGCGGCGGGGTGTCGGTGTACTGCACCCGGCCCCGCTCGTCGATCCAGCGATATTGCTGGGCCTGGACCTGCGCGGCCGCCAGCACCAGCAGCAGCGCGAGGCCGCCCGCCGCGATGTTCGCGCCAAGCCCCCGCACTCGCCGACCTTGCCGCATCGTCCGATTCATCACGGAAATCATATCACTCGACCGGCCCGGCCAGCGGCTCCGGGCCGGGTTCGGCGAGGCTGCGCGGGAGCGAGAACACCACGCTCTCGTTGATGCCGTCGAGCGCCCGGACGTTTCGCGCCCCCAACTCGCGCAGGCGCGCGAGCAACGCTTCGACCAGGACCTCCGGCGCCGATGCGCCTGCCGTCACGCCTATCCTCTTCTTGCCGACCAGCCACTCGGGCCGCAGTTCGCCGGCATTGTCGACCATGTAGGCCTCGGCCCCGCGGCTCTGCGCGACTTCGCGCAACCGGTTCGAGTTGGAGCTGTTCGGCGAGCCGACCACGATGACGAGGTCGCACTGCGGCGCCATGAACTTGACCGCGTCCTGCCGGTTTTGCGTCGCGTAGCAGATGTCGTCCTTCTTCGGGCCCTGGATCCGCGGGAAGCGAGCCCGCAGGGCCGCGACGATGACCTGCGCATCGTCCACCGAAAGCGTCGTTTGCGTGACGTACGACAACTTCGACGGGTCGCGGACGTCGAGCTTTTCGACGTCGGCCGGCGTCTCGACGAGGTGCATCCCGTCCGCGGCCTGGCCCATCGTGCCTTCGGCCTCCGGGTGACCGCGATGACCGATCATCACGATCTCCATGCCCTGCCTGAGCAGCTTGGCCACCTGCACGTGCACCTTGGTGACCAGCGGGCAGGTCGCATCGAAGACGTTCAGCCCGCGCGCTTCGGCCTCGCGGCGGACCGCCTGCGCCACGCCATGGGCGCTGAAGATCACCGTGCTGCCGGCCGGGACCTCGGACAGATCCTCGACGAACACCGCGCCCTTGGCCCGCAGGTCGGCGACCACGAACTTGTTGTGCACGATCTCGTGCCGGACGTAGATCGGGCGGCCATGCCGGGCGAGCGCCCTTTCGACGATCTCGATCGCGCGCTCGACGCCGGCGCAGAATCCGCGCGGGTTCGCGAGCAGGACTTCCATCTCGTTCAGGGAATCGGTCTGCGTGTCCATCGGGGTTATGGTGCCACGATTGGGCCGGCTAGAGGACGGCGAGGATTTCGACCTCGAAGCGCACCGGGCGCCCGGCCAGCGGGTGGTTGAAATCGACCAGGGCTTCGCCGTTGCCGGTCTCACGCACCAGCCCGGCCAGCCGGGCGCCGCCCGGGCCGGAAAACTCGATGACCTCGCCCGGTGCGGGCATGACGCCGTCGGGGAAGGCCTCGGCCGGGAGCGTCTTCAGCAATTCGTCGCGGTAGGCGCCGAAGGCTTTGCCCGGCGGCAGGTCGAAAACGCGGGATTCCCCGCCGGCGAGGCCGGCCAGGCAGTCCTCGAGGGCCGGCGCGAGTTCGCCGCTGCCCAGCACCAGCGTGGCCGGGTTGCCGCCGAAGGTCGACAGCATCTCGACGTGCGGCGGGTCGGCGAGCGCGATCCGGTAGTGAAGCGTCAGGTGGCTGGACGGACCGGCGCTCAACTGCGCACCCGGTCGGCGACCCGCGGCATGAAGCTCTCGATGATCAGGATCGCCGCGCCTACGGTGATTGCGGAATCCGCAACGTTGAAGGCCGGATAGCTCCAGCCGTAAAGGTGGAAGTGGAGGAAGTCGACCACTTTCCCGTAGGCGAGCCGATCGACCAGGTTGCCGATCGCGCCGCCGAGGATCAGTGCGAGCCCCGCATCGAGCAGCCGGCGTGAAGGGTTGCGCCAGAGCATCCAGCCGACCAGCACGATCGCTCCGCAGGCGATCGTCACCAGCAGCGGGGTCTGCCACCCCGGCGCGCCGGCGAGGAAGCTGAAAGCCGCGCCCTTGTTGTAGACGAGGACGAGGTTGAAGAACGGCGTCACCGTCACCGACTCGCCGGGAGCGAAGGTCGCGAGGATCGCGAGCTTGGTGGCCTGGTCGAGGGCGACGAGCACAGCGGAAGCCCCGAGCCATGGGGCCATGCGCCGCAGCCTCGCGGCCTTGTCCATCAGGCATGCACCCGTTTTTCGTCCCGCCCGGTCAGGTTGCCTGCGCAGCGGCCGCAGATCGTCGGGTGCCCGGCCACCGTGCCGACGTCGGCACGGAAGTGCCAGCAGCGCTCGCACTTCGGGTGGCTGCTCGGCGTCACTTCGGCGCGAATCGCGACACTTGCGTCCGCCGAGGCATGCACGCGCGCGGCCGACGTGAGAAGCACGAAGCGCAAGTCCTCGCCGAAACTGCCGAGCAGGGCCGCATCCTCAGGCGCGGCGTGGAAATCGACCTCCGCGGCGAGCGACGAACCGATCCTGCCGGCCGCGCGCAATTCTTCCAGCTGCCTGCGCACTTCGGCCCGGATTGCGCGCACCTTTTCCCAGCGCGCGAGCAGGGCCTGCGCGTCGCCGACGGCCGGGATCCGGTGCAGCGTGTGAAAGAAGATGCTGTCGTCCTTGTGCTTGTTGAATACCGACCACAGCTCCTCGGCGGTGAAAGACAGGATCGGCGCCATCAGCCGCACCAGGCTCGAGGTGATGTGCCACAGCGCGGTCTGCGCCGAGCGGCGGGCGTGCGAACCGGCCGACGTCGTGTAGAGCCTGTCCTTGAGGATGTCGAGGTAGAAGGCGCCGAGGTCCTCCGAGCAGAACGTCTGCAGCCGGTGCGCGACGAGGTGGAACTGGTAGCGCGCATAGTCCGCAGCCATGTCTTCCTGCAGCCGTGCAGTGAGCGCGAGCGCATAGCGGTCGATCTCGACCATGGCCTGCGGCGCTACCGCATCGCGCCCGATGTCGAAGTCGGAGGTGTTTGCAAGCAGGAAGCGCAGCGTATTGCGGATCCGGCGGTAGCTTTCCACCACCCGCTTGAGGATTTCGGGCGAGATCGAAAGCTCGCCGGAGTAGTCCGTGCTCGCGACCCAGAGGCGCAGGATCTCGGCGCCGAGCGTGCCGGACACCTCCTGCGGCACCACGGTGTTGCCCTTGGACTTCGACATCTTCTTGCCCTGGCCGTCGACCGCGAAGCCGTGCGTGAGCAGCGCCTTGTAAGGCGGGATGCCGTTCATCATGCAGGACACGAGGAGCGAAGAATGGAACCAGCCGCGGTGCTGGTCCGAGCCTTCGAGGTAGAGGTCGGCCGGGAAGGCCGACTCGCTTGCGTGCGAATGCTTGAGGACCGTGAAATGCGTCGACCCCGAGTCGAACCAGACATCGAGCGTATCGCGGCTCTTCTCATACGCCGGCGCCTCGCCGCCGAGCATCTCTTCGGCCGTGATCGCCTGCCAGGCCTCGATGCCGTCCTTCTCGACGCGCTTGGCGACCTGTTCGAGCAGTTCGAGCGTGCGCGGGTGGAGCTGCCCGGTTTCGCGGTGGATGAAGAACGGCATCGGCACGCCCCACTGGCGCTGCCGGGACAAGGTCCAGTCGGGACGGTTGGCGATCATGCCGTGCAGGCGCGCCTGCCCCCAAGACGGGAAGAACTGCGTGTTCTCGACGCCGCGCAGCGCGGTGGCGCGCAGCGGCTCGGACGGCCTTGCGCCGTTCCAGCCCGGCACGCCGTCCATTCCCGCAAACCACTGGATGGTGGCGCGCAGGATCACCGGCGTCTTGTGGCGCCAGCAATGCATGTAGCTGTGGACGTAGTCTTCCGCGGCGAACAGCGTGCCGCGTTCGCGCATCGTCTCGACGATCTTCGGGTTCGCCTTCCAGATCATCATTCCGCCGAAAAGTGGCAGCGTGGAGGCGTATTTCCCGTCGCCCATGACCGGCGTGAGGATCTCGTCGTCCTTCAGACCGTTGCGCCGGCAGGAGTCGAAGTCCTCCACGCCATAGGCCGGCGACGAGTGGACGATGCCGGTGCCGGTGTCGAGCGTAACGTAGTCGCCGAGATAGATGGGCGACAGCCGGTCGTAGAACGGGTGGCGGAACGCGATGTGGTCAAGTGCCGCGCCCTTGCAGGTGGCCAGCGTCGTCCCGGCGAGCTTGTAGCGCGCAAGGCACGCCTCCTGCAGGTCGGCCGCAAGGATCAGCAGTCCCTTTTCGGTATCGACCAGGTGGTAGTCGAATTCCGGGTGCACATTGAGCGCCTGGTTCGCCGGCAGCGTCCACGGGGTCGTCGTCCAGATCACGGCGAAACCCGGCTTGTCCGGCAGCGCCGCGAGGCCGAATGCGACCGCGAGCTTCTGCGGCTCGGCGAATGCAAAGCCGACATCGACGGCAATGTCCTTGCGATCCTCGTACTCGACTTCCGCTTCGGCCAGCGCCGAGCCGCAGTCGAAGCACCAGTTGACCGGTTTCAGGCCGCGGAAGACGTAGCCTTTTTCGAGCAGCACGCCGAGCGTGCGGATCTCGTCGGCTTCGTTGCCCGGCGCCATCGTCAGGTAGGGGTTGTCCCAGTCGCCCAGCACGCCGAGGCGCTGGAAGTCCCTTTTCTGGCTGGCGATCTGCTCGGTGGCATAGGCGCGGCACAGGCGCAGCGTCTCCGCCGTCGAGAGGTTGCGCCCATGCACCTTCTCGATCTGCGCCTCGATCGGCATGCCGTGGCAGTCCCATCCCGGCACGTACGGCGCGTCGAAGCCGGCCAGCGACTTCGACTTGACGATGACGTCCTTGAGGATCTTGTTGACCGCGTGCCCGATGTGGATGTCGCCGTTGGCATACGGCGGCCCGTCGTGCAGGATGAATCGCGGGCGGCCGCGCGACACCTCGCGCAAGCGCTTGTAGAGCCCCTTGTCCTGCCAGTCCTTGACCCACAGGGGCTCGCGCCTGGCGAGGTCCCCTTTCATCGGGAACGGGGTGTCCGGCAGGTTCAGCGTTTTCTTGTAGTCAGCCATGGTTCTTCGCAGCAAAAAATTCCCGGGCTTCGACGGCATCCCGGTCGATCGCACGCTTGAGCGCCGCGAGGTCGGCGAACTTCGCCTCGTCGCGCAGCTTGTGCAGGAACTTCACTTCGAGCCGGCGCCCGTAAAGGTCGCCCTTGTAATCGAACAAATGCACTTCCAGCAACGGCACCGCGTCCTCCTTCACGGTCGGACGTACGCCGATGCTCGCCACCGCGGGCCACGCTTTGGCAATCGATTTCGGCACGCCGGTTGCGTTCGGCACGCCGAGCACCTCGACGACGAAGATTCCGGCCAGCGGCGGCTTGTGCGGCAGGCGGATGTTCGCGGTCGCATAGCCGAGATCCCGCCCGAGCTTGTCGCCATGCACCACCCGGCCGGCGATCGAATACGGCCGCCCAAGCAGCGCCGCGGCGCCCTCGAGGTCGCCACGGCGCAGTGCATCCCGCACGCCCGAGCTCGAGATCCTTTGCCCGTCGCTGCGCACTTCAGGCATCGCCTCGAGTTCGAAGCCGTACTCGCGGGCGGACGCCTCCAGCTGGGCGAAATCCCCGCTGCGCTTCGCGCCGTAGCGGAAGTCACGCCCGACCAGCAGCCATGCACACCCGAGACCGCCGACCAGCACGTCCTGCACGAACCGCCCGGGAGCCTGGGAGGAAAATTTCGCATCGAACCGCTCGACATGCACCCTGTCCACTCCGGCATCGCGCAGGACCGCGAGCTTGGCCGCCAGCCGCGTCAATCGGGCCGGCGCCGCCTGCGGCGCGAAGAATTCGCGCGGATGCGGCTCGAAGGTCAGGACGCAGGACCCGACGCCGAGCTCGGCCGACTTTTCCCTGACACGCGCGAGCATCGCCTGGTGTCCGCGATGCACGCCGTCGAAATTGCCGATCGTGATCGCGAGCCGCCGCCGGCCCGCAGGCGAGCCCGCGGCGCGTGCCGTCCCGGCGTGACCTGCACCCGCAAGAGGTCCATGCGTGACGAGCATTCCGGTGCGCTGTAAAATTATGAATTATAGCGGATTTCACCTCTCTACCGCCCCGACCCACAGGAGGAAAAGCGTGAAAACCCTCGAAGACCAGATGGCGTTCTACGCGGCCTACCACCAGGACGCGCGCAACAAGTTTTCGCATTTCATCGGCGTGCCGACGATCGTGCTCGGCGTGATGGTGGCGCTCGGTTGGCTCCGCGTCGATGTCGCCGGCACGCAGGTCAGCGCGGCGATGGCGATCACGGCCGTCCTGCTCGCTTACTACATCCGGCTCGACGTTGCCCTCGGCCTGGCGATGACCGTTGTCTTTGCCGCGCTCCTCTACGCCGCGGAACTGGTCGCTGCGCTGCCGATCAAGGAAGGCATGGCCTGGTTCCTGGTGCTGTTCATCGGCGGCTGGATCATCCAGCTCGTCGGTCACGTTTACGAAGGCCGCAAGCCGGCGCTGGTGGACAACCTGTTCCAGATATTTGTCGCGCCGATCTTCCTGTGCGCCGAAGTGTTCTTTGCGCTGGGCTACAAGCCTGCGCTGCACCAGGCCGTGCAGAAACGGGCGCTCAAGATGCGCGCCGAGGCCGGCGTCGGCCAGCCCACCGCGGCATAGCCGGCCGATCCGGGCCGGACTCCGTCCCGCTGCGACGACTCAATTCAGCCTCGCACAGAGCGAGGTGAGTTCCACCACCCGTGCGCGGATCTCGTCCGCGTCGGCCGCGTCCGGCTCGCGCTCGAGGTAGTCGTTCAGGTCCTTGAGTGCCGCGCGGAACGCCTCCAGCTTCTGGTAGACCAGCCCGCGGTCGCGAAGCTCGCCGATGGCGTCAGGCACGACCTGCAGCATGCGATTGATGACCGCGAGCAGCCGCTGCGGGTCGTCCTTCTCCCTATAGATGTTCTTGAGGTTGCGCAGCATGCGGGCGAGGACCTGCCTGTGGCCGGCCGGCTCGAGGAACTGGTCGAGCGGGAGTTCCGCGGCGACGTCGCCTGCAGAGCGAAGACCCGCGCGGCCGCTGCCGGCGATGACGCGCCTGAGGAGCTTGCGCAGGTCCTGCTCGGACAGGGGCGTGCCGCCGGAAAACGGGTCGAGCACCAGCGTGCTGCCGCGCAGGGCGAGCCGCACGAGGAAATGGCCCGGAAACGACACGCCTTCGAGCGGCAACCCGATCTTGCGCCCGATTTCGATGTAGACGACCGAAAGCGTAATCGGGATGCCGACCCTGCGGTCCAGCACTTCGTTCAGGTAGCTGTTGCGCGGGTCGTAGTAGTCGTCGGCGTTCCCGGAAAACCCCAGCTCGTCGAACAGGAACTGGTTCAGCGCGATGACCTTTTCCTCGGCGTCGCCGCTCTTGAGCCGGCCCCGCAGGCGGGCGGCCATCCTTTCGATTTCCGCCAAATAGTGGTCCACGTCGAGACCGGGATAGGCGTCCGCCGCGACCAGCAGGCAGGCCTCGGCAAGGCTGTAGCGGTCCTTCTCGTCGGCAAGCAACTCGGCCAATCGGTCGCGCCCGGCCATCGCCTACTCCGCGCCGCGTCGCGAGTAGTCGCTCACCCGGAAGCCCAGCGCGGCGAGGCAAGCCAGGTAGACCAGCATCCCGAGGACGACCAGCCCGGCCAGGGCCGGCAGGCGCAGCTTCCAGCCGGCCGCGAGCCACCAGTCCGCCGGGCCCATTGCAAACCAGAGCACGCCGGACATCACCGCCACCGAGCCGGTTACACGCAGGGCGAAAGGCACCCATCCCGGCTCCGGTGTGTAGATCCGGTGCTGCCTCAGCTTGGAATACAGAAGCCATGCGTTCAGGCAGGCGCCCAGCCCGATCGCGAGCGCGAGACCGGCATGCCTGAGGGGCCACACGAAAGCGAGGTTCATGAATTGCGTCGCCACGAGCGTGATCACGCCGATCTTCACCGGCGTGATCACATTCTGCCGCGCATAAAAGCCCGGGGCGAGGATTTTTACGAAGATCATGCCGATCAGCCCGACGCTGTAGGCCACCAGCGCGTCGCGCGTCATCCAGGCGTCGCCGGCCCCGAAGCGGCCGTAGTGGAACAGCGACACGATCAGCGGGATCGCGAGCACCGCGAGGGCAGCGGCCGCAGGCACGGCCAGCAGGACCGTCAGCCGCAGGCCCCAGTCGAGCAGTTTGGAATAGCCGGCCGGGTTCGAATCGGCGTGGTAGCGCGAAAGGCTCGGCAGCAGGATGGTCCCGAGCGCTGCGCCAAGCATGCCGGCGGGGAACTCCATCAGCCGGTCCGCGTAGTAAAGCCATGACACGCTCCCGGTCACGAGGAAGGACGCGAAGATCGTATTGATCACCAAGGAGATCTGGCTGATCGACACGCCGAAGAGCGCCGGCAGCATGAGCTTCAGGATGCGCTTCACGCCCGGGTGGTGCAGGTTGAGCTTCCAGCGCGGCAGCAGCCCGATCCTCGCGAGGAAGGGAATCTGCAGGGCCAGTTGCATCACCCCGCCCGCGAACACCGCCCAGCCGAGCACCATGATGGGCGGGTCGAAATACGGCGCGAGGAAGGCGGCCGCGACGATGAACGCGACATTCAGAAGCACCGGCGTAAAGGCCGGTACCGCAAACTTGTCGTGTGTATTGAGGATGCCGGCCGCCAGTGCGACCAGCGAAATGAAGAACAGGTAGGGAAAGATGATCCTGAGGAGCATGACCGTCAGGTCGAATTTCGCCGGATCGGTGGCGAATCCGGGTGCCGAGACGTAGACGACGACCGGGGCAAGGGCCACGCCGAGTACGGTCACCACCACGAGCGCAAGCCCGAGGGCACCCGCCACGCAATCGACGAGCTCGCGGGTCTCCTGCGGCGTCTGCCGGTTCTTGTACTCGGACAGGATCGGCACGAAGGCCTGGGAAAAGGCGCCCTCGGCGAACATGCGCCTGAGGAGGTTCGGCAAGCGGAATGCAACGAAGAAGGCGTCGGTGGATGCGCCCGCGCCGAACACGCGCGCAATGATGGCGTCCCGGACGTAGCCGAGGATGCGTGAAAGCAGCGTCATGCTGCTCACCGTCGCGAGCGCGCGCAGCAGGTTCATGGCGACCCGGCGGCCCGGTCGGCGGTCCCGGCGGCGCACCCGATGGCGGCCTGAAATGCCTTGCCGGTCCGGGGGTTAACCGCTAGAATGCGCGCCTTTTCCGAAACCGGTCCGACCCCATGGCCAACACCGCTTCCTCGCGCAAGAGCGCCCGTACCTCCGAAATCCGCCGCAAGCGCAACGCGAGCATGACCTCGACCATGCGCAGCGCGATCAAGAACGTCAAGAAAGCGGTCGCCTCCGGCGACAAGGGCGCCGTTGCGGCCGCGCTGACCGCCTCGATGAGCAAGATCGACCGGACTGCCGCCAAGGGCGTGATCCACAAGAATTCCGCCGCGCGTCACAAGTCGCGCCTCGCGCAGGCCGTCAAGTCGCTCGAGAAGTAATCTTGCCGGCGGGGCCCCGGCGCCCTGCCTTTCTTCCCGCGTCCGCGAAACCCGCATGGCGCGACGCGCACGGCGCCCAATCCCGGAAGTCCGCAGTCTCCCTCAGGCATCGCTACGGCTGGCGCGTTCCAGTTCGGCGAGCTTTGTGCGCTCCGGGGGGCGCCCCGGGCGCACCTTCAGGTCGTTGTCCTTGGCAAAGCTGAGCAGGAACCGGTAAGCCATCGGCTCGATGCCTTCGAGCCGCATGTCGACGACCACGCACCGGATGCCGTTGGACGTAATCGGGTGCACGTAAGGCGAATACGCCAGCTGCCGGTCGCCGCCGAAGGCCGCCATCACGCCGCACAGCCGCTCGGCCCAGTCGCTCGGCCGGAAAGTCCTGCCTTCCTCGGTGGTGCCCTGGATGACGAACTCGACGGGTAGGTCGGGCATGGCTTGGGGCCGGGGGAAAGCCGCAGGGAAGTGGCCGAAATTATACTGTGATAACATCATTCAAACGGCGGCCGTGCCCGCCGTTTTTGCATTTGGGCCCGCATGCCGATCGACTGGACCGCGTCGAGGGGCCTGCGTTGCCGGGGTCGTTTTGTTTCCAGGGTCGTACTGCTGCCGGAGGACCGAGCCATGTCCCATGTCATGAATACCTATGCCCGCCTGCCGGTGGCCTTCGTCCGCGGCCAGGGCGTCTGGCTCTGGGACCGCTCGGGCCGGAAGTATCTCGACGGCCTGGCCGGGATCGCGGTGAACACGCTCGGTTATGGCCATCCGAAGTTCGCCAAGGCGATCAACGACTGCGTGGCCAGCGGCGTCACGCACACGTCCAACCTGTTCGACATCCCGGTCCAGGAAGCCGCGGCCGACCGGGTCGCGGCCATCACGGGCCTCGACGAGGTGTTCTTCTGCAACTCCGGGTGCGAGGCGAACGAGGCGGCGATCAAGGTCGCGCGGCTGTACGGCCACAAGCATGGCGTCGAACGCCCCGAGATCATCGTGTTCGAGCACGCCTTCCACGGCCGCACGCTGGCCACGCTCTCGGCCACCGGCAGTCGCAAGGTGCAGGCCGGGTTCGAGCCGCTGGTCGCCGGTTTCGTGCGCGTGCCGCTCGACGATCTCGATGCGGTGCGGTCGGTCGCCGAGCATAATCGCAACGTCGTCGCGGTCCTGATCGAGCCGATCCAGGGCGAAGGCGGGATCAATGTCCCGCGCATGGAATACCTGCGCGGGCTAAAGGAAATCTGCGACCGCCACGAGTGGCTGTTCATGACCGACGAGGTGCAATGCGGCCTCGGGCGCACCGGCCAGTGGTTCGTGTACCAGCACGCCGGGATTTCGCCCGACGTGGTCTCGCTCGCCAAGGGCCTGGGCGGCGGCGTTGCGGTGGGCGCGTGCGTCACCGGCAATCGCGCCAAGGGCGTCTTTTCGCCCGGCAAGCACGGCTCGACCTTCGGCGGCAACCCGCTCGCGTGCTCGGCGGTGGTCGCGACCATCGACGCGATGAAGGAGGAAAGTCTGCTCGACAACGCAACCCGCGTCGGCCGCGTGATCCGCGACGGCCTGCACGAAGGCCTGTCCGGCACCAGGGGATTCGTCGAAGTACGCGGCATGGGCCTGATGATCGGCGTCGAGCTCGACCGCCCGTGCGGAGACATCGTCACGATGTCGCTCGAGCGCGGACTGGTGCTCAACGTGACCGCCGACAGCGTGGTCCGGCTGGTGCCGCCGCTGGTCATGAGCGAAGCCGAAGGCCGCCAGCTCGTGACCCTGCTGGTTGCCGTGGTCAAGGAGTTCCTTGCCCGGCCGGCGGCAGCCGCGCCCGTGGCGAAGGCCGGCTGAAGATGCCGCAGGCCGCGCCGATCCGGCACTTCCTGCAGGTCCGCGACCTGTCGCGCGACGAGCTGCACCATCTCTTCGAGCGCACGCGCTGGATCAAGGACAAGTTCAAGCGCTACGAGCGCTACTGGCCGCTCGAGGATCGCACGCTGGTGATGATCTTCGAGAAGCAGTCGACGCGCACGCGCCTGTCGTTCGAGGCCGGCATGCACCAGCTCGGCGGCGCGGCGATCTTCTTGAGCACCCGGGATTCCCAGCTGGGCCGCGGCGAACCGGTGGAGGACGCGGCGCAGGTGATCTCGCGCATGTGCGACCTGGTCATGATCCGCACCTTCGAGCAGGACATCGTCGAGCGCTTCGCGCGCAACTCGCGCGTGCCGGTCATCAACGGCCTGACCAACGAATACCACCCCTGCCAGATCCTCGCCGACATCTACACCTACATCGAGCAGCGCGGCGACATCCGGGGCAAGACCGTGGCCTGGATCGGCGACTCGAACAACGTCTGCAACACCTGGCTGCAGGCGGCGGAGGTGCTCGACTTCAACGTGCACGTGTCGACCCCGCCGGGCTACGAAGTCGAGCCCGAGCGCGCCAACCTGTACGGGACCGGCCACTACCGCGAATTCACCGACCCGATGGAAGCGGCGCGCGGCGCGCACCTGGTGACCACCGACGTCTGGACCAGCATGGGGTTCGAGGCCGAGAACGAGGCGCGCAAGAAGGACTTCGAGGACTGGCAGGTCGATGCCGAAATGATGCGGGTCGCCGCGAGGGACGCGGTGTTCATGCACTGCCTGCCGGCGCACCGGGGCGAAGAGGTGGCGGCCGAGGTGATCGACGGGCCGGCCAGCGTCGTCTGGGAGGAAGCCGAGAACCGGCTGCACACGCAGAAGGCGCTCATGGAATTCTTGTTACGTGGAAAAGTGAAACCGTAATGGCAAAGCAGCAGAAGAAACCGGCCCCGGCGAAGCCGTCCAAGGTGGTGCTCGCGTACTCCGGCGGGCTGGACACGTCCGTCATCCTCAAGTGGCTGCAGGACGTCTACGGCTGCGAGGTCGTGACCTTCACGGCCGACATCGGCCAGGGCGAGGAAGTCGCTCCGGCCCGCGCCAAGGCGCTGAAAATGGGCATCCGCAAGGAGAACATCTTCATCGAGGACCTGCGCGAGGAATTCGTCCGCGACTTCGTGTTCCCGATGTTCCGCGCCAACACGCTGTACGAGGGCGAGTACCTGCTCGGCACGTCGATCGCGCGGCCGCTGATCGCCCAGCATCTGGTGGCGATCGCGAGGAAGACCGGCGCCGACGCGATCTCGCACGGTGCGACCGGCAAGGGCAACGACCAGGTGCGCTTCGAGCTGGGCGCCTACGCGCTGATGCCGAACGTGAAGATCATCGCCCCGTGGCGCGAATGGGACCTCCTTTCGCGCGAGAAACTGCTCGCCTACGCCGACAAGCACGGCATCCCGGTCGACTTCAAGAAGAGAAAGGGCGGCGCCCCGTATTCCATGGACGCCAACCTGCTGCACATCTCCTACGAAGGCGGCATCCTGGAGGACCCGAACTACGCGCCCGAGGAATCGATGTGGCGCCTGACGGTTTCGCCCGAGAAGGCGCCGAACCGGCCCGAGGTCGTCGACCTGGCCTTCGAGCGCGGCGACATCGTGGCGATCAACGGCAGGAAGCTCTCCCCGGCGGGCGTGCTCACCGAGCTGAACCGGCTCGGCGGCAAGCACGGGATCGGGCGCCTGGACCTGGTGGAGAACCGCTACGTCGGCATGAAATCGCGCGGCTGCTATGAAACGCCCGGCGGCACGATCCTGTGGAAGGCGCATCGCGCGATGGAGTCGATCACGATGGATCGCGAGGTGCTCGCCCTCAAGGACGACCTGATGCCGCGCTATGCGCGCCTGATCTACAACGGCTACTGGTTCAGCCCGGAAAGAAGGCTCCTGCAGGTGCTGATCGACGAGTCGCAGAACACCGTCAACGGCACGGTGCGCATCAAGCTCTACAAGGGCACGATGATGGTGGTCGGCCGCGAGTCCAGGCGCGATTCCCTCTTCGACATGAAGATCTCGACGTTCGACGACGACGGCGGCGCGTACGACCAGGCGGATGCGGGCGGCTTCATCAAGCTGAACGCGCTGCGCCTGCGGATCGCGGCCAATCTCGCCGCCGGCAGGAAGAAGGGCCGCAAGTAGCCATGCGCCGCAGGCTCGCCGCGTCGGTGTTGGCGGTGGGCCTGCTTTGCTGCTGCGCAGCGGCCGGCGCCGCGCCGTTCGGCGTCCAGGTCGGCCCCGACCGTCTGGTGCTTGACACGCCGGCGGGTTTTGCCGACACCGCCGCATTCGGCTCGCCCCGGCTCACCGAACTGGCCGAAACGCTCGCCGATGCGAGCAACCGGGTGCTGGTGTTCGCGCTGACCGATGCGGACGTGCGCAGGTTCGGCACCGGCGACCAGCTCGAGTTGCGCCGCTACCTGCTCGCGGTCACCCCCAAGGTCAGGGAGCGCGAACGCATGAGCCTGGATCAATTCGGCAGGCTCGTGGACGAAATCGAACGCAATATCGATCCCGGGTTCACCTCGCCGGAGAATTACCGGATCTATCTCCGGGGCCGTCCGGCAGGGCAAACCCACCTGCTCCAGAAGCTGCGAAGGGAGCCGCAGCTGATCAGCCTGCTGCACGGCACGATGCTGCCGCAGCCTCCGCCGAGCATCTGGCGGGACGAGCCGCCCGCGGTGTTCAAGCTTACGTCGACCACGCTCGCCCTGATCGGCGGCAGGGCGGTGTATGTCTCGGCCTTCAGCGCCTACGACTCGCCCGCCGACGTGATCTGGATCCGGTCGATTTCGGAAACCTGGACCGACGAGTTGCGTCGCCTGAACAGGTAGGGCGAACCGGCCGCAGCAGGTGATGCGCGGCGGGCAGGCGCCGAGTGCCGGGTCAGTTGATCGTGATATTCGCCTTTTTCACGATTGCGGCGTACTTCTCGACGTCCTTGCGCCAGATCGCGGTGAACTCGTCGAGCGCCATCGGACGCGGCTCGAGGCCCCGCGACAGCATCTGCTCGGCGACCTTCGGATCCCGCAGCGCCTTGACGAACTCCGTGTTGAGCTTCGAAAGGACATCCTTGGGCGTAGCTGCCGGCGCGAACATGCCGAACCACGCGAGGACCTCGAAGCCGGGCAGGCCGGATTCATTCAGGGTCGGCACGTCGGGCAGCGCGCTCGAGCGAGTGATCGAGGTGACTGCGATCGGGCGCAGGCGTCCGGCCTTCACGTTCGGCACGGCGGCGGAAATGTTTTCGAACAGGATCTGGACTTCACCGCCGAGAACGGCCGCCATCGACGGGCCGCTGCCCTTGAACGGCACGTGGAGCAGGTCGATGCCGGCCGCATCCTTGAACATCTCGCCGGAGATGTGCACCGAAGTACCGGTGCCCGGCGAGCCGAAATTGAGCTTGCCCGGATTCGCCTTCGCATAGGCGATCAGCTCCTTCACGTTGGTCGCCGGAACCGCCGGGTTCACCGCGATGATGTTCGCGGTCGCGCCGAGCATCGTGATTCCCGCGAAATCCCTGAGCACGTCGTAAGGAAGCTTCTTGAACAGGCTCGGCTGGATTCCGTGCGTGGAACTCGGCCCGAGGCACAACGTGTAGCCGTCCGGCGCCGCCTTGGCGACCAGGTCCGAGCCGATCTGCCCGTTGGCGCCGGGCTTGGTTTCGATGATGATGTTCCAGCCGGCGTTGTTCTCCATGATCTTCTGCGCCACCACGCGCCCGACGAAATCCGATGTCCCGCCCGGGGCAAACGGGCTGATGATGACGATCGGCTTGGACGGGAACTGCTGCGCGGCCGCGGACCACGCCGCCGCCGCAAGGACTGCCGCAATCGCGGCCCTCAGGATGTTTCCGATCTTCAGCATGTCCTTCATCGTACCCCCTCGTTTTTTCGCAGAATGAATTGCGGTTGATTGAATGGTGGCGCGTCGCCTAGTATCGGTCAAGCAACGCCCGTACCAGCCGCCCTCCACTCCCGAAGCAGGTCACGCATCCAACGATGGGTACGCACGCACTGACGCCGCTGATGCGGCCACGCTCTATCGCCGTACTCGGCGCCTCCCCGCGCCCCAATACGCTCGGAAACAACGCTGTGGCCAACCTGCAGCGCTTCGGCTACGCAGGCAGCATCTATCCGGTGCACCCGAGCGCGCCCGAGGTCGCCGGGCTGCCCGCCCATGCAAACCTTGCATCGCTGCCGCAGCCTCCCGATTGCGCGGTGGTCGCGCTGTCTTCCGACAAGGTGCTCGCGACGCTCGCGGACGCAGCCGGGCGCGGCGTGCGTGCGGCCGTGGTATTCGCGAGCGGGTTCGCCGAAACCGACGACGCAGGCAAGGCGCTGCAGCGCGAGCTCCAGGCGCTCTGCGAACGCACCGGCCTGGTGGTCTGCGGCCCGAACTGCCTGGGCCTGGTCAACGTCACCGACCGGATCTCGCTTTACAGCTCTTCGGTTCCCGAAGGGCTGCGCGCCGGCGGCCTCGCCGTCGTTTCGCACTCGGGCTCGGGGTGCATCGCGATCTCGACGCTCGGGCGCTTCGGGATGTCCTACATGGTGTCGGCGGGCAACGCCGCGGTCGTCGACATGGCCGACTACCTCGAATTCCTCGCGACCGACGAGTCGACGCGCGTGGCAACGCTTTTCATGGAGCAGATGCGCGATCCCGCGCGATTCGAGCAGGCGGTGGCGGCAATGCATGCCGCAGGCAAGCCGGTGATCGCGCTCAAGGTGGGGCGTTCGGCCAAGGGGGCGGCAGCGTCGGCCGCGCATACCGGGTCGCTCGCCGGGTCGGCCGAAGCCTATGCCGACTTCTTCCGCCGCAACGGCGTGATCGCAGTCGACGACCTCGACGAAATGGCCGAGAGCATCGCGTTGATGCTGGCGGTCCGCAAGCGCCCCAGAGGCGACGGGCTCGGCATCATTTCGGTGAGCGGCGGCGAAACCGCCATGCTCTGCGATGTGGCCGACCGCACCGGCGTGAGGCTGCCCGACCCGGGCGAAGACGCGCGGGCGCGCCTCGAGGCCGCCCTGCCCGGCTTTGGCACCGCGTCGAACCCGCTCGATGCCACCGGTAATGCCGTTTATGACGTCAGCGTCTACGAAGCGTGCATGGCGGCGCTCGCCAGCGACCCGCAGATTTCGCTGGTCGCCGTGGCGCAGGACTGCTCGCCTGGACTGTCGAAGCTCGGCTCGGGCAACTACCGGAAGATTGCGCAGACGGTCGCCGCGGTAGCCGGCCGCCTCGACAAGCCGGTCGCCTTCTTCAACCCGACCGCAGGCGGGCTGCACCCGTCCGTGATCGAGCCGTTCGAGAACACCGAAGTGGCCGTCCTGCAAGGCACGCGGGCCAGCCTGATCGCAATCCGGCGCCTGTTCGAATACACGCGGGCGCTCCAGGCAGTCCAGCGCAAGGCCGCACCCAACGCCGTGCCGGATCCGGCCTGGCGCAAGCGGCTTGCCGACGGCAAGCCTTTCACCGAGCGCGAAGCAAAGCAGTTCCTCGCTTCGGCCGGCCTCCCGGTCACGCGCGAATCGCTGGCGCGAAGCGAACAGGAGGCGGTCGCCGCGGCCGGCGCAATCGGTTATCCGGTGGTGCTCAAGGTCGAGTCTGCCGCGATCGCGCACAAGACCGAGGTCGGCGGCGTGCGCGTCGGCCTCGCGGACGCCGCGTCCGTCGCCGTCGCGTATCGCGAAATCCTCGCGTCCGTGAGGCAAATGGCCCCCGGTGCCGATATTGCAGGCATCGTCGTCCAGGAAATGGTTTCAGGCGGCGTCGAGATGATCGCCGGCATGTCGCAGTGCGCGCCGTTCGGGCCCGGCATCGTCACCGGCACCGGCGGCGTCCTCGTCGAACTCGTCAAGGACGCCGCGCTCGCGCTGGCCCCGGTCGATCGGGAACGCGCGCTCGAACTGATCGCCTGCACGCGAGGAGCGAAACTGCTGGGCGGCTTTCGCGGTTCGCCTGCGGCCGACATCCCCGCGTTCGCCGATCTGCTTGCCGGGCTCTCGTCGATCGCGATGACGTATGGCGACCTGATCGAGGCGATCGACCTGAATCCGGTGGCAGTACTGCCCGCCGGGCGCGGCGTGCGCGTGCTCGACGCGCTGGTGATTCCCAAGAAGATTTCCCAATGAAAGGATCTGCCATGGCTTCCTACTCCACGATCACGCTCGAACGCGAAGGCATCCTCGCCGTAGTCACGCTCAACCGCCCGGACAAGATGAATTCGTTGTCCGACCAGCTGCTGGCCGACATCCGCGGCGCCTTTGCGGAACTCGAGCCCGACGAGTCGGTGCGCGCGGTGATCATCACCGGCAACGGCAAGGCGTTCAGCGCCGGCTTCGACATCACGCCGCGCGAAAAGCCCCGCACAACGGTGCAGGACTGGCGCGACCACGCCAAGGACGGCAACGAGACCTGGCTGCGGATCTGGCGCTCGCGCCTGCCGGTGGTGGCCGCGATCAACGGTTACTGCCTGGGCGGCGGCTGCGACCTGTCGATGACCTGCGACTACACGATCTCGGCCGACACCGCGCAGTTCGGCGAGCCCGAGATCGAGTTCTGCTCGGCGCCGCCGTTCCTGATCATGCCGTGGGTGGTCGGCATGAAGCACACCAAGGAGCTGCTGCTGCTCGGCGAGCGTGTCAACGCACAGGAGGCGCACCGCATGGGGCTGGTGAACCGCGTCGTGCCCGCGGCGGACCTGATGGCCGAAGCGAAGAAAATCGCCCTGCGCCTCGGGCGGCTGCCGGCGATCGCGATGAAGCAGAACAAGGAGGCGATCAACCGCGCCTACGACATGCGCGGGCTGATGGCCAACATCGAGTATGGGCAGGAGATGTTCTGCCTCACCTCGATGGCGCCCTCGCCCGAAGGCGCGGAGTTCCGCAAGGTCGCGCGCGAGCAGGGCCTCAAGGCGGCGATCCGCTGGCGCGACGGGAAATTCAAGTGACGCGCTAAGATAGGCGCCTCGCCCGCAGCGCGGAGGTAGCCATGCCCTCGTTCGACATCGTCTCCGAACCCAACAAGCAGGAAGTCAAGAACGCGATCGAACAGACCAACAAGGAGGTCTCGACGCGCTTCGACTTCAAGGGCTCCGACGCACGCGTCGAGCAGAACGAGCTCGAGCTCACCGTCTATGCCGACGACGAGTTCAAGCTGAACCAGGTGCTCGACGTGATGCGCGGCAAGCTCGCCAAGCGCAACGTCGACATCCGCTACCTCGAGCTGAAGGACCCCGAAAAGATCGGCGGCGACAAGATGAAGCGGGTGATCATCGTGAAGACCGGCGTGCCGACCGAGAAGGCCAAGGCGATCGGCAAGATGCTCAAGGAATCGAAGATCAAGGTGACTTCGAGCATCCAGGGCGACGCGGTGCGGGTGCAGGGCGGCAAGAAGGACGACCTGCAGGCGGCGATCCAGCTGGTCCGCACGAAGGTCGAGGACCTCCCGCTGCAGTTCATCAATTTCAGGGATTAGTTTCTAAAGCCCCGCGCGGCTGCTGGCTCTCCGGCCAGTTCATGTACCGGTACCGGTACATTTCAGAGTTTGTTGGCGCCCGCTCAGCCCTTCGCCAGCCCCTCGATCCACTTGTCGTAGAGGTGGGCGGCCACCTGGTTGAGGCTGGCGACGCGGTCCTCGATCGCGGCCTCCATCTGCTCGGGCTGCTGGACGCCCGGCCCGGGCGAGGCATCGATCTCGGCGCGCCCCGCGGCGTACCAGGTGCGGATCATCTCGGGCGTCATCTCGACGTGGCACTGCAGG
This sequence comes from uncultured Bordetella sp., assembly GCA_964599095.1. Taxonomy (GTDB): domain Bacteria; phylum Pseudomonadota; class Gammaproteobacteria; order Burkholderiales; family SG8-39; genus SZAS-79. Next base: position 405,213 of record CAZREB010000002.1, read on the forward strand.
CCCAGGTGCTTGCCGAGCGCAAAAGCCTGGTTGGCGCAGTGGGTCGAGCTTGCGATGCGCGTGCCGCCGGGCGGGATCGTGAACGTCTCGCCGTGCCAGTGGAAAGAAAGGAAAGGCTCGAAGCTGCCGAACCATTCGCGCGCCAGCGCGTTGTCGGCCACGCGCACCTCGCCCCAGCCGATCTCCTTGACCGGGTTGGGCCCCACGGTCCCGCCGAAGGCCTTGGACATCAGCTGGCCGCCCAGGCAGTGGCCGATGACCGGCACGTCCTTCCTGACGGCGTCGCGGATCAGGTCGAGCGACTGCGCGATCCACGGCAGCGGGTCGTTCACGCTCATCGGACCGCCCATGAACGCAAGCCCGGAGAAGGCGCGCGCGTTCTTCGGGACCGGCTCGCCGCCGTCCAGCGCGACCAGCTTCCAGGCGATCGATTTTCGCTCCAGGTATGTGGCAAAATAACCGGGCCCTTCTGTGCTGGAGTGTCTGAAAATGGCAACGGGCTTCATTGTTCGTCCTGTTCTGGCCTCCTTGACCGATTCTAGGCCGATCAGGGCGCTTTGGGTCCTGCTCCTGTCTTGCGGTGCCGGGCTCGCGCAAGCGTCGGACGTCAGCGTCGTGGGCGTGTTCCCCAGCCGCGGCGCGGTGCTCATCGTCGACAACGCAGGGCCCCAAAGCGTGCTGATCGGGCACAGGCTTGGCGCGGTCACGCTCATTTCGGTCGACAAGACCGGCGCCGTCATCGAGGAATCCGGGCGCCGGCGCACGGTTGCGCTCGGCCCGCACGTGGCCGGCACGCCGGGGCCTTCCCGCGCAGCGCAGGTTACCCTGACGGCCGATCCGAGCGGGCACTTCGTCTCCGAGGGGTCGATCAACGGCGCGTCGATCCGTTTCCTGGTGGACACCGGCGCCACGGTCGTCGCGATTCCGGGCAAGGATGCCCGTGAAATCGGCCTCAACTTCAGCCGCGCCGAGCGCGGCATCGCGATGACGGCCAACGGCCCGGTGCGCACCTACTACATCAAGCTCGACAGCGTGAAGCTGGGCGGGATCGAATTGCTCAACGTCGACGGAATGGTGATCGACGGCGGCGGGCTGACGCAGCCGTTGCTCGGCATGAGCTTCCTCAACCGGCTCGAGATGCGACGCGAGGGCGACTCCATGACGCTCAGGCGCAGGTTCTGAACGTACGTCAGTTCGCTTCCACCAGCGGCACGAACCGCACCGGCAGCACGCTCCTGGCCGCGATCGATCCATCGGCGCGCTTTTCCACCAGCATCAGGTCCTGCGCTTGCGGGTGCGCGCCGACCGGAACCACCATCCGCCCCCCCGGCTTGAGCTGCGCGACGAGCGCAGGCGGGATCCTCGGCGCGGCCGCAGCGACCACGATGGCGTCGAACGGGCCCTTGTCCTCCCATCCGGCGTTGCCGTCGCCGATCCTGATCTCGATGTTGCGGTAGCCCAGCGCCGCGAGGCGATCGCGCGCCTCGAGCCCGAGGGATTCGATGATCTCCACGCTGTAGACGCGCCTGACCAGCTCGGCAAGCACCGCGGCCTGGTAACCCGATCCGGTACCGATGTCGAGCACGACGTGATGCGGCTGCGGATCGACGAGTTCGGTCGACAGCGCGACGATGTAGGGTTGCGAGATGGTCTGCCCCCCGCGGATCGGCAGCGGATGATTGCGATAGGCCAGCGGCACCTGCGCCGGCGGCACCAGCCGGTGGCGCTCCACCTTGCCGATCGCGGCCATGACCGCTGCGGAAAATGCCGCGCGCCCGGTGGCGCCCGCAGTCTCGCGCGCCATCTGCGCGATCTCGAGCACCATGCGCGCGCGCTCGGCCGCGAAATCGGGTTGAGCGCGGGATTCAGCCACCGGGAGGAGCGCGCCTAAGGCCAGGCCCAGCCAGCTGCATGGCGCCCGGAACGCAGACCGGCCCTCAGGCGTCCGGGGCTTCGCGCACACCGGCGCGCTTGTCGCGTTCGATCAAGGCGTACGCCGAGTGGTTGTGGATGGACTCGAAATTCTCCGACTCCACCACGTACGCGTCGATCCGGTCGTCCGCGTTCAGCACCGCGGCCACGTCCCTCACCATGTCCTCGACGAACTTGGGATTGTCGTAGGCCCGCTCGGTGACGTATTTCTCGTCGGGCCGCTTGAGCAGGCCGTAGAGCTCGCAGGAGGCCTGCTTCTCGACGACCGCGACGATCTCCTCGATCCAGACGAAGTCGTTGGTGGTCGCGGTCACGGTCACATGCGACCGCTGGTTGTGCGCGCCGTAGTCGGAGATCTCCTTCGAGCAGGGGCACAGGCTGGTCACCGGGACGACGACCTTCATCGAGAATTCCGCCTTGCCCCTGCGGATCTCGCCGGTGAACGTGACCTCGTAGTCCATCAGGCTGCGCACGCCCGAGACCGGCGCCGCCTTGTCGATGAAGTACGGGAAGGTCATCTCGACATGCCCTTCCCTCGCCTCCAGCTTCTCGACCATCTCCTTCAGCATCACCTGGAAGGACTTCACCGTGATCTCGCGCTCGTGCGCGTTCAGGATCGCGACGAAGCGCGACATGTGCGTGCCCTTGAAGTGCTGCGGCAGGCTCACGTACATGTTGAAGAGGGCAATCGTATGCTGCACGCCGCCGCCTGCCTCCTGGATCTTCACCGGGTGCCGGATGGACTTGATGCCGACCCGGTCGATCGCGAGCCGCCGGGTGTCGGCGGAATTCTGGACGTCGGGAATCGGGGCGGAAATGCGGTGATCGCGAGTGTTCATGCAAAAATTATAACATCCGACCAGTTTACTCGGGTATTGCGCCCCCGATTGCGCTTCTGATCGACCGTGCGATCCCCTGGGCATCCAAGCCGACCGAAGCGAGCAGCCTTGCGCTGTCGCCGTGGTCGATGAATCGATCCGGCAGCCCGAGCAGCAGCACCTTGCGCTCGATATTCTGCTCGGCAAGCGATTCGCATACCGCGCTGCCGGCGCCGCCCAAAAGCGCGTGCTCCTCGACGCAGACGAGCAGTTCGTGGTCCGCGGCGAGCGATGCGATCAGTGCGGCGTCGACCGGCTTCACGAACCGCATGTTGGCCACGGTCGCGCCGAGCGCTTCGCCGGCCTCGAGAGCCGGCGCGAGCATCGAGCCGAAAGCGAGGATCGCGACCCTGCTGCCGCGGCGGCGCACTTCGCCTTTGCCCGGCGGGAGCCCCTGCAGCGGGCGGTCCAGTGCGGCGCCGGGACCGCTGCCGCGCGGATAGCGCACCGCCGAAGGCCCGGGCAGGTTCAGCCCGGTGGTCAGCATCTGGCGGCATTCGTCTTCGTCGGCCGGCGCCATCACCGTCATGTTCGGGATGCAGCGCAGGAACGCGTAGTCGAACGCGCCGTTGTGCGTCGCGCCGTCGCCGCCGACGACGCCGCCGCGGTCGAGCGCGAACAGCACCGGCAGGTTCTGGATCGCCACGTCGTGGATCAGCTGGTCGTAGCCGCGCTGCAGGAAGGTCGAGTAGATCGCGACCACCGGCCGCAGCCCCTCGCAGGCGAGGCCCGCCGCAAACGTGACCGCATGCTGCTCGGCGATGCCGACGTCGAAATAGCGCGCGGGGAATTTCTCGGAGAACTTCACCATCCCCGAGCCCTCGCGCATTGCCGGCGTGATCGCCACCATGCGCTCGTCGCGCGCCGCGACTTCGCACAGCCAGTCGCCGAACACCTGGCTGTAGGTCGGCTTGGTCACCGCCGACTTCTTGATGCCCTCGGCCGGGTTGAACTTGCCCGGGCCGTGGTAGAGCACCGGGTCGTCCTCGGCCAGCTTGTAGCCCTGGCCCTTGCGCGTGATCACGTGCAGGAACTGCGGGCCCTTCAGCTTCCTGATGTTGGCGAGCGTCGGCAGCAGCGCGTCGAGGTCGTGGCCGTCGATCGGGCCGATGTAGTTGAAGCCGAATTCCTCGAACAGCGTGCTCGGCGTGACCATGCCCTTGACGTGCTCCTCGGCGCGCTTTGCCAGCTCCCACATCGCGGGAAGCCGCTTGAGCACGTGCTCGCTGTAGCGCTTGGCCGTGTCGTACATGCGCCCGGACATCAGGCGAGCAAGGTAGTTGGTCAGCGCGCCGACCGGCGGCGAGATCGACATCTCGTTGTCGTTCAGCACGACGAGCAGGTCGACGTCCATCGTGCCGGCGTTGTTCATCGCCTCGAACGCCATGCCGGCCGACATCGCGCCGTCGCCGATCACCGCGATCGAGTGGCGCTTTTCGCCCTTGATCTTGGCGGCCGCGGCCATGCCCAGCGCCGCCGAAATCGAGGTCGACGAATGCGCGGTGCCGAACGCGTCGTAGATCGATTCGTCGCGCCTCGGGAAACCCGACAGGCCGTCGGTCTGGCGCAGCGTCGGCATCCGCTCGCGCCGCCCGGTCAGGATCTTGTGCGGGTAGGTCTGGTGGCCGACGTCCCAGACGATGCGGTCTTCGGGCGTGTTGAAGACATAGTGCAGCGCCAGCGTGAGTTCGACCGTGCCCAGGTTCGACGAAAGATGGCCGCCCGTCTTGGACACCGAGTCGAGCACGAACGCGCGCAACTCGTCGGCCAGCTGCCCCAGCTGCCTGCGGTCGAGCTTGCGCAGGTCGGCCGGATCCCCGATCGTCTTCAGCAGCTCGTACATGGCCGGATTGTAGTCTTTGCCCGCAGCCGCACCGGACGCCGGCTTGGCGCCGGGCTGCGCGCCCGCGTCGCCGTCCGGCAATCCGCCGGGGATGCCGATGGTGGCCGTCATTTCAGAATTTCCTCAACACGATGAAGTCGGCAAGCTGGCCCAGCCTTGCAGCCCTTCCCCCGAACGTTTCGAGCGCAGTATGCGCCTGTCTGCGCAGGTCTTCGGCAAATTCGCGCGCCCGCGCGAGGCCCATTTCCGAAACATAGGTCGCCTTGCCCTGGATCGCGTCCTTGCCCGCGGTCTTGCCGAGCGTGGCGGTGCTGGCGTCGCAGTCGAGCACGTCGTCGACGACCTGGAAGGCCAGGCCGACGCACTTGGCGTAACGGTCGAGGTCCGCGGCCTGCGCAGCATCGAGCGCCTGCCCGCAATGCGCCCCGAGCGCGGCGGCCGCGCGGATCAGCGCGCCGGTCTTGTGGATGTGCATGAATTCCAGCTCGGGAAGGGTGAGCGGCTTGCCGGTCGATTCGAGGTCGATCGCCTGCCCGCCGGCCATGCCGCGCGAGCCCGAGGCGAGCGCAAGCGCCCTGACCATTTCCAACTGCCTGGCCGGCGAGTCGGCCAGCCGATGGTCCGACAGCAGCTGGAACGCAAGCGATTGCAGGGCGTCCCCCACGAGCAGCGCGGTGGCCTGGTCGTACTCGACATGGACCGTGGGCTTGCCCCGGCGCAGCACGTCGTCGTCCATGCAGGGCATGTCGTCGTGGACGAGCGAGTAGGCATGGATCATCTCGACCGCGCAGGCGGCGACCTCGAGCCTTTCGGGCGCGGCACCGGTCAGCTCGCCGGCCGCGAAGGCAAGCAGCGGCCGCACCCGCTTGCCGCCTTCGAGCACCGCGTAGCGCATCGCCTCGTGCAGGCGCGCGGGGGCCGCCCCGGCAGGCGGCAACAGGCGCGCCAGCGCCGCCTCCATGCGTGCCTGGACGTCGCCCATCCAGGACGGGAAGTCGCGGGAATCAGTCGTCACTGCCTTCGGGAGTCTCGGAAGCGGAAAGGCTCTTCAGGATCTCGCCCTCGAGCACGCGGACCTGCTGCTGGGCGGACTCGAGCCGCTGCTGGCAGAATCTTGCGAGTTCGAGACCTCGCTTGTGCGACGCGAGCGACTGCTCGAGCGTAAGGTCGCCGCCTTCCATGCGGCCGACGAGCTTTTCAAGTTCGTCCAGCGCTTCTTCGAAGGTCAGGCCGGCGGGGGCGGATTTTGGGTCGTCAGGGGAACTCTGACGCGGGGAACGACTCATAGGGGCGAACCTTAGCCGAGCGTCCATTCAGGGTCAATGCAAAACGGCGGCGGCGCGGGCGTTTCGACGCGGCCGCGGCTCGTTCCGAAGGTGACTTCGGCAACCCGGATCTGGTGGCCGCGGCCGGCCCGCGCGGCCAGGCGCCGTTGGGCTAGAATCCCGTTCCGCACCCTCGGTGCGCGCACTTGCTTCAAGGGGGAACAGCATCATGTCCGATATCGCAAGCCTCGGGCGCCTCAAGCCGTCTAGCGCGCAGCTGCCGGTCTCCTGGTACCTCGACCCGGAAATATTCGCCCTCGAGAAGAAGCTGCTTTTCGACGGCGGGCCGAACTATGTCGGCCACGAGCTCATGGTGCCCGGGAAGGGCGACTACCGCACGCTCGAGTGGATGGATCACGCGAAGGTCCTGGTGCGCAACGAGTCCGGACCCGAACTGCTCTCCAACGTCTGCCGCCATCGCCAGGCGATCATCCTCGAAGGCCGGGGCAACACCGAGAATATCGTCTGCCCGCTGCACCGCTGGACCTACGACATGAAGGGCGGGCTGCTCGGCGCACCGCATTTTCCCGAGAACCCTAGCGTGCGCCTGAATTCGACGCCGCTGTCGAACTGGAAAGGCCTGCTCTTCGCCGGCCCGCGCGACCCGCATCGCGACCTTGCGAACCTGTCGCTCGCCTCGGAGTTCGATTTCTCCGGCTACGTGCTCGACCGCGTGAAGATCGACGACTACCCGATCAACTGGAAGACCTTCATCGAAGTCTACCTCGAGGTCTATCACGTCGACCCGTTCCACCCGGGATTGGGCAACTTCACCGACTGCAACAACTTCCGCCTCCAATCGGACGAGCGCTTCTCGTTGCAGGTCGTCGGGCCGAAGGCCGGCCTCGGCCGCCCCGGAACGCCGGTCTACAAGCGCTGGCACGACGCCTGCCTGAAGTACCTCGACGGCAGGGAGCCGCGCTACGGCGCACTGTGGCTCACGTACTTCCCGGGGGTGATGCTCGAGTGGTACCCGAACGTGCTCGTCGTTTCGCAACTGATCCCGCGTTCGCCGACGCTGACCACGAACATCGTCGAGTTCTACTATCCCGAGGACATCGCACTGTTCGAGAGGGAATTCGTCGAAGCCGAGCAGGCCGCGTACATAGAGACCGCGGTGGAGGACGGCGAGATCTGCACCCGCATGGACCGCGGCCGCCGCGCGCTCCACGAGCAGGGAATCAACGAAGCCGGGCCTTACCAGTCGCCGATGGAAGACGCGCTGGTGCATTTCCACGAGTTCATGCGCCGCGAGCTGAAACTTCCCGCCGGGTAGAACACGGTAAAATTGCGGTATGGCTTACCGCACACTGATCGACACGGCAACGCTCGCAAAGAACCTCGGCGATTCCGACTGGCGGATTTTCGATCTCCGCCACGACCTCGCAAACCCGGGAGTCGGGCGCGGGCAGTACGCCGAGGGGCACATCCCCGGCGCGACTTTCGTCAACCTCGACACCGAACTGTCCGGCGAGAAGACCGGCAGGAACGGCAGGCATCCCCTGCCCGATGCCGACGACTTCCAGGCCACGCTCGGCGAATGGGGGCTGCGCCCCGGCCAGCAGGTGGTCGTCTACGACGCGTCCGGCGGTGTCTATGCGGGCCGCCTGTGGTGGATGCTGCGCTGGATGGGTCACTACAGCGTCGCGATCCTCGACGGCGGCTTCGCCAAGTGGGAAAAGGAAGGCCGCCCGGTCACCGCCGAGGTGCCGCACTATGCGCCGACCACGTATCGCGGTGCGCCGCGAACGATGCACGTCGACGCGAACTTCGTGGCTGCCAACCTCGGAAAGCCCGAAGTGACGGTCCTCGACGCACGCGCTGCCGGCCGTTTTGCCGGCGTGGGCGAGACCATCGACCCGGTCGGCGGCCATATTCCCGGCGCGCTCAATCGCCCCTACGGCGAGAACCTGTCGAAGGACGGCACGTTCAAGCCGGCCGAAACGCTTGCCAAGGAATTCGCCGCATTGCTCGGCAACCGCTCGCCGAAGCAGATCGTCCACCAGTGCGGGTCCGGCGTTTCGGCCTGCCACAACATCCTCGCGATGGAGATCGCCGGCCTGTCGGGTTCGCGCCTCTACCCGGGGTCGTGGAGCGAATGGTGCAGCGACCCGGAGCGCCCGGTCGCGACCGGCAGCGAGTAAGTCGGCAGGGGCCGAAGGGAACCGCGGCTACAGTCGTTTCTGTTCAAGCCACGCGAAGAGCGCGCCGAGCACGTTCTCCCGGATCGGGGACCTCGAAAGCACGAGGTCGTGAAGCCCGCCGGGGTACTGCTGCAGCGTGACGTCCTTTCCGACGCCCGGGCCCCATTTCGCGATGTCGCGCCAGTCGAGCACGATGTCCGCCTGGTCCGAGTACATCACCAGCACCGGGCTCGCGATCGAGAGGCCGGCATGGATCTTCGAATGCGCCGCCATCGCGGCGCCGACCCAGCCGAAATAAAGCGGGAACCCGGTGAGCGGCTTCAGCTTCAGGTCGAAGTCCCACTCGCCCCCGAAGTCCTTGTGCAGGCTCGCCGCATAATCGCGCGGCAGGCCCTTGGGATCCGATAAAAAGGGGAAGAACATCCCGGTCGCGGCAGCGACGCCCAGCTTGAAACGGTCGGCTCGCGGCACCTTGAAATCGAAGAACGGGCTGTTCAGCCAGAGAGCGGAAACGAGATTACGGAGCTCGCCAGAGTCGGCATACAGGGCACATATCAATCCACCAGTAGAGTGACCGGCAAGCAGCAGCGGCCCATCGATTTCTTCGTGAATGATGCCGATCGCCCGGGTGATGTCCGCAAAGTATTCGTCGATCCGCTTGCAGAAGCACGGGTGCTGGGCAGGAAGCATCGACCGCCCGTGCTTCCGCAGGTCGATCGCGTAGAAGCTCCAGCCCTCGGCTTCGAAGCGCTCGGCCATGTGCGCCTGGAAGAAATAGTCGATGAAGCCGTGCACGTAGAGCACCGCGCGCTTCTTCCGGCCGGCGCGAGATTTGCGCACCAAGGTCGCAACGACCGGTCCGTCGTAGTCGGGCGGGAGGTCTATCGTTGCGGCTTCGAAGCCGGGCAGGAGCTTGTCGTCAGCCCAGAGAATGTCACTGTTGATCATGGACAAGAAGGGAGTCGCTGGCGAAATCCAGTGGATACGACGATCGGGTTCGTGAACGAGCCGCGCGGCCGGCTATCCGTTCTTCCTGGCCGGCCGTCGGGTCGACGAACGGGGTTCAGGCCTACGCTTCTCCTGCAGCCTTCGCACCGCGTCCTTTAGGGGCGGAATAGACTTCTGTGCCGTGTCCCAAAGCAGCGTTTCGCTGATCCGCCAATAGTGATGCGCGATGACATCGCGCATCCCCGCGATCTTCGACCATTCGATCCCGGCCTCGAAATCAGACAGTTTCAATCCGAGTTCCTGAACCCTCTTGATCGCCTCGCCGATCTCGATCAGCCGCATTTGAACCGCATCCCGTGCTTTCCTGTCCGCGCGAAACGCCTGCTCGCCGCTCCCGGTGTATTCCTCGATTGCTTCGATCGCATCGAGAATATCGCCAAGGAATAGTTCTGCCCGGCGGGTCATGAAACGAGCGCTATCGCGTCCCGAAGCACTTCGGCTCGGAGGCGTGGTTTGAGAGAGTCCTTGGTGACCACGTCCACGGGACGGTCAAACAACTGGGAAAGCTCCGTGCGCAGCCCGACCACATCGAGCAAGGTGCGTCCTGGGTCCAACTCGACGAGAAAATCCAGATCGCTGTCGACCCTTTCGATCCCTCTGGCTGCCGACCCAAACAGATGAATCGAGCGAGCGCCGTTTGCCTTTGCGATCGCCCGAACGACATCGATTTTTCGAAATACCTCGTCTTTTAGTGGACGGGCTTCCTGAAGTACACCCGCCTCGCCAGATGCATCAAGACCGCTGATCATGGCGACAGCCTGATTGTTGCGCATGACGACAAATCTGCGTTTTCTGTCCTTTGTGAGGCGCGCGATCACGCCAGTGGTGTCGCGGGCGAGCTCCGTGACGGAAATGGTGTTCGCAAGGTCCATCAGTAAATTGTATGATTATTATCGGATAAAGTCCATGGACGGAGATGTCATGCATGGCGCTCCAGAGCCCATGCCACGTGTTCGCGCACCAGCGCGGATGGGTGGTCGGCGCGCGCCCGAAGTGCGGCAACGACTTCGGGACCGGACCGTGCGTTTCCCAATCCCACCGCCAGGTTCCGCATCCACCGCTCATAGCCGATGCGGCGGATCGCCGAGCCGGCCATACGCGCGTCGAATTCGGTTTCGCTCCAGCCGAACAGTTCGACGAGACTTGCCGAATCCAGGCCATTGCGCACCGCGAAGTCCGGCTCGTGCGTGGCTTGCGCAAAGCTGTTCCACGGGCAGGCCATCTGGCAGTCGTCGCACCCGTAGACGCGATTGCCGATCAATGGCCGCAGTTCGACGGGGATCGCGCCTTTCAATTCAATGGTGAGGTAAGAGATGCAACGGCGGGCGTCCAGGCTGTAAGGCCCGCGGATCGCCTGCGTCGGGCACAACTCGATGCATTTGGTGCAGGTCCCACAGTGGTTTCCGGTTGGGGCATCGACCGGCAGCGGCAGATCCGCGTAGATCTCGCCAAGGAAAAAATACGAGCCCGCCTCCCTCGACAGCAGCAGCGTGTGCTTGCCGCGCCAGCCGAGGCCGGCCTTGGCGGCCAGTTCGACTTCCATGACCGGGGCCGAGTCGGTAAAGACGCGATGACCGAACTCCCCCACTTCGGCCGCGATCCGGTCCGCGAGTTGCTGCAGGCGGCTGCGCAGGACCTTGTGGTAGTCGCGTCCGCGGGCGTATTTCGAGATGAACGCGTGTCCGCCGTCAGCCAACTGCGCCCACTCTTGTTCAACATGCGTGGCGTAGTTCATCCGGCACGCGATCACGCGCAGCGTTTGCGGCACGAGTTCCGCGGGCCGCGAGCGGCGCGTGCCATGGCGTGCCATATAATCCATCTCGCCGTGCCACCCCCGCTCGATCCACGCGGCCAGGCGCGCCTCCGCGCCCGAAAGGTCGGTATCTGCAATCCCGACGTCCTGGAAACCGAGTTCGCGGCCCCAAGCCTTGATCGAAGTCGCTAGTCCCGCGTAGTCGTAACCCTCTTTCTGCATCGGCCGATGTTAGCAACATGACCCCCGGACCGACCCGCCTGCCACTCGCTTCCGAGGAAGCCACGCTCGCGCTCGGCGCTGCGCTGGCCGCCGGGGCCCTGCCGGGCCGCGTCCTGTTCCTGTCCGGGGACCTCGGCGCGGGCAAGACCACCCTAGTGCGGGGCCTGCTGCGGGCGCTGGGCTGGGCCGGCCGCGTGAAAAGCCCGACCTACGCATTGGTTGAACTTTATGCACTTTCTCGGTTAAACTTGTATCACTTTGATTTTTATCGGTTCAAGGACCGCGAGGAATGGGTGAGCTCGGGTTTCCGGGAGCACTTCAACCCGGAGTCTTTGTGTATCGTCGAATGGCCCGAAATGGCCGAGGGCTTGCTGCCCCTGCCGGACCTGCACATCACGCTGGAAATCCCGGGACCCGGCCGGCGCGCCGCATTCATCGCGCATACGCAAGCGGGACGCGAGTGGCGCCAGTCGGCCATCGCGTCGCTGCTGTCTTCAGGGCGGCCTGCCTAGCGGCGTTCTCGGCAATCCTATTCGCCGCGTCGCCGCTGCAGGCGGCCGACCAGATCGTCTCGACGCGCATCTGGCCTGCGAAGGACTACACGCGCGTCACGCTCGAATCGCGCAACGAGATCCGCTACTCGCTTTTCACCGTCGACAATCCCGACCGCCTGGTGCTCGACCTGGAGGGCGTCGAGATGAGCGCGGCGATCGCAGACCTGAACAACAAGGTCACGCCGGACGACCCTTACATCGACAAGCTGCGCGTCGGGATCAACCGGCCGGGCGTCACCCGGGTGGTCCTCGACCTCAAGGCACCGGTCAAGGCGCAGGCGTTCTCGCTCAAGCCGATCGCTACTTACGGGCATCGACTGGTCCTCGACATCTACCCGACCGTCGCGCCCGACCCGCTGCTCGCGCTGCTGCAGGACGAAGCGTCCAGGAAGCCGCCGGCGCCCGCCACGCCCGCACCGGCGCCGGTGCAGGCGCCACCACCCGAGGGCCTCGCCCTCAAGCCTTCGCACCTGCCCAAGGAGAAAGGATCGGTCGCGCGCCTCGCGACGATCGTGATCGACCCGGGTCATGGCGGCGAAGACCCGGGCGCGCGCGGCCGGCGGGGAAGCAACGAGAAGGACGTGACCCTGGTGATCGCCAAGCGCCTGAAGGCGATGATCGAGCAGGAACCCGGCCTGCGCGTCGTGATGACCCGCGACGCAGACTATTACCTGCCGCTCGCCACGCGCGTGGAGAAGGCGCGCAAGGTGAAGGCGGACCTGTTCGTCTCGATCCATGCCGACGCGTTCGTGAAGCCGCATGCGCGCGGCTCCTCGGTGTTTGCCCTCTCTGAGCGCCGCGCGACTTCGGAAGCGGCGCGCTGGCTCGCCAAGAAGGAGAACGAGGCGGACCTGATCGGCGGGGTCAACCTCGACGTCAAGGACCGCTACCTCGCCCAGACCCTGCTCGACCTCTCGCAGACCGCCACGATCAGCGACAGCCTGAAGCTCGGCCGCCAGGTGCTGAACGAACTCGGCGCCATCAACACGCTGCACAAGCCCCAGGTGGAACAGGCGAGCTTTGCGGTGCTGAAGTCGCCCGACGTGCCTTCGATCCTCGTCGAGACCGCTTTCATCAGCAACCCGGACGAGGAGAGGCGGCTGAACGACGAGACCTACCAGGACAAGCTTGCGCGCGCGATCCTCAACGGCATCAAGCGCTACTTTGCGAAGAACCCGCCGCGGCCGCAGGGCCCGCTCGCCTTCGTCAAATAGTCCGATTGGGGCCAGGCTCGATTTCCGCCCCTTGAATGGCGTCAGGGTCGAGTTTTTGCGGTCCGATAATTCGACCCTGACACCAATTAATTTTGTCGTTCAGGCGTACTCCGATACTTCCACCAGGTTGCCGTCCGGGTCGCGGAAATAGACCGACCGGATCGGCCCCATCGCGCCGCGCCGCTGCACCGGGCCGGATTCGATCGCGACGTTTTCCTTGCGCAGGTGCTCGATCACCCGGTCGAGGGGCACCGCCGCGATCAGGCAGAAGTCGCCCGCGCCGAAGGTCGGCACGCGCGCCTTGGTCGGGGTTTGCGTCGCCCGGTCCTGCAGGTTGATCTTCTGGCGGCCGAATTTCAGTGCGTGGCGCGGCTGGCCTTCGGGGCCGCGAAAGAATTCCCTCTCGAAGCCGAGCACGCGCTCGTAGAACTGCGTAGTCGCCTCGATATCGTTTACCGTCAGAACGAGGTGGTCGAAGCGGTCGATCATTGCGGTGGCGCTCATGGCTGCTCCTCTGGATTTCCGGATTCTATGCGCGACCGGCCGCCACGACCGCGCGCCACGCGTCGCGCTTTTGCGCGAACGACAGGGCGGCATGCGCCGGGCTCGTGGAAGGCAGGCGCACATATATTCTCGGCCGCCCCGTTTCGCGCACCGCTGCCCGGACATGCCGCCTGTAGGCCGACTCGGCCTTCGCGCCATTGAAGAACACCTGCGAAATCCGCGGATGCTCCCGATAGAACGACGCGAAATCATTGGCCGCGGCCGTCGAATCCTCGATCGACGAATCGAGGCTGCCTTCGCGCACGCAGGATTCGAGCACGTCCCAGAGCGCGATGCGGTTGGCCTTCAGCAGTCGCGTCCGGGCCGCGTAAGGGAGCGCCGGATCGGCCCCGAGCAGGTCGCACAAGATAGGCCAGAAGAGATTGCGGGGATGCGCGTAGTACCGGCCGGCGGCAAGCGACGCGGCGCCGGGCATGCTGCCCAACACCAGCACGCGGGCCCGGCCGTCCTCAATCGGCGGGAAGCTGCGGACGCGCGCCACGCCTCGCCCTTGCGAATTCGACGGCCATCGGCAACAGCGACAGCCCGACGATCCCGAAGATCACCGCGCTCAGGTTCTTCTTCACCACCGGGATGTTCCCGAAGAAATAGCCGAGCATCGTCAACGACACCACCCACAGCAGCGCGCCGCCGATGCAGAACGCGAGGTAGCGCAGGTAGGGCATGCGGGCGATGCCGGCCACGAATGGCGCAAACGTGCGCACGAAAGGCATGAAGCGCGCGATCACGATCGTCTTGCCGCCGTGCTTCTCGTAGAAAGCGTGCGTGCGGTCGAGGTGCTTGCGGCTGAAGAAGATCGAGTCCTCCCAGCGGAACACCTTCGGCCCCAGCCAGCGCCCCGCCCAGTAGTTGGTGTTGTCGCCCAGCAGCGCGGCCGCGACCAGCAGCACGATGACCAGGCCGATCGACAGGCCTCCTGTAGCGCACAGCGCCCCGACCACGAAGAGCAGCGAATCCCCGGGCAGGAAAGGCGTGACCACGAACCCGGTCTCGCAGAACACGATCAGGAACAGCAGCGCGTAGACCCACGCGCCGTGCTCGGCGAGGAATGCCGCGATATGCGCGTCGAGGTGGACCAGGAAGTCCCATGCGAATGCAACGAGTTCCATGGGCCGATTGTAAAGGCAGGCCCGCCCGTCGGCCGCGAATGAATGCACTGCGCGCTCGCATCGCGGTGCCGGCATTACGGGACGCTATACTCGCCCCATGAGCGTAATCCAGGTATTGCCGGACCTGCTGATCAGCCAGATCGCGGCCGGCGAAGTCGTCGACCGGCCCGCCTCGGTCCTCAAGGAACTGCTCGAAAACAGCCTCGATGCGGGCGCGCGCGAGGTGCAGGTATCACTCGACTCGGGCGGCATCGCCCGCATCCAGGTCGAAGACGACGGCGACGGGATCGCGCGCGAGGACTTCGTGCTTGCGCTCGCGCGCCACGCAACCAGCAAGATCCGCTCGCTCGAGGATCTCGAAGCGGTCGGGTCGCTCGGGTTTCGCGGCGAGGCGCTCGCGTCGATTGCTTCGGTCGCGCGCGTGACACTGATCTCGCGAAACACCGGCTCGCCGCATGCGTTTTCGCTGAATTCCGAAGGCCCGGTCACCGGTTCGGTGGAGCCGGCGGCCCGCCAGCAGGGAACCACGATCACCGTAGCCGACCTGTACTTCAACACCCCGGCGCGGCGCAAGTTCATGCGCACCGAGGCGACCGAGTTCGGTCATTGCGAAGGTGTCTTCCAGCGGGTTGCGCTGGCGCGGCCGGACGTCGCCTTCCTGCTCAAGCACAACGGCCGGGTCAGCGCGCACTACCGGGCGCAGACCGTCGCCGAACGCGTGGCCGCCATCCTCGGCAAGGAGATTGCCGCTGCGAGCCTGCCCGTCGAAGCCGCGGCCGGCACGCTTTCGCTGCGCGGGTTCGCAGGCGCGCCGCAGGCTGCGCGCAGCCGCGGCGACCAGCAGTATTTCTTCGTCAACGGACGCTTCGTGCGCGACCGCCTGCTGTCGCACGCCGCCCGCGAAGCCTATGCAGACGTGTTGCATGGCGATCGCCAGCCCTCCTACGCACTCTTCCTCGAACTCGATCCGCGCGGCGTGGACGTCAACGTCCATCCGGCCAAGACCGAGGTGCGCTTTCGCGATTCGCGCTCGATCCACCAATTCGTCTTCCATGCGGTCAAGCGTGCGCTTTCGGGCAACGCCGCCGAAACGCCGGTGGCCTATGCTCAGCTCGATGCGAACGCGAACAGCGTCGCGCCGCGGCCGACCTATCGCCCCTTCCAACCCGGCTTGGGTGTCGAGCAACCGGTCGCGGCCTACCAGAGCCTGTTTGCGCGACCGGCCGGCGATACCGCGGCAGGTAACGGTTCCCCACAGCCTTCGCCGTCATTTCCGCAGGCGGCCGGCTCGCCCCGGTCCGCGCTTGGAACGCAATCGCACACGGAGCCGACCGCGTCCCAGCCTGCTTCCCAGCCGTTGGGTTACGCGATCGCCCAGCTGCACGGCATCTACATCCTCGCCCAGAACGAGGCCGGGCTGGTGCTGGTCGACATGCACGCCGCGCACGAGCGCATCGTTTACGAGAAGATGCGCAGGTCGCTGGACGCCGGCGAATTGCAGCGCCAGGCGCTCCTGGTGCCGGCGATGTTCCATGCCGATTCGGTCGAGGTTGCTACCGCAGAGGAACAGCAGGAGGCCCTCGACAAGCTCGGGTTCGAAATCGGCGTCGCCTCGCCGAATACGCTCGCCGTCCGCGCGGTGCCGGCGTCGCTCGCCGGCGGCGACCTGCCGGCGCTTGCGCGCAGCGTGCTCGCCGACCTGCGCGAATTCGGCGCAACCGAGGCGCTCGCCGCCCGCAGGGACGAGCTGCTTTCGACCATGGCCTGCCATGCGGCAGTCCGCGCCAATCGCATCCTTACGCTGCCGGAAATGAACGCGCTGCTGCGCGAGATGGAAGAGACCGAGCGCGCCGGCAGCTGCAACCACGGCCGGCCGACCTGGTACCAGTTGTCGCTCGCCGACCTCGACCGCCTCTTCCTGCGTGGCCGATAAGCCAGCGGACCTCCCGGCCGGGCGGCAGGCGGTCTGCATTCTCGGGCCGACTGCGAGCGGCAAGTCCCGCCTCGCAATGCAGCTCGCGGCGCGATACCCGGTCGAGATCGTCAGCGTGGACTCCGGGCAGGTGTATCGCGGCATGGACATCGGCACCGCCAAGCCCTCGCTTGCCGAACGCGCAGCGGTGCCGCATCACCTGATCGACCTGCTCGACCCGACCGAGGCTTATTCCGCGGGACGCTTCCGCAAGGACGCCATTGCCGCGGTGCAGGCAATCCTGGCGCGAGGCCGGTCGCCCCTGCTGGTCGGCGGCACGATGCTCTACTACCGTGCGCTCGCCCAAGGCATGGACGAGCTTCCGGAGGCCGACCCGGCAATCCGCGCCGCACTCGACGCGGAGGCGGCAGAAAGAGGCTGGCCTGCACTGCATGCGGACCTCGCAAAGGTCGATCCGGCGACTGCGGCGCGCATCGCGCCGACGGACGCACAAAGGATCCAGCGCGCGCTCGAGGTCCATCGCGCGACCGGCCGGCCGCTCTCCGCGCTGCAGACCGCGCCGCGGGCCGACCTGCCCTTCCGGCTGAAGCCCTTTGCCCTCGTGCCCGCCGACCGCGCGGCACTGCACGCGAAGATTGCGATGCGGTTCGACGCGATGCTTGCGGCCGGCCTCGTGGAAGAGGTGAAGGCCCTGCGTGCACGCCACAACCTGCATGCGAACCTGCCCTCGATGCGATGCGTCGGCTACCGGCAGGTCTGGGACCATCTGGAAGGGATCACCGATCGGCCTGCGATGCGCGAGAAGGGCATCGTGGCCACGCGCCAGCTCGCCAAGCGCCAGCTCACGTGGCTGCGCAGCCTGCCCGGCATCGAGGCGCTCGACCCGGACGATCCGGCCACGCCGGGGACGATAGGCGCCGCGCTCGAATCCCCGTGAGGGCACTGCGTCGCGGCAGACCGGAGGCGCCGGGCTATTTCTTCTTTCGGCGGCCGCCTTTCTTCCCGGGCGCGGCGTCAAGATGTCCGAGCAGCGCCTCGAGCCCGAGGATGTAGGAGCGCACGCCGAACCCGGCGACCATCCCGACGCCGGTCTCGGCGAGGATCGAATGGATGCCGCGCTTCTCGATGTTGGTCATGTGGACTTCCACGTACGGGAAGGGCACTGCGCGCAGGCAGTCCCTGAGCGCATAGCCGGCAAACAGGAACGCCGCCGGATTCATGACCAGCCCGTCGAGCTTCTCGTCCACGGCGCGGTAAAGCCGCTCGATCGCGGCCGGCTCGCTGTGCGTGTAGAAGATCTCGAGCGAATACTTGCGGTCCCGCGCATGCTTCATCAGCATCGCGTCCAGCTCGGCCGCGGTCGTCCTGCCGTAGATTTCCGGCTGGCGCCTGCCGAGATAGCTCATGTTGGGCCCCTGGATCAGCAGGATCTTCGGCATCGACGGTCTCCGGTTCAGGGTTCGTTCGGGATCAGCGCCAGCAGGTCGGTCACGCCGACATCCTGCCCTGCCTGGAACAGCAGCGTCGTCGCCTGGCCGCGGTGATGCGTCTGGTGGTTGAAGAAGTGCGTAACCAGGCTGGACATGCGTTTCTGCGATTTCACGCCTCTTGTATTGGCGTAGTGCAGCACGTGGTCCAGGTCGGCCTGCGTGAACCCGGCGACCCAGGACTTGATCGCCGCGTCGATGACCTTGCGTCGCGCCAGCAGTTCACCCAGGTCGGTGAACAGGACCTGGTTGAGCGCCGTGGGATGCGGTGTCGAGCGCAACGGCTCGAGCGCGGCGGGCCTGGACGGGTGCTCCGCGAACCGCTTGAGCCAGATCGTGTCGCCGACCACCAGGTGGTTGAGCGTGCCGAGGATCGACCCGAAGAAGGCGCCGCGCTCGCGGGCGACCTCCTCGGCCGGCAGCTTCGCGGCGGCCTCGTAGACCTTGGCGTTCATCCACTCGTTGTACTCGGCCATCATGCGGAAGTGGCTGGGCGTGCTCATCGGAATCCTCCTCCTGTCCGGACCACGATCATGCCCGGCCGGAGCCGGCTGGCGCAATACGCCGCACCAGGGGCCCCAGTAGCTGGGGCGAAAGGTAGATCGGGAACTGCGCCAGGCCGAAGTAGAGCCACGCCAGTTCGGGAAGCGCGCCGCCGACCGCCGCCACCATGAGCCCGGTATTGCGCTGGGAGGCCATGAACCCGAGCGCCAGCGCCCGATCCAGGCCGGCGAAGGCGAAAATCAGCGTGGTCAGCCCGAGCACTACAAAGAACATGAAGAAGGCGAGCGCCGTGACGCCGAGCGCGAACAGCGGATCGGCAAGGAATCGCCCGGCCACGCTTTCCATCAGCGCCGCGACGAAGACGAACAGCACGAGTACGTTGAAGCCGTTGATCCGCTCGGCCCGCCGCTCGATCGCTGCGATGCCGACGAACCGCCGGATCGCGAAGCCGACGACCGCCGAGCCCGCCAGCATTGCGGCGAGCTTTGCGCCGAGCGCAACCGACGAAACCGTCAACGAGGGCCCGATGAAGATCTCGGCGAACGTCGCGGCCGTGAAAGGGATCAAGGCAGTGCTGGCGACCAGGCTCGCGAGCACCAGCGTGGCGTCCAGCCCCATCAGCGCGGCGATCGCCGGCGCGGCCATCATCGGCGAGGCGATCGCCTGCAGCATCAGAGCAAGATAGAGGTCGGGGGACTTCCGGTCGACGCCGGCCGCCAGGCAGGCCGCGCCCACCAGCAATGGAACCGCAAAGGACGTCCATGCGGTGGCGGCGATCACCAGCCCCGGGCGCCGGAGGTAGCCTCGCAGCGCATCGGCGTCGACCCGCAGGAACGAGATGCAAAGCAGCACAAAGACCGATTCGGCAACAAAGGGCTTGAGGATCGCACCCAGCCACGGCACCGCGATCCCGATGACGACCAGCGCGGCGACCGCGCGCGTGCCCTGGCGGCCGATCCAGCCGAGGATTGCCGCGCAGGGCGCGAAGAGCGAGCCCATCACCCTACATTTTCCATATTTGGAAATTAATATGACGCAAGAACCGCATATTCATTGACTCTTGTGAAATTAAAGTCGAACAATCCCGCGGCACCCTTCAGGCCGCATCGTGGAAAATGATCCCCGGCGTGTGCCGCTCGCCCGGCCGGAGCCGGCTCACGCCGTGCCGCATCGCCCCCCCGCGTGCAGCCGCGCGCACTGGGCGGAGGTCAACAGGTCCGGCCCGATCGCGCAGCCGCAGGCATCGGGCCCGCTTTCGATCCGCCCCCAATCCAGTAGACTTGCCCGCATGCCTGATTTCATTTCGGTGTCCCGGCTCTCCAAGACCTACGCAACCGGCTTCAAGGCGCTGATCGACGTCGACCTCTCGATCCGGCGTGGCGAGATTCTGGCATTGTTGGGCCCGAACGGCGCGGGCAAGACCACGCTGATCAGCATCGTCTGCGGCATCGTCACGCCGAGCGCCGGCACGGTCACCGTCGACGGCCACGACATCATCGCCGACTACCGCACGACGCGCGCGATGATCGGCCTGGTGCCGCAGGAACTGACCACGGACGCCTTCGAAACGGTGTGGGACACGGTGTCCTTCAGCCGGGGCCTGTTCGGCTGCCGCCCGAACCCGGCGCATATCGAGAAGGTCCTGCGCGACCTCTCGCTCTGGGACAAGAAGGGCAACCGGATCAAGGAGCTGTCCGGCGGCATGAAGCGCCGCGTGATGATCGCCAAGGCGCTGTCGCACGAGCCCAAGGTGCTGTTCCTCGACGAGCCCACCGCCGGCGTGGACGTGGGCCTCAGGAAGGACATGTGGGCGCTGATCGGCGAACTGCGGGCCGCGGGCGTGACGATCATCCTGACCACCCACTACATCGAAGAGGCCGAGGCGATCGCCGACCGGGTCGGCGTGATCAACAAGGGCCGCATCGTGCTGGTCGAGGAAAAAGCCGCGCTGATGCAAAAGCTCGGCAAGAAGCAGCTGATCATGGACCTGCAGGCGCCGCTCGCCGCCATTCCGCCCGCGCTGGCCGGTTACCGCCTCGAACTCGCCGCCGAAGGCTCGCGCCTCACGTACACGTACGACGCGCAAGACGCAGACGTGGGCATTTCCGCACTGCTGCGCGATCTCGGCGCGGCCGGCGTGCACTTCACCGACCTGAAGACCGAGCAGAGCTCGCTCGAGGACATCTTCGTCACGCTGGTAGGGGGGCCGGCATGAATTTCCAGGCCGTCAAGGCGATCTACCGCTTCGAGATGGCGCGCACCTGGCGCACCCTGTTCCAGAGCATCGTGTCGCCGGTGATCTCGACTTCGCTCTATTTCGTAGTGTTCGGCTCTGCGATCGGCTCGCGGATCCCGCAGATCGAAGGCGTCGGCTACGGCTCGTTCATCGTGCCGGGCCTGATCATGCTGTCGCTGCTCACGCAGAGCGTGTCGAATGCGTCTTTCGGGATCTTCTTCCCCAAGTTCACCGGCACGATCTACGAGCTTCTGTCGGCGCCGCTGTCCTTCGTCGAGATCACGCTGGGGTACGTCGGTGCGGCGGCGACCAAGTCGATCCTGCTCGGCCTGATCATCCTTGCGACCGCGAGCCTGTTCGTGCCGCTGCGGATCGCGCACCCCTTCTGGATGATCACCGTGCTGGTCCTGACCGCGGTCACCTTCAGCCTGTTCGGCTTCATCATCGGCGTCTGGGCGGACAACTTCGAGAAGCTGCAGATCATCCCGCTGCTGGTGATCACGCCGCTGGTTTTCCTCGGCGGCAGCTTCTATTCGG
The DNA here is from genome assembly GCA_964599095.1 of uncultured Bordetella sp. Classification (GTDB taxonomy): domain Bacteria; phylum Pseudomonadota; class Gammaproteobacteria; order Burkholderiales; family SG8-39; genus SZAS-79. Next base: position 426,456 of record CAZREB010000002.1, read on the forward strand.
TCTCGATGCTGCCGCCCTTCTGGCAGGGCGTCTCGCTCGCCAACCCGGTGCTTTACCTGGTGAGCGGCTTTCGCTGGGCGTTCTACGAGGTGGCCGACGTCAGCGTGGCCGTCAGCGCCGGGATGATCGCGTTCTTTCTTGCCGCGTGCCTGGCGGTGGTCTGGTGGATCTTCAAGACCGGGTATCACGTGAAGAACTGATCCCGCTCCGCTTTCCCCTCATCGCGAGTCGCCGCCGAGCAATTCGTTCAGCATGCGCGCAAGGCGCACGCCGGCCTTCGTGATCTGCCTCTCGACGACAGGCACGGCCATCGCCTCGTACCGGGAGTCGATTTCCAGCACCTGGCGAACCTTTCCGCCGCATGAAAGCGGCGCCGGAATCACCGAATAGGCAGCGGTCCTCGCCAACCCGGTGCTTTCCGCGACCCACGACGCCGGGTCACCGGCTTCGAGCCCGGCCTTTTCTGTCGTGCCGAACGCCGAATTCACCAACGCGGGTTCCCCGCCCCTTTGCCGCACCAGCCGCTGGACGAGATGAATGTCCCAGATCGTGTGCAGGTTGATAGTGCCGTAGGGCGGGTTGTCGCGAAGGCCGAAGAAGGACACCTGCACCAGGTTGCCGCCGCGATCATGCCGCGTAGCCGCGTGCAGCGGCTGGTGGATGTCGCCGACGAGATGCACGACCCACTTCAGCGCTTCGTTCCTTTGGCGGCGAGTGGCGCGAGGGCTCCTGAGCAGATTCATGTGCCGGGCAATCTGGGCCGACGCACACCGGCCGCTCTTGCAATACAGCGCCGGGTCGGGCGATCCGCACAAGGGCACGTCGTCGTAGTGCCAGGAACCGGCCCGCTTGCCCCAAGGGTAGTCCTTGATTTCGTCGCTCCAGTAGGCGATCTCGCCCAGGGTTCGCCGCCCGGAGGGCGAGCCATCGGCCAAGGCGTCGTTCGCGAGGAGCTCGCGCACCCGTTCCGCGGTCCTGGGCGTGAGGAGGCTCGTTGCGATGTCGGCGATCATGCGATGGCCTTCGGCGCCCCATGCGCGGACTTCGGCGCAGTGGGTCGACAGCGCAATGATCAACAGCAAGCGGCGAACGGGGATCAATCGCGGTTCCGCCCGGCGCCTCTACGAGATCGGCCGGGCGGCTAGGCTTGCACCGGCGTGACCCACTTCGCCGCGGCCGGCGCCTCGTAAGATGCAAATTTGGCAAGCAGCTCGTCGGGTGACCCCGCCACCGCCAGCATTGCCCGCGCGTCGGACCCGAGGAATCCAGATGCGACCAAGTGATCCAGGAAGCCAACCAGCGGCGCGAAGAAGCCCCCCGTGTCGAGCAGGCCGCAGGGTTTGCGGTGCATTCCCAGTTGCGCCCAGGTCCAGACCTCGAAGAGTTCTTCCAACGTGCCGATGCCGCCGGGAAGTGCCACGAAGCCGTCCGCCAGGTCGGCCATGAGCGCTTTGCGCGCATGCATCGAATCGACCACGCGCAATTGATTCAGCCCGCGGTGGCCGCGTTCCCTGTCCAGCAGCGCCTGCGGAATCACGCCGATCACCTCGCCGCCCGCCGCGAGCGCAGCATCGGCGAGTACGCCCATGAGCCCGGCGCGCCCGCCGCCGTACACCACGCCGATGCGGCGTTCGGCCAGGGTACGGCCCAGAAGGGCCGCCAGACCGGCATAGACGGGATCGTGGCCGGAGCTGGAGCCGCAGAACACGCAAAGCCTGTTCATACGCCAATCCTTGGCGGGCCAGTCGCTAACGGCGATACCACTGCCGCAATTCGATCGGATTGCCGTCCGGGTCGCGGATCTCGGCGCGCGCGTACTCCGGTCGCTTCACCGGCCCCCACGTCGCCTCGACGCCCTTCTCTTTGAGGGCGGCAAGAGCGCCGTCCATGTCGTCGACCTCCAGGGCGAGGCACTGCCAGCCGAGCCGCGGCTCGTCGCTGCGCGCCGGGATGGACTTGGCTTGTGGATAGCACATGACCTCGACGGTGGTGCCGCCCAGCTCCAGGTACGCGAGTTCCAGCGGGCCCGACGGGGTTTCGGCAATGCGTGCGCGCTCGCGCTCGCGAAAGCCGAGCACGCCGAGGTAGAAGGCGATCGCGCGGTCGGGCGCCGCGGTGAGCAATTCGATATGGTCGATTCGCTTGAACATGCAGTCTCCTGGGCGCAGTACCGCGGATGCCAGCCGGTGCTTTCCGAACTATAAGGAATCCGGCGGCGATCCGCCGCTTGCGCGGACGGTGCCGCCGAACCACGCATGCTGCCGGCCTAGGCATCGTACCCGTACAACCAGGCACTCTGTCGCAACGGATCCCCGCTCGCGAATCCCGCATCGCGCTGTTCCTGCTGCGGTCCGTCGGGCAGGTGGTTCTGCACCTCCCTCCCGCGGCTCATGAGCTGCACCCTGCTCGCACGCGGCAAGCGAATCGACTCGTAGCGCTTCAGCGCCTCCGGCACCGCGTCCGGACCCACGCCGGCCAGGCAAGCACCAAGCACCTCCGCGTCCTCCACCGCCTGCGCAGCGCCCTGCCCGAAAAACGGCAGCATCGCGTGAGCCGCATCCCCAAGCAAAGCAAGACGCCCATTGACCCACCGGCCGAGCGGCTCGCGGTCGTACAGCGCCCAGCGCTTGGTATCGGTCGCGGCGGCGATCAACTGCATGACGCGCGCATCCCACCCCTCGAACTCGCGCATGAGATCGGCGACGCTGCCCTCCGCACTCCACGACTCGGTGCGCCAGTCCCCGGCGGGCGCCATGGCGACGACGTTGACCAGCCGCCCGCCCGAAACCGGGTAATGGACGAAGTGATGCCCGGGACCGAGCCACAGGGTCTGTACGGGGCGCAGAGCCATCGAGGGCGCGGCAGAAGCAGGCACGAGGCAGCGAAAGGCACAGAGGCCGGAGAAGCGCGGCTCCTGGAGGGCTCCGGCTGAAGCAATTGCGCGAAGCGTCGAATGAATGCCGTCGGCGGCGATCACAGCGTCCGCAGTGACGTGGGAGCGATGTCCGGCCCGGTTCTCGAAAGTCAGTTCAACCGCATGGCCATCCTGCTCCACCCCGACGCAGCGCTGGCCAAGACGCAGGATCTCGGGCGGCAGGGCATCGCGAAACAAGCCCAAGAGATCCGCCCGATGCGCCACATAGCAGTCGGCACCGTACAGCTCGCGGCACGCCTCCATGCGCTGCACCGAAAGCACCCGCCCGTCCTCCCAGCGGCGGAACTCCCAGGCAGCCTCCAGCCGCACGGCAAAGGCGTCGAGCTTCCCAAGCAGCCCAAGCCGCTCAAGGGGACGCGCCATGTTCGGGGACACCACGATGCCGGCACCGACCTCGCGCAACTCGGAGACCTGCTCGTAGACCGTTGCATCAACCCCAACGTTGCGCAGGAACAACGCACCGGCCAGCCCGCCCAACCCGCCGCCAACGATGGCGATCCGCACTTTCATTTTTCCAAATATGGAAACTAAATCGGCGTTTCAGTCAATACCGGCGCGGATCTTCAAATAGCAAAGCTTGACTTTTACGTGACGAACTGCTGCAGCAGGTAGCGCTTGTCGCGCGCGAAGACCTTCGGGTCGAGCGCGTCGAGCCGGACGCGGGCGCGCCGCGCCCTGTATTCGTCGCCGACGAGGTAGTCGACGACCGGGTGCTTCGACAGCCATTTGCCCGCGGCGTAGTCCACCGTCGGCAGCGCAACGCGCGAGGCCCATGCGTGCATGAAACCCAGGCCCGGCGTCGTGTTGTCGGTGACGTCGACCTCCTCGGTCATCCGGAATCCGCCCTTCGCCACCGCTTCGCGAAATTTTTCCAGCGGGTGCCCCGACCGGTTGTAGGCCGGGATCCGCGTGCGGTAGTAGTCGATGATCACCCACTTGCCGCCGGGCTTGAGCACTTCGCGCACGTTGCGCACACCCACTTCCAGTGGCACGTTGTGAAAGGATTCGGAGCAGATCACCACGTCGAATACACCGCGGTGCTCGTCGAGGTCGATCGCCTCGAACCCGCCCACGATCACCGGTACGCCCGGTTGCGCCCGGCGGATGTGTTCCGCATGGCCGGGATTCGGCGTCAGGCCGGTGGGCTCGGTGCCCGCCGCCTTCAGCATCGCGAGCAGCCCGCCGGTGCCGCAGCCGAGGTCGAGCACCTTCTGCCCGGGCGTGACGCGCGCAACCAGCAGCCGCGCATAGGCTTCGGTGGCCTCCTTGAGCGATGCGAAGCTCACCGCGTCCGGGTCGGGAATCGGGTCGAAATAACCCGCGTGCAGGAAATCGTTGCGGAAGATCTGCGTGTAGAGGTCGAGCTCCGGGTCGACGCTGCCATCGACCCGCCGCCGCTTCACCTCGCGCACATGAGCCAGCAGCGCCGGGACGTTGAAAAGACGCCCGAGTATCGTCCGGGCGAGGCTCACGTAATCCCGATCATTCGGGCTGGATGCCGGCCGCGCGCAGGATGGAGCGGTACTCGTCGAGCTGCTCCTTGGTGAAGGCGCCGAGTTCCGCGGGTGTAGAAGGGCTCAGGATGAAGGCCTGCTTGTCCATCGCGGCGACCACGTCCGGGCGCTTCATTGCGGCGACGAATTCCTTGTTGAGCCGGTCGGTGATGTCCTTCGGCAATTTCGCCGGCCCATACAGCGCCGCCCACGACAGGATGGAGAACTTGGGCAGCCCGGCCTCGCCGATCGTGGGCACGTCGGGCAGGATCGGCGAGCGCCGCTTGAGTGAGGTCACGATCGCCCGCAGCTTGCCGTCCTTCACATGCGAAAGCCCGGTGGTGGGCGTCGCAAAGATCAACTGCACCCGCCCTGCGATCAGGTCGGTGATTGCCGCAGGCTCGCCCTTGTAGGGCACGTGCAGCATCTGGATGCCCGCGAGCGACGCCAGCTGCGCGAACGAGACGATGCCCGTCGTATTCCCGGTCGCGTAAGCAAGCTTGCCGGGATTGGCCTTCGCATAGGCGATCAGGTCACCCAGTGTCTTCGCCGGCATGCCGGCGTAGGCGAAAAGGAAGAACGTGTAACGGCCGACGTCCGTGATCGGCGTGAAGTCGTTCACCGGATCGTAGGGCGGCACCTTCTTCATGGCCGGCGCGACGGCCATCGGGCTGTTGGTCGCCATCAGCAGCGTGTAGCCGTCCGGCGGCGCCTTGGCCACCTCCGCCCCGGCGATTGCGCCGTCGGCGCCCGCCTTGTTCTCCACCACGACCGGCTGGCCGACGGCCTGTGAAACCGAGTTGCCGAGGATGCGCGTGATCGTGTCCGTGGCCGAGCCGGCCGGGAACGGGACGATGACCTTGATCGGCTTGTTCGGGTACTGGGCCGACGCCGAGGCCGCAATCGCGGCAAACGCGAGGCCGGTGAAGATGCGAACGAATTTCATGCAGTCTCCTCCTATTAGTTATGCGCGGATTATAGAATGGGATTCACCTCTGGAGGCGGCATGGAAATCGGGATCGTCGGGCTGGGCCGGATGGGGGCCAACATGGCAAGGCGCCTCGCGCGCGGCGGCGCGCGCGTGGTGGCATGGGATCGCGACAAGTCGAAGTGCGACGAACTCGCTTCCGAGCCGCGCGTCGAGTGCGCCGAAGGGCTCGCCGACCTCGCGGTGCTGCTTACCGGCGAGCGCGTCATCCTGATCATGCTGCCGGCGGGCGCGCCGACGCAAAGCGCGATCGACAACCTCGTGCCGATGATTTCCAACAACGACACGCTGGTCGACGGCGGCAATTCGTACTACAAGGATTCGATGAGCCGCGCGCTCGAGCTCTCGCAGCGCGGGCTGCGCTTCGTCGACGCCGGCGTCTCCGGCGGCATCCACGGCCTGGCGAACGGCTACTGCCTGATGCTTGGCGGCACGCCCAAGGCGATCGAGCACTTTGAGCCTTTCGCGCGCATCCTCGCCCCGGGCCCGGAAACCGGCTGGCTGCATTGCGGGCCGAGCGGCGCCGGCCATTTCGCCAAGATGGTCCACAACGGGATCGAGTACGGGATGATGCAGGCCTTCGGCGAGGGTTTCGCGCTGCTCGCCGGGCGCAAGGACTTCGACATCGACCTCGCGCGCCTTGCCGAAACCTGGCGCCACGGCAGCGTGGTGCGCTCCTGGCTGCTCGACCTCACCGCCGAGGCGCTGGCCGAAGACGAGGACATGGCATCGGTGGCGCCGGTGGTCGCCGATTCGGGCGAGGGGCGCTGGACCGCGATGGAGTCCATCGAGCAGGGCACGCCCGCCCCGGTGATCACGATGGCCCTGATGAGCCGCTTCTCGAGCCAGGGCAAGTCCGACTACGCGAGGAGGCTGCTGGCGATGATGCGCGCCAAGTTCGGCGGGCACGCGGTCACGAAAGCGCCGGGCGCAAACGGATAATCCGGCGGGTCGCCCGGCCCCGTCCGGCAAGGCAACGATGATCGTCGTCGTCATGGGCGTCTCCGGCGCGGGCAAGACCACCGTCGGCGAAGCGCTGGCGCGCCGCCTCGGGCTCGAATTCCTCGATGCGGATGATTTCCACCCGCCCGCCAACGTGGCGAAGATGGCGGCCGCGATCCCGCTCGACGACGCCGATCGCCGGCCGTGGCTCGATCGCCTCAACGCGGCACTCTCGGCGCGCAGTTCCGCCGGCAAGGGCGCGGTGCTCGCATGCTCGGCACTGAAGGAGGCCTACCGTACGCGCCTCATGACGGGCATTGCGCATGCCCGCCTTGTCCACCTCGCAGGCTCGATCGATTTCATCCGTGATCGCATGCGGTCGCGGCAGCACAAGTACATGCCCGCGGCGCTGCTCGCAAGCCAGTTCGCGACGCTCGAGCCGCCGCGCGATGCGATCACCATCGACGCGGCCCTCGGCGTGACCGAAGCGGTCGACCGGATCGCCGCGGCGCTGGCTACGAAAGGTCCAGCGCGTAGGCCTTGAGGGCCTCGAGCGGCACGAATTCGAGCACCTTCGCATGCGTGCCCGCGAGCTTGACCTGCGGCGCCATGCCGTCGGCGAGCGCCTCCTTCCATCGCTCGGCGCACAGGCACCAGCAGTCGCCGGGCTTCAGTCCCGGGAACCCGTAGGCAGGCACGGGGGTCGACAGGTCGTTGCCGCGCGACCGGGAGTACTCGAGGAATTCAGCGGTCATTCTCGCGCAGACCACGTGCACGCCGACATCCTCGTGGCCCGTCTCGCAGTTCCCGTTGCGGTAAAAGCCGGTCATCGGCCGGGTGCAGCATTCGGCAAGCGGTTCGCCGAAGACGTTCAGCTGGCTTGGCATTTCCTCTCCATTGCAGTCGGTTCCATCATTCCCCCCTGGCCACGCCCTCGCGCCGCGGATCCGCCCCGCCGCGCCAGCCCGTGGCCGTCCTTTCGATCCCGTGCAGCCCGCTGGTCTGCACGGAAAAATTCAGCGTGTGCCCGCGCCTTTCGAGCGCGTCGGCCAGGTCCTCGTAGGCCGATCCGCGCTCGATGAAGGTGGGCCCGTACGCCGCGCCGAAATTCGGCAGCGAGATCGCCGCCTGGATGTCGAGGCCCCAGTCGATCAGCCCGACCAGCGTCTTGGCGACGTAGTTGATGATGGCGGGCCCGCCGGGCGAGCCGACGATCGCCTGCAGCCCGCCGGCGCGGTCGAACACGAAGGTCGGCGCCATCGAACTGCGCGGCCGCTTGCCGGGCTCGACGCGATTGGCCGCCGGGCGCCCCTCGAACTCGGGGAAGAACGCGAAGTCGGTCATCTGGTTGTTGAGCAGGAACCCGCGCACCATGATGCGGCTGCCGAACTGGCTTTCGACGGTGGTCGTCATCGCCACCGCATTGCCGTCGGCATCGACGATCGACACATGGCTGGTTCCGGCCACTTCGGTCTCGGCGGCATCGCCCCACGCGAGCGCGCCGAGCGGCCGGCCGGCGCGGGCCGCACCCATGGTGCGCTCGCCGATCAGGCCTGCGCGCTCCTTGAGATAGCCGGGGTCGAGCAGGCCCGCGACCGGCTGCGGCACGAAGTCCGGGTCGGCGAGATAGCGAAGCCGGTCGGCATAGGCGAGCCTTCCCGCTTCGGCGAACAGGTGGACCGCAAGCTCCGACCCCGGCGCGGCACGATCGAACCCGGAGCGCTCGAGCAGGCCGAGCAGCTCGAGCACGATCACGCCGCCGGAACTCGGCGGTCCCATGCCGCAGATGCGCCGGTCGCGATATGCGCCGCAGACCGGCTCGCGTTCTTTCGCCGCATAGCGCGCGAGGTCATCGACCGACAGGTCGCCGGGCCGCACGTGCCCTTTCACCGCCGAAACGATATCGGCGGCGATCGGGCCGCGGTAGAACGCATCGGCGCCGCCGGACGCAACTTGTGCAAGCGTTGCGGCGTACGCAGGATTCGCGAGGATCGAGCCGGCCGGTTTCGGATCCCCGTTCGCCTCGTAATACACCACGCGCGCCGCCGGATCTTTCGGCAGGAAAGCTTCACGCCTGAGCAGGAGGCTCAATCGCCTTGGCATCGGGAACCCATGCTGCGCAAGGCGTATCGCGGGCTCGAACAACCTTGCCCAGGGCAGGCGCCCGTGCCGCCGATGCGCGAGTTCCAGCGCACGCAAAGCGCCCGGCGTGCCGACCGACAGCCCGCTTGCGATTGCTTGATAGCGATCCATCGGCCGGCCGAGGGCGTCGACGAACCTCGACGGCCTGGCGGCCATCGGCGCGGTTTCGCGCCCGTCGTAGGTCTTGAGCGCGCGTTCTTTTTCGGCCCAGTGCACGAGGAACAATCCGCCGCCGATGCCGGAGGACTGCGGCTCGACCAGCCCGAGCACCAATTGCACCGCGACCGCCGCGTCCACCGCGCTGCCGCCCGCACGCAGGATCTCGATTCCTGCTTCGACCGCAAGCGGGTTCGCCGCGGCGACCATGAACCTCGACGCAAGCACCGCATGCTTCGGCTCGTAGCCGGTGTCGCCTTCGGGCTGCAGCAGGCCCTGGCAGAGCGCTGTGCAGGGAGCATGGAGAACGAGCAGGAAGACCAGGGTCCGGAACGGGCGGATCATCCGTTCATTATCCATTGAATGAGCGGACGGTATGATGCAGGCAAGCCCACGGAGAATTTCATGCAAAGCGAAGCCGGTGCAGTGCTGCTGATGATGATCGACGTAAAGCCGGAAGACGAACCCGAGTTCAATCGCTGGTACGACGAAGAACACATTCCGGAACTGACGGCGCTGCCCGGATTCCTAGCGGCGAGCCGCTTCGAAGTCGAAGGCGAAGGGGCGAAGTACCTGGCGATTTACGAGCTCGCGGATTCGTCGGCGCTGGAAACGCCGGAGTACCGGGCGTGGCGCGAAGCGTCGGAGTCCTCGCGAAGGATGCGCGCGAAATTCGTCAGCCGCACGCGGCGCGTTTACCGCAGGCGCCGGCCGGCGATCAGGACGTCGAAGTAAAGCCGCCGTCCACCGGGATCACCGCCCCGGTCGTCCAGCTGGATTCGTCCGACGCAAGATAGATCGCGAGCTGGACCACGTCCTGCTCGGTCCCCAGGCGGCCGATCGGGTAGTTGGCCTCGAGCATCTTTTGCCGCTCGGGCGTTCTCGGAATGCCGAACTTCATCACCGGCTCGAGCGAACCCGGGCAGATCGCATTGACGCGAACCTGGTGCTTTGCATAGGCCGCAGCCATCGAGCGGGTGAGCGAATTCAGCCCGCCCTTGGTCGCCGAATAGGTATGGCCCGAAATCGAGCTGCCGAGGATGCCGGCCGTTGAGGAAATATTGATCACCGAGCCCCCGCCCGCGGCGATCAGCGCGGGGATCGCGTGCTTGGAGCACAGGAACACCCCGGTGAGATTCACGCTCAACATGCGCTGCCAGATCTCGAGCGGCAATCGCACGACGTCGACATCGCGTTCGGCTTCGGTCGGACCGCCGTTGTTGATGCCGGCATTGTTATAGAGCACGTTGAGCGTTCCGAACCGGGCCAGCGCAGACTCGACCATCGCCTTGACGCTGGGCTCCAACGTAACGTCGACGCCGATCGCCAACGCTTCGCCGCCGGATGCTTCGACCTCGGCCTGTACTTCGCGAACTCGCGCCTCGTCGATGTCAGCCAGAGCGACCTTGGCACCGTGCTGCGCAAAACTGAGGGCCGCGACCCGGCCCTGGGCGCCCGCCGCACCGGTGATCAGCGCGACTTTGCCTTCCAGCCGACGGCCGGGGATCTTGCTCATCGGCAGGTTCATTCCTGCGGCTTCACGCCAGAGCGTGCAAAGGCCTCGCCCCAGCGCGGCGCATCTCGCTTCAGGACTTCGGCGAACTCGGCCGGGGTGCTGCCCACCGCAATGATGCCGCCTTTCTCCACCATGTCCTTCTGGCCTTCAGGTGTGCGAAGCGTACGGGCGATCTCCTGGCCCATGCGATCGATGGCTGCGCGTGGCGTCCCCCGAGGAGCCATGATGCCGGCCCAACCCGGGAGGTCGAGAGGGAACCCCAGCTCGCCGAACGTCGGGACATCCGGGTACACCGGCCAGCGCTTGGTGCCCGTCACGGCGAGCACGGTAAGTTTTCCGGCCTGGATCATGGCGCCCATGCTGGAAAAGTCGATGTAGCCGGCAGTTGCGCGCCCGGCGACCAGATCGACCGTAGCCGGCGCCGTCCCCTTGTATGGCACATGCACCATATCCAGGTTGGCCGCCCCGTTGAGCATTTCGCCGTAGATATGCGCCGTGCTCCCGATGCCGAACGACGCAAAGGTCGTCTTGCCCGGATTCGCCTTTACGTACCGCACCAGTTCTTCGAGGCTCTTGATGCCCGATGTCGACGGCACCGCAAGTCCCAGTGTCGTGTAGCCGATCAGCGACACCGGCTCGAAATCGGTCAGGACGTCATACGGGAGCTTCGCGTGCGCATAGCGATTGATCAGGCTGATTGAGACGTTGCTGTAGACGAACGAATAGCCGTCGGGATCCGCGCCCTTCGCCGCATTCATGCCGACGATCCCGTTGGCACCGGCGCGGTTGTCGATGACGATCGGTTGACCGAGCGCCGCCCCGAGACGCGCGCCCAGCCACCGGCCGACGATGTCGGTCTGTCCGCCGGGCGGATAAGGGATGATCAGGCGGATCGGCTTTGCCGGCCAGGCCTGTGCAAATGCGGGGACCGAAGGGATCGCGATGCACAGGATCAGGCAAGCGAGCAGTCTTCCGAACATTCGCTTCATGGAAACTCTCTCCTTCGTCTTCTTGGAATCGGGAACCCGCCGACGCGGCTCTTGCATCGGCTGCGCGTCATCGCAAGGCGCAAATCGACGCGTACAGCGCCTGGAAGGTGGCCGTGGATGATTCGGCGAACACGCGGCCCATGTTCAGGTGATGACGCTCCGCCTCGACGATCATGCGCACGGGCTGACCTCTCGACTGCAACGCCTCGTGGTACTCGCGGGTCTGGCGGATCATTTCCGGCGTCTCCTGCGCGCCGACCGAAAGCGTGATCGGCAGGAGAGGATCGAATGGCAGGTTGTGCTTCGGGCTCGCCCGCGCAACCAGCGCCTCGTCGAGCGCCATGTCCGTGTGGCGGCCGTGCCACCGGTGCGCATCCAGGTCGTACACCGAACTGGCGAGTGACGCGGCGCGGATGGCGCGGGCCGATGGTTCGTGCGCAAGCGCCATGCCCGAGAGCTGCGCCCCGGCCGACATCCCGGCGATTACGATCCGGCCGGGATCGCCTCCATAGCCGTGAATTTCTGCGGCCACCCAGGCAACGGCTTCGCGCACTTCTTCCACCATGCGCCAGAGCGGTACTTCCGGCAGCAGTCCGTAGCTCGGCAATACGGTGACCACCCCGGCCGCCGACCAAGCCGGCGCGATGAAAGAGTAGACCGACTTGTCGAGCGTACGCCAGCCGCCGCCGTGCACGAACAGGAGCACCGGCGCAAGCCCAGACTTGCGGTTGTCCGTGCCGGTGGCCGGGAATACGTCTAACAGTTGCCGCTGGCCGGGCCCGTAGCGGACATCGAGCACGCCCGGCAGATGCGCGCGTGCCGCTGCACTCGCCTCGCGATTCTCGCGTCCGTATCGTGCGGGATCGGGGACGGCGATCTGGGGATTGTATTGCGCAGCGACCTGTGCGCGCGTCATGCCGCGCCATACGATCGAAGCGTCGTCGGCTGCCTCGCTCACGTCAGGCACCGGCCGGGTTCTTGCGCGGTTGCAATGACGCGTCGAGCACCGGGTAACCGTCTTCGTCGGTTTCGCGGTCGAGGTAATTCACCTTGCGAACCGCGCTGGCGTGAATCCCGAGCAGGCGCATGCGCCGATCGCCTACAGTGCGAAAACTGTGGGGGACGTTTGCCGGCAATACGACGCAATCGCCTTCGCGCATGCGCAGCGCCTGGCTCTCGGCCCCTTGAAGCCAGACTTCGGTCTCGCCCTCGACGACGAACAGGAGTTCCTCGTAGGGGTGCCAGTGAATCGGCGCCACGTAGCCCGGCTCGCTGACCTGGATACCGGTCCGCACGGGTGTCTCGCCATCGGCCACCAAGGGGAAGTAGTGGGCAAGCGGCCCATATTCGACGCGCTTCGACTCGCTTAGCCGGCTGAGCTTGAGGACGTGTTTCGTCATTGCGTTCGGGAGCGGCTGATCAGGCTAGAATATCCTAAGTGTTCGCAATGCGAACATATGTTCAAAAATACTGCTGGAGAACCCCGACCGTGTCAAGCAAGCAAGGCGCCGGCGAAGAGATCGTGCAATCGCTCGCGCGCGGGCTCGCCGTAATCGAAGCCTTCGGCAAGGGGCGGCAGGCCCTGACGCTTGCAGACGTGGCGCGAACCGCGGGCATCAGCCGTGCCGCCGCCAGACGCCTGCTCCACACGTTGGTCGCGCTGGGTTATGCGGCATTCGACGGCAAGTATTTCGAGTTGCGCCCGCGCGTCCTCGGACTCGGATTCGCTTACATCTCGTCGGCAAGCGTGTGGGAAGTGGCGCAGCCCTTCCTCGAAGAACTGGTCCGGGAAACGCGCGAGTCCTGTTCGGCTGCAGTGCTCGATGGAACCGACATCGTTCACGTCGTTCGCCTGCCTGCCGCCGAGCGCCTTATGTCGATCGCCGTCAAGGTCGGCGACCGGCTTCCGGCCCATGCAAGCGCGATGGGCCGGGTGCTCCTCGCCGCCCTCCCTCCCGAGGAACTCGACCGTTACTTCGCCGACGCTCCAATCACTGCAATCACCGGCAAGACAGTCACCGACCGGCGCAAGCTTCGCGCAATCCTGTCAACCGTGTCGGCGCAAGGCTATAGCGAAGTCGACGGCGAACTGGAGGTCGGCCTGCACGCGATCGCGGTCCCTGTGAGGGACCACGATGGCCGAATTGTGGGCGCAATCGCCCTCAGCACGCTATCGGGTAAGGATGGCCGCAGAAAGGGCGCAAGCCCGCTGCTCGCCCCGCTGCTCGCCTGCGCAAAAGATATCCATCGGGCGATCGTGCGACTGCCGCGACTGGACCGGCGCGCCTAGCCCTCCGGGCATGCCGGCGCATCTTCGGCCTGCGCCACCCGAATCCATCGTCAGCGCTTGACCATAAGGAGCGCTGCGCCCCCGGCGGCGAGTCCTGCGGCGGCGACTCCCAGCGAATGGTCGAAACCGCCAAGTAATTCGACCATGTAACCCGCGAAAGGAGGCCCCAGGAGCTGGCCGAAGCCGAATGCGGCCGTCAGGGCGCCCATCAGCGGGGCTGCGTCGAGGCGTTTCGACGCGGCAAGTGCGCGCGCCTCTCGCAGCGTGAGCATGGTGATTGCAACAAAAGCGAACCCGAGCATCAAGCTGCCCAGCGCCAGCCCAGCCGCGTTGCCGAATGCGACCGGGACAATCACGCCGATCGCCTCGACGAAATAGCATGCGACCAGCACGTTCCGCTGGCGCGCAATCGAAACCTGTCCGGTAAACAGTGTCCCAGCCAACGCGGCCGCGCCGAACATCGGCCAGAACCAACCGGAAGCAAACGCGCCGCCCAGCAGGTCACGCGCGATCACCGGCATGAAAGTTCCCGGGATGATGTAACCGAACCCGTACAATCCGTACGCGCCGATGAGAGTCCATTCGGCAAGACCCCACCCGCGTCGCGTCATTTCCAGCGCACGGTCCGATTGCGGGCCCGGGTCCGGGACCGAAGGCGTGAAGGCCGGCCAGCACGCGGCGCTCGCCGCGAGGCTCGCAACGCCGAAAGCGATCCAGATTGCGGAATAGTCGAGCCCAGCGGCCGACAGCGCGAGACAGGCCATGCCGGTCGCCATGATCCCCGCGCCGACGCCGCCAAACACAACACCAAAGAGTTGCCCGGCCCCAGCGCGCATCAAGCGTTCAAGCGTCAACGCAGAGGCATAGACCAGCACCCAGGCGCTGGCCAGCCCGCTGGCGAATCGCAGAAGCCACCATGGGCCGAAGCCGTGCACGAAGCCCACGGCCATAGCAAGCAAGCCGGTCGCGGCGAGCCCGGCCTTCACCATGACGTGCGGCGGCGCCCGCATCCAGACCGTGGCCAGTGCGCCGAAGAGATAGCCAAGGTAGTTCGCGAACGCGAGCCAGCTGCCCTCGGTCAGCGTCAGCCCGGCATCGGCCTGCATCAGCGGCAGCAGGGGCGTGAACGCGAAGCGCCCGACACCCATGGCCACCGCAAGCGCCGCCAGCCCGCACAGCGCCAAATAAAAAGGGCGACTGACCGCGTCGCCCTTTTTGCCGCGCATGGAAGTGCGCTTAGAGCAGCGGCACCAGCAGCAGCGCGACGATGTTGATGATCTTGATCAGCGGGTTGATCGCAGGCCCCGCGGTGTCCTTGTAGGGATCGCCGACCGTGTCGCCGGTCACCGCCGCCTTGTGCGCCTCGGATCCCTTGCCGCCGAAATTGCCTTCCTCGATGTACTTCTTGGCGTTGTCCCATGCTCCGCCGCCGGTGCACATCGAGATCGCCACGAAGAGGCCGGTCACGATCGTGCCCATCAGCATGCCGCCGATCGCCATGCGGGCCGCGTCCGCGCCCATCAGGAAGCGCATCACCAGCGCGAGCACCACCGGCGTCAGCACCGGCAGGAGGGAGGGAATCATCATTTCCCTGATCGCGGCCTTGGTCAGCATGTCTACCGCGGTGCCGTATTCGGGCTTGGCCTTGCCTTCCATGATGCCGGCGATTTCCTTGAACTGGCGGCGCACTTCCACCACGACCGAGCCGGCCGCGCGGCCGACCGCTTCCATCGCCATCGCGCCGAACAGGAACGGGATCAGGCCGCCGATGAACAGACCGATGATCACCGCCGGCTCCGACAGGCTGAACGCCACCGTCTTGTTGGCGTGGTCCAGCGCGTGCGTGAAGTCCGCGAACAGCACCAGCGCGGCGAGGCCGGCCGAGCCGATCGCGTAGCCCTTGGTCACCGCCTTGGTGGTGTTGCCGACGGCGTCGAGCGGGTCGGTTACCGCACGCACCGACTCGGGCAGGTCGGACATCTCGGCGATGCCGCCGGCGTTGTCGGTGATCGGGCCGTACGCATCGAGGGCCACGATGATGCCGGCCATCGACAGCATCGAGGTCGCGGCGACCGCGATGCCGTACAGGCCGCCGAGCGTGTACGACGCATAGATCGCGGCGCAGACCAGCAGCACCGGCCACGCGGTCGAGCGCATCGACACCGCGAGGCCGGCGATGATGTTGGTGCCGTGGCCGGTGGTCGAGGCCTGCGCAACATAGCGCACCGGGGCGTACTCGGTGCCGGTGTAGTACTCGGTGATCCACACCAGCGCGCCGGTCAGCGCGAGGCCGACGACCGCGGAGAGGTACAGCTTCGTCACGCCGCCCTGCGCCGCAAAATCGGTCCCGCCGAACACCCAGGCGGTGATCGGGTAGAAGCAGATCAGCGCCAGCACGCCGGCCACGATCAGGCCGCGGTACAGCGCGTTCATGATCTTGGCGCCTTCCTTGTGCTTGACCATGTAGCAGCCGACGATCGAGGCGACGATCGAAAATCCGCCGAGCACCATCGGGTACAGCACGGCCTGCATTTCGGCGCCCTTGACCATCAGCGCGCCCAGCAGCATCGTCGCGATCAGCGTGACCGCGTAGGTCTCGAACAGGTCGGCCGCCATGCCGGCGCAGTCGCCGACGTTGTCGCCGACGTTGTCCGCGATCACCGCCGGGTTGCGCGGGTCGTCTTCGGGGATGCCGGCTTCGACCTTGCCCACGAGGTCGGCGCCGACGTCGGCGCCCTTGGTGAAGATGCCGCCGCCAAGGCGCGCGAAGATCGAGATCAGCGACGAACCGAAGGCCAGGCCGATCATCGGCTGCAGGACGGTGTGCAGGTCGACCGTCTTGCCCATGCCGAGCGGCGCCGAATTGACCAGCACCGCGAAGAAGCCGGCGACACCGAGCAGGCCCAGGCCCACGACGAGCATGCCGGTGATCGCGCCGCCGCGGAACGCGACGTTGAGCGCTGCATCGATGCCTTGGGTGGCGGCCTGGGCGGTCCGGACGTTGGCCCGCACCGAAACGTTCATGCCGATATAGCCGGCGGCGCCCGAGAGGATCGCGCCGAGCGCGAAACCGACCGCGGTCGACCAGCCCAGCCCGGGCACGAAGCCGATGATCAGGAACAGCACCACACCTGCGGTCGCGATGGTCGTGTACTGGCGGTTCAGGTACGCCTGGGCCCCTTGCTGGATGGCCGCCGCGATTTCCTGCATGCGCGCGTTGCCCGCGGGCAGCGACACGATCCACTTCGCCGAAATTGCGCCGTACCCAATGGCAATAGCAGCGCAGACAAGCGCGAAGACGATCTGTTCCATTGCTGACTCCCCTCTTTTACCGACGGAATGCGGGCTGGGAGGCCCGCAAGAAAGTCGCGAATTCTAGCAGGAAATCATGCGCTTTCCGCATTCCCGGGTGAATGCGCCGGGAGCCGGGGGGCTGCTCGCGGCGTGCGCGGACCGCCGGCGCCCGCCGGTGGCCTGCGCCTATTTCAGCGCTTCCAGGGCCCGCGCCTTGATCTCGTCTACCGACCCCTGACCGGAAATCCGGACATGGCGCGGCGCGTTCTTGTCCCCGGTCGCCTCCCATTTCCTGTAGTACTCGACCAGCGGCCGGGTCTGGCCTTCGTAGACGGCGAGGCGCTTGCGGACCGTGTCTTCCTTGTCGTCGTCGCGCTGGATCAGGGGATCCCCGGTCACGTCGTCGCGCCCGTCGACCTTGGGCGGGTTGAATTTCACGTGATAGGTGCGGCCCGAGGCGGTGTGCACACGCCGCCCGCCCATGCGCATGATGATGTCCTCGGGCGGCACGTCGATCTCGAGCACGTAGTCGAGCGCGACGCCGGCCGACTTCAATGCCTCGGCCTGCGGGATCGTTCGCGGAAAGCCGTCGAACAAATAGCCGATCGCGCAATCGGGCTCCTTCAGGCGTTCCTTCACCAGGCCGATGATGATTTCGTCCGACACCAGCGAGCCGGAATCCATGACCTTCTTCGCAGCCAGTCCGAGCGGGGTGCCTGCCTTGATCGCAGCGCGCAGCATGTCCCCGGTCGAGATCTGGGGTATGCCGAATTTCTCCTTGATGAAGCCGGCCTGGGTGCCCTTGCCGGCGCCCGGCGGACCAAGCAGTATCAGTCGCATCGGTTTCTCCCTTGATTTGTCGGTCTCGATCTGGTGCGCGCCTACCGCCGCTTGCCTATGAGTTTACGCACTTTCTCCAGATCTTCTGGTGTATCCACGCCCGGCGGCGACCCGGTCTGGCTGATGGTCACTGCAATGCGGTAGCCGTGCCAGAGCACGCGCAACTGCTCCAGCGCTTCGTGCCGCTCGAGCGGACTGGGCGCGAGTTGCGAATACCGGCCGAGGAATCCGGCCCGGTAGCCGTAGATGCCGATATGCCGATGGCAGGGCAGACCGGCAGGCGCGTCGGCGGGTCGCGCTGCGCCGCTCCACTCGTCGCGTGCATACGGAATCGGCGCGCGGCTGAAATAGAGCGCATACCCGTGAGCGTCGAGCACGACCTTGACCACGTTCGGGCTGAAGATCTCGTCCGCGCGGGAAATCGGATGGCAGGCCGTGGACACGGAGGCTTCCTTCGCGCGCGCCAGGGCTGCGGCCACGTCGGCGATCAGGCGCGGCTCGATCAGCGGTTCGTCGCCCTGGACGTTGACCACGATGGCGTCGTCTCCCAGCGCAAGCTTCTGCGCCGCCTCTGCGATCCGGTCGGTCCCGGTTGCATGATCGACCCGCGTAAGGATGGGTTCGATCCCGTGGGCGCGTACCGCGGCCTCGATCCGCGCATCGTCCGTGGCCACGTACACCGCGGTTGCGCCGCTCTCCGCCGCCCTTTCGGCGACCCGCACCACCATGGGCCTGCCTTCGAGATCGGCCAGCGCCTTGCCGGGCAAACGGCTCGACGCATAGCGAGCCGGGATCACCACGGTGAAACCGGTCACGCGACCTCTTCCAGCGGGTCGAGCTTGCGCGCGTCCTCTTCGAGCATCACCGGGATGCCGTCCCGGATCGGGTAACCGAGGCGGTCGGCCTTGCACACCAGTTCCTTCGCCTCCCTGCGATAGACCAGCGGCCCCTTGCAGATCGGGCAGACCAGGACTTCCATCAGCTTAGGGTCCACTTCGTTTCTCCCGGGGTTGTTTGCGCGGCAGCCCTCGCAGCCTTGCGTCGAGCATCGCGCCGAAATCGGCGTCGAGCGCGGCGCGCACCGGCATCATCCAGAATCGCGGCTCGGCGAAGCTCGTGCATTTTACCGCGTCCTTCTCGGTCATCACGACCGGCAGGCAGTCGCCGAACGCAAGGTCTGCCGCGGAAAAAGCGTGGTGATCCGGAAAGGCGTGCGGCACCACTTCGAGCCCGAGCGCGCCGAGATGGCGGAAGAAGCGCGGCGGGTCGCCGATGCCGGCCACCGCATGCACGCGCTTCGATCCGAGCGCGTCCGCGCCTGCGACCCGGCGGCCATCGGCCAGGTTGACGAACTCGCTGCCCTCGAGGCGCATCGAATAGCCTGCGGGATCGCTTGCTTCCGGCGGCCCGTTGCGCACGATCGCATCGACCGAGGCCAGGCGCGATGCCGGCTCGCGCAGCGGGCCGGCCGGGAACAGCCGCGCGTTGCCCATGCCGCGTGAGTCGAACACCGCGATCTCCACGTCCCTGTGAATCGCGTAATGCTGCAAGCCGTCGTCGAGCACCAGCACGTCGCACTCCGGATGCTGCACGAGCAGCTCGCGGCACGCTGCCGCGCGGTCCGCGCCGACCCAGACCGGGCACCCGGCGCGGCGGGCCAGCAGCACCGGCTCGTCGCCGACGGCCGCCGCATCGGAGCCCGCGCTCACTTCGACCGGCGGTTCGCGACGCCGCGCGTTGCTCCCGCCGTGGCCGCGGCTGACGATACCGGGCCGCCAGCCCGAGGCCCTGAGATGCTCCGCGATCCAGAGCACGAGCGGCGTCTTGCCGCTGCCGCCGGCGGTGATGTTGCCGACGACGATCACCGGGACGCGTGCCCGCGTCGCCGGCAGCAGGCGGGCGCGATACAGCGCTCGCCGCACGAAGACGGCAATCCCGAAGAGGAACGACAGGGGCCACAGCAGCCGGGTGACCGGGGTGACGCGGTACCAGTGCCGCGCTAGGGATTCGAGGGCGATGGCCGGGTGCGCCGAATCGAGCCGGCCGGCTACTTGGTCGGGGCCTGCGTAGTGAACGTGATCTGCGCGTAACCTGCGGCGCGGGACGCCTCCATGACGCGCACCACCGACTGGTGCGTGGCCATCGCATCCGCACTGATCACCACGACCGGGTCCTTCCGGTCGCCGCCGGCGCGGCGCAACGCGTCGCCAAGCGCTGCAACGGTCGTGAACGCGACCGGCGACTTGTCGATCACGTACTGGCCGGTGGCATTGACCAGCACGGTGATCTCGTTCGGCCGCTCGGGCTGCTTCTCTGCATCCGCGGTCGGCAGGTTGATCTGCAGCTCGGTGTACTTCGAATAGTTGGTGCTGATCATCAGGAAGATCAGGATCACCATCATCACGTCGATGAGCGGCACCAGGTTGATCTCCGGCTCCTCCCTCACGCGCGGGCGGAACCTCATTGGCCGGGCTTGCCCTTGTAGTCGGCGCGCTGGCCGTGGACGATGTCGACGAGCCGCGCCGCGGAGCGCTCCATGTCGACGACGAACCCGTCGACCTTGCTGCGGAAATGGCGGAAGAAGATGAGCGACGGCACCGCGATGCCGATTCCGAAGGCGGTGTTGTAGAGCGCGATCGAGATGCCCTGCGCGAGCTGCTGCGGGTTCGTGCCGGTGGGCCCCTGCGACCCGAAGATCTCGATCATGCCGATCACCGTGCCGAAAAGCCCGAGCAGCGGCGCAGCGGCGGCGATCGTGCCGAGCGTGGTCAGGAAGCGGTCCAGGTCGTGGGCCGCGCCGCCTCCGGCCTCTTCGATGGCCTCCTTCATGACTTCACGCGGGCTCCCCACGTTGCGCAGGCCGGCGGACAGAACCTGGCCGAGCGGCGAATCCCTGGACAGCTTTTCCAGCACGTCCGGCGTGATCCCCTGCCGCTTGTAGACGGTGACGACCTCGTCCAGCAGGTTCGGCGGGATGATCTTGCTGGATCGAAGCGACAGCGACCGCTCGATGATCAGTGCAACCGCGACGATCGACGCCAGCAGCAGCGGGTATATCGGCCAGCCGGCGGCCTGGATCATGGCGAACAAATCGATTCTCCTGGTGGCGTGCTGCTCATCGGCCGGTTGGCTTCGTCAGGCGCGCACTTTAGCCAAACGCATGGGGCGCGGCAACTTTGTGCAATGCCTCATACTACGCCGCGCGAGAGTCGCAGACCGGGCCTGCAGCACGGGGGAAAACCCGGCCTCTCCGGTGCGCAAAAACTGCGCCACGGCTGTTATCCACAAAAGCTGTGGATAAGTTTGTGGATTGTCGCTGAACAGATCGATCTCCGCCTGCCAAGAGGCCCCGAAAACTCGGTCTGGTTAATTTTTCATCAACACATTCCTCTTAAGAAACAGTTTATTGCACGTAAGAATCGGCGTCCGCAGCGAATCCTGCATGCGCCTCGGACGAAATCGCGCCGTATGTGGATTAGTGCCGCAATCCGCACCTGAAACAGCCGAAAAATTAAGGGGTTTTAGAACCCTCCAGAGAGGGCTGCAAAACGGCCGCCTGCGGTAGACTCGCGGCGCCCTGCAATCCGACCTGCATCGCCCGTAGCCGTGTCCCCGCCCGCACAGAAAAGTCCCGAGGAGCAAGGCCTGTTCGACCCGCCCGTGATGAGCGTGTCCGAACTGAACCGCAGCGCGCGCGACCTGCTCGAGCGCCGCTTCCCGCTGGGATGGGTCGCCGGCGAGATTTCGAACTTCAAGCGCTACGACTCCGGCCATTCCTACTTCACGCTGAAGGATGCCGGCGCGCAGGTGCGTTGCGTGATGTTCCGCGCGCGTGCGCAGTACCTCGACTGGCAGCCCAGGGAGGGCATGCAGGTCGAAGTCCGCGCGCTCGTGACGCTTTACGAGCCCCGCGGCGATTTCCAGCTCAACGTCGAGACCATGCGTCGCGCAGGGCTCGGCCCGCTGTACGAGAAATTCCTGCGCCTCAAGGAAAAGCTCGGGCGCGAGGGCCTGTTCGACCCGGCGGCGAAGCGCCCGATCCCCGCCTTTCCCCGGACCGTCGGCGTCGTCACTTCTACGGCCGCCGCCGCGCTGCGCGACATCCTCGCGACGCTCAGGCGGCGCAATCCCTCGATCGAGGTGATCGTCTACCCGGTGCCGGTGCAAGGCGAAGGCGCCGCCGCGCGGATCGCGGCCATGCTCGCGACCGCGAGCCGGCGGGGCGAATGCGACGTCCTTCTCCTTGCCCGCGGCGGCGGCTCCATCGAGGACCTCTGGCAGTTCAACGAGGAGGCCGTCGCGCGCGCGATCCGCGCCAGCCGCATCCCGGTGGTGGCCGGCATCGGTCACGAGACCGACATCACGATCGCCGACTTCGCCGCCGACCTGCGCGCGCCGACGCCTACTGCGGCCGCGGAGGCCGTAAGCCCGTCGCGCGACGCGCTGTTCGCGCGCCTCGCCGAAATGGTCGGGCGGGCCACGCGGGCGGCGGTGCGCAGGATAGACACCGAGCTGCAGAAAGTCGACGGCCTTGCGCGGCGGCTCGTGCATCCGCGCGCACGCCTTGCCGCGAGTGCTCGCGTGCTCGCGCAGGTCATCGCGCGGCTGGCCGCGGCACGCCCGGGCATCGAAAGGCTCGAGCGCGAGCGCGCGGAACTTGCGCGGCGCCTGTCGTATGCAACCCATCGCAACCTCGAGCGCGACGGCCAGCGGCTCGGGCGGCTGCGCGCGAGCCTGGTCGGCCTGGACCCGAATGCGGTGCTGTCGCGCGGATACAGCCTCACGCGCAACGCGAAGGGCGAAGTCGTGCGTGACGCCTCGACACTCGTTGAGGGCGAACTCCTGACCAGCACGTTCTCGAAAGGATGGACGACGAGCGAAGTCAAGAGCCGCGGCAGCTGAGGCCGGCCCCGAACCGCCAAGGGTCCGCGGCCGAGACCGGTCGGCGTGCAGGTGCGTACAGCTATAATTCCGGCCCCGCCGCACCCGAGACTTCAACACCGCAATAGCGGACATTGCGGGCGGCACTGGACACCCGGGAAACACGCCGATGGGACACCGCCTTTCCAAGATCTATACCCGCACCGGAGACGCCGGTGAAACCGGCCTTGGCGACGGCTCGCGCGTGCCCAAAGAAAGCGCGCGCATCCGGGCCATCGGCGACATCGACGAGTTGAATTCGGCGATCGGGCTGCTGCTCGCCGAGGACCTGCCGGCGCCGGTCCGCGAAGCGCTGGACGGTGTCCAGCACGACCTGTTCGACCTCGGCGGCGAAGTATCCATCCCGGGCCGCCAGGCGATCGGCGACGCGCACGTGGTGCGGCTGGAGAGCCTCCTCGACGCTTTCAATGCGGACCTGCCGCCGCTCAAGGAATTCATCCTGCCCGGCGGCTCCCGCGCCGCGGCCTGTGCGCACCTGGTGCGCACGGTCTGCCGGCGTGCCGAACGCAGCCTCGTGGCGCTTGCGCGCAACGAGCCGGTCAGCGAGCGCGCGCGCCAGTACCTCAACCGGCTGTCGGACCTCGCGTTCGTGATCGGTCGTCTCGCAAACCGGCATGCCGGCCGCGGCGACGTGCTTTGGCAGCCGGGGCGCAACGCGGGCAAGCCGGCGGGCTGAAGCGATGACCGGGGCCGCGCCGGACGACCTTGCCGCGCTGCTGAGCGCCTGCGGGCGGCGCGACCGGGAAGCCTTTGCGCAACTCTACAAGGCGACGGCAGCGAAACTGTTTGGCGTCGCGCTGCGTATATTGAAGCGTGAAGACTGGGCCGAAGAAGTCCTGCAGGACGCCTACGTGAGCATCTGGAACCACTCCGGGAGCTACGCGAGCGGCCTTTCTGCGCCGATGACCTGGATGACCAGCATCGTGAGGAACCGGTGCCTGGACTGGCTCCGGAAGCCGCGAATCGAGGTCGGCGATCCGGACGGCGAAATCGCGGGCCGGACCGCCACGGACCTGGAAGGACCGCTCGCGCTGCTCGAGCGATCGGGCGAGGCGATGGCGATCGCGGCGTGCCTGAAGGGGCTCGAGCCCAGGCAGCGGCAGACGATCGTCCTCGCGTTCTACGAAGGCCTGTCGCACTCGGAACTCGCCGCGCATTTGCGCGAGCCGCTGGGGACCGTGAAGACCTGGGTGAGGCGCGGCCTTGCCCGCCTTAAAGGATGCCTCGCCTCGGCCGCCTGAGCCGCGCGAGCCGCACAAGCGCATGAACCTCGCCCGTAACCCGGAGCTGCAGGATCGCCTCGCTGCCGAATACGTGCTCGGCACGTTGCGGGGTCCCGCGCGCGCCCGGCTGCAAAGACTCATCGCGCAGGACGCGAACCTGCGCCGGACGGTCGAGGCGTGGCAGGAGCGCCTCGTGCCGATCGCCGCCGCGATTGCACCAGTTCAACCGCCGCGAAGGGTGTGGGAAAGGATCGTGGCGCGCACGGCCGCGCCGGCCGGGCCCGCGCCCGCGGCCGGCTTGTGGAACAGTCTTGCGTTCTGGCGAAACCTTGGCCTCGTTGCGAGCGGTGCCACGGCAGCGCTCCTCGCTGCCGTGGTCGTGTTCGCGCCGGAGGCGCCCCAACCTGCCCCTGCGCCGCAAATCGTGCGGGTGCCCGCCGACGAAATGCCGGCCGCCTATTTCGCGGTGTTGACCGACGCGAAGTCACAGAAGCCGGTCCTCGCGGTCTCGGCCACGCGCACTTCGAGCCGGCTGGTGGTCAAGCGCCTCGACGACAAGATCGTCGTGCCGGGCAGGAGCCTCGAGCTCTGGGCGCTGCCGCCGGGCCGGGCGCCGCGTTCGCTCGGCGTTGTCGCCACGCAGACCAAGCACACGGTCCGGCTGGACGGTCGCGCCGACGCGGCACTCGGCGACGCTGCAGTACTTGCTGTGAGCCTGGAGCCCCAGGGCGGGTCGCCGACCGGGTCGCCTACCGGGCCCGTGTTATATACGGGACCATGCATAAAGATTTGGTAGTCCGTTTCGTCGCCGCCATCGTCGTGGTGCTGGCGTGCACACCCACGCTCGCGCAGGAGCGGGCCGAGTCCCTGTTCAACGTCGTGAACCTTTCGGCGCAGGCGGAGCGCGAAGTCCCGAACGATACGCTCACCGCGGTGCTTGCCGCCGACGCCGAAGGCGCCGACCCGGCAGCGCTTGCCGACGGCGTAAACCGCGCGATGCGCGAAGCGCTCAAGGCCGCCGAGGGCTACCGCAACGTCAAGGCGCGCTCGCTCAACTACCAGACCTGGCCGGTCTACGACAAGCAGCGCATCGCCCGCTGGCGGGTGCGGCAGGAGCTGCGCCTGGAAAGCCGCGATTTCGCGCAGGCCACCGAGCTCATCGGCAGGCTGCAGTCGACGCTCGTCGTGTCGGGGATGTCGGTCGGCCTGTCGGTGGAGGCGCGCAGGCAGGCGGAGAATGCGCTGATAGTAGAAGCGCTTGCCGCCTTCCACGAGCGCGCCGGAATCGTACGCGACGCGCAGAAGGCCAGGGGCTACCGGGTGAAGGACCTGCAGGTCGGGACCGGCGGCGGCATGCAACCGCGCTATTTCACCGCCCAGCGCGCCGGCGCGGCCTCGGCGCCGATCGCCGCGCCCTCGGTGGAACCGGGCGCATCGGTCATCCAGGTCGGCATCAGCGGGAACATCCAGCTGCAGTAGAAACGCAAGGCCGGCAGGCCGCGGGAAGTACAATATCGCTTTGGGTGCTGGCGGGGCGACGGACACATGCGCGGCAAATTCTCTTCCATCAAGGCCCTGGTCTTCGACGTATTCGGCACCGTCGTCGACTGGCGCGGCTCCATCATCCGCGAGGTCGGCGCCCTTGCGCGCGCCAAAGGCCTCGACATCGATCCGGCCGCGTTCGCCGACGCCTGGCGTGCCGGGTACCAGCCCGCCATGGCGCGCGTGCGCTCGGGCGAACTCGGCTGGACCAAGATCGATGCGCTGCACCGCATGATCCTCGACGACCTCATCGACAGCTTCGGCGTGCGCGGGCTGAAGGAGGCCGAGATCGACCACCTGAACCGCGTCTGGCACCGGCTCAAGCCCTGGCCCGATGCGCGTGCCGGGTTGAAGGCGCTGAAGAAGACCCGCATCATCGGGACCCTCTCCAACGGCAACGTGTCGCTGCTCGCGAACATGGCGAAGAACGGCGGCCTGCCCTGGGACGTGATCTTCTCGGGGGAGAATTTCCGCCACTACAAGCCCGATCCGGAGACCTACCTCGGGGCCTGCGAGCTGCTGTCGCTGCGGCCCGCCGAGGTCATGATGGTGGCCGCGCACAAGAACGACCTGTTCGCGGCGAAGTCCTGCGGCCTCGCGACGGCCTTCGTGCGCCGGCCCTTGGAGCGCGGGCCCGGCACGAAGAAGGGCATGCGCGAATACATGCGCGCCGAACGTGCGTTCGACGTCAATGCGGACGATTTCCCCGACCTCGCGAGACGCCTGGGCCCATGAGCGATATCAAGCAGGCCACGCGGCACCGCGTTCTGATCGTCGACGACGAAGAGTCCACCCGGCTGCTGCTGGCGCGCATCATCAGCAACGACGTCGACGCGGAAGTCATGCTCGCGGGCACCTGCGAGCAGGCGTTGCGCTTCGGCGGGAACTACGCCTACGACGCGGTGCTGCTGGACCTGATGATGCCGGGGATCGGCGGCCTCGGCGTGCTGAAGGAATTGCGTGCCAATTCGCCCAACGGCTCGACGCCGATCATCATCGTGTCGATGGTCTCGGACCCGGCGATGGTCGAGCGTTGCATGGCGGCCGGCGCCAATGCCTACGTGGTGAAACCGGTCGAACGCAATTCGCTCGCAGCGACGGTCAAGGCACAGATTGCCGGCCGGAGCCGTCCCCTCACCTGACAACCAGACCTCGAAGGCAAAAGGAAAAGACCATGGCGGAAATCACCAGATCCAACGTCGAGAGCCTCGGCGCGCCGCTGGGCCAGTACTCGCACATGACGCGCGTCAAAGGGGCGTCGGAAACCCTCTACATCGCCGGCATGCTGGCGCCCGGGGAGGACTTCGATACGCAGTGCACCGGCGTGTTCAATTGCATCGAGGCCGCGCTGAAATCCGCCGGCGCCGGCTGGGGCAGCGTGGCCCAGTTCACGACCTACCTCGTGCACTCGCAGGACATCCCGAAATTCATGGCCTGGCGGCTGCGCGAATTCCCGCGCATGTTTCCCGACGGGAAGTACCCGCCGAACACGCTGCTGGTCATAGACAGGCTGGTCCAGGAGCAGTTCCTGGTCGAGGTCCAGACCATAGCCGCGCTATGAATCCGGGACTTTCAATTTCGTAGATTCAGCATTGGCGCGCCTCTCGCGCCAGTTCCAATTACGAATCCGATATAAGCCCGGCGGCCGGTGCGTGCCTAGTCGGGCTTGGCCCCCGAAACCTTCACCAGCCGCGCGTACAGGGCCTTCTCGGTCTCGATGAAGGCGGTGAAGGATTCCGGCGTACGGACCGAAGGCGTCTCCGACCCCATCGTGCGCAAGCGCTCCTTCGTGTCCGGCGAGTCGAGCGCCTTGCCGATTTCGCCGGCAAGGCGCGCCACGACTTCGTTCGGCGTCCTGGCCGGCGCCATCACGCCCCACCAGGTGGTCATGTCGAAGCCCTTCAGGCCTGATTCATCGAGCGTCGGCAGGTCCGGGACGAAGCCGGTGCGTTTCTTCGTCGTGACGGCGAGCGCGCGCACCTTGCCGGCCTTGATGTTCGGCAGCGAACTGGCCAAGTTGTCGAACATCAGTTGCAGGCGCCCGGCCAGCAGGTCGAGGACCGCAGGTGCCGAAGCCTTGTACGGGATGTGGACCATGTACGTGCCGGTCATCTGCTTGAAGAGCTCGCCGGCGAGGTGACCGGTCGAGCCGGTCGAGCCGGACCCGAAATCGAGCTTGCCGGGGCGCGATTTCGCCAGCGCGATCAACTCGCCCACGTTCTTCACGGGCAGGTCGTTGTTGACGATCAGCACGTTCGGCACCTGCACCACCAACGCCACGTGGCGGAAGTCCCGGATCGGGTCGTAGGACAGGTTCTGCATCAGCGCCGGGTTGATCGCATGGGTGGCGATAGCGCCCATCAGCAGCGTGTAGCCGTCCGGCGCGCTCTTGGCCACGTAGTCGGCGGCGATCACGCCGCCTGCGCCCGGCTTGGTCTCGACCAGCACCGGCTGCCCGAGGGCCTCCTGCAGCTTCTGTGCAATCACGCGCGAAGAGACATCCACAGGGCCGCCCGGGTACGGGCAGATCAGCCTGACGGGCTTGGCCGGCCATCCCTGCGCGCTTGCGCCTGCGGCGGCGAGCAGCGCCAGGGCCGCGATGGCTTGCTTGATCGGTCGGTTCATTGCGTTTTCCTTGGCTGAAAAACAAAGGGCGCGCCGAGGCGCGCCCTTCGATTGCACGGGCCGTGTCAGGCTTCGACGAACGCCTCTTCGCGCTTCTTGCGGATGTTCGGCAGGAGCAGGATGATCAGCAGCAGGATCGAGGCGACCAGGAAGCCGGCGCTGATCGGCTTGGTGAAGAACACGATCGGGTCGCCGCGCGACAGCAGCATCGCGCGCCGCAGGTTCTCCTCCATCAGCGGCCCGAGGATGAAGCCCAGCAACAGCGGCGCCGGCTCGCACTCGAGCTTGACGAACACGTAACCCAGGAGGCCGAACAGCATCATCAGCAGGCAGTCGAACGGGTTGTTCGACAGGCTGTAGACCCCGATCGCCATGAATACCAGGATCGACGGGAACAGGATGCGGTACGGCACGGTCAGCAGCTTGATCCACAGGCCGATCATCGGCAGGTTCAGGATCACCAGCATCAGGTTGCCGACCCACATCGAGGCGATCATGCCCCAGAAGAGCTGCGGCTTCTCGGTCATGACCTGCGGGCCCGGGGCGATGCCCTGGATCATCATCGCGCCGATCATCAGCGCCATCACCGCATTGGACGGGATGCCCAGCGTGAGCAGCGGGATGAACGAGGTCTGCGCACCGGCATTGTTCGCCGACTCGGGCGCAGCCACGCCTTCGATCGCGCCCTTGCCGAATTCGTGGCCGTACTTGGAGACTTTCTTCTCCAGCGTATAGGCGCCGAAGGAGGCGAGCAGCGCGCCGCCGCCCGGGAGGATGCCGAGCGCCGAGCCGAGGAAGGTGCCACGCAGGACCGGCTTCCACATGCGCTTCCAGTCCTCCTTGGTCGGGAACATGTTGGTCACCTTGTTGGTGAACACTTCGCGTTCGTCCTTCATCTCGAGGTTGGTGATGATCTCGGCGATGCCGAACACGCCCATCGCCACCGTCACGAACCCGATGCCGTCGGCCAGCTCCGAGATGCCGAACGCGAAGCGCAGCACGCCGGAGTTGACGTCCGTCCCCACCAGGCCCAGAAGCAGCCCGAGGATCACCATCGACACCGCCTTGACGACCGAGCCGTGCGCGAGCACCACCGCGGCGACCAGGCCAAGCACCATCAGCGAGAAGTACTCAGCCGGCCCGAACTTCAGCGCGACCTCGGCCAACGGGGGCGCGAACATCGCCACGATCATCGTCGCCACGCAGCCGGCGAAGAACGAACCGATTGCCGCAGTCGCGAGAGCGACCCCCGCGCGTCCCTGACGCGCCATCTGGTAACCGTCCAGGCACGTGACCACCGAGGAAGATTCGCCCGGGAGGTTGACGAGGATCGCGGAAGTCGAACCGCCGTACTGCGCGCCGTAGTAGATGCCGGCCAGCATGATCAGGGCCGTGATCGGGGACAGGCTGAACGTGACCGGCAGCAGCATCGCGATCGTCGCGACCGGGCCGATGCCGGGCAGCACGCCGATGAGCGTGCCGAGCAGCACGCCGATCAGGCAGTACAGCAGGTTGACCGGCGTCAGGGCTACGCCGAAGCCGATTGCGAGATTGCCAAAGAGGCTCATGTCCATGGTATGTCCCTTAGCTCATGAAGTCCGGCCAGAGCGGGAAGGGCAATGTCAGGCCCTTCACGAACACCAGCACGGAGAAGATGATGAGGACCACGGTCAGGATCGCGACTTCCTTGGTCTTGTATTCGTGCCCGCCGAAGGCGCTGACGAAGGTGAGGATCACCAGGGAGAGGACGAACCCGAGCGGCTTGAGCAGGTACCCGAAGAGGATCAGCGAAAGCGAGATGAAGAAGATCGGCTTGAAGGAGAACTTCGGCATCCTCGACCCTTCGATCACCATCGACTGGAAGAGCACGATGCCGCCGAGCACCGCCATCAGGCCGCCGAGCACCGTCGGGAAGTACGCCGGGCCCATGCGCACCGCGCTGCCCATCTGGTAGTTGCGCGCAACGACAAGGAAAAACAGGCCGAACGCGATGAACATCAGGCCTGCCCAGAAATCCTTGGGACTCTTAATCTTCATGTGCCTCCTCCGAATGCGGAACGCCACGGGCTGCTTCAGTCGCTGAGCCGCCCTCCGGCAAAAAACGCGTCGCAGTGTAACATGGGCTTTCGCAATGCATGCCCAAATGCGGAGTCGGAATACTGACCGGTCCGCAAGCCGTTTTCACAGGTCCTGCAGCCCGGGACCGCACGCTACCGGTGCGAGACCGGCACGGGGCGCGCCGCGGTTGTGCATCGAGGGCGCTCTGCCGTTCCGCACTGCGGATCTGTCGTACGGCGCGACCGCCGCCCTCGAGAGTTTCGCCATGTTGCCGAAAAAGGCTGGCATCGCAGGCCGTTTCGACTCGGCGAGGCATTTGATCTTCAGGAGTCCGGGTCCTTGTAATTGGCAAGTAATCCGCAACGCCCGCATACGCCGCGCCAGTGAAGTCCTTAATGCGGGCATAAGTAAGCTTCGTGTAAAGGCGTCGCCCGGCCGGCCGATGCCGTCATGCGCGCGTTCGCCGCAGCAACAGGCCCGATGCAACCAGCCTCTCGAGGTCCGCGGGCCGGTCGACGTCCCGGAGCGTGCGCAATTCGCGCCAATGCAGTCCGAGTGCGGCGAGTTTCGCGCGCGTCTGGGCCATGACCAGGGGCGTGCTCCACGCGATTTCCTCGAAGATGCCGGGCACGGGACGCGCGAGGCCGATCAGCGGATAACCGCCATCCTCGGCAGGCGCAATGACGGCGTCGCAGGCACACAGCAGCCGCACGGCCCGGCGCAGGTCCGCCGGCGCCAGCTCCGGGCAGTCGCTGCCGACGAGGATCATCCGGCCGTGCATTCGCAGTCCGTCGCGGAACGCACGGGCCATGCGACGGCCGATGTCGCCCCCGGACTGGCGCCGCAGGCGTATGCCGCACCGCCGGGCAAGCGCGGCCAACGCTTCATTGCCCGGCGGCGAACCGTGCAATTCGACCTCGCCGCACCCGGCTTCGATCGCCGTGGCGAGCGCGCGCCGGACGAGGCTCGCGTGCACGCGTGCGGCCGCCTCGTTCCCGATTCGCGCAGCCAGGCGCGTCTTGACGCGCCCGGCCTGCGGCGCCTTCGCAAAGACTGCGATGAGCGTCGAGCCGCCTCGCACCGGCTCAGGCGTTGCGCGCATAGGTGCGCGCGAGGCGGGCGGGATCGGCGCCGAAGAAATACGCCAGCCGCAGGCGCCACATCAGGAGGATCGTCGCGACCACTCCGTGGCGCTCCCAGCGGCGGCCGGAGGTCACCGCCTTCTCGCGCAGGCAGGCCGGGCGAGCGCCGCGCCTGAGCCGCGACGACAACTCCAGGTCCTCCATCAGTGCGATCAGGGCAAATCCGCCCACCTCGTCGAAGACCGCGCGCGAAACGAACATCGCCTGGTCGCCGGTCGCGATCCCGGTCAGGCGCGAACGGAAATTCATCAGCGCCGCCACCACGGCCAGCAGCGGGTGCGGCGAATCGATGCGCACGTCGAAGCGGCCCCATCGATGCTGCGACAACGCCTGCGCCACCAGCGCATCGGCGCGCTCCGGGAGGCGGGTATCGGCATGCAGGAAGACGAGCGCGCGGCCGCTGGCGACGGCAGCACCGGCATTCATCTGGGACGCGCGCCCACGGGCCGCGGCCAGGATTCGATCGGCCAGCCCTTGCGCGAGCTCTACGGTCGAATCGCCGCTTCCGCCGTCGACGACGATCACCTCGTGGCCGCGCTCGCGCAGGGGCTGCAGGGCGGCGAGCGCCGGGACGATGCCCGCGGCTTCGTTCAGGACCGGGACGATGATCGACAGCCGCATCATGGGGGCCTGCCTAAATCCGGGTGGCACGCTTCGTACGTCGCGCGGCCTCACTTGGCGGCATTCAAGCTCCAATCGTAGTCGAGGAACGAGAGCGCGGCCCGTCCCTCGCTCACCTGCTTCTGCGCCTGCGGGTCGTCGGCCAGCAGCTTCGCGTACTTCGCGAAGTACTGCTCGCGAACGCCGAAATCCTCCTTGAACCAGTCGAAGATCTTCGAAACCTGCAGCTTGCCGGCCTCGAAGCGGTTGCGCGAGCGGTCGGACAGGAACCGCACCGCCTGTTCCTCGAGCTGGGCGTCGAGCCTGTCGGCGACGTACGCTTCCTCCCTCAGCATCGGGCACCCGATCGATGCGCAATTGACCGCATAGTGGACCCGCAGTTCGTCGTAGGCGCCGGGCTTCCTGAGCATTTCGTGCTCGATCTGGTCCAGGGAGGCGTCGCGTCCGAACAGCGTGAAGAACTTGTCCTTCCAAGGGTTGCCGAACACGGTGCCGAAATCGCGGATCGACTTCAGGTCCGGATAGCGCGTGAGGATCTTTTCCACCGTGAAAGCGTTATAGGCGTTGATCAGGAAGGCCATCCGCTCGGCCTTCGGCCAGGCGCCGAATTGTGCCGCGGTGACCTTGGAGACCGAGTCGAGGTAGGCCTTGAGCGCGGCGCGGTCGGCGGCGAAGCCGGCATAACGGACCTGCGATGCCTTGCCCCCCTGGAGAACGACGACATGTTTCTTCAGCAGCGCATCCCACGCCTTGTGGCCGTGGTCGAATCCTTGTGCACCCGCCCCCACCGGCGCAACCAGCGCGAACAATGCGAGCCACGCTGCGACTGCGCTACGAAGGAATGCGTGCGTCATCCTCGCCTCCATGCATGAAATTTCTCCACCCACGCCAATACGGCCTGAGGGGCGTGCGCCTTCTTCCAGACCCCGGCGGCGTACTTGTTCGCCTCGGCGAGCGTCGGGTAGATGTGGATCGTACCCAGGATCTTGTTCAGCCCCAGGCCGTGGCGCATCGCGATCACGAATTCGGCGATCAGGTCGCCGGCATGCTCGCCGACGATCGTCACGCCGAGGATGCGGTCCTTTCCCGGCACCGTCAGCACCTTGACGAATCCGTGCGCCTCCTCGTCGGCGATTGCGCGGTCGAGGTCGTCGATGCCGTAGCGTGACACTTCGAAGGCAATGCCCTGCTCCTTCGCCTCGGTCTCGTTCAGGCCGACCCGTGCAACCTCGGGATCGGTGAACGTGGCCCAAGGGATCACCGAGTAGTCGGCACGGAATTTCCTGAAACCGCCGAACAGCGAATTGACCGAGGCATACCACGCCTGATGCGAAGCGGTGTGCGTGAATTGGTAGGGCCCGGCCACGTCGCCGCACGCATAAATGTTCGGGTACACGGTCTGCAGGAACTCGTTGGTCCGGATCGTGCGGTTCTTGTTGAGCGGGATGCCGAGTTCCTCCAGCCCGTACCCGGTCACGCGCGGCGCGCGTCCCACCGCGACCAGCACCTCGTCGAAGTCGATGCGCACGTCGCGGCCTTCGTGCTCGCACACCAGGGTCTTGCGGCCGCCCTCCAGCAGGAACTCCTTCGCCTTATGGCCGGTGAGCACGTCGATGCCCTCGGCGCGAAACTTCGCGGCCACGAGTTCGGAGATCTCCGGATCCTCACGAACCATGATGCGCGGGAGCATTTCGACCTGGGTGACTTTGCTTCCGAATCGCGCGAACGCCTGCGCCAGCTCGCAGCCGATCGGCCCGCCGCCAAGCACGACCAGGCGTTTCGGGAGCACACGCAGGCCCCAGAGCGTGTCCGAGGTCAGGTAGCCCACCGCGTCGATGCCGGGAATCGGCGGCACGAACGGCGTCGCGCCTGCCGCGATAACGATCGACCGCGTGGTGAGGCGCCGCGTCACACCGCCGGCCTCGCGAACCTCGACCTCCCACGGCGAGACGATCTTCGCCTCGCCCATCAGGCATTCGACGCCCAGGCCGGTAAATCGCTCCACGGAGTCGTGCGGTTCTATTGTCATCACTACGCGCTGCACGCGCTCCATCACATCGGCGAAGTCGAACTCGGCGGCCGCGCTGCGCAGGCCGTACTCCTTTGCGCGCCGGGTCTGCACCAGCACGCGCGCGGTCTTGATCAGCGCCTTGGAGGGCACGCAGCCGGTGTTCAGGCAATCGCCGCCCATCTGGTGCTTCTCTACCAGCGTGACCTTTGCCTTGACCACGGCCGCAATCAGCGCCGCGACCAGCCCGCCGGAGCCCGCCCCGATCACCACCAGGTTGCGGTCGAATTTGCGCGGCCTCGCCCAGCGTGCGTAGACCCGCCGGGCCTTGAAGAACTCCACCGCCCTCGTCGCGAACAGCGGGAACAGCCCGAGAAGGACGAAGGCGCCGACGAGGCCGGGCGAGAGGATGCCCGCGAGCGACCGGAGCTGCGCGAGTTGCGTTCCGGCGTTCACGTAAACGAGCGTGCCGGCGAACATGCCGACCTGGCTCACCCAGTAGTAGGTCCAGGTGCGGATCGGCGTCAGCCCCATCGCGAGGTTGAGAACGAAAAACGGGACGACCGGGATCAGCCGCAGCGAGAAGAGGTACATCGCGCCTTCGCGCTTCACGCCTTCGTTGAGCGAATTGAGCTGCTGCCCGAACCGCTGCTGCACCCAGTCGCGCAGCAGGAACCGCGAGGTCAGGAAAGCGAGCGTCGCGCCGATGGCCGAGGCGAACGACACCACGAGCGTTCCCCAGCCCAGGCCGAAGATCGCGCCCGCCGCCAGCGTCATGATCGTCGCCCCGGGCAGCGAAAGCGCGGTCACCGCAACGTAGCCCGCGAGGAAGACGAGCGCCGTCGCGATCGGGTTCGACGCATACAGGGCATCGATCGCCGCCTGCTGGCTCTTCAGGTACTCGAAGGTCAGGTAGCGCTGGCCGCCGAAGGCGAAGAAAGCGGCCATTGCGACGACGATCCCGGCGAGTACCACGAGCTTGGTCTTGCTCATCGGATGAACCCTCCCGCGGGCTTGGTCAGCCCGGGCGCCGGAATCTTACAGGGCGCCCGCCGCCGCCCGAGGCGTCGACACGCGCACCGCGTCCCCGGCCGAATACGCCGGGCCGTTGCAGATGCGCTGGTAATAGGACAGCCAGGCATCCGATCGCGGCGGCCACTGCGCAAGGAAGCGTCGTTCCCAGGCCGTTTCGTCGTACCTGACCGGGACCGCGTGCACATGCAGGTGCGCATGGCCGCTCGACAGGCCGTAGATCGCGCTGCCCGGCCTGGGCGGCCGGACCGAGACGCGGGTGACGAGCCCGTAACGGGCGCCGCGGAAATTGGGCATGCCGGCCGCGCCGTTGTTGGCGAGGAGGCCTTCGCCGCCTGCGATCGGCAATGCCTGCAAAACCGGCAGGCAGGTGTGGCTGCAGGCTATGACGCCGACCGCGGCCGCATCGAACGCGGCCGACGCATCCGCCCGGCCCTGCGGCGTGCCTAGCGTCTCCTGCGAAAATCCCCAGCCCGCGAGCGAATCGGCGTCCCCATGCACGATGCCGACCCGCGTTTCGCCGACCAGCGCCACCGCGAACATCGGCAGCCCGCCGAGGCGGCCGGTGAGCCCGGGATCGCCTGCCGCGGTGGCCCGCAGCCTTTCCATGATGTTGTTGGACCGCCCGACCTCGGCATCGCCCACCCACTCCGGGTAGCCGCACCCGCAACCCGCCCCCTGCGCCGGGTGCGCAAGCTCGGTTTCGACATTGCCTCGCGTCGCCGCGTGCGCGAGCACCGTTTGGTTGACCCGCCTGAAGTCCTCCGGATCCACGTTGAACCAGTTGAAGTCGCCGTTGAACACGAGCTTTGCGCCGGGCTCGCGCGCGACGATCTCGAGCAGCGCTTCGAGCGCAAACGGGTTTCCGTACAAGCCCCCGGCCACATACAGCGTTTCGGCTTCGATCGACGGCCGGGCGCGAAGCGCGCCGGAGCCGTAACGATAGTCGACGGGGCAGGCGCGCCCCGGGCCGCTAGCCATTCGTCGTCCCGTCCAGGGCGCCGCCGCAGGACGAGCCCTGACCGGCCGTGCAGCCATAGCAATGGTCGCGCACCGCGATCGGGTTGCCGGCCAGGTCGCGGCCGATGAGGTCCGACAGGTGGGGCCGGCGCTTCTGGCCGAGCACGAGGGGCAGGCCCAGCATCTGGTTGAAGTCGCAGTCATACACCGCGCCTTTCCAGTCGACCGAAACGAGCGAGCGGCACATGACGGATTCGAGGTTCTCGTCGCGATGCGCGTCCTTGAGCAGCGCCATGTACTCGTTGAACCGGCCCTTCGAGACCAGCGTGCTGCCGAACCGCTGGATCGGCATGTTGGCCAGCGTGAAGAGCTGGTTGAACACTACGCCGAACTTCTCGCCCAGTTCGCGCTTGTAATCGGCCTCCAGCCCCTGCTGGCCGGGCGGCAGCGACGGGCCCTGCGGGTTGTAGACCAGGTTGAGCACCAGCCCGGTGCCGGGCCTGCCGTAGCCCAGCGCATTGAGGCGCCTCAGGGCCGCGATGCTCTTCTCATAGACGCCCTTGCCGCGCTGCCGGTCGACCAGTTCCTCGGTGTAGCAGGGCATGGACGCGGTGATCTCGACCCGGTGCTCCGCAAGGAATGCCGCCAGGTCTTCGTGCCCCGGCTCTTCGAGGATCGTCAGGTTGCAGCGGTCGATGACACGGGCGCCGAGTTCCCGCGCGCGGACGACGAGTTCACGGAAATGCGGATTGAGTTCCGGCGCGCCGCCGGTGAGGTCGAGCGTCCGGATCCCGGCTACCGCGATGAATGCGAGCACGTCCGCGACGGTCTCGCGCGACATCACTTCGGTGCGCGCAGGCCCGGCATTCACGTGGCAGTGCAGGCAGCTCTGGTTGCACTTGTAGCCGAGGTTGACCTGCAGGGTTTCGAGGCGGCCGCGGCGCAGCGCGGGAAATCCGAATTGCTGCATCAAGGGAAGGGTCGCGTGCACTCTGGCTTCCTGTACTGATCCGGGATCGGGGGAGTGGGAGGGATTGCGCTGCTGCTTGGTCGCAGGGCGCCGGTCTTTCCTTACACCTCAGGGCGGCGGCCACGCCGTATGGTGGTGCAGGCGCTCGTCGAGCACCTCGACCAGCCGGCTGCTAGTCGCGCGCAGGCGCTGCGACAGCATCAGCACGAACTCCATCAGGATCTTGGCCCCGAGCATCGGCTGCTCGACGATGATGCGCGCCAGGTTCTCGCGGTTGAGCACCGCGATCATCGTCGGCTGGTCGGCCACGCAGGTCGCGAAGCGCGGCTCGCCGTCGATCATCGACATCTCGCCGAGCGTCTTGCCCGCGTCGACCACGGCGATCACCTGCTGGGTGTTCCAGCGGTCGCGCTTCATCACTTCGACGCGGCCCTCGATGATCATCAGCATGAAGTCCCCGCCCTCGCCCTCGCGGATGATCTCGGCGCCCTGCCCGCACATGTAGACGTCCATGAAGTGCGAAAGCAGGCGCACCTCGGCGTGGGAGAAATTCTCCAGCAGGTTGCACTTGGGAATCAGCGCGTGGATCTGGCCGGAAAACTTGGTCGCGTCGCCGAGGTAGTCGAGGTGCGAAAGCTGCTGGGGTCGATCGGACATGGATGGGGATGGGCCGACTGAAATGTGGGCGTACGCGGGCCCATTCTAGCCGATCAGCAGCACCACGGTCGCCGCCCAGCCGGCCGCCGCGCCCAGCAGCCAGCGGTCGTCGAGCAGCTCGTTGGACGGGTCGGCCCCGCCTCCCCGGTGACGCAGCAGGAACAGGTAGCGGAACGTGCCGAACAGCACGAACGGCAGCGTCAGCGTGAGGTCCGTGCCGTGCTGTGCCACGGTCGTGGGCCAAACGGTGTAGATACCGTACGTGACCACCATGCCGGTGGCGCACATCAGGATCGCGGCGTCTAGGAACGGCGCCGAATAGGCCTCCAGCACCGGGCGGTGCCTGCCGGCGTCGTCGGCCAGGCTGCTCATCTCGGCACGCCGCTTCGCGAAGCCCAGGAACAGCGTGACCAGGAAGCCGCACAGCAGCAGCCATCGCGAAGGCTCGATCCCGATGCCGATCGTGCCGGCGAGGATCCTCAGCATGAAGCCCGCGGCGATCATGAAGACGTCCAGCACCGGGACGCGCTTCAGGCCGAGCGAATAGCCGAGGTTGAGCAGCGCGTAGGCGGCCAGGATCGCGACGACGGCGGCGCCCGCCACCATCCCGAGCGCAAGTCCGGCCAGCGCGAGGGCGACGCCGAAGAGGATCCCGTCCCGCGGGGCGATCTCGCCGCCGGCCACCGGGCGATGGCGCTTGTCCGGGTGCTCGCGGTCGCGCTCGCGGTCGAGCACGTCGTTCAGCGAATAGACCGCGCTCGACATGAGGCAGAAGGCGATCGTCGCCACCAGCGCCGCGGTCACCTTGTCCGCATCGCCGAGCGCATGGCCGAAGATCAGCCCCGGCAGCACAAAGGCGTTCTTGACCCACTGCCGCGGGCGGGCAAGCCTCGCATAGGCCATGGCCTTCATCGTCCGCACGCATCCCCGGCAAAATACTTCTCGCAAAAATAGCAGGTTCCGATCGGCAGCAGCGCCGGGATCCGGTACCAGCGGTCGCGCACCTGCTTCAGGATCCCTTCGCGGTAGGCCGGGTAGTCGAACCCCCTGCCGAGGACGAGATGGATCGTCGCGCCCGCGACCTCCACGGTCCGGAACTCGACCGATCTGAAATAGGGCTTGTAGTCGCGCTCGGGCGGCGGATCGCGCCGCACGACGAGGATGTCCTTGCCGTCGAACCGGCGCACGTCGGTCACGATGTCGTCGTGCCTTGCATGCGAAGTGCCGGCGCCGAAGACGAAGAAGTAACGGTCCGCGTAGTACGAGAGGATGACCGACAGCGTGTAGTTGTCGGTCGCGGGCACGAAGCCCTTGTACGGCGCGAGCTTCCCGACGAGTTCGACCGTGCGGAACTGCAGCACGAGGCGTGAATACCAGCGGCTCGACTTCCAGGCTTCGAGCGGGGTCGCGGCCAGCGCGATTGAGGCAACGACGTGGATGCCCGCGACGACCGCCAGGAATTTCGCGCTCCTGAGCAGCTTTTCGGCCGGCAAAGCGATTGCCAGCGTGAGCACCAGCGGTGGCACGAAGGACAGCAGCCAATGCAGGCCGATCTTCTTCACCGGCGAGAGCAGCGCGAACACCGCGAACGGCACCAGCCACGCGAACGCAAGCGCGCGACCGGCGGGATTCGCCATCGTTGCCGCGATCGCTCGGCGTCCCTGCCACGCGTACCAGAGCAGCGGGGCCGCAAGGTAGGCGATCGCGCCGGCGAAAAGCGCCGGGTTTATCCAGCCCAGGCCCGCGCCTTCGTGCCGGTTGATCGCATTGAACATCACGTTCGACCAGCAGGCCTCGTAGTTCCAGTAGAGGTTCGCCAGGCCGGCGGGCAGCGCGCCGAGGAACACCAATCCCAGCGCCGGCCATCCACTGCGCCCGCCCTTCGGGGCCAGCGCCCACGCGATCATCCCGAGCGCGAGCAACACCGCGAAATACTTGGAGAGGAAGGCGAGGCCCAGGCACAGTCCTGCGACGAAGAAGCCGGCGCGCGAGCGCTCCTGCGCCGCGCGCGCGAAGACGACGATCGCGGCAAACGAGAACAGGACGAGCGGCGTGTCGGTGGTGACAAGCACGTTCCATACGTTCATCGGCACCAGCAGCACCAGCGTTGCGGCGAGGTCGGCGGCTGCCGGCGCGGCGGCGAACCAGCGCGCGAGAGCGAAGCGCGTCCCGAACGCGAGGGCCACCGGCAGCAGCAAGGCGGGCAGCCGCAGGAACCATTCGGTGCCCGACAACGGCGCGAGCAGCGCAAGCATCCAGCCGATCATCGGCGGGTGGTCGTAGTAGCCGATGGCCGGCTGCCGGCCCCAGACCAGGAAGTAGGCCTCGTCCCCGGTGAACGGGACGACGACGGACAACCAGGCGCGAAAGAGCACCGTCGCCGCGAGCGCGCCGAGGAACCAGCGACGCGCGACTACCGGGTCGATGGTCGCGTCCGCGCTCAAGAAGCGCCCCTCACGAGCAGCGACATGCCGGCCACGATCAGCACCGCGTACACGGCGCGCACCACGCTGGCGGCCGGGATGACGGCATGCAGGCGATTGCCGACATAGAAGCCGAGCAGCATGGCCGGGACGAGCAGCGCCGAGCACAGCAGCAGCCCTTGCTGGGTCAGCAACCCGGTGGCGCCGAACAGCAAGACGCGGACCAGCGCCGAGAACATGATCATCGACGCGTTCGTCGCGCGCAGTTCGTCCTTTTTCCGGATCCGGCCGGTCAGGTACATCGCGAAGATCACGCCGCCGGTGCCGAACAGGGCCGACAGGGCGCCGCCGGCCAGGCCCGCGGGAATGCTCCACGCGCGGCGGAGCGCGATCGGCACACCGCGTCGCGTAAGCCCGTAGACCGCGTAGAGGAGCACGAATGCGCCCAGGCCCAGCAGCAGCGAACCCTCGGCCACGCGGATCAACAGTGTCAACCCCAGCACCATGCCTGCGAGGATGAAGGGGATCAGCCAGGCGACTTCGTCGACGCGCACGCCTTTCCTGAAGCGCGCGCCGAGGATCCCGGTCGCCGCGAGGTCGAGCATCATCATCATCGGCACCGCGAACTTGAGCGGCAGCACCAGCGCCAGCAACGGCACTGCCACGACGGTGGAGCCGAAGCCGGTCAGGCCGAAGATCACGTACGCGCCGGTGACGATCAGCGCCGCCAGCGCAAAGGTCTCGAGGGGCAGGCTCATGCTGCCCGCGAGGCTACCAGCTTCGGCCGCCCCCGGTTCAGGACTTGCCGAGCTTGCGGCGGGAGCGCACCGCGCCGGCGAGCATGTCCAGCAGGCGCGCGGTATCGTCCCAGCCCAGGCAGGCGTCGGTCACGCTCTGGCCGTAGGTGAGCGGCTTGCCTTCCACCAGGTCCTGGCGGCCTTCCACCAGGTTCGACTCGGCCATCACGCCGACGATCCGGCGCTCGCCCGAGGAAATCTGCCCGGTCACGTCGTTGCACACGTCCATCTGGCGTTTGTAGTCCTTCGAGCTGTTGGCGTGCGAAAAGTCGACCATCAGCCGCTCCGGGAGCCTGGACTTCTTCAGCTCCTGGCAGGCCGCCTGCACGCTGGCGGCGTCGTAGTTCGGCGTCTTGCCGCCGCGCAGGATGATGTGGCAGTCCTCGTTGCCGCGCGTCTCGACGATCGCGACCTGGCCGCTCTTGTGGACCGACAGGAAGTGGTGCTTCTGGCGTGCGGCGAGGATCGCGTCGACCGCGATCTTGACGTTGCCGTCGGTGCCGTTCTTGAACCCGACCGCGGCCGACAGCCCGGATGCAAGCTCGCGGTGCACCTGCGACTCGGTGGTGCGCGCGCCGATGGCCCCCCAGGACACCAGGTCGCCGATGTACTGCGGCGAGATCACGTCGAGGAACTCGCAGCCGGCCGGCACCCCCGCCTTGTTGATGCGCACCAGCAGGTCCCGCGCGATCCGCAGCCCTTCGTTGATCCGGAAGCTGCCGTTCATGTAGGGGTCGTTGATCAGCCCCTTCCAGCCCACCGTGGTGCGCGGCTTCTCGAAATACACGCGCATCAGCACCTCGAGGTCTTTCGCGTGGCGTTCGCGCTCTGCGCGCAGCTTCTCGGCGTAGGCGATGGCGGCGGCCGGGTCGTGGATCGAGCAGGGCCCGACGATCACGATCAGGCGGTCCGACTTGCCAGCGAGGATCTCGCGCACCTTGCGGCGCGTGTCCGCGATCAGCTTCTCGACCGGGGTGTCCTGGATCGGGAAGAACTTGATCAAGTTCTCCGGGGGCGGGAGCGGCACGATTTTCTCGATGCGTTCGTCGTCGGTCAGCGAAGTCCGATCCGCGGGCACGGTGGCTTGGTAGGTTTCTGCAGGCTTGGTCATTTGTCGGGCCTTGAAAAACAAAAACCGCCAGGCATTCCTGCGCTGGCGGTTCGTTGGGGGAATTACGGTTGA
This sequence comes from uncultured Bordetella sp., assembly GCA_964599095.1. Taxonomy (GTDB): domain Bacteria; phylum Pseudomonadota; class Gammaproteobacteria; order Burkholderiales; family SG8-39; genus SZAS-79. The sequence continues at coordinate 468,223 of CAZREB010000002.1, forward strand.
GCTTAGCCGGTCCCCTCCGCCGCCAGGCGGGAGAAAAAGTGGAAGTACGCATAGAACCGGTAGCTCATGGGACCCGATTCAAGCATGAACCGCCGGTTCTGGCAAATACCCGCCGCGGGGCAGCCCGGGCACCGCGCTCAGGGCTTGGGCCACAGGATCATCTGGGTACAGCGGAACAAAGCGATCGTCCGGCCGGTCCCTTCGACGCTTACGATCGCGTCCCACACCTGCGTTGTGCGGCCGAGGTGGGCCGGCGTGGCCCGGCAAAAAATGCGGCCTTCGCGGGTGGTTCCTACATGGTTGCTCTTGAGCTCCACAGTGGTGAATCCTGACGCGCCTTCGGGCAGGTGCGAGGTGCACCCATAGCCGCAACTGGTGTCGGCCAGCGCAACGACTGTTGCGGCGTGAAGGAAGCCGTTGGGTGCAAACAGGTCCCGCCGCACCACGACGCGGCTCTCCAGCCCCTCGGGACGCACCGAAAGGATCTCGATGCCGATGAGGCCGGGCAGGTGCCCGGGCCCTTTCGAGTTCAGCAGCTCGGCCGTGATTTCCGGCCGGAAAGTCGATGCAGCGGACATGTGGCGTCCTTCGGTTGGCGCAGGCGTGAAATATATAACGCCGCTGGCACTCCGTTCCGGTGACTGCCAGCGATCGCAGCAATCGTCGCGGCCCTTGTCATCGCGACGAGCCCGGTGGCCGTTACTTGGCGTGAGTATTGCTACGTCGGATAGGGCTGTGCTACGTTTTGCACAGCGCGTTGTTCCCGTCGCACAATCGAAGGAGAAAACAACATGTCGGCAACCGTCGCTAACCGCCCCGCCACGCCGGACCAGGCCGGTGCGGCCCCCCCTGCGGTCCTCCCGATCGCAGGGTTCAGGGACGTCTACCACGTCCCCAGCGTCGACAAGGCATTGCAGCAGCTTTCGCCGAGCGCCAACGAATCGCTGCGCGCCCTGTACGAGAAGATGCTCAAGCTCGGCGGTCAGCGGTTCACCGTCAAGCCGTCGGCCATGCCCGGCATGGACGAGCTCTTCGACGAACTGCCGAATTTCGCCGAAGTCCTCGAGGACATCAGGAAGCACCTCGCCCTGTGCATCGACTCCGAGGATGCGATCGAACTGCCCCCGATGCTGCTGCTCGGCGAGCCCGGTATCGGCAAGACGCACTTCGCGCGCCGCGTGGCGCAGTTGCTCGGCACCGGCTACGGCTTCGTGCCGATGAGCTCGCTCACCGCCGGCTGGGTGCTCTCGGGCTCGTCCTCGCAGTGGAAGAACGCCAAGCCCGGCAAGGTGTTCGACACCTTCCTGCATGGCGACTACGCGAACCCGGTGATGGTGGTCGACGAAATCGACAAGGCCTCGGCCGACGGCCACTACGACCCGCTCGGCGCGCTGTACGAATTGCTCGAGGTCGACACCGCCTCGCGGTTCGTCGACGAATTCGCCGAAGTGCCGATCGACGCGTCCGGGGCGGTGTGGTTTGCGACCGCCAACGATGCGGCACGCATCCCGGACCCGATCCTCAACCGCATGAACGTCTACGAGATCGAGCCGCCCGATGCGCAAGGGGCGGCGCGCATCGCGCTGTCGATCTATCGCGAGATCCGCAACGGCCACGATTGGGGCAGGGCCTTTCCCGAGGCGCCCTCCGCCCTGCTGCTCGAAAGGCTGTCGGGCTACGGGCCGCGCGAGATGCGCCGCCTCATCCAGTCCGGGTTCGGCAATGCCAAGCTCGCCGGCAGGGCCGAGATCACGCCCGAGGACGTGCAGGAAAACCGCGCTTCGAAACGGCAGCGGATCGGGTTCTGACTGTCAACAGGGGAACCGAGGTCACCCCATTACACCCGCCCTAAAGTCGCTGGCCGACCCAGTCCCTGACCGACCCTAGCGCGCCGGCAAGCTTGGCGGGCTCGGTGCCGCCGGCCTGCGCCATGTCGGGGCGCCCGCCGCCCTTGCCCCCGACCTGCTGCGCGACGAAATTCACCAGTTCGCCGGCCTTGACCTTGCCGGTCAGGTCGGCCGTCACCCCGGCGATCAGCGACACCTTGCCGTCGGACACTGCGCCCAGCACTATCGCCGCGCTCTTCAGCTTTTCCTTCAGCTTGTCCATCGTCTCGCGCAGCGCTTTTGCGTCGGCGCCTTCCATCGTCGCGGCAAGGACCCGCGCGCCCTTCACGTCGACCGCCTGCCCGGCGAGGTCGTCGCCCTGGGATGAGGCGAGCTTCGATTTCAACTTGGCCAGCTCGCGCTCCAGGTTCTTGACGTTGTCGAGGATCTGCCCGATGCGCGCGGTGAGTTCCTGCGGCTGGGCCTTGACCGCGGAGGCCGCCTCGGACAGGCGTGCTTCCTGCGCCTGCACGTAGGCGATCGCCCCTTCGCCGGTGACCGCCTCGACCCGGCGGATGCCGGCGGCCACGCCGGTCTCCGACACGATCTTGAACAGGCCGATGTCCCCGGTGCGCTGCACGTGCGTGCCGCCGCACAGCTCGGTCGAAAAGTCGCCCATGCCGAGCACGCGAACTTCGTCGCCGTACTTCTCGCCGAAAAGCGCCATCGCGCCGGCCTTGATCGCATCGTCGTACTTCATGATGCGCGCCTGCACTTCGCTGTTGCGGCGGATTTCGCGATTGACCAGTTCCTCGACTTTGCGCATCTGCGCTTCGGTCATCGGCTCGTTATGCGAGAAGTCGAAGCGCGTCTTCTGCGCATCCACGAGGGAGCCTTTCTGCTGCACGTGCTTGCCCAGCACTTCGCGCAGCGCGGCGTGCATCAGGTGCGTGGCCGAATGGTTCCATGCGGCGCGCGCGCGCGAGACCTTGTCGACCTGCGCGCTCACCGTCTCGTCTACCCGGATCACGCCGGCCTTGACGGTGCCGTGGTGGCCGAAGACCTCGGCCTGGATCTTCTGCGTGTCCTCGACGGTGAACGTGCCGCCGGGCGCGGCGAGTTCGCCGCGGTCGCCGACCTGCCCGCCGGACTCGGCGTAGAAAGGCGTCTTGTCCAGCACCACGACGCCGGATTCGCCCGCATTCAGCACCGGCACCTGCGCGCCTTCGCGATACAGGGCGATGACCTTGCCCTTGAGCGCCAGGGTGTCGTAACCGTGGAACTCCGTCTTGGTGCCCGAGTAGTCCAGGCCCGCGCTCATCGAGAAGCGCGAAGCCGAACGCGCGCGCTCGCGCTGCGCCTGCATCGCGGCCTCGAAACCTGCGAAGTCGATCTGGATGCCGCGCTCGCGGCCGATGTCGGCGGTAAGGTCCACGGGAAAGCCGAAGGTGTCGTAGAGCTTGAATACCGTCTCGCCGTCGAGCATCGGCGACTCGCCCGCGAGCGCTCCTTCGAGCACGCTCATGCCGTGCTCGAGCGTTTCGGCGAAGCGTTCCTCCTCGGTCTTCAGCACCTGTGCGACCCGCTCCTTGTCCGCCGTCAGTTCCGGGTAGGCGGCGCCCATCGCCTTGTCGAGGTCCTCAACGAGTTTGTAGAAGAACGCCTGCTTCTGGCCGAGCTTGTAGCCGTGGCGGATCGCGCGCCGGATGATCCTGCGCAGCACGTAGCCGCGGCCTTCGCTCCCCGGGATCACGCCGTCGACGATCAGGAACGAGCACGCCCGGATGTGGTCGGCGATCACGTTGAGCGAAGGGCTCTTCAGGTCGGTGGCACCGGTCTCTCGCGCCGCCGCGCGGATCAGGTCCTGGAAGAGGTCGATTTCGTAATTTGAATGGACCCCCTGGAGGACCGCCGCCACCCGTTCGAGCCCCATACCGGTGTCGACCGAAGGCTTGGGCAGCGGATGCATGACGCCCTTTTCGTCCCGGTTGAACTGCATGAACACAAGGTTCCAGATCTCGATGTAGCGGTCGCCATCGGCTTCGGGAGATCCGGGCGGGCCGCCGGCCACTTCGGGGCCGTGGTCGTAGAAGATCTCGCTGCAGGGACCGCAAGGCCCGGTATCGGCCATCTGCCAGAAGTTGTCCGACTGGAATTTCGCACCCCCGGGCTTGTCGCCGATGCGCACGATCCGGTCGGTCGGCACGCCGATGTCCTTGGCCCAGATGTCATAGGCCTCGTCGTCGGTCTGGTAGACGGTGACCCAGAGCTTGTCCTTCGGCAGCTTGTAGACGTTGGTGAGCAGGTCCCA